>NZ_LZLQ01000015.1 GCF_001673315.1 Mycobacterium asiaticum | reverse complement strand
TGCCCGAATTGCCAAACATGACTGGTGGACGCCACACGACAATCATGACGAGGGTGCGGCTCACGTCGTAAGTGCGTGAGTCTGCGCTGGTGGCGTCGCTAGTGGCGTCGTAAGCGCGCGAGTGTGCGCTGGTGGCGTCGGAAGTGCGCCGAGCCTGCGCTGGTCGCGTCGAAACTGCACTCAGCGCGTCATTTGCAGCGAATCGACGCGCTGGACGCATGCTCGATGCGGTGGACGCAGGCTCGACGCACTGGACGTAGGCTCGACGCACACAACACAGGCTCGACGCGGTGGACGCAGGCTCGACGCGCTGGACTCATGCTCGATGCGGTGAACGCAGGCTCGATGCACACAACGCAGACTCGACGCGCTCAACGCAGGCTCGACGCGCTGGACTCATGCTCGACGCGGTGAACGCAGGCTCGATGCGGTGAACGCATGCTCGACGCGCTTAACGCAGGCTCGACGCGCTTAACGCAGGCTCGCCGCCACCAAACGCAGGCTCAACGCACCAATAGCAAACTCGACGCCACCAAACGCAGGCTCGACGCCCAAAAACCCAGTCAGTCGCAGGCCGAAATGACACCGAGCGCGCGATAGACCTCGTTACTGAGCGCGACACTGCGCGGATCGGCGTTGGCCTTGCTGGCGTCGAAGCGATTCGACACGTATCCGTACCCAATCCGGTGTTCGAGGTCGACAAACGCGAACGAGCCGCCTAACCCGCCGTGTCCGAATACCTGTGGGTTGGGGCCGTTGATGCACCGCTGATTGAGCATGTACCCCAGGCCCCAGCCGTGATCGGCAACCCGCGGCCCCAGCACCAGGTCCGGTTCCAAACCGCCCTGACACACCCGAATCAAGTCCATGTGTTCGCGGCTCAGCAGTTTCTCCTGCGCCAACGCGTTGTAGAACGTGGCCATACCGAGCGCCGACACCTGGGCGTTGGTGCCGGGGAATTCCAACTGCCGCCAAAGCTGCAGGTTTTCGGTGTCGAGGTCGTCGTCGGCGAGGAACCCCATCGAGATCGACATTCCCGCCTTGGGGTGGTCGTCCAGGCTGGTGGGATCGCTCGGCGCTTGCAGCTCGGCAAGCAGTTGCCGGCCGGTCGGCTTGTTCACCCGCTCTGCGCAGCGCGCCTGTTCGGCCGGCGTCAAGCCGATGTGGAGCTCGGCGCCGATCGGTTGGGCGATCTCCGTGCGCAGGTACTGGCCGATGGTGCGGCCCGTGACGCGGCGGAACACTTCGCCGAGAATGAATCCGAATGTGGTCATGTGGTAGCCCTGTGCAGTGCCCGGCTTCCACCACGGCTCGGCAATGGCGAGCTGGCCACAGACGTAGTCCCAGTCGCAAAGCTGCTCGGTGGTCAGCCGCGTGCGCGGGCCGATGACGCCAGAACGGTGACTCATCACCATGGCCAACGTGATTGCGTCCTTGCCGGCCTGCCCGAACTCGGGCCAATAGCGGGTGATCGGAGCATGTAGGTCCAGCTCACCGCGGTCCGCCAGCTGGTGAACGCAGGTGGAGGTCAGACCCTTGGTGCCGGACAGCACCGTGGTCAAGGTGTCTTCCTGCCACGGCCGCCTACCCGCGGCGTCGGCCGAGCCACCCCAAAGATTGACCACCAGATGACCATCGACCCATACCGCTACCGCGGCCCCGACCTCGCCGCGCAGCGCGAAATTGCGCTCGAACGCGTCGCGCACTCCGACGAAGTTCGACGCGCATGAGCCTTGAATACTGACACTTTCGAGGTCGCTCATCGCGCCTTTCTATCGTGCAAAATCTTAGCTCAGAGCGGGCGACGGGAATCGAACCCGCGTAGCTAGTTTGGAAGACTAGGGCTCTACCATTGAGCTACGCCCGCAAGTGTTAGTCGAGCCAGACTGTACGTGGTGGCGTAGATCAAATCTAATCGACGCAGGCGCGTGACCGCTCCGTGAAGTTATGCCTGAGTGCCCGGAGGTCCGTGCAGCGCTCCGGCTTGCGGGCCGTAGGATCGCGTGGTCAGCGCGGGGTGTAGCGCAGCTTGGTAGCGCATCCGCTTTGGGAGCGGAAGGCCGCAGGTTCAAATCCTGTCACCCCGACCAGCTCGCCCAGCCGCATGGCCGCATGCAGGAACGACACATACCGAGGAGCACGCCGTGAAGAGCACTGTCAAGCAGTTGAGCCCGACCCGGGTTCGCATCAACGTGGAGGTGCCGTTCACCGAGCTCGAACCTGATTTCCAGCGCGCCTACAAGGAGCTCGCCAAGCAGGTCCGGCTGCCCGGCTTCCGGCCCGGCAAGGCGCCGGCGCGCCTGCTGGAGGCGCGGTTCGGCCGCGAGGCACTGCTCGACCAGGTCATCGAGGAAGCCGTGCCGAGCCGCTACGGCCAGGCACTCACCGAATCGGACGTGCAACCGATCGGACGACCGAACATCCAGGTGACCAAGAAGGAGTACGGCGAAGAGTTGCAGTTCTTCGCCGAGGTCGACGTCCGTCCCAAGCTGGAGATGCCCGACCTGGACGCACTGACAGTCTCGGTTGACGCAATCGAGGTCGCCGACGAGGAAGTCGACGCGGAGTTGCAGTCGCTGCGCGCCCGGTTCGGCACCCTGATTGGCGCGGACCGTCCGGTGCAGACCGGCGACTTCGTCTCGATCGACCTGTCCGCGACTGTCGACGGCGAGGAAGTACCCAACGCCACCGCCGAGGGCCTGTCACACGAGGTGGGTTCTGGCCGGTTGATCGCGGGCCTCGACGACGCGCTGGTGGGGCTGTCCGCCGACGAGTCCCGGGTGTTCACCGCCAAGTTGGCCACGGGCGAGCATGCTGGACAGGACGCCGAGGTGACGGTCACGGTCAAGTCGATCAAGGAGCGTGAGCTGCCCGAACCCGACGACGAGTTCGCTCAGCTAGCCAGTGAGTTCGACACGATCGACGAGCTTCGGACCAGCCTCGCCGAACAGGTTCGCAACACCAAGCGTGCCCAACAGGCCGACCAGATTCGCAACGCCGCCCTGGACGCGCTGCTCGAGCAGGTCGACGTACCGGTACCAGATGCGATCGTGCGCTCGCAGATGGACGAGACCTTGCAAGCGGCGATGAGCGGCCTGGATCAGGATCCGGCCAAATTCGCCGAGGTGCTCGAACAGCAGGGCTCCTCGCGCGAGGAGTTCGAGGCCGAAGCGCGGACCTCCGCCGAGAGGAACGTCAAGCGGCAGCTGCTGCTGGATGCCATCGCGGATGAGCTCGAAATCGAGGTAGCCCAGGAAGACCTGACTGAGCGGTTGGTGCTGACGTCCCGCCAGTACGGCATCGAGCCGCAACAGCTGTTCGCTTATCTGCAGGAGAACAATCAGCTGGCCGCCATGTTCGCCGACGTGCGGCGCGGTTTGGCGGTCGCGGCAGTGATCGAAAAGGCGACCGTCACCGACAACGACGGCAACCCCATCGACACCAGTGAGTTCTTCGGCAAGCGGCGTCCGGACCATGACCATGACCATGATCATGAGCACGACCACGAGCATGACCATGATCATGAGCACGACCATGAGGACGAAGACGACGACGAGGCTGCCGAATCCGACCAGGACGACAGCCAAACAAACGAAGCCGACGAACCCACCTCGTGACGCTCTGAGCGAACGTGCCGTCTCGGGTGATCAAACGGCGGGTCTGGTTGGTTAGTGTCGGTGCAACAAGCAATTCAGAAAGTAGGTGTCCCCACTGTGGCAAGGGTGACTGACATGCGTGCGAACTCGTTGGGTCTCAACCTCACCGACTCCGTCTATGAGCGCTTGCTGTCCGAGCGCATCATCTTCCTGGGTTCGGAGGTGAACGACGAAGTCGCCAACCGGCTGTGCGCGCAGATTCTGCTGCTTGCCGCCGAGGACGCGGACAAGGACATCAACCTCTACATCAACTCCCCGGGCGGATCGATCAGCGCCGGCATGGCCATCTACGACACCATGGTGTTGGCGCCCTGTGACATCGCCACGTACGCGATGGGCATGGCCGCATCAATGGGTGAGTTCCTGCTGGCGGCGGGCACCAAGGGCAAGCGCTACGCACTGCCCCACGCCCGGATCCTGATGCACCAGCCGCTGGGCGGGGTGACCGGTAGCGCCGCCGACATCGCCATCCAGGCCGAGCAGTTCGCCGTCATCAAGAAAGAAATGTTCCGGCTCAACGCCGAATTCACCGGACAGCCGATCGAGCGGATCGAGGCCGATTCGGACCGCGACCGCTGGTTCACCGCACAAGAAGCACTGGAATACGGCTTCGTCGACCACATCATCACCCGCGCCGCCCACATCACCAACGGAGAGCCTCAGTGAATCCTGTGAACCCTCAGACCCAACCCCAGGCGCGCTACATCCTGCCGTCGTTCATCGAGCACTCCAGCTTCGGCGTCAAGGAATCCAACCCGTACAACAAGCTGTTCGAGGAGCGCATCATCTTCCTCGGCGTGCAGGTCGACGACGCCTCGGCGAACGACATCATGGCTCAGCTGCTGGTGCTTGAGTCGCTGGACCCGGACCGCGACATCACCATGTACATCAACTCACCGGGCGGTGGCTTCACCTCTCTGATGGCGATCTACGACACCATGCAGTACGTGCGCGCGGACATTCAGACGGTGTGCCTCGGTCAGGCCGCGTCTGCCGCTGCGGTGCTGTTGGCGGCCGGGACGCCGGGGAAGCGGATGGCGCTGCCCAACGCGCGGGTGCTGATCCACCAGCCGTCGCTGTCCGGCGTCATTCAGGGGCAGTTCTCCGACCTGGAAATCCAGGCCGCCGAGATCGAGCGGATGCGCACCTTGATGGAAACCACCCTGGCCCGGCACACCGGGAAGGACGCCGAGGTCATCCGCAAGGACACCGACCGCGACAAGATCCTGACCGCCGAAGATGCCAAGGACTACGGGATCATCGACACCGTTCTCGAGTACCGCAAGCTCTCCGCGCAAAACTCCTAACCTCGACTAACCTCGACGAGCACGCCGAAAGCACCCGTGGAATTCCTAAACCGGGTGCTTTTTGCGCCTACTTGCGCATGGGGGTCGCGGTAGGGTTGTGCCTGAGGGTTCGCCATGCGGCGGAGCCACCGCGTCGGTGGCGTCACAACCGCGACACGCCAGAGACACGGAATGCGCGTCTCGACGAGTGCCGGACGCCCTTGGGCTATATGTTTCATGCACGACTAGCGCAAATATCGGAGTGAATACCAAGCGAGCTATTCGACGTTAACGGTCGCGGCAGGCCGGAACTAACGGGTAGCGTCGTGGGATACCAGCGGCAAGCAACACCAATCGGCGACACAGGAAGTAGGCCCTGAGGCATCATGGCACGCATCGGAGACGGCGGTGACCTGCTGAAGTGCTCGTTCTGCGGCAAGAGCCAGAAGCAAGTCAAGAAACTGATCGCTGGTCCCGGCGTATACATCTGTGACGAGTGCATCGACCTCTGCAACGAGATCATCGAAGAGGAACTCGCCGACGCTGACGATGTGAAGCTCGACGAACTGCCCAAGCCCATCGAGATCCGTGACTTCCTTGAGGGCTACGTGATCGGGCAGGACACCGCCAAGCGCACGCTGGCGGTTGCGGTCTACAACCACTACAAGCGCATCCAGGCCGGCGAAAAGGGTCGGGACTCCCGTTACGAGCCGGTTGAGCTGACCAAGTCCAACATCCTCATGCTCGGCCCGACCGGCTGTGGCAAGACCTACCTGGCCCAGACGCTGGCCAAGATGCTCAACGTGCCGTTCGCCATCGCGGATGCCACCGCTCTGACCGAGGCCGGTTACGTCGGTGAAGACGTCGAGAACATCCTGCTCAAGCTCATCCAGGCCGCGGATTACGACGTCAAGCGCGCTGAGACCGGCATCATCTACATCGACGAGGTGGACAAGATCGCTCGCAAGAGCGAGAACCCGTCCATCACCCGGGATGTCTCCGGCGAAGGTGTCCAGCAGGCTCTGCTGAAAATCCTGGAAGGCACTCAGGCGTCGGTTCCTCCCCAGGGCGGCCGCAAGCACCCGCACCAGGAGTTCATCCAGATCGACACCACCAATGTGCTGTTCATCGTGGCGGGTGCGTTCGCGGGTCTGGAGAAGATCATCTACGAACGTGTCGGGAAGCGGGGTCTGGGCTTCGGCGCCGAGGTGCGTTCCAAGGCCGAGATCGACACCACCGACCACTTCGCCGAAGTGATGCCCGAGGACTTGATCAAGTTCGGCTTGATTCCTGAGTTCATCGGCCGTTTGCCGGTGGTCGCGTCGGTCACCAACCTGGACAAGGACTCGTTGGTCAAGATCCTGTCCGAGCCCAAGAACGCACTGGTGAAGCAGTACACCCGGTTGTTCGAGATGGACGGTGTTGAGCTCGAGTTCACCGAGGAGGCGCTCGACGCGATCGCCGACCAGGCAATCCACCGCGGCACCGGCGCCCGTGGTCTGCGCGCGATCATGGAGGAAGTCCTGCTGCCGGTGATGTACGACATCCCGAGCCGCGACGATGTCGCCAAGGTGGTTGTCACCAAGGAGACCGTCCAGGACAACGTTCTGCCCACGATCGTGCCGCGCAAGCCGTCGCGCTCCGAGCGCCGCGACAAGAGCGCCTGACCTTTCGCCGCCTTTCGCCGAGTCCAAGACCGGCGGGATCGCCGCGTCGTAGTGACGAACACCACAGTTGGGTGTTTCGCCGTCGGCGGCCACGCGCTGACTTCGGCTTTTAGGTGGCTTTTACCTGCGTACTCACTGGTAACACGGCATTGGACGCGGCTATACACCCTAAGAAAAGTGTCATAATTGGTACCGCCAGTGACATAAAACGTCAGAGCGGGCCCGGCACGTCGACGCGCGTAATCTGAAACTCGACGGAGTGCCTGTCCGGACACCAGTGGAAGGCGGAGACGTGGATCTGAACGGCAATGGCGCCGGCGCAGAGTCTCATAACGGATCCGGTCGGCAGCGCCTGGAGAATGTCGTTATCCGGTTCGCCGGCGACTCTGGCGACGGCATGCAGTTGACCGGCGATCGATTCACCTCTGACGCGGCGCTTTTCGGGAACGATCTGGCCACTCAACCCAATTACCCCGCCGAAATCCGCGCTCCCGCAGGGACTCTGCCCGGCGTCTCCTCTTTCCAGATCCAGATCGCCGACTACGACATCCTCACCGCCGGGGACCGCCCCGATGTGCTCGTCGCGATGAATCCCGCAGCGCTGAAAGCGAATATCGGTGATTTGCCGCGCGGCGGAATGGTGATCGCCAACTCCGACGAGTTCACCAAGCGCAACCTGACCAAGGTCGGGTACGTCACGAATCCGTTGGAAACCGACCAGCTCGAAGAGTATGTCGTGCACGCGGTCCCGATGACCACCCTGACCCTCGGTGCGGTCGAAGCGATCGGTGCCACCAAAAAAGACGGTCAGCGCGCAAAAAACATGTTCGCCCTGGGGCTGTTGTCGTGGATGTACGGACGGCCGATCCAGACCAGCGAGAACTTCATCCGGGAAAAGTTCATCCGCAAGCCCGACGTCGCCGAGGCTAACGTGCTGGCGCTCAAGGCCGGCTGGAACTACGGCGAAACCACCGAAGCGTTCGGCACCACCTACGAGGTGTCCAAGGCGTCGTTGCCGCCCGGGGAATACCGGCAGATCTCAGGCAACACCGCTTTGGCGTACGGGATCGTCGCGGCCGGTCAACTTGCCGACAAGCAGGTGGTGCTGGGCAGTTACCCGATCACGCCGGCGTCGGACATCCTGCATGAGTTGTCCAAGCACAAGAACTTCAATGTCATCACGTTCCAGGCCGAAGACGAGATCAGCGGTATTTGTGCGGCCATCGGCGCCTCCTACGGTGGCGCACTGGGCGTCACCAGCACGTCGGGGCCCGGCATCTCGCTCAAATCGGAAGCACTTGGCCTGGGTGTGATGACCGAGTTGCCGCTGATCGTCATCGACGTCCAGCGCGGCGGTCCGTCCACCGGTCTGCCCACCAAAACCGAACAGGCGGACCTGCTGCAGGCCCTGTTCGGCCGTAACGGCGAGTCGCCCGTCGCTGTGGTGGCGCCGCGGTCGCCCTCCGATTGTTTCGAAACGGCTATCGAGGCGGTCCGGATCGCGGTGTCCTATCACACCCCGGTGATCGTGCTGTCTGACGGTGCCATCGCGAACGGGTCCGAACCGTGGCGTGTCCCGGATTTCAGTTCGCTGCAGCCGATCAAGCATGTTTTCGCGAATCCGGACGAGCCCTTCCAGCCGTACGCCCGCAACCCGGAGACCCTCGCTCGGCAGTTCGCCGTTCCCGGCACTCCCGGCCTGGAACATCGGATCGGCGGTCTGGAAGCGGCCAACGGGTCCGGCGACATTTCCTACGAGCCGGTCAACCACGACCTGATGGTCCGGATTCGACAGGCCAAGATCGACGGCATCAGCGTTCCCAATCTCGAGGTGGACGACCCGACCGGTGACGCCGAGTTGCTGCTGATCGGGTGGGGCAGCTCCTACGGGCCCATCGGCGAGGCTTGCCGACGGGCGCGGCGCAAAGGCATCAAGGTCGCCCATGCCCACTTGCGTCACCTCAACCCCTTCCCGGCAAACCTGGGTGACGTGCTGCGCCGCTACCCGCAAGTCGTGTGCCCGGAGATGAACCTCGGTCAGCTGGCGATGTTGTTGCGCGCCAAGTATTTGGTGAATGTGCAGTCAGTCAGCAAGGTGCACGGCCTGGCATTCCTGGCCGACGAAGTGGGTCGCGTTATTCGCGCCGCGCTGGGCGGGACATTGGCTGACATTGAGCAAGACAAAACGATGGTCGCCCGGTTGTCGGCGGCCACGGTTGGAGCGGGGAGCTGACGCAGATGACTGACCTGATCGGCACGGACCTGGGTGTCACCCCGAAGTTGACCAAGAACGACGGGGTGCCCACTCTTTCTCCGGAGGACCGGCCCCAGAAGGGCAAGGACTTCACCAGCGACCAGGAGGTGCGTTGGTGCCCCGGCTGCGGTGACTACGTCATCCTCAACACGATCCGCAACTTCTTGCCGGAACTCGGGCTGCGTCGCGAGAACATCGTGTTCATCAGCGGCATCGGCTGCTCCAGCAGGTTTCCGTACTACTTGGAGACCTACGGGTTTCATTCGATCCACGGGCGGGCGCCGGCCATCGCCACCGGTCTGGCGTTGGCGCGGGAGGACCTCTCGGTCTGGGTGGTGACAGGCGACGGTGACGCGCTGTCCATCGGGGGTAACCACCTCATCCACGCCCTGCGCCGCAACATCAACATCACGGTGCTGTTGTTCAACAACCGGATCTACGGCCTGACCAAAGGGCAGTATTCGCCGACGTCAGAGGTCGGCAAGATCACGAAGTCGACACCCATGGGCTCGCTGGACCACCCGTTCAACCCCGTGTCCCTGGCGTTGGGCGCCGAGGCGACGTTCGTAGGTCGGGCCTTGGACTCTGACCGTGCCGGATTGTCCGAAGTACTACGGGCTGCCGCGCAGCACCGTGGGGCTGCCCTGGTCGAAATCATGCAGGACTGCCCGATTTTCAATGACGGCTCGTTCGACGTGCTGCGCAAGGAAGGCGCCGAGGAGCGGGTGATCAGAGTCCGCCACGGCGAGCCGATCGTCTTCGGTGCCAATGGCGAGTTCTGTGTGGTGAGGTCGGGCTTCAGCCTCGATGTGGCCAAGACCGCTGATGTGTCCGTGGACGAAATCGTGGTGCACGACGCGCATTCCGATGATTCTGCGTACGCCTTCGCCCTATCGCGCCTGTCGGACCAGAACCTGGACCACATGGTGATGGGTATCTTCCGGGATATCAGTCGGCCCACTTACGACGACGCGGCCCGCTCCCAGGTGGTAGCGGCCCGGAGTTCAACAGCTTCTGACGATGCCGCGTTGCAGTCCCTGCTGCGTGGCCGCGACACTTGGACCGTGGACTGAGGTGGCAGCACAGGTGTCTGACGACGTTTCCCAGCCCGGCGCACTGGCCGGCGTGGTACTTGCCGGGGGTGAGTCGCGGCGGATGGGCCGGGACAAGGCAACACTGCCATTGCCGGATGGAAGCACCACGCTGGTCGAGCATGTAGTCAATGTCCTGACGCAGCGGTGTGAGCCGGTGTATGTGATGGCGGCTCCGGGGCAGCCGTTGCCCGCACTGCCGGTTCCCGTCCTGCGTGACGAGATGCGTGGTCTGGGACCGCTGCCGGCCACGGGGCGGGGCCTGCGTGCCGCCGCGGCGGCGGGGGCGCAGCTTGCGTTCGTCTCAGCGGTCGATATGCCTTCGCTCACAACCGATTTGATCGACGAATTAGTGCGTCTGGCTGTCGAGACCAAAGCCGAAGTGGTGATGCCGTGGGATGGTCGCAGCCATTATCTGGCTGCGGTGTACCGCACGGATCTAGCCGATCGGATCGATGCGCTGGTTGCCCGGGGAGCGCGCCGCATGAGTGCCTTGATCGACGCGTCGGATTCGCAGCAGATCGTGATGCCGGAGACGGCGGCCTTGACCAACGTTAATACCGAGGCTGACCTGAGAACACCTGCGCGCACTGGGCGCTGACGTACGGATCGCGTACCCGGCGCGAAACCCGCTGTGAATAGCCGACGTTAAAGATTTGGCCCCCAATTGCCCTGCAGCGCAGGGCATTGCCTTTCCGAACCAGCAACGGATTGCCGAAAAGGTGTTCCACGCACAAACTTCCGAGCCGCCCGGCTCCAAGAATGGGTATGCAGATGTGTGACCAGCTCGTCTGTCGTTACCAGTGTGTGGGACACGTCACGTACGTCGCGCCGGACCGGTGCAAACGCACCGCGGCCGTGCAAACCCGAAATCCGGTGTCCCAGCTCACAATTTGTGCGTGATTCGGCTCACGAAACCGTGGCTTGTTCATCGACTCGACGCTGTCTCGAAATGCAGGATTGACCTGCGAGAACCATTCGGGATCCGCGGCTTAACCGAGTCGTGACCGCAGCGAGACCTCCGCGCAGCCGAGATGACGAATCCAAATCGTTATCGTACGGTCCTGTTAGCCCGAAAACGGGTCGCAATAAACGCAAAATTGAATCCACGGACCCGCGTGTGAGCGGAGCTGGGGACGGCAGCCGGATACCGGAGCCGCGCCACAGGTGACGGTTAGCAGCCGCGCCGGGCAAGTAAGCCCTCCGCTGTCGTGCCGAAACGAGACGGCACGCCTTGAAGCTGATATCTCCGCGTCTCTTGACGCAGCAAGCAACAACCAACCCACAGCTGTGGGCTGGCTTCAGCGCGCGCGCAACGAAAGGGAACAGCTTGAAGAACGTCCGCAAGACGCTCATCCTGGCCGCGATCACCGGAACCCTCGTGACCATGCCGGGCGCCGGCATCGCTCACGCAGATGCCGAGGGCGTAGACCCGAACGTGGCGCCTGGCTTCGACCCCAACCTCCCGGCACAAGACGCACCGCCGGTCGACCTGCCGCCGGAGTTGGCCGCGTTCGACCCGAACCTGCCGGCCCCGGACGCGCCGCCCGTCGACGCGCCGCCGGCCCCGGAGCCTGCCGGCTTCGACCCGAACATGCCGGCTCCGGACGCACCACCGGTCGAGCAGGTGCCCGCGCCCGCACCCAAGGCCTACAGCGTCAACTGGGACGCGATCGCGCAGTGCGAGTCCGGCGGCAACTGGGGGATCAGCACCGGTAACGGCTTCTCCGGTGGCCTGCAGTTCACCTCCAGCACCTGGCATGCCAACGGTGGCTCCGGCTCTGCAGCCGGCGCCAGCCGTGAGGAGCAGATTCGGGTGGCCGAGAACGTGCTGCACTCGCAGGGCATCGGCGCCTGGCCGGTCTGCGGCCGCCGCGGCTGACCACCGATTAACGAATAGCGACAAATGCCGGGCTAACCAGCCCGGCATTTCGTCGTTTCGGCCCGGAGTAGCGTCAAGCAGGTGACCGATACGCCACGCGAATTCGACATCATTGTGTACGGAGCGACCGGCTTCGTCGGGAAGCTGACCGCCGACTACCTTGCCCGGGCAGGGGGAGACGCACGCATTGCGCTGGCGGGCAGATCGACCGAGCGCTTGGAGGCGGTCCGCAAGAGTCTCGGGTCGTCCGCGCAGTCCTGGCAATTAGTTACCGCCGACGCCTCGTCCCCGGAATCGCTCAATGAGATGGCCGCTCGCACCCGGGTCGTCATCACCACTGTCGGCCCCTACACCCATTACGGACTGCCGGTGGTGGCCGCATGTGCCGCGGCCGGCACCGACTACGCGGACCTGACCGGTGAGGCAATGTTTGTCCGCGAAAGCATTGACCTCTACCACAAGCAGGCTGCCGACACCGGTGCCCGGATCGTGCACGCCTGCGGGTTCGACTCGGTTCCCTCGGATCTGAGTGTCTACGCGCTGTACCGCGCCGCGCGCGAAGACGGCGCCGGGGACCTGGCTGACACCAACTTCGTTGTCCGCTCATTGCGGGGCGGCGCATCCGGGGGCACCATCGCCTCGGTGCTGGAGGTGTTGCGTACCGCCTCCAGCGACCCCGACGCACGCCGTCAGATGGCCGACCCGTACACCTTGAGCAGTGACCGCGGGGCAGAACCGGAGTTGGGGAAGCAACCCGACCTCCCGCTGCGTCGTGGGAGTCAACTCGCGCCCGAACTGAGCGGAATATGGACGGCAGGCTTCTTGATGGCGCCGTATAACACCCGAATTGTGCGACGCAGCAACGCTTTACTGGACTGGGCTTACGGTCGCGAGTTCCGCTACACCGAAACCATGAGCGTGGGTTCGTCGCCGCTGGCGCCGGTCGCGTCGGCCGCCATGACCGGCTTCGGCAACGCGATGTTCGCCGTCGGCAGCCGCGTCTTCCACCGGCTGCCGCGGGGCCTGGTGGAACGCGTCGTCCCCAAACCCGGCAGTGGTCCCAGCGAGTCGACGCGGGAACGCGGTTTCTACAAGGTGGAGACGTACACCACGACCACCTCGGGCGCGCGCTACGTAGCGCGGATGGAGCAACGGGGCGACCCGGGTTATAAGGCGACGTCGGTGCTGCTGGGTGAGTGCGGTCTGGCACTGGCCAAAGACCGCGATAAGCTCCCCGACCTGCATGGCGTCCTCACTCCGGCGGCGGCAATGGGTGACGCTCTGCTGGACCGGTTCCCGGCAGCGGGTGTCTCACTGCAGACCGAGAAGTTGGCTTGACATGCGAGTTGAAATCGTTCAGCGCCAGAGGGTGTCGATCCAGATCGGGTGAGTCTACTGTCGTAGATGACTCGCCCCGACGAACCAGCGACGAAGGCGGAGAGCGATGGCCGACCTTGACGATCTTTATCAGCGGATTCCTACAGCCGAACTCGCGACCAGGCTAGGCACTGATCAGGCAGAGATCGACAAGGCGGTGCATACGCTGGTGCCGGTCCTGCTCAGTGGGCTGCAACAACATTCGGAGGATCCCGAACACGCCGGCAAGATCGAGTCCGCGGCCAGCGGTCACGCCGCCCGCGGTCTGCTCGATGCCGGCGGCGGCGGCCCGACCCTGGATCAAGTGGACGAAAATGACGGGCACCAAACGGTCTCCACACTGTTCGGCGGCAAGGACACCGGCGAAGTCGCGTCCGCACTGGCCAGCGGCGGGACGGGCAACAGCGAACTCTTCAAGCAATTGCTACCAGTGGTGCTGCCGATCGTGTTGGCCTACATCGGAAAACAGCTTGACTCCGGCGCAGGGCAGGAGTCCAGCACGCAGCAGAAGGGCTCGGGCGGCCTGAGTGACATTCTCGGCAGCATCCTGGGCGGCGGAAACGACAAGCCCCTCGGCGGCATCCTCGGCAGTGTGCTGGGCGGTAAGGGCGGCGGGCTCGGCAATATCCTCGGCGGTTTGTTCGGTGGAAAGAAATAGTAGGCGCCGCAACGAATTTCGTTCAGCACAGCGGATGTGGCGTTCGAAGGATTAACAGGATTGCGTTCCGGGGTATCAGGAACGTCGACGAATGCAACGAGAGGAACTCATGGCAGACACGCTGCACGAAGGACAGAAACTGGTACGCGGAGAATCGCTGGTCTCCAACAACGGCGCCTACACGCTCACCCTGCAAGACGACGGCAACCTGGTGCTCGCCTCCCGCGGCAAGCCACTGTGGTCCACGTCGACCAACGGTCAGGAAGTGGTCCGCGCCGAAGTGCAGCGCGACGGCAACTTCGTTGTCTACACGGCGGACAAGCCGATTTGGCACACCGACACCAAGGGCAAGAAGCAGGTAAGGCTCGTCTTGCAGGACGATCGCAATCTGGTGCTCTACGCAGCGGACGGGCCGGCCTGGTCGACCAAGACCGAGACCGACGCGCCGCCGCCACCCGAACCGGTCGCCGAGCCTGCCCCAAACAACCTGGACGACCTCGATGACAAGGGCATCTCTCAGGATGGGCCGGCGCCCGGTGACCAGGCGGTCGCCGAGCCGGTCGGAGAAGCAGCTCCGGAAACCCCGCCCGAACCCGCGCCCGAGCCCGCCGCGCGGACTTACACCGTCGAGTCCGGCGACACGTTGTGGGCGATCGCCGAGCGGTTCTACGGCGACGGCAGCAGATACCACGCGATCGCGGACGCGAGTGGGATTCCGAACCCCGACCTGATCTACCCGGGCCAGGTGCTCACCATCCCCTGATCGTCCTGCGGATTCGGGCCGATACACGGGCGCGGCGGGCGGTTCCTAGAATTGACCGGTGACCCCCAACCGCGAACCCGCCGACGACCAGTTGCCCAAGTCGTGGGATCCGGCCGCGATGGAGGACGCGATCTATCAGAAGTGGCTGGATGCCGGCTACTTCGCCGCGGACCCGCACAGCACCAAACCCGGATACTCGATCGTGCTGCCGCCGCCGAACGTCACCGGCAGCCTGCACATGGGCCATGCGCTCGAGCACACCATGATGGACGCGCTGACCAGGCGTAAGCGCATGCAGGGGTACGAAGTGCTCTGGCAACCCGGCATGGATCACGCCGGCATCGCCACCCAGAGCGTGGTGGAAAAGCAGCTGGCTGCCGACGGGAAGACCAAAGAAGACTTCGGGCGCGAACTGTTCGTCGAGAAGGTGTGGGACTGGAAGCGGGAGTCCGGCGGCGCGATCGGCGCTCAGATGCGCCGGCTCGGCGACGGCGTGGACTGGAGCCGGGACCGGTTCACCATGGACGAAGGATTGTCGCGGGCGGTGCGCACCATTTTCAAGCGGCTCTACGATGGCGGGCTGATCTACCAGGCCGAGCGGCTGGTCAACTGGTCACCGGTGCTGGAGACGGCTATCTCCGACCTGGAAGTCAACTATCAGGACGTCGAAGGTGAGCTGGTCTCGTTCCGCTACGGCTCGCTGGACGACTCGCAACCCCACATCGTCGTGGCCACCACCCGCGTCGAGACCATGCTCGGCGACACTGCCATCGCGGTCCATCCCGAGGACGACCGGTACCGCCACCTGGTGGGCACCACCCTGGCGCACCCGTTTGTGGAGCGGGAGATGGTTGTCGTCGCCGACGAGCACGTGGACCCTAAATTCGGCACCGGCGCAGTCAAAGTCACGCCGGCACACGACCCGAATGACTTCGAGATCGGGATGCGCCACCAGTTGCCGATGCCTTCGATCATGGACACCAAGGGCCGAATCGCCAACACCGGAACGCAATTCGACGGCATGGACCGCTTTGAGGCAAGGATAGCGGTGCGCGAGGCGCTGGCCGCGCAGGGCCGGGTCGTCGAGGAGAAGCGGCCCTACCTGCACAGCGTCGGGCACTCCGAGCGTAGCGGCGAACCGATCGAACCACGCTTGTCGTTGCAATGGTGGGTCCGGGTGGAATCGATGGCCAAAGCCGCCGGAGACGCGGTTCGCAACGGCGACACCGTGATTCACCCCGCCAGCCTGGAACCTCGGTGGTTCTCCTGGGTGGACGATATGCACGACTGGTGCATCTCGCGCCAGTTGTGGTGGGGTCACCGCATCCCGATCTGGTACGGACCCGACGGCGAAATGGTATGTGTCGGTCCCGACGACACGCCGCCGGAAGGGTGGGAGCAGGACCCGGATGTACTGGACACCTGGTTCTCCTCGGCGCTGTGGCCGTTCTCCACGCTCGGTTGGCCGGCCCAGACCACCGAGCTGGAGAAGTTCTATCCGACCAGTGTGCTGGTCACCGGATACGACATCCTGTTTTTCTGGGTGGCCCGGATGATGATGTTCGGGACCTTCGTCGGGGGCGACGAAGCCATCACGCTCGAGGGTCAACGGGGCCCACAGGTGCCGTTCACCGACGTCTTTCTGCACGGTCTCATCCGTGACGAATTCGGCCGCAAGATGAGCAAATCCAAGGGCAACGTGATCGATCCGCTGGACTGGATGGACAAGTTCGGCGCCGACGCATTGCGCTTCACCCTGGCCCGCGGCGCCAGCCCCGGTGGTGACCTCGCCATCGGCGAGGATGCCGTCCGGGCGTCCCGCAACTTCGGCACCAAGCTGTTCAACGCGACGCGCTACGCCCTGATGAACGGCGCGGCGCTCGCGCCGCTTCCCCCGCCTGACGAACTCACCGACGCGGACCGCTGGATCCTGGGCCGGCTGGAAGAGGTTCGCGCGGAAGTGGATTCGGCCTTCGACAGCTACGAGTTCGGCCGGGCCTGTGAAGCGCTCTACCACTTCGCCTGGGATGAGTTCTGCGACTGGTACCTCGAATTGGCCAAAACCCAACTAAGCCAAGGCAGCACCCACACCACGGCCGTGTTGGCCGCGGGTCTGGACACATTACTGCGGCTGCTGCATCCGGTCATTCCGTTCATCACCGAGGCGCTGTGGCAGGCTTTGACGCATCAGGAATCGTTGGTCATCGCCGAATGGCCGGATCCCTCCGGGTTTGCCCTTGATCCGGTTGCGGCTCAACGGATCACCGATATGCAGAAGTTGGTGACCGAGGTGCGGCGGTTCCGCAGCGATCAAGGCCTGGCTGATCGGCAGAAGGTGCCGGCCCGGTTGGTCGGGGTCGAGGAGTCCGATCTGGGTAACCAGGTACCCGCGGTGATGTCGCTGGCCTGGCTGACGATGCCGGACAACGATTTTCGCGCCTCGGCATCGCTCGAGGTGCGCCTGAGCGCGGCCACGGTAGTCGTCGAACTCGACACGTCGGGGACCATCGACGTGGCCGCCGAACGCCGCCGTCTGGAAAAGGACTTGGCCGCAGCGCAAAAGGAGTTGACGGCCACCGCGGCCAAACTGGGCAATGCGGACTTCCTGGCCAAGGCGCCGGAGGCCGTCGTCGGAAAGATTCGCGCGCGTCAGGAACTGGCGCAGGAAGAATCCGACCGGATCACAGCCAGGTTGGCTGCGCTGCAATGACTTCTGATACACCCGAATGGGATTCGGGCGCTTCGCTCGCGCCCACCCCGGACGAGATTGCGTCCCTGTTGCAGGTGGAGCATCTGCTGGATCAGCGCTGGCCCGAGACCCGCATCGAGCCCAGTCTGACCCGCATCAGCGCGCTGATGGACCTGCTCGGATCCCCGCAATTGAGTTATCCCTCGATCCACATCGCGGGCACCAACGGCAAGACGTCGGTGGCCCGCATGGTCGACGCGTTGATCACTGCCTTCCAGCAGCGCACCGGTCGCACCACCAGCCCGCACCTGCAGTCGGCGGTGGAACGCATTTCGATCGATGGCAAGGCAATCTCACCGGCTCGGTACGTGGAGACCTATCGGGAGATCGAACCGTACGTTCACCTGGTCGACCAGCAATCGCAGGCGGCCGGTGGTCCGGCGATGAGCAAGTTCGAGGTCCTGACCGCAATGGCGTTCGCGGCATTCGCGGACGCTCCGGTCGACGTCGCCGTGGTCGAAGTGGGTATGGGCGGCCGTTGGGACGCTACGAACGTGCTCAATGCGCCCGTAGCTGTGGTCACCCCGATCAGCGTCGACCACGTCGACTACCTCGGCGCCGACATCGCCGGCATCGCAGGGGAGAAAGCGGGCATCATCACCCGCGCCCCCGAGGGTGCGCCCGACACCGTCGCGATCATCGGACGACAGGTCCCTGCTGCAATGGAAGTGCTACTGGCCGAAACGGTCCGGGCCGACGCCGCCGTAGCCCGGGAGGATTCGGAGTTCGCCGTGGTGGGCCGGCAGGTCGCCATCGGGGGGCAGGTGCTCGAGTTACAGGGCCTGGGTGGGGTGTACTCCGACATCTACCTGCCGTTGCACGGGGAGCACCAGGCGCACAACGCGGTGGTGGCGTTGGCCGCAGTCGAAGCCTTTTTTGGTGCGGGTGCGCAACGCCAACTCGACGTAGACCTGGTCAGAGCCGGTTTTGCAGCTGTGATCAGCCCGGGCCGACTCGAGCGGATGCGCAATGGCCCCACGGTCTTCATCGATGCTGCGCACAATCCGGCCGGGGCCGCAGCCCTTGCGCAGACCCTGGCTGACGAGTTCGACTTCCGGACGCTGGTCGGGGTGATCAGCGTGCTTTCGGACAAGGACGTGGATGGCATTCTGGCCGCGCTGGAGCCGGTGTTCGATCACGTGGTCGTGACGCATAACGGGTCGCCTCGCGCGCTCGACGTCGAATCGCTGGCATTGGCGGCGCACCAGAAATTCGGACCGGATCGGGTGGTGACCGCCGAGAACATGCGCGATGCCATCGACGCCGCGACCGAGTTGGTGGACGCGGCGGGTATGGCAGACGGAGTCGACGGGACACTATCCGGCGCGGGGATCGTCATCACCGGATCGGTCGTCACCGCCGGTGTCGCCCGAAGCCTGTTCGGTCGTGATCCCGAATGACCGATCAGCCGCCGGCGGACCCGTGGAAGAGCTTCGCGGGGGTGATGGCCGGGACGCTCATCCTGGAGGCGATCACGGTGCTGCTGGCGATCCCGGTGGTGGGCGCCGTCGGGCGCGGATTGACCCCCGTGTCGTTAGGGTTCCTGATCGGGATGGCCGTGTTGTTGGTGGTGTTGGCCGGACTGCAGCGCAGACCGTGGGCGATCTGGGTGAATCTTGGTGTTCAGCTCGTTTTGGTCGGTGGTTACCTGGTGGACCCCGCGGTTGGATTTATCGGTGTGCTGTTCGCCGGCGTGTGGGCGCTCATCGTCTACCTGCGCGCCGAGGTGCGGCGTCGGCAGCAGCCGCCGTCATCCTGAGCCTGCGCGCAGCGCGTCGGCGCTGCGTTCACCGTGTCGGTACTGCGTTCAGCGTGTCGGCGCTGCGTTCACCGCGTCGGTACTGCGTTCACCGCGTCGACACTGCGTTCACCGTGTCGACCCTGCGCTCATGGTGTCGGCCCTGCGCTCACCGTGTCGACCCTGCGTTCATGGTGTCGACCCTGCGTTCACGGTGTCGACCCTGCGCTCAGCGTGTCGACCCTGCGTTCACCGTGTCGACCCTGCGCTCAGCGCGTCCGTACCGGCGTGTCCATGGCAGTGAGCGCAGGATGAATGCCCTCAGCCCAGGCTCGCGACGCCGACCCGGCTTGGGGATCGCTGCGCGGCCCTTTACTGTGTGCAGCGTGACTGAACGGACCCTCGTATTGATCAAGCCCGACGGCGTGCAACGTCAGTTGATTGGCGAGATACTCAGCCGCATCGAGCGCAAAGGCCTCACCATCGCGGCTCTGGAGCTGCGGACCGTCGACGACGACCTGGCCCGCAATCACTACGCCGAACACGACGGCAAGCCGTTCTTCGGGTCGTTGCTGGAGTTCATCACGTCCGGACCGGTGGTGGCGGCTGTGGTGTCGGGGACGCGCGCGATCTCTGCATTCCGCCAGCTCGCCGGCGGCACCGACCCGGTGGAGAAGGCCACCCCCGGCACGATCCGCGGGGATTTCGGCCTGGAAACGCAGTTCAACCTGGTCCACGGCTCGGATTCGCCCGAATCGGCGCAACGCGAAATCGAGCTCTGGTTTCCCGGCATTTAGGGACCTTCTTCGGGCTTCCTGAAAGCTCGCACCTCAGGGGTTCGTGAGCTTTTTGAGTGATGTGGGATACTGGCTGCGGGTGAATGTCGTCGAACCGGCGTCAGAGACCCGAATGAAGACTTTGACAAGCGCGACTACCGCCAGTCCGCGGTTCGGCGCAGCATGTTGAGCCGTCATTCAGCACGGCGCCGAGTGGGCTCACCGTGAGCCGCTCGGGGCGAGACCATTACAAGTCCGGGAGAACCACCCGGACTCATAGCGCAGCCCTCGCGTGGCCGCGTCGATAGGACGACGCGCCCGGGGGCTTGAGGAGAATACGTGGTAGACGGTGCCCCATCTTCCGACCCAGCAAACGAACCGGCACAGCGTGCGGACCTGCCCGAACGCTTGAGAGTCCATTCGCTCGCCCGAACGCTGGGGACCACCAGCAGGCGGGTGCTGGATGCGTTGGCTGCCCTTGACGGGCGGATCCGCAGCGCGCACTCGAGTGTCGATCACGTCGACGCGGTACGCGTGCGGGACCTGCTGGCCGCCCAGCCGGACGCTCCCACAGAATCGCCGGCACCCGAAGCGTCCGAGGAGGCCGCCGAACCGGAGTCGCGGCTGATGCTTGAGCCGGCCGCCGAGCGACCGCATTACATGCCGCTGTTCGTTGCGCCGCAGCCTGTGCGTGAGCCCGCTCAGGGTCGCGTCGACGACGACGACTCCGATGACTATTCCGATGACGTGGACGTCGCCGGGGCGGACGAATCCGACGATGAGCAGGACGACGATCAGGCGGACCGGCCGGCCAACAAGCGGCGTCGGCGGGGCCGACGCGGACGCGGGCGCGGGCGCGGTGAACAGAACGGTGCGGACGGTGAGGGCCCGAATGCCGGCACCGACACCGAAACGCGCGCCGGGGAGGACAGCGAGTCGGACGACAAGGACTCCGACGACGGCGACGACAGCGAGAACGGTGACGACGAGAACGACTCGACCGAAGGTGCCACCCGTCGGCGCCGGCGCCGCAGACGACGCAAGTCAGGCGCCGCAGACGACGGCGACGACGGTCCGGCACCCGACGACCCGCCGAACACAGTGGTGCACGAGCGCGCGCCGCGCACTGGCGGCAAGCAAGGTTCGGGCAATGGGTCCGACTCCGGTTCCGGGGAGATCAAGGGAATCGATGGCTCGACCCGACTGGAGGCCAAGCGCCAGCGCCGTCGGGACGGCCGCGACGCGGGACGACGCCGTCCGCCGGTCCTGACCGAAGCCGAATTCCTGGCTCGGCGGGAAGCAGTCGAGCGGGTGATGGTGGTGCGCGACCGTGTTCGCACCGAGCCACCGCATCCCGGCGCCCGCTACACCCAGATCGCGGTGCTCGAAGACGGCATCGTGGTGGAGCATTTTGTGACGTCCGCGGCTTCGGCTTCTTTGGTGGGCAACATCTACCTCGGCATCGTGCAGAACGTGCTGCCGTCGATGGAGGCGGCCTTCGTCGACATCGGCCGCGGTCGCAACGGCGTGCTCTACGCGGGCGAAGTCAATTGGGAGGCAGCCGGTCTGGGCGGGACAGACCGCAAGATCGAGCAGGCCCTCAAGCCCGGCGACTACATCGTGGTGCAGGTCAGCAAGGACCCGGTCGGACACAAGGGCGCACGGCTCACCACGCAGGTATCGCTGGCGGGACGCTATCTGGTCTATGTGCCCGGTGCGTCATCCACCGGCATCAGCCGCAAGCTCCCCGACACCGAACGGCAACGACTCAAGGAGATCCTGCGCGAGGTGGTGCCCGCCGACGCCGGCGTCATCATCCGCACCGCGTCGGAGGGGGTCAAAGAGGAAGACATCCGTGGCGACGTCACCCGATTGCAGGAACGTTGGAACCAGATCGACGCCAAGGCCGCCGAGACCAAGAAGAAGGCCGCCGGGGCGGCGGTAGCGCTCTACGAAGAGCCGGACGTCCTGGTCAAGGTCATCCGCGACCTGTTCAACGAGGACTTCTCCGGGCTGATCGTCTCCGGAGACGAGGCCTGGTCGACGATCAATGAATACGTGAGTTCCGTTGCGCCCGATCTCGTTTCGAAACTGACCAAGTACGAGGCCCCGGCCGGGCCGGAAGGCCAGTCCGGACCGGATGTTTTCGCGGTCCACCGCATCGACGAACAACTGGCCAAGGCTATGGACCGCAAGGTGTGGCTGCCGTCCGGCGGCACGCTGGTGATCGACCGGACCGAAGCAATGACGGTCGTCGACGTCAACACCGGCAAGTTCACCGGGTCCGGTGGCAACTTGGAACAGACGGTCACCAAGAACAACCTCGAGGCGGCCGAGGAGATCGTCCGCCAGTTACGGCTGCGCGATATCGGCGGCATCGTGGTCATCGACTTCATCGACATGGTGCTTGAGTCGAACCGTGACCTGGTGCTGCGCCGCCTGACCGAAGCGCTCGCCCGCGACCGCACCCGTCACCAGGTCTCCGAGGTCACTTCGCTGGGTCTGGTGCAGTTGACTCGCAAACGGCTGGGAACCGGACTGATCGAGGCGTTCTCGACGTCGTGTCCGCACTGCGCCGGTCGCGGCATCATGCTGCACGCCGACCCGGTGGACTCGGCACCCGCCGCCGGCCGCAAATCCGAGTCCGGTGGTGGACGGCGTAGCCGGCGGTCGAAGAAGGCCCGGACCGAGGACACCGGCGACAAGAGCGTGGTCGCGAAGGTCCCGTCGCACGCGCCGGGCGAGCACCCAATGTTCAAGGCGATGGCCGCGGGCGCATCCGCACGCGACGACGACGACACCGATGACACCGGTGACGAATCGTCCGCTGAGGTCGACGAGCAGACCACAAAGGCCGGCGCCGCCGCTTCGGATGACGCCGACCACACCAATACCGCCGAGAACGCCGAAGACTTCGAGGACACCGACGAGGACGAACTCGACGAGGACGAGGACGAGGACGACCTCGCCGATGACGACGATGACGACGCCGATGACGATGACGACGCCGATGACGATGATGACGAGGACGACGAGGACGATGACGACGACGAGGACGTCGACGAACTCGACGACGAAGACCTCATCGACGACAGCGACGACGACGACAGCGACGACGACGACAGCGACGACCACAGCGACGATGACGACGAGGATGACGATGAGGACTCGGAGGACTCGGAGGACGACGAGGACTCGGATGACGACACCGACGACAACGAGGACGCAGGCGTCGCCGAGGTATCGGCTCGGCCCCGCAGGCGGCGCGCGGCGGGCAGGCCAGCCGGTCCACCGATGCACGTCGATTGATTCACCTGGGGTGCAGCGCGGACACTAGCCGGTTTGACCCTGTAGCCGCTGGTCACGTACCCTTGGACAGTTGTCGTCAGGCCTCCGCTCGGCGGATGGATGTGTTCGACGACAGCGGGACTTGAAGGCTTGCCGAGGGCCCGCACCCCAGACCACCACGCGCACCGTCGCTGACACGCGCGCGACGCAGGTAGAAGACAGAAGAGGCAGGAGCACCGATGGCGACCTACGCAATCGTCAAGACCGGCGGCAAGCAGTACAAAGTCGCCGTGGGCGACGTCGTCAAGGTCGAGAAGCTCGAGTCCGAGCCCGGCGCGAGTGTGTCGCTGCCGGTCGCCCTGGTCGTCGACGGCGCCGACGTCACGACCGACGCCGACGCGCTGGCCAAGGTCGCGGTTACTGGTGAGGTGCTCGAGCACACCAAGGGCCCCAAGATCCGCATCCACAAGTTCAAGAACAAGACCGGCTACCACAAGCGGCAGGGACACCGTCAGCAGCTGACGGTCCTCAAGGTCACCGGGATCAAGTAGTAGAGGCGGCAGACATGGCACACAAAAAAGGCGCTTCCAGCTCACGCAACGGTCGTGACTCAGCCGCTCAGCGGCTAGGGGTCAAGCGATTCGGCGGCCAGGTCGTCAAGGCCGGGGAGATCCTGGTCCGTCAGCGCGGCACCAAGTTCCACCCAGGCGTCAATGTGGGCCGCGGTGGGGACGACACGTTGTTCGCCAAGGAGTCCGGCGCGGTCCAGTTCGGTGTGAAGCACGGCCGTAAGACCGTCAACATCGTCACAGCCGGGCAGAGCGCCGACTGAGCGCAGCGCGGGCGTGTGGCTGACCACGCGTCCGTTGGCTGATTGAGGGGAAGCCCGATGCCTCGATTCGTCGATCGGGTCGTAATCCACGCACGCGCCGGTTCCGGCGGGAACGGCTGCGCCTCCGTACACCGCGAGAAATTCAAGCCGTTGGGCGGACCCGACGGCGGGAACGGCGGGCGGGGCGGCAGCATCATCTTTGTCGTCGACCCGCAGGTGCACACCCTGCTCGACTTTCACTTCCGCCCCCATGTCACCGCGCCTTCGGGAAAACAGGGCATGGGCAACAACCGCGACGGTGCCGCCGGCGCGGACCTGGAAGTCAAGGTTCCGGACGGCACCGTCGTGCTCGACGAGAACGGCCGTCTGCTGGCCGACCTGGTCGGCGTCGGCACCCGCTTCGAGGCGGCCGCTGGCGGCCGTGGTGGTCTGGGCAACGCCGCGCTGGCCTCCCGCGCCCGCAAGGCCCCTGGCTTTGCCCTGCTCGGTGAGCCCGGCCAGGCCCGCGACCTGACCCTCGAACTCAAGACCGTCGCCGATGTGGGCCTGGTCGGGTTCCCCTCGGCGGGCAAGTCGTCGCTGGTCTCGGTCATCTCGGCGGCCAAACCCAAGATCGCCGACTACCCCTTCACCACACTGGTGCCGAATCTGGGCGTGGTGTCAGCGGGGGAGCATGCATTCACCGTCGCCGACGTGCCCGGGTTGATTCCGGGCGCATCCGAAGGCCGCGGGCTGGGACTGGACTTCTTGCGCCACATCGAGCGGTGTGCGGTGCTGGTCCACGTGGTCGACTGCGCCACCGCAGAACCAGGCCGAGACCCGATCTCCGACATCGACGCGCTGGAAGCCGAACTCGCGGCCTACACCCCTACCCTGCAGGGCGACGTGGCGCTCGAGGACCTCGCCGATCGGCCACGGGCGGTGGTACTCAACAAGATTGACGTGCCCGAAGCGCGTGAGCTGGCTGAGTTCGTCCGCGACGAGATCGCCGAGCGTGGTTGGCCGGTGTTCATGGTGTCTACCGCGACCCGAGAAGGTTTGCAGCCGTTGATCTTCGGGCTCTGGCAGATAATCTCGGAATACAATGCTGCCCGTCCGATCGTGGTGCCACGACGTCCGGTGATCCGTCCGGTGCCCGTCGACGACAGTGGCTTCACCGTGCAACCCGACGGTGACGGCGGGTTCGTGGTGAGCGGCGCGCGCCCCGAGCGCTGGATCGGCCAGACCGACTTCGACAACGACGAAGCAGTCGGCTATCTCGCCGATCGTCTGGCACGCCTGGGCGTGGAGGACGAACTGCTGCGGCTCGGTGCTCGCCCCGGCTGTGCGGTGACCATCGGCGAGATGACTTTCGACTGGGAGCCGCAAACGCCTGCGGGAGGGCAGGTTCCGCTGACCGGCCGGGGAACCGATGCGCGGCTGGAACGCAACGATCGGGTCGGCGCGGCAGAGCGGAAGGCCGCGCGACGGCAGCGTCGCGAACACGGTGACGGCTGATGGTCAGCCCGCACCGGGAGGCCATTCGGACCGCGCGCAGCGTCGTCGTCAAGGTCGGTACCACCGCCTTGACCACCGAGGCGGGCATGTTCGACGCCGGCCGACTGGCCGAACTCGCCGATGCCATCGAGACGCGCACGCAGGCGGGCTCCGACGTCGTCATCGTCTCCTCGGGTGCTATCGCGGCCGGCCTGGAGCCACTCGGATTGCCGCGCCGTCCAAAGGATTTGGCGACCAAGCAGGCCGCCGCCAGCGTGGGGCAGGTCGCGTTGGTCAACTCGTGGAGCGCCGCATTCGCCCGGTACGGCCGCACGGTGGGGCAGGTGCTGTTGACCGCACATGACATCTCGATGCGGGTGCAGCACAACAACGCCCAGCGGACCCTGGCCCGGTTGCGCGCGCTGCATGCGGTGGCGATAGTCAACGAGAACGACACGGTGGCCACCAACGAGATCCGGTTCGGTGACAACGATCGCCTGTCGGCGTTGGTGGCACACCTGGTTGGCGCGGACGCCCTGGTGCTGCTGTCCGACATCGACGGTCTCTACGACTCGGATCCACGAAAAAACCCAAGCGCTAGGTTCATTCCGGAAGTAACCGGCCCGGCCGATTTGGCCGGTGTGGTGGCCGGCCAGAGCAGTCATCTCGGAACCGGGGGCATGGCCTCGAAGATGTCGTCGGCTCTGCTGGCCGCCGACGCCGGGGTTCCCGTCTTGCTGGCGCCCGCGACCGTCGCCGCCGCTGCGCTGACCGACGCCTCGGTGGGCACGGTCTTCGCTCCCCGGGCCGAGCGCATGTCGGCGCGGCGGTTCTGGGTTCGCTACGCCGCCGAATCCACCGGTTCCCTCACCCTGGACGAGGGAGCGGTACGCGCGGTAATCGGGCAACGCCGCTCGCTGCTGCCCGCAGGCATCACCGCGGTGTCGGGCAGGTTCTTCGGCGGTGACGTCGTGGAAATCTGTGGGCCCGACGCAGCCGTGGTGGCCAGGGGGGTCGTCGCCTACGACGCGACCGAGCTGACGACGATGGTGGGTCGATCCACCTCGGATCTGCCGGGCGAGTTGCGCCGGCCGGCCGTGCACGCCGACGACTTGGTCGCGGTTACTGCGCCGGTTTGAGATATAGTGCGCCCCAGACAATTTCGGTCAGCGTAGTGGTCAGCAGGGCGTCGTACTCGGGGTCCGCCTCGGCCGGGTGGGTCGGAAGATTCTGTTGGCAGGCCCGCTCCACCATCCAGGTCAACGCGCTGGCGGTGATATCTGCGGGCAGCTCCCGCCGGATCAAGCCGTCGGCCTGGCCATCCACGATCACCCGGGTAAGCCGCCGGGAGATGGCGGTCAATATTTCGCGGTATGTCGCCGCCGTCGGCGCGTCATACGCCGCCACCTCGTTGAGTGCAACCAGTACGGGTTCGTGACGGCGGTAGCTCTTGACGATGCCGGCCATCGCCGCTTGTACGTCCGCGGGGTCGTGGCGCCCGGACACGCCCCACCAGCGCTCAGCGTCCTCGGCCAGGTCGGTGAATACCTGCACGGCGAGGCAGCGCAGCAGGTGGCCTTTGTCCTCGAAGTAGATGTAGAAACTGGCCCGCGAGATGCCCGCCGAGGTGGCCAGCCGATCCACGCTGAGTTCGGTGAAGCGGGCTCCGTCACGCATCAACCGTTCGGTGGCGTCGAGTAACCGTCGCTCCATCTCCTGGCGGCGCTGCTCCCGATTGGCTTGTGGGCTGCGGGTGACGGACGGCATAGGACCTCCTATTTGCTGCAGCATAACGGACCTATGGACGCCTTGACTAGACACACTGTCTAGACATATGGTCGGGACACGCGTGACCGGCGTCATAGTCGGTCCGAGGGAGGGATCGCGATATGACAGCGACGCTTGCCAATGCCAGGCGATATGACGCCGTCGATTTATCCTCGCGCGCGTTCTGGTCCACCACGGCAGCCGAGCGGGAGCGCTCCTTCGCCGTGCTGCGCGCCGAGCGCCCGGTGAGCTGGCAGCGGCCGGTCGAGGACGATCTGATGGAGGATCCCAACGACCCCGGTTATTGGGCGGTCACTCGGCGCGCCGACATCGTGGCTGTCAGTCGCAACAGCGAGGTCTTCCTGTCCGGAAAAGGGGTGATGTTCGCGACGATCCCCGAGGAACTGCTCGAAGCGTCCCAGTCCTTCCTGGCGATGGACCCGCCGCGGCACACCAAGCTGCGCAAACTCGCCCACGCCGCCTTCACCCCCCGGCAGGTTCGTCGCATCGAGGAATCGATCAATGCGAATGCCAGGGCCATTGTGGCGGAGTTGCGGGCCGCCGGTAGCGGCGCGGATTTCGTCGAACACTGCGCCAAGGAACTCCCGATCCGCACGCTCTCGGACATGATGGGAATACCCGAATCCAAGCGGCAGCGGGTCGCTCATGCCGCCGATGCATTGGTGTCGTGGGCCGACCCGGTCTTTCTCAACGGGCGTCACCGCTTGGAGGTGCTGTTCGAGAACCAGGTGTACCTGCACCAAGTGGCGGGTGAACTGGCCGCCGAGCGGCGCGAAAATCCCGGTGACGACCTGTTCAGCAGCCTGGTGACCGCCGAAGTCGATGGCGACCGGCTTACCGACGCCGAGGTGGCGGCCTTCTTCGTGCTGCTCGCCGTGGCCGGCAATGACACCACCCGACAGACCATCAGCCACGCACTGAAGGCGCTGACCGACTTTCCCGAGCAGCGCGCTTGGTTACTGGAGTCGTTCGATGACCGCATCGGCACCGCGGTCGAGGAGTTCATCAGGTGGGCCACCCCGGTGATGACGTTTCGCCGCACCGCCGCAACGGATTTCGAGCTCGGCGGACAGACCATCCGGGCGGGGGAGAAGGTCGTCATGTTCTACGCCGCGGGCAACTGGGACACCGAGGCCTTCGACCACCCGGAGCGTTTCGACCTGAGCCGCAGCCCCAACCCGCACGTCGGTTTCGGAGGTGGCGGACTGCACTTCTGTCTCGGCGCTCACGTGGCCCGTGCCCAGTTGCGGGCCATGTTCGGCGAGTTGCTTCGTCAGGTGCCGGGCATCCAGGCGGGCGAACCGGCATATCTGGCGGGCAATTTCGTGCACGCCATCCGGGCCATGCCCTGCACTATTTGATGAACCAGCGCCACGCGAGTACGGTCGCGCAGGTTCGTGGTGCTGTGCTTTGGCTCTGAGCGGTGACCGAATTGTGTCGTCACTGGTGTCGCTGTTGTGTTCCAAGAATTCTTAGAGTTTTTGTACAGCCGCCTCCGACATGCTTTTTCGCATCAAGAGACGGCCGCCATGCCGGTCGCAACGAAGCGAAACATGGGAGTCATCATGTGGGCATTGACAACATCGCACGGCCGTCGGGTCGACGGAATTTCCAGCGAGCAGGACGCGCGGCTCGCAGTACAACTGCTCGGTAGTTCCAGGGTCATCGGCCCGTACTCGTGGCAGGTGGTCGATAACCGAGGGCAACAGTTTGTCGCCGAGGTCAGAAAGACGCGCTGATCAATCCGGGGAGTTCATTGGCCAGCAAGGTCAGCAGCTCCGAACAGCCGCCGTCGACCTTGACCGCTGCGAGGTGGTCACCGCGGGTTGGGCCGCGGTTGAGAATCGCGACGGGAATGCCGGCCGCCGCGGCGTGCCGCACGAACCGGTAGCCGGAGAACACCGTGAGCGACGAGCCGGCCACCAGCAGCGCCTCGGCTTCATTCACCAGTGAATAGGCTTGCGCTACACGGTCTTTGGGGACACTCTCGCCGAAGTAGACGATATCGGGTTTGAGCATGCCGGCGCACCGCGGACAGTCGAGGTAGCGGAATGCGGCGGTGTCTGCGACGACGGCGTCCGCATCGGGCGCCACCGCCAGGCCGCCGACCGCTTCGGCCCGCTCGATGAATCCGGGATTGAGGGCCTCCAGTTGCTCGGCCAGCGCGGCCCGAGTCATGGTGTGGCCGCAGTTGAGACATGCGACCTGCGCATAGGTGCCGTGCAGATTGACGACGTTGCGGCTGCCAGCTTTGGTGTGCAGCAGATCGACGTTCTGTGTGATGACGCCGGTGACCACGCCAGCCCTCTCCAAGGTGGCCAGCGCCCGGTGCCCGGCGTTGGGCTGGGTGTCATCCATATGACGCCAGCCGACATGGTTGCGTGCCCAGTATCGTTGACGGAACGCGGGGTCAGCGGTGAACTGGCGAATGGTCATAGGATTGCTGGGCGGCGAGTCAGGTCCGCGGTAATCGGGTATGCCCGAATCCGTGGAAAGTCCTGCTCCGGTCAGCGCCGCGACCCGGCGCCCGGACAGCAGCGCGACGAGTTCGGGAGATTCCACTCAACCGAGCCTAAGCATTCATCGACACCCCGTCACCCGACGTCAATCCCGGAGATCTGACAGTAACGCGAGAATTGGAGGGCAATGAGCTTCTATTCGGCATACCAGCACGGGTTCGTGCGCGTCGCCGCGTGCACCCACCACACCTCGATCGCCGACCCCCCGGCCAACGCCGCGTCCGTTCTGGGGTTGGCGCGCGAGTGTCACGACGACGGCGTCGCGCTGGCGGTTTTTCCAGAACTGACGCTGTGTGGGTACTCGATCGAGGACATCCTGCTGCAGGATTCTCTTCTGGATTCGGTCGAAGAAGCGCTGAGCGAGATCGTCGCCGCGTCCGCCGACCTGCTGCCGGTACTCGTAGTGGGCGCTCCGCTGCGGCATATGCATCGCATCTACAACACCGCGGTGGTCATCCACCGTGGCCAGGTGCTGGGTGTCGTCCCGAAGTCGTATCCGCCGACCTACCGCGAGTTCTACGAGCAGCGCCAGATCGCACCCGGGAATGGCGAGCGCGGCTCGATTCGGATTGCTCGTCTCGACGTGGAAGCTCCGTTTGGCCCGGACCTGCTGTTCACCGCGTCCGACCTGCCGGACTTCGTGCTGCACGTCGAGATCTGTGAGGACATGTTCGTTCCGGTGCCGCCCAGCGCGGAGGCGGCCCTGGCGGGTGCGACCGTACTGGCCAACCTGTCGGGCAGCCCGATCACTATTGGTCGGGCCGAGGACCGCTGCCTGCTCGCCCGCTCGGCTTCGGCCCGCTGCCTGGCCGCGTACGTCTATGCGGCCGCGGGCCCGGGGGAGTCCACGACCGACCTGGCATGGGACGGCCAAACGATGATCTGGGAGAACGGCAACCAGTTAGCGTGCTCCGAACGCTTTCCGAAGGAAGAGCAGCGCTCGGTAGCCGACGTCGACACCGGGCTGCTGCGCTCTGAACGGTTACGGATGGGCACCTTCGACGACAACCGCCGCCACCATCGGGCGACCGCGGACTCGTTCCGGCGCATCGAGTTTCGCGTTGACCCGCCGGACGGTGACATCGGCCTGCTGCGCAACATCGAGCGGTTCCCGTTCGTCCCGGCGAATCAGGAACGGCTGGAACAGGATTGCTACGAGGCATACAACATCCAGGTGGCAGGGCTCGAGCAGCGGCTACGGGCGCTCGACTACCCGAAGGTGATCATCGGCGTCTCCGGCGGGCTGGATTCCACACACGCGTTGATTGTCGCGGCCAAGGCAATGGACCGGGAGGGACGCCCGCGGAGTGACATCCTGGGATTCACGCTGCCGGGCTTCGCTACCGGCGACCACACCAAGAACAACGCGGTCAACTTGGGTAAAGCGCTGGGCATCACCTTCGAGGAGATCGACATCCGAGAGACCGCCAAGCGGATGTTCGAAGAAATCGGGCATCCTTTCGCGCGCGGCGAAAAGGTCTACGACGTCACCTTCGAAAACGTGCAGGCAGGGTTGCGCACTGATTACCTGTTCCGGCTGGCTAACCAGCGCGGCGGCATCGTGCTTGGCACGGGGGACCTTTCGGAGCTTGCGTTGGGTTGGTCGACCTACGGGGTGGGTGACCAGATGTCGCATTACAACGTCAACGGTGGTGTGCCCAAAACCCTGATCCAGCACCTGATTCGCTGGGTCATCTCGTCGGACCAGTTCGAGAAAGAAGTAACCGACGTGCTGCAATCTGTGGTCGACACCGAGATCACCCCGGAACTGGTTCCCGCCGGGGAGGAAGAGGAACTGCAAAGTAGCGAAGCAAAGGTCGGGCCGTATGCGCTGCAGGACTTTTCGTTGTTCCAGGTGCTGCGCTTTGGCTTTCCGCCATCGAAGATCGCCTTCCTGGCCTGGCACGCGTGGAGCGATGCCGAGCGCGGCAGTTGGCCACCCGGCTTCCCGGAGGACAATCGGCCGACGTATTCGTTGAGCGATATTCGGCACTGGTTGCAGGTGTTCGTCCAGCGTTTCTATTCGTTCAGCCAGTTCAAGCGCTCCGCATTGCCTAACGGCCCCAAGGTGTCTCATGGCGGCTCGTTGTCGCCGCGCGGGGATTGGCGCGCGCCATCGGACATGTCCGCCAAGATCTGGCTCGACGAGATCGAACGCGAGATTCCCGAGGACTAACACCTGCACCGAAAAGTGATGTGGCGGTCGGCTCCAAACCGGTCGCCACGTCTTGGCTTGCTGACCGCTACGGTTCGTCGTCTTCGTCGTGTTTGTCGTCGTTAGCGTCTTTAGCGTCGTCTTCGTGGGTGAAGAGTTTTTCCGGATGATGGAACGTGTGAGTCGGGGTTGGCCGTAGTCGAGGTGGGCTGGGGGTAGTTTCGTTACGACGACAAACGGTCGACTGCCGCGTCGATCGCGACGGCATCCGGCGCGCAGTTACCGGCGCCGCGCACCAAGGTGGCCAGCGCACCAGCCGCGCAGGCGCGTCGCAACGCGGACAGTCGCTGCGCCGCCGAGCCAGGACTTCCAGGCCAGTGTGCCGCCAGCACACCGGCGAACACATCGCCAGCACCCGTGGTGTCCACCGCCGTCACGCCTGGTGCGGAAACCTCGAACTCACCGTCAATCCCGACGTACCGAGCACCCCGCGCGCCCAACGTGGTCACGAAATGTTCGGGCTGCCAGGGCCACTCGTGCGCCTCGTGCTCATTGGTGATCACCACGTCGGCAACCGCGGCCAACTCGGCCAGCAGATCACTGTCCTGCCCGGGTGGTGAAGCATTGACCATCACGACGGCTCCGGCCAGACGCGCCTGAGTAGCCGCCGCCGTCGCCGTTGTCACCGGAATCTCCAATTGGGTCAACAACACATCGCAGTCCGCAAGGGCGTTGGGTTTCACCGTCAGTTGGGAATTCGCGCCCGCTGCCACCACGATGGTGTTTTCGGCGCCGGCTTCCACGACGATAACCGCCGTTCCGCTAGGCCCGGCGCAACGAATGATTCCGTCCAGTCCGACTCCGGCTGAGCGTAGGTGAGCCAACAACTGGTCAGCGGCCGCGTCATCTCCGACCGCACCCACGAATTGCACCCGTGCACCCGCGCGAGCCGCTGCCACCGCCTGGTTGCCACCCTTACCGCCGGGCGTATACCTCAGCGAGGATGCCAGCACCGTCTCGCCCGGCCGCGGCAACTTCGCGACGTCCAACGTAAACGTCAGGTCCAGGTTCACGCTGCCCACAACGGCAACCCGCGTTGACATGCCGTCGAGAATAGAGGCCCAGAACGCAAAAGCATCACTCTTCGGTGAAAGCCAGGACACGGGCCGGCGTCACTTTTCGTCGAAGGACAAAATCCCGCCAGCACGCAAGCTAGTCTGCACCGTGACCGGGACCCGTAGCAGACCGGTGACAGAAGGAAGCCGATTGACATCGGGTGAGCCAACAGAGCCGACGTCGGAGAGCGCCAGCGATCCGGCGAAAAGGCGTGCTCGCTTCCGGTTGCCGGGCATACGTTTTCGGATCAGCATTCAGTCCAAGATTCTGGTTGCCCTGCTGCTGTCGAGCATCCTGTCGGTGGCGGTGATCGGGGTATTGGCCGGCATCTCCGGCCGCAGTGCGCTGCGAGAAGTCGAGTCCGAGCGGCTGATCGAGTTGCGGGAATCTCAGAAGCGTCAGATCGAAGCGCTGTTCCAGGAAGTGACGAATTCGCTGGACGTCTACAGCAGCGGCTTCAGCGTGGACCAAGCCATCATTGCGCTCAGCGCGGGATTCAATCAGCTGGCCAACGCCAACATCACCGGACCCCAGCAGCAATCCATCGTCAGCTACTACGAAAACCACATGATCAAGCCGATGCAGCGGCTGACCGGTGAGAAGATCGATTTGAACGCCGTGCTACCAAACAGCAACGCGCAGAGGTACCTTCAAGCCAATTACACGGCAGTATCCGCCCCGGACTCGACTCCCGTGCTGGACGCCGGAGACGGCAGTCCATGGTCGGCGGCCAATGCCCGCTACGACTTCTATATGCGGGATATAGTGACGCGTTTCGATTACCGGGATGCGTTGTTGTTGGACATGGACGGCAACGTGGTGTACTCGGTGCGAAAGGGGCCGGACCTCGGCACCAACATTCTCACCGGACCTTATCGGCAATCGAATCTGCGCGAAGCGTACCAAAAGGCACTGCGCGCCAACGATGTTGAATTCGTCTGGATAACCGACTTCCAGCCCTACCAACCGGCACTCGGTGCTCCGACGGCGTGGGTGGTATCACCGGTCGGCATCAACGGCAAAACTGACGGCGTGATGGCCCTGCCGGTGCCGATCGCCAAGATCAACCGCATCATGACGGCCAACAAGAACTGGGACGCCGCCGGTATGGGCGCTGCGACCGAGACCTACCTGGCCGGTGGCGATAACCTGATGCGTTCGGACTCAAGGCTTTTCCTGCAGGACCCCAAGGAGTACCGGAGTGAGGTGATCGCCGCGGGTACCTCGTCGGAGATTGCCGACCGCGCTATCCGGTTGGGCGGCACGACGCTGGTGCAACCGATTCATAGCGCTGGCCTGAAGGCAGCCCTGCGCGGTGATACCGGGGTAGTGGTCGACACCGATTACACGGGCAACAAAGAACTCGAGGCCTACGCGCCGCTGGACATTCCCAACTCTGATCTGCATTGGGCGATTCTGGCGACCCGGGATGACTCGGATGCCTTCGCCCGCCTGGGCCGCTTCAGCAAATCACTCGCGGTGACGGTGGCGGGCATGATCTTCGCGATCAGCGTGGCCTCGATGCTGATCGCGCAGGCTGCGGTACGTCCGGTACGACGTCTGGAGGAAGGGACCCAACGGATCAGTTCCGGTGACTACGAAGTAAATATTCCGGTCACGTCACGAGACGAAATCGGCGACCTCACCAACGCTTTCAACGAGATGAGTCGCAACCTCGCGATCAAGGAAGAACTCCTCAACGAGCAGCGACGCGAAAACGACCGGTTGCTGCTGGCGCTGATGCCGGAATCGGTCGTCCGGCGGTATCGCCAGGGTGACAGCACCATCGCCCAGATGCACCAGGATGTCGCCATCATCTTCGCCGACATCGTCGGAGTCGACGAGATATCCGATGATGTTCCCGAAGACGAATTGGTCGGAATCGTCGACGACCTATTCGGCCAGTTCGACTCGGCAGCCGAAGCCCTTGGCGTCGAACGGATCCGCACATTCCACAACGGCTATCTGGCCAGCTGCGGCGTCATCACACCGCGTCTCGACAGTATCCACCGAAGCATCGAGTTCGCCCTGGAGATGCGGCGCATCATCGAACGCTTCAACAGCCGAAGTCGTCACGATCTCGGTCTGCGGGTCGGCATCAACACCGGAAACGTGGTCAGCGGTCTGGTGGGCCAGTCCGGACTGGTGTACGACATGTGGGGGACCGCCGTAAGCCTGGCGTATCAGATGCACAGCGGCGCTCCGCAACCCGGTATCTACGTCGCGTCGCAGGTGTACGAAGCAATGCGCGACTCACGCCAATTCACGCCCGCTGGAACGATTTCGGTGGGCGGCACCGAGCAGACTATGTACCGGTTGTCGGAGCGCTGATGAACCCCTTGCATTCATCGTGGTTTTACTGGGCGATCGCAGTAGCAATCGGCTTCCCCGTTGCACTGATCCTGCTGACCGAGCTGCACCACACGCTCGTCAGACGACACAGCCGGCTGGCCCGGCAGGTCGGCATGGTGCGCAACTGGTTGCTCCCGCTCGGGGCCCTGCTGTTACTGCTGGTCAAGGCGTCCCAGATATCGGCCGGCGACGTACCGGTACGGCTCCTGACAACGGTGTTCGGCTTTCTGATCCTGGTGCTGCTGCTGTCCGGGCTCAATGCCACGGTGTTCGAAGGAGCTCCCGAAGAAAGCTGGCGCAAGCGCGTCCCCGCGATTTTCCTCGACGTCGGGCGCTTCGCCCTGATCGGGGTGGGGCTGGCTGTGATCTTGTCCTACATCTGGGGCGTGCGGGTCGGTGGTGTTTTCACTGCGCTGGGCATTACGTCGGTGGTTATCGGCCTGATGCTGCAGAATTCCGTGGGCCAGATCGTGTCGGGCTTGTTCATGCTGTTCGAGCAACCATTCCGAATCAACGACTGGCTGGACACGACGACGGCGCGGGGACGAGTCGTCGAGGTGAATTGGCGGGCCGTTCATATCCAGACAGCCGGCGGCATGCGGATTATGCCGAACTCGATGCTGGCCACCACGGCCTTCACCAATCTCAGCCGGCCGGCCGGCCCTCACAAGGTCTCCATCACCACCACGTTCGCGACGGCGGATCCGCCCGACAAGGTCTGCGCAATGCTGTCTCTCGTGGCCAGCGCGCTGCCGCTGATCGAGGCCGGCACGGTGCCGACATCGGTCGCGCTGGGCGGTGGCGAATACCGCACCACAATCAGGGTCGGCTCACCGTCGGACGCGGGAGCCACCGAAGCGACGTTCCTGCGCTGGATTTGGTACGCCGCGCGCCGCGAAGAACTGCACTTGGACGGCGCCAGCGACGACTTCTCCACGCCGGAACGCGTCAGGAAGGCTTTGCGCACGGTGGTGGCGACCGAACTCCGCCTCTCCCTTGCCGACCAGCAATTCCTCGCGCCCTACGCACGTATCGTCCGGTACGGCGCCGACGAGAAGGTGGAGAACGCCGGAGCGGTCCCCACGGCGATGACGTTCCTCATCGCCGGCAGCGTGCGTCTGACCGTGACCAACGAGGACGGTGTCGTCGTACCCGTCACGACCCTCGACCAGGGTTCATTCATCGGGATCACCGCGCTGACGCGGCAACGCAACGTCGCCGCCGCTCACGCCCTGGAAGAGGTCACCGCGCTGGAGATCGACCGCGAACACATCGAGAAAATCGTGATGGACAAACCGTTGTTGCTGCAGGACCTGGGCCGGCTGATCGAAGAGCGGCAGCGCAAGGCGAAACGCATCACCCGTCGCGAGCGGGTGGCCGAGGCGTCGGCATAAGCTGGGCATGAGCCGCTACCAGTGCTGGGAGTCGCAGTCGGGCTGACCACACTGACGAAACCGGCTCCGGTGCCGATACCCTGGATCAATGAGTCTGCCCGCACCGGCGCTTCCCGATCTGCGCAAAGAGGTGCATGATGCCGCCCGGCGCGCCCGGGTTGCCGCCCGAGTCCTGGCCTCGGTACCCACCGCGGTCAAAGACCGCGCGCTGCACGCTGCCGCCGACGCGATCTTGGCGAACGCCGACCAGATCCTGGCGGCCAACGCCGAAGATCTGAACGCCGCCCGCGACGCGAAGATCGCCACCGCGATGCTTGACCGGCTGGCGCTGAACCCGCAGCGGATCGACGGCATCGCCGCCGGGCTTCGCCAGGTCGCGGGTTTGCCCGACCCGGTCGGTGAGGTGTTGCGCGGATCCACGCTGCCCAATGGTCTGCAACTGCGGCAGCTGCGCGTTCCGCTCGGTGTTGTCGGAATGATCTACGAGGGTCGCCCCAACGTCACTGTGGACGCGTTCGGGTTGACGCTGAAATCCGGTAATGCCGCTCTGTTACGGGGCAGCTCGTCGGCGGCGAGGTCCAATGAGGCGCTGGTCACGGTGTTGCGCGCTGCGCTCGACGAGCAGGGTCTGCCGGCCGACGCGGTCCAGCTGCTACCGTCCGCCGACCGCGCCACCGTGACTCATCTGATCCAGGCCCGCGGGCTGGTCGACGTCGCCATTCCGCGCGGCGGCGCGGGCCTGATCGAGGCGGTGGTGCGAGACGCCCAGATACCGACTATTGAGACCGGTGTCGGCAACTGTCACGTCTACGTGCACGAAGCCGCCGACCTCGAGGTCGCTGAGCGGATCCTGCTCAATTCCAAGACGCGTCGGCCGAGCGTCTGCAATGCCGCCGAGACCCTGCTGGTCGATGCCGCAATCGCCGACGAGGCGATGCCGAGGCTGCTCAACGCGCTGCAGGGCGCCGGCGTGGCGGTGCACACCGATCCGGGTGACGACGACCTGCGCCGGGAGTACCTGGCCATGGACATCGCCGTCGCGGTGGTCGACGGAGTGGACGGCGCCATCGCCCATATCAACGAATACGGCACCGGACATACCGAAGCCATCGTCACGACTGATCTGGCTGCGGCGCAAAGGTTTACCGAACAGGTCGATGCGGCCGCGGTAATGGTCAACGCATCCACCGCCTTCACCGACGGTGAGCAGTTCGGTTTCGGTGCCGAAATCGGTATTTCGACGCAGAAGCTGCACGCCCGGGGCCCGATGGGATTGCCGGAATTGACCTCGACCAAGTGGATCGTGTGGGGCTCACCGGTCACGGGCCACACCCGTCCGGCCTGAACCTAGGAGACTCCAATGAGCGTGCCCGCGCGACCCATGCCCCTGTTCGCCGATATCGCCGACGTGTCGCGACGACTCGCCGAGACTGGCTACCTGCCCGACACTGCCACCGCCACCGCGGTTTTCCTGGCTGACCGGCTCGGTAAACCGCTGCTGGTGGAAGGTCCGGCCGGTGTCGGCAAGACCGAGCTGGCCCGGGCTATCGCCCAGGCCACCGGATCCGGCCTGGTGCGGCTGCAGTGCTACGAGGGCGTCGACGAGGCCCGCGCGCTGTACGAGTGGAATCACGCGAAGCAGATCCTGCGCATCCAGAGCGGATCGGGGGACTGGGAGGCGACCAAGGACGACGTGTTCAGTGAGGAATTCCTGCTGCAGCGGCCCCTGCTGACCGCGATCCGCCGTACCGAACCGACAGTGCTGTTGATCGACGAGACCGACAAGGCCGACATCGAAATCGAAGGTCTGTTGCTGGAGGTCCTATCCGACTTCGCCGTGACCGTCCCCGAACTGGGCACCATCACCGCAACTCGCACGCCGTTGGTAGTGCTGACTTCCAACGCCACCCGTGAGCTGTCCGAGGCCCTCAAGCGCCGCTGCCTGTTCCTGCACATCGACTTTCCGACCCCCGAACTGGAACGGCGCATCCTGCTGTCGCGTGTTCCCGAACTGCCGCAGCATCTCGCCGAGGAGCTGGTGCGCATCATCGGGGTGCTACGCGGAATGCAACTCAAGAAGTTGCCGTCCGTCGCCGAAACCATCGACTGGGGCCGCACGTTGCTCGCGCTGGGCCTGGACACCATCGACGACGCCGTCGTCGCCGCCACTCTGGGCGTGGTGCTCAAACATCAATCCGACCAGCAACGCGCGGCCGGAGAATTAAGGCTGAACTGATGGCTACCCGACGCATCCGTCCGTCCCGGCCGCTCGCCCCACACGGGCTGCCCGGTCATCTGGTCGGGTTCGTGGAAGCTCTTCGCGGCAGCGGAATCTCAGTAGGACCGTCCGAGACGGTGGACGCCGGCCGGGTGATGGCCACGCTGGGTTTGGGTGATCGAGAAGTGCTGCGCGAAGGCATCGCGTGTGCGGTCCTGCGTCGACCGGATCACCGGGACACCTACGACGCGATGTTCGACCTGTGGTTCCCCGCGGCGCTGGGTACGCGAGCTGTGGTGGCCGACGACGATGCGGCCGGCGACCCTGATGCGTTGCCGCCGGACGACGTCGAGGCGATGCGGCAGATGCTGTTGGATCTGTTGAACGAGAACCCCGACCTGGCCGACATGGACGAGCGACTGGTCAGGATGATCGCGCGAATCGTGGAGGCTTACGGCAAGTACAACTCCAGCCGCGGCCCGTCGTTTTCGTCGTACCAGGCGCTCAAGGCCATGGCGCTGGACGAGCTGGAGGGCAAGCTGCTGGCAGGCTTGCTCGCCCCCTACGGTGACGAGCCGTCACCCAGCCAGGAGCAGATCGCCAAAGCCCTTGCAGCGCGCAAAATTTCACAGTTGCGCAAGATGGTCGACGCGGAAACCAAGCGGCGTACCGCCGAACAGTTGGGTCGCGACCACGTCCAGATGTACGGCATTCCCCAGCTCTCTGAGAACGTCGAATTCCTGCGTGCCTCCGGCGATCAATTACGGCAGATGCGCCATGTGGTGGCGCCGCTGGCACGTACCCTGGCCACCCGGCTGGCGGCCCGGCGCCGGCGGGCCCGTGCGGGGTCGATCGACCTGCGCAAGACGTTGCGTAAGTCGATGTCTACCGGGGGTGTGCCGATCGACGTGGTGCTGAAGAAGCCGCGTCCGGCGCGTCCGGAATTGGTGGTGCTGTGCGATGTGTCGGGTTCGGTCGCCGGATTCAGTCACTTCACACTGTTGCTGGTGCATGCTCTGCGCCAACAATTCTCGCGGGTACGGGTGTTCGCCTTCATCGACACCACCGACGAGGTGACGCACATGTTCGGGCCGGAGGCGGATCTCGCCGTAGCGATCCAGCGGATCACCCGGGAGGCCGGCGTGTATGCGCGTGACGGGCACTCCGATTACGGCAACGCGTTCGTCTCGTTCGTGCAGGCCAACCCGAATGTGCTGTCCCCACGCAGTTCCTTGCTGGTGCTCGGCGACGGGCGTACCAACTACCGCAACCCTGCCGTCGACGTGCTGGCCGACATGGTGACCGCCGCAAGGCATGCGCACTGGCTCAACCCCGAACCCAGACACCTGTGGGGCAGTGGGGATTCGGCGGTCCCGCGCTACGAAGAAGTCATCACCATGCACGAATGCCGCTCGGCCAAACAACTGGCCGCGGTGATCGACCAGCTGTTGCCGGTGTAATCAGCGGGTCTTGCGAAACACCAACCAGCGCAGCTCGATCGGGCTGTTGTCGCGCTCCACCGGGAAGACGTCCAGCCCGCTGACCCAGTCGGCATACCAACTGGTGGGGGGCCACCCGCCGGGCGGCAGGTGGGTCTTTTCGTACTCGTACACCGAGTCGTCAGCCACCAGTTCCAGCGGCAGCCCGGCGACCGCGGCCGACATCTCCTGACGGGAGAACATGCCGGTGTAGGCCTGCTGTCCGAATTCACGTGCGGCGCTGTCGATCTCGTAATCGTGGCGGGCGAGGAAGGTGTTGAACACCAATTGCGCGCCCGGTGCCAGGCAGCGCGCGGCGAGTTCGAACAGGTCGCGCAACTGCTCGGTGGTGCGGAAATCGGGCACCACTTCGGAGAGCAGGATCAGCTGATAGTCCTGGCGTAGATCGGTGGTGGTCTCGAAGACATTGCGCACGATCACCCGTACGTTCAGCGATTCCCGCTGAGCCTCGGAGCGGATGATCTCGGCGAACTTCGGAGTCAGCTCCACCACGTCGACAGGGTGTCCGCGCCGTGCTAACGGAAGGGCGTTTCGTCCGGTGCCGGCACCGATATCAAGCACGGGGTGGGTGCTGGGATCGGCGGCTTCGCTGGCCAGTGCCCACACCCGGGCGTCGGGCTCGGTACCGAACAGTGGTGGTTCGCGGGTGCTGACCCAGTTGTCATACGCCTCGGCCACGGTGAACCAGCGGGTGTTGACCTGGTAATGCAGGGTGGGGCCGACGGGGGCGTTGTAGGTGACGACGATGTTGGACCGCTGGGAGATCGAGTAGGCCTCGGTCAACTGGTTCTGCAGCACGGTACGCAGATGGGCGATTTCCTCGTCGTTGAATTTCCTGCCCACGCTCGCGAAGATGTTGCTGCACATTTGGACGTACTCGTCGAGCATGCTGGGCACGGCCGGCAGCGAGATTTCGCCGGTCACTACCGAGCGGCTGTAAAGTCGCCGGGTCATGGCGTCTTTCCACTCTTGCGTTTGATCTAGCGAGCCCAACGGCGCATTTTCCACAGATCTTCTTTTACACGATCACCCACGTCGTCGCCGAGCATTGATGTTTCCTGTCCAGGCGCCAGTTGCGCGCGATCCGCGGGAAGTAAGGCCTGATCGCAGGCTCCAGTAAGCTGGCAAACCATGCAAAAGCAGCGCAGGCTGGGAGTTATGGGTGGGACGTTCGATCCCATCCATTACGGCCACCTGGTTGCTGCCAGCGAGGTGGCCGACAAATTCGAACTCGACGAAGTGGTATTCGTGCCCAGCGGCCAGCCATGGCAGAAAGACCGCCAGGTGTCGGCCGCCGAGGACCGCTACCTGATGACGGTCATCGCGACCGCCTCCAATCCCCGCTTTTCGGTGAGTCGGGTCGACATCGACCGCGCCGGCCCGACCTATACCAGGGACACGCTGCGGGACCTGCACACTCTCAATCCGGATTCCGAGCTGTTCTTCATCACCGGTGCCGACGCGCTCGCTTCAATCCTGTCCTGGCAGGGCTGGGAAGAACTCTTCGCCCTCGCGCGCTTTATCGGTGTCAGCCGTCCCGGCTACGAACTGCGTGACGACCACATCATTGAAGCCATCGGTGAGCTCGCCGAGGGCACCTTGACGCTGCATGAGATCCCCGCGCTGGCTATCTCGTCGACCGACTGCCGACAGCGTGCCAACGAGCATCGCCCGCTGTGGTACCTCATGCCCGACGGCGTCGTGCAGTACGTCTCCAAGCGACGTCTTTACCGAACCCCCGAGAGGAGCGAAAACCCGGCCGCTCCCAGCTTGGCCGCCGGGAACAGCACATGAGCGCAAATCAGGAAGCGATCGACATGGCGACAGTGGCCGCCACCGCCGCGGCCTCGAAATTGGCCGACGATGTCCTTGTCATCGACGTCTCCGGACAGTTGGTCATCACCGACTGCTTCGTCATCGCGTCGGCGTCCAACGAGCGGCAAGTCAACGCGATCGTCGACGAAGTCGAGGAAAAGATGCGCCAGGCGGGCTACAAGCCGGCCCGACGCGAGGGCGCCCGCGAAGGTCGGTGGACCTTGCTGGACTACCGCGACATCGTGGTGCACATCCAGCACCAGGACGACCGCAATTTCTATGCCCTGGACCGGCTGTGGAGCGACTGCCCCATAGTGCCGGTCGACCTGGGCGACCAACCCGCAGCGGACACGCAATGACGGTTCGTCGGTTGGTGATGCTGCGTCACGGGCAAACCGATTACAACCTCGGTAGCCGGATGCAGGGTCAACTCGACACTGACCTGAGTGAACTCGGGCGGGCCCAGGCGGTCGCGGCGGCGGAGGTGCTCGGAAAACTGCAGCCGCTGCTGATCGTGTCGTCGGATCTGCGCCGGGCCTACGACACGGCGGTCAAGTTGGGGGAGTGCACCGGTATGCCGGTGCGGGTGGACGCCCGGTTACGGGAGACGCATCTGGGCGACTGGCAGGGCATGACCCACCACCAGATCGATGCCGAGGTTCCGGGTGCCCGGCTGGCGTGGCGCGAGGATGCCACGTGGGCGCCGCACGGCGGTGAAAGCCGTGTCGACGTTGCCGCCCGGAGTGTTCCGCTGGTGACAGAGTTGGTGTCGGCGGCCCCGGAATGGGGCGGAGCGGGCGCACCGGAGCGGCCAGTCGTGCTGGTCGCGCACGGCGGACTGATCGCGGCATTGTCCGCTGCGCTGCTGAGATTGCCGACCCAGAACTGGCCGATCCTGGGTGGCCTCGGTAACGCCAGTTGGGTGCAGCTGTCCGGGCACTCGCAGCCGGACACGGAATTCGACGCGATCCGGTGGCGCCTGGACGTGTGGAACGCTTCGGCGCAGGTGTCCAACGATGTCCTCTGAGGCCGGTCGCGCGCCACGTCCCGTACTGCTGATCTTCGCGGATTCGCTGTCCTACTACGGGCCCACCGGGGGCCTGCCCGCAGACGATCCCCGGATATGGCCGAATATCGTTGCGGATCAACTTGACTGGGATGTGGAGCTGATCGGGCGGATCGGCTGGACGTGTCGCGATGTGTGGTGGGCGGCGACCCAGGACCCGAGGTCTTGGGCGGCCCTGCCCAGGGCCGGCGCGGTCATCTTCGCTACCAGCGGGATGGACTCGCTGCCCTCGGTGTTGCCGACGGCGCTGCGCGAGCTCATCCGCTACGTGCGGCCGCCGTGGCTGCGGCGCTGGGTGCGGGACGGTTACGGTTGGATACAGCCGCGGTTCTCTCCGGTCGCCCGGGCGGCCCTCCCGCCGCGTCTGTCTGCCGAATACCTCGAAATGACCCGTGGCGCAATTGATTTCAACCGGCCCGGGATTCCGATTGTGGCCTCACTGCCCTCGGTCCATATCGCCGAGACCTACGGCAAAGCTCACCAGGGACGCGCGGGCACCGTCGCGGCGATCACCGAATGGGCAGCGGGCCACCATGTTCCGCTCGTCGACCTCAAAGCCGCGGTCGGCGATGAGGTGATGAGCGGACGTGGCAACCCGGATGGCATTCACTGGAACTTCGAAGCGCATCAGGCGGTCGCGGAGCTGATGCTCAAAGCGCTGGCCGAAGCCTTTCAGGCCGGGGCTGCGCCGAACGAGAAAACCCGCGACAGCCGATGACTGTCCAGGTCGTCTCCGATAGCTCCTCGCGGCTGCCCGCCGAACTGCGGGACCGGTGGGGCATTCGCGAGGTGCCCCTGCACATCCTGCTCGACGATGCCGACCTACGCGACGGCGTCGACGAGATCCCCGAGGACATCCACAAGCGCCATGCGACCACGGCAGCCGCCACGCCGGCCGACTTGAGCGCCGTTTACCAGCAGGCCTTGGCCGATAGTGACGGCGACGGCGTTGTGGCAGTGCATATTTCGTCGGGTCTGTCCGGAACCTACCGCCTGGCCGAACGTGTCGCCCAGGATCTCGGTAGCGCGGTGCGGGTCGTCGATTCCAAGTCCACGGCGATGGGCACGGGTTTCGCGGCGGTGACCGCCGCCGAGGCAGCCGCGAGCGGAGCCGACCTCGACGCCGTCTGCAAAGCCGCGACGGACGCTGTCGACCGGACGCACGCCTACATGATCGTGCACCGGTTGGATAATTTGCGGCGCAGCGGACGGATCGGCGGCGCCAAGGCCTGGCTGGGTACCGCGCTTGCACTCAAACCGCTGCTGCATATCGAAGACGGCAAACTCGTTTTGGCGCAACGTGTAAGAACCGCCAAGGGAGCTGTCGCAGCCCTGATCGACCAGATCTGTGAGGTGGTGGGGGAGCGCTCCGCCGCGCTGGCCGCCCACCACGTCGGCAACCCCGACGGCGCGCTGGAGTTGGCGACGGAACTGGCCGAACGGTTGCCGGAGTGTGCCCCCGCGATCGTGTCGCCGTTGGGACCCGTGCTGGCGGTGCACGTCGGTTCCGGAGCGCTGGCGGTCTGCCTGCAACTGACCGAATGACTTAGACGCTCAGATCTGTCGGTCGAAGATCGTCGTACCTATCGCGTCGTTGTTCCAGATGTAGATGGGCAGTTGTGAGAACGGGTAGGACCCGGTGTTGAAGACGTAGAAGTTGTTGGCCGTCGCCGATGCGACGACGAACGGGGTGTGGGCGGCGGTGACTGTCTGGGTGTAGAGCGGCACGCCGTTGATCGTGGAGACGGTGATGATCGTTCCGGCCGGCAGGTGATTACCGATTGCCAGGCCCGGCACCAATGATTGTGGGATGGCTCCCAGCTCGCCACCGGAATCGATGAATGCGCCTACGGTATGCGGCAATTCGTAGTTGATCTGCACTTGCACAACGGTTCTCGGGGCACCGTCCATCTCGACAAGGGGAGGCAGTGGATTGGGTCCGAACTCCAGCATTCCGCGGGGCAGGTTGATCAACACTCCCTCGTTCATGTTGCCCGGCAGCGCGGCGGTCACTGGGCTGCTGAACGGAAAATCGTTGTTAGGTCCCACGCCCAGGTAGGCGGGCAGCGACGACACGTCGACCACGTTGCCCGGGGTGTTCAAGTATGCCGAGGTGGCGACCCCGACAGTGGTCGGTGCCGTGACGATTCCATTACCGAAATCCACTGTCGTGACATAGGTCTGATAGTTGACGAATAGGGCACCGCCGTAGCTCACACTTCCCGACCCGGTGGACGCACCGAGGGCCGCCATGTTGACGTACTGCGGTGGTACAACCAGGCCGCTGGCGCCGGAGTCGACGGTGACGGACCCACTCGGCCCACCACCGACCGAGATATTCAGAATCGGGCTGCCGTAGTCGCCGGGATGGATCAACGTTTGGTTCGGCCCCAGGGCCGTGCTGATCCCCCCGGTTCCGGGCAGTCCCAACAGGCCGCCGCGACCGCCCGCACCGCCGACGCCACCAGGCCCGCTGGCCCCCCCGGTACCGCCGATGCCGATCAGACCCGCGGACCCTCCGGCGCCACCCGGCATGCCGCCGTAGAGATTACGACCGCCCGTGCCGCCGTTACCCAGTAACACACCGCCCGCACCGCCGGCGCCGCCGGCTACCCCGTAGCGAACGCTGACACCGCCGGTGCCGCCGTTGCCGAACAACCAGCCACCGGCGCCACCGGGGGTTCCCACGCCCTGAGCGTTTGTGTATCCGTTGGCGCCGTCGCCGAACAGCGGGCGTCCGGTGAGCTGCAGGACGGGTTCGTTGACGACGCGGGATGCGCCTGCGGCCAGCTGGCGAGCGACGGCGATTTCGGCGTCGGCATAGAGTTGTGCGGACTCCAGCAATCTGAGCACAACTTGCTCGTACGACGTAACGAACTGTCCGGCCGCCGCCTGATATTGCCGGCCGTGCTCGGCAAAGAACGTCGCCAGCTCGGCCGAGATCTCGTCGGCGCTGGCGGCTGCCAGGCCAGTGGTGGGGACGACCGCCGCCGCGTTGGCTGAGGACAGCGAGGAGCCTATGCCTTCCAAAACCGTTGTCGCCGAGAAGAACTGGTTAGGAGACACCAATAATAGCGACACGCCCCGGGCCTCCTTCGTCGATCCCTGACAGAGCGTACTGCGCGACTGCCGCACTTTGGCGGAGAATGGCGCAGCTTCGTCGGTCTGGGGGCAGGGCGGATGGGGATTGTCGTCCGGGTTAGGAAGGCCTTGTGAACATCAGCTCGCAGGCGTTCCGAGCCAATCGAGGTCTACCGCACGAGCGGAGCACTCACCGTCCGTCAAACTTTCACCAGAGCATTGTCGCCCCGCGGATGTACCACCTGCGGCCACCAGAACCAGCGTCCGAGCAACGTCGCGATGGACGGCATCAGCAAGGTGCGGACGATCAGCGTGTCCAGAAGCAGACCGATGCAGACGGTAGACCCGAACTGGCCCAGCACCCGCAGATCACTGCCGAGCATTGACGCCATGGTGAACGCGAACACCAGACCGGCCGCCGTAACCACACCGCCGGTACCCGCCATCGACCGGATGATGCCGGTCTTGAGCCCGGCATAGATCTCTTCTTTGAAGCGGGAGACGAGCAACAGGTTGTAGTCCGATCCGACCGCCAGCAGGATGATGACCGACAACGCCATCACGATCCAGTGAATTCGGATGCCGAACAAGTCCTGCCAGATCAGCACGGATAGCCCGAAGGACGCCGCGATCGAACTGCCCGCGGTGCCAACGATAACCAGTGCGGCAACCACGCTTCGGGTCAGTAGCAGCATGATCATGAAGATCAGCGTCAACGCCGAGACCACCGCGATCATCAGGTCGTACTTGGCCCCGTCGTGCATGTCCTTGAACGTCGCGGCCGTACCGCCGAGATACACCTTGGCATCCGAAAGAGATGATTGCTTCAAACCCTCCTGCGCGGCCGAGCGCTCCGCGTCGACCCGCGAAATCCCTTCCGGCGTCATCGGATCGCCCTGGTGGGTGACGAAGAATCGTGCCGACTTGCCGTCCGGCGACAGGAACATCCGCAGACCCGTTTGGAAATCGGGGTTGTCGAACGCTTCCGGCGGCAGGTAGAAGAAGTCGTCATTCTTGGAAGCGTCGAAACTCTGTCCCATGACGACGGCCGTATTGCTCATCGCCTCCATCTGATTGAGCATCGCCGAGAACGTTGCCTGCATCGTCAGGGTCAACGCCTTGGTGGTTTTCATCGTCTCGATCATCGGCGGGATCAACACCAACATGTGGTGCGTCGCTGTCGCGGTGCGCTGAATGTCCTTGGTCAGCAGATCGAATTGGCCGGCCAGCTGGTCGAATCCATCCAGCGAGTCGAACAGCGAACGCAGCGACCAACAGATGGGAATGTCATAGCAGTGCTTTTCCCAGTAGAAGTAACTGCGTATGGGGCGCCAGAAATCGTCGAAATCGGCGATGTGGTCCCGCAACCGATTGGTGATATCGGCGGTTTCGGCCGTCGTACGGGCACTGTCGTCGGCCGCGTCCGAAAGCTCGGTCGTGACCTTGTACATCTGCTGCATGGTCTCGATCATGAACTGCATCTGGTCGGCCATCTTGGTGATGTCGTTCATTCGGTCCCGCAGGAACGACAGGTTCTGCATCGTCGTCTGACTCTGCATGCTGTTCTGAAAAGGTATGGAGCTGTGCTGAATCGGAATGCCCAGCGGCCTGGTGATGTCCTGCACCATCGCAATTCCCACAGTGCGCATCACGTTCTTGGCCACCCGGTCCAGCACCAGCATGTCGGCTGGATTCCGCATGTCGTGGTCGGCCTCGACCATCAACATGTCCGGGTTCATTCGCGCCTGGGAGAAATGGCGGTCAGCGGCGGCCTGGCCGATGTTGGACGGCGCCGAGGTCGGCAGGTAGTAGCGGTCGTTATAGCTCGTCTTATAGCCGGGCAGCGCAACCATGCCGATCAACACGATCGCTCCGCTGACCGCCAGAATCGGTGCGGGCCAGCGCACTACCGCGGTGCCGACCCGCCGCCACAGTCTGCCCTGCCGAGCAGCGCGCTTAGATTCGAACAGATGCATCTTGCTGCCCACGAAAACCACCGCGGGACCCAGCGTCAAACCGGCCACAACCACGACCAGCATCCCGATCGCCACCGGGGCGCCCATCGTGTTGAACCACGGCAGACGGGAGAAACTCAGACAGTAGGTTGCCCCGGCGATCGTCAAGCCAGATCCCAGAACCACCGGGGCCACACCGCGGAAAGTGGTGTAGTAAGCGGTTTCCCGATCCTCGCCGGCGCGCAGTGCCTCCTGATAACGGCCCACGAGAAAGATCCCGTAGTCGGTGCCTGCGGCGATCGCCAACATGGTGAGGATATTGGCGGCGAAAGTGGTGAGACCAAACACATTGTGGTAGCCCAGAACGGCGACGATGCCGCGGGATGCCGCGAGCGCGACGAAGGTCATGAACAGCTGCACCAGTGTGGTGATGATGGACCGGTAGACCAGCAGCAGCATGATCGCGATGGCAACCAGGGTGAACAGAGTGATCTTGGCCAGGCTGGCATTGCCGATGAGGTGCATGTCGTCGCTGAGCGCCGCCGGACCCGTGACGTAGGCCTTCACCCCGGGCGGCGGTGTCTTGTGGTCCAACACCTTGCGGACCGCCTCGACCGATTCATTGGCCAGCGTGGTGCCCTGGGCGCCGGCAAGGTTCAGCATCACGTAAGCGCCTTTGGCGTCGGCGCTTTGGGCGCCGGCCGCGGTCAATCGGTCGCCCCAGAAATTCTGAATGTGCTGGATATGTTTGTGGTCCTGCTGCAATTCGTGGATCACGCTGTCGTAGAACCGGTGCGCGCTGTCGCCGAGGGGCTGCTGGCCTTCCAGCACGATCATCACCGTGCTGTCGGAGTCGAACTCCTTGAAGTTGTGCCCCAACCGCATCATTGCCACCATGGACGGCGCGTCCGGCGGCGTCATAGGTGCCGAATGTTCTTCGCTGACCTTTTCCAGCGACGGAACAATGATGTTGACCAGGACGGTCAGCAATACCCAACCCACGATGATGGGCACTGCGAAGATCCGGATGATGTGTGGGATGGGCGGGCGGTGTGGCCGTTCGCTTTTGGGGTCGGCACCAACTTTGATGGGCGCGGTGTCGTCGGTGCCGACGTGCGTCGTGCTGTCCACATCGCTCATGCTGATTTCACCAGGCAAAAGGTCTGTGGGTTGACCCCGTCAGCCTTCTGCTCCTCCCGGACCACGCCGTCGACGGTGATACGGCAGCCGATGCGGCTGCCGTCGCTTTGCGCCATGATGTTGGCGCTCACCGAGGGGAGCGTCGTGGAAATCGTGAAGGACCAAGGCAGCGCCGCAGCATCGACCTGGTGGGTGTTGGCATCGGCGTCCCAGTAGTTGATGTTGGCGGTGGCACCGGCCGAACCGAAGATTTCATAGAGCACAACTTTCGGGTTGAACTGCACGATCTCGATTCCTGCGCCGGCGTTGGCATTGAGGTCCTCCGAGCCGAAAATCTTGTGCAGGCGCGACACGACTAGCGCCGAGACGGCAAGGACAACGACCAGCACCAGCGGTATCCATACCTTCTTCAGCCCGCGGGTGACGGATCCTGAAACTGAAGCAGTTTTCATCGACACCACCTTCCGCAGCTGATCTTGGGTCTGCAACGCCGCATCGGGCAGCATGCTTCCTCGTGCCCGACGGAATATTTGCTCGGCTAGGCATCCTAACCCTTAGTGGACGCAGGCGTTCCTCGGGGACCCCGGCCCGGTGCCGGACGACACACCCTAGCGTGCGACGCGTCCGGTAACCGGCGGAAGGTCGGCGAGTGTCACGATGCCCGGTCGCGCGGCCACCACCGCGGGCACCGCATTGGTGACCGGCAGTGCGGTGTAGATCATGCCCAGCCCCATGAAACCTGGCTCGGCCCAGTCCTTCGGCGGCAGACAGTGCAGCACGGTGCGCATGTTGGGCAGCCCGAACACCTGAATGACGTGCCCGTGCTCGAGGGGCTTGGGCGGGGTCACGTGGTCGCCCATGGTCCAGTTGAAGCCGACGCTGACCACATTGCGGTCGCCTTCCCACCCGCGGTGGTAGCCATAGACGCCGCCGACCGTTCCGGCCGGGATCGTCATGAAGCCCAGGTCGGTGTCACCGGTGGCGGGAGTGAAGGTGACGTCAAAGGTCATCCGGTCCAGGCGTGCACCAATCGCGTCCGCCATCATTGCGGCGGATTCGGCAAAGACTTCACTCTCGCGACGCACGCTCTCAGCCAGGCCGGGCGTTTCGGGATCCTGGGAAAACCCCATCGCACGTTGGGTTCCCGCCGACTCGTATGTCGAGCAATCCACCGACTCGGTGATCCGGATCTCGTCGACCCGCTCGCAGGAACCGCTGAGCACCATGGCGACCATGTTCGTCATACCCGGATGCGCCCCGCTGCCGAATATCGTCGAGCGGCCGCGGCGGCAAGCCGCCTCGATGCGCTCGCGGTCCTGCGGGGTCTGTTTTCCGCCGGTGATCCACGCCGCGCTGGAACACACGTTGACACCCGACTCCAGCAAGCGCACAAGTTCATCGATGTTGGGCCACAACGGGTTATAGCAACACGCGTCGGCGCCCAGCGCGATCAGCGCATCGATGTCGTTGGTGGCGCACACGCCGGTCGGCTCCGGCCAGCCCGCGAGTTCGGCAGCGTCTACACCCACCTTTTCCGGTCCGTGCGCGAACACGCCCACTAACTCCATGTCGGGCCGGCCGATGATCGCGTGCAACGATCGTCGCCCGATATTCCCGGTAGTCCACTGGATGACGCGTAGTGGGCGGTCTGTCTGTGCAGTGCTCATTGTGTGCTCCTTCGCCGAGTGGACGGGAGCCATTATCGCCGTGGCCGCCTGGTGTTAGTGACTGCCCCGGTTCAGCACAGACATCGCGCCGGAAAGGATTTGGGAAATAGGGTCGGCGCCACCGCCGAAGGTGGCCTGCGTGGCAGGAGCGGTGACGGCGGCTGGGTCATATCCGTTCACCGGGTCGACCTGAATCGGGGCCGTCAGCGGATCGTCGTTGCGCGAGTATCCCTCGTTGACCATCGGCAACAACACCGCGTCGAGTTCGTTGAGCGTCTCCTCCGGCACGCCTGCGTACTGGAATGGCAGCACCAGCGGCAGGTGCCGCTCGGGAATCAGATACGTGGTGGTCGTTGCGCCCCGCGAGTTGACGGTCGTCCGGATGTTCTGCGGGGGCACCATGCTCGCGTTGGTGAATGCCACCGCGGTGTGGCCTGTCGCGAGTCCGACGAGCGTGTTGGCCAGTGCCATCAGGTTGTCTGGCCGGTCCGGAAAGTCGGCGATCGAGTCGTAAGCGGAGATGAACATCTTGGTGTCGTACTGGCTCTCGAAGGGCGGCGGCACCGTGTAGTCGAGCGCGGGAACGACGCTGCCGACCGGGAACATGGCGGTCAGGAAGCTCTCACCGAATGCATGGCGCGCCACGGGGTCGCCAAAGGTGGCGAACGTCAACTGATCTGGCGGCGGAGCCGTCGGATCGTTAGCGAGCCGGGCCTGCAGTGCGTTGAGGACCAGGGCACCTTCGGACAGGCCGATCGCGGTGCCGGGCCCGCCGCGGCGGATCGCCGCGTCCAGATTGTCTGTGCCCACGTCGACCGATTCGCCCACGCTGGGCCCGTCTACTCCCAAGCCGGGAAACATCTCGTCCAGCTTGCCGATCCCGGGGAAGAGGCGTCCCAGTACGTGGCCCTGAACCTGACCGGCCGGGTAGTCGACGATCTGGCGGCGCAGGCCGGGGAACCACTCGGCACCCTCGCGCCGAATGTATTCGTCGTAGGGAATGCCCAGCACGTGGGCGCCGCCGAGGGCGTATGCCGTCCCGCCGGGTGCCGGCGTCTCGTCGGTTGGCGTTTCATCGGCCGTCGCGCGGCCGACCCCCAAAAAGCTTGTGGCACCGACGGTTACCAGCGCGGTGATTCCTGCGAGTAGTTTCTTCATCCCTACTTCTCTCCCCATAGTCGGCGCTCGCTCAGGCGCCCGCGCTGCTCCGGCGTGGTGACACGCGTGACGGCCACCAACTCGCCTTGCCGACCAGCGTAGCGATGGCAGGCACCGTGATGGTGCGTACCAGGAATGTGTCCAGCAGGATCCCGGCGCCGATCACGAATCCGCCCTGCACCACGGTACTGATGCTGGCAAACAACAGACCCCACATCGACGCTGCGAAAATCAACCCTGCCGCCGTGATCACTCCACCGGTGGAACTCAGAGTGCGGATGACGCCGTAACGCATGCTGTTCGGCGATTCGTCACGCATTCGCGAGATGAGCAGCATGTTGTAGTCCGCACCGACCGCAACCAAGATCACGAAGGCCAACGGGGGGATGCTCCAATGTAATTGCTGGCCGAGCAGGTACTGGAACACCAGGACTCCGATGCCGACCGCCGACAAATACGAGATCACCACCGAACCCACCAGATACAGCGGTGCGATGATCGCGCGCAGCAGCACCATCAGCGTCAGCAGCACGACGACCAGCGTGACCGCGATGATGAACCTGATGTCATGTTGGTAATAGTCACGGGTGTCGCGCAGGGTGACCGGATATCCCGCCATCGAGATCGAGGCGTCGGCGAGTGAGGTGTTCGGCTGCGCGGCCCGGGCAGTATCGGTGATGGCGTTGACCTGGTCCATGGCTTCGGCGCTGAACGGGTTGAGCTTCGTCTGCACCAAGTACCGCACCGAGTGGCCATCTGGGGAGATGAACAACCTGGCGGCCTTCCTGAACTCCTCCATCTTCAGCAACTGCGGCGGAATGTTGAATCCCGCCATCGAGGGTTCAGCCGCGTCGTCCTTCATCGCCAGCAGGAAGGCTGACGCTTCACCAAGGCCACTGCCCATCTGCCTGATTTGGTCGACGAGTTGTTCCACCCCGTCGGCCACCTGCCTGCTGCCCCCTGCGGCGCGCTCCGCCCCTTGTTGCACTCGATTCAGCCCACCCTGCAGTCCGCCGGGCTGGTCGAGTCCCAGGGCGTGCAATGCCTTGATGAAGCTGGCGAGTGCACCCCGCAGCCGTTCCGCCGACGCGGCCAGCGTCTGCTTGTCGCCGAACCCTTCCAATTGGCTCGCCAGGTCGTTGATCTGGTCGAGGCTTCCACTGTTGCGGGCGTTCACCAACCGCTCGAACTGTTGGCGGGTCGCGCTGCATGAGGCGTCGACATCGCATATCACGTTGCCCTGCAGGGCCAGTAAGACAGGAGGAACCCAACCGAACATGTCCCGGACCGCCGCGAAGTTCAGACCCATTTCGTGGCCGAGCGCGTTGATGCTGTTCACCAGTTTCGCGGCGGTGGTGACCTCTTTGACCAACCGGTCACCGCCGTATTGGCCGCGCATTGACGTGAACTCGTTGACCAGACCCTGCATCGCGGAAACGATCTGGGTGACCTGTCCGCGCACATCCCCGAGATTGTCGGCCAGCGTGGTGGCCCCGCTGGCCAGCCGGTTCAGATCGTTGTCGTGTTCGTTGATCAGCGCGGCCCCGGCGCCCAGCCGAGCGCCGATGGCACCGGCCTGATATGTGGCTCTGAACTCGTCCGGCACGACGCCGGTGGGTCGGGTTATCCCGGTGACGGCTGCGATGTTCGGCAGTTGACTGACGCGGTCTGCCATCTGTTCCAAGTCGGCAAGGGCGCGCGGCGTGCGCAGGTCGTGCGGCGACTGGATGAAGATGTATTCCGGAATCGATTGATTCACCGGGAAATGGCGCTCCAGTGCGGCGTAACCGATCGAGCTGGGAGCCGACGCGGGCACGGCTTTGCGGTCGTCGTAGTTGAAGCGCGCCAAGCCGGCGCACCCGGCGAGGATGGCGAGCACCAACAGGCTCGCGACGAGGTGGGTCTTGGGGCGGCGCACGATCCGGATTCCCGAACGCCGCCAGAACCGTGCGGTGAGTTCGCGCCGTGGCTTGACCCAGCCGCGGGGTCCGGCGACCACCAGAATGGCCGGTAACAACGTCATCGCGGCAATGAAAGCGACCCCGACGCCGATTGCCGACGACAGACCGACCGATGAGAACACCCCCATTCGGGAGAAACTGATCCCGAGGAACGTGATACCCACGGTGGCCGCCGACGCGGTGATCACCTTTCCGATCGACATCAGGGCCCGCCGTACCGCTTGATCGAAATCGTCACCCTGCCGCAGATAGTCGTGATAGCGGCTGATCAGGAAGACCGCGTAGTCCGTCCCTGCGCCCGCGATGATGGCGCTAAGGAACACTATCGACTGATTCGAGACGCCCAGGCCGGCTACTTCCGAAGCGGCCGCGACCACGGCCTGGGCGATGACCATCGATATGCCGATCGCCAGTAGCGGCAGCAGCATGGTCACAGGGTTTCGATAGACCAACAGCAGGACCAGCAGTACCAGAACCGCGATGGCGATTTCGATAGGTAGTCGGTCCTTGTTTCCCGCGGCGGTGAGGTCGGCGACGGTGGCCGCGGGCCCGGTGAGGTGTGCGGTCAGCTGCGACCCCGCCACGGAGTGTTTGACGATGTCGGTGACCCGCAGGAAGGAGTCGTAGGACTTCGGCGTGCCCAGCTCACCCGCAAGACCGACCGGGAGCACCCAGGTGGTGCGGTCCTTGCTGGTCAATGCGGTACGTAGGGGCGGTGTGCTGACGAAGTCCTGCAACATCATCACGTCGCGCTTGTCCTCGCGCAGCGCACTGACGAGCTTGCGGTAGGCGGTTTCGTCGGCCGGTTTGAGTCCGCTGTTGTTGGTCAGCACCACCAGCAGCAGGTTTTCTGACCCTGATTCGTGAAAAGCATCGGTCATTTGCCGGGCGGTGACGGCCGAGGGCGCATCGCTGGGCAGGATGTCGAGCGGGTGCTTCTGGGCCATCTGATTCAGCGACGGGAACGTCAGCGGCATGGCGATCGCAATCGCCACCCACAGACCGATCACCAGCCATGGCCACCGCACCACAGCATCGGCTAGCCGTCGCAAACTTCCCCCACCCCCGGTCGCGCCCCGCCGCGAATTGCAAGTCGCGGCGAGGCGCCGGATGTCGAATCACTCCACATTACGCAACGCGCCCCCAGTGCCCGGTGTCGGCGACGCCCCCGCAGACTGATTTCATTGCGGCCATATAGCGGGTAATCGAATTGCGGGCCACTGGATTGTCTGGATACATGACCGCCATCACGGTGCCCTCGCCGTACCGGAAAATGTAAATCGTCAGCTGGTAGGAATATCTGCCGTCGGAATGAATACCGATATTGTCTGCATAACCCATGTCCGCCGCGGCTAGCACGGCATTGAGCGGAGCCGCATCGCCGTGCAGGAAATTCGTCACGGGGAAGTTGGGGCGAGGCCAGCTCAACCACGGCGCCAATTCCAGCGCGCGGTAATACGGCACCCGGGCCATGTCCAGGCCCGAATCGAAAGACGCCTGTGCCGTCCATGCCGCTTCGGCGAAGGATGTCGCGGCAATCGGGATGGTGACCGGCACCAGGCCGGTGAACCAGCCCTGGGTCATGAAGTTGTCCGCGCCGGTTCGGGAATCCCGGGGGGTGAGTCCGTAGTAGGTGGGAGCCCCGGTGAACTCGTGCTCGACTAGGGCGATGCAGGCAAACAGGCCGCCGACGAAGCGGGCGCCGGCAGCGGAGCAGGCCGAGTCGAATCGCAGCGTCTGGTCCGGGTCCATCAAAGTCTCGGTGATCATGGCACTCCGGCCTGGAGCCATCGGATCACCAAGCGGCAGCGGGAAATCCGGGAGACTGCCGGCATTGTTCTCGGCGAAGTCAACCCAAGTTTGGATTTGCGGCGAATCGAGGGTCAACGTCGAGGTGTATTCCCGTTCTCGGACGCAGAAGTCGGCATAGCTGCCAGCTTCCGGCAGCGCGAAGGATTCGCCGCCGGCTGTCAGGGCGGTGTACATGCCGTGCGACTCGAACATGGTGATGCCGATCAGCGTCGCGTCGCCGTGAACGTGGTCGATGCAGGCGTAGAACGTAAAGTGCTCCTCGCTCTGGATGATCCCGAACGTAAAGCAACCCCACTCGAAAGCGTCCGGCGTATCCACGACATGATCGTGGATTTCCTCGACGTTCATTTTGCCGTGGTCGACCGGCGCGAATTCGATATCCTCTGCATCGCTGATCGTGTGCCGGACGATTTCACCGTCCGGCGTGTAGTCGAACCAGCTGCGGTATGTGTCATGACGACGCAAATATGAGTTGAGCGCCTTATCCATGACTTCGAGGTCGCACTGCCCGGGCGCTTCACATGACGCGATGATCTGTCGCGAATAACCGAGTCCCGCTTTTGCCCGCTCGTGACAACCGCGTAGATGCTGGCTCTGCATGTAGCTGACCGGCACGGAACTGACCGGGGCGCGACGGGCCTTCTCCCGAGCCTCTGGGGTCGGATGCCAAGTGGTGACCACGCCGGGGCGCACCGTCCAATCGTTGATTGAACCGATCGTGATCTTGCCGATTTGCAATGACTTCTCCTCGATCTGGGCCGCCGCCGTATGGCCCCCGGTAGCGACATCAAGATAACCCTTGCTGGAACGCCGGCGGCGACATGCGGGGTCACACCCGCGCCAGCCGAGGGACGGCGAGCGTGCGGTTAGGGTGGTGTCCCGGGGGGTGCGAACGCAGCGACGAACGCGGTCGGCGATTTGAGGTAGCGATGTTTTCCTGACGCCGCCCCAGTGGAGCCTTCATACTTGCAATACTTGCCGTCAACGGTGATCTGCTGCCCAGCCAGGCTGGCAGGGACAGCAGTGAACGGCTTAGGACCTGGTTCGGAGCTGCTACGGGCCCAGCGCTCGCGGCCCAGGCACCGACAATCGAACTGCGCATCGCAGGCAGAGAGGACAAATGCATGGCAACCGTCGAAGACTCGATGGAGCGGGCATCGGGTTTTGCGATCGTGGGCTACGCACTGCGTATGCCGGGGGCGGCCGACGCGGACGAATTCTGGGACGTGCTACTGCGGGGACACGACGCAATCTCCGAGGTGCCCCCGGACCGGTGGGACGTCGAAGAATTCTTCGACCCGGACCCCGACGCGCCCGGAAAGGTCGCAACACGCCGGGCGGGCTTCATCGACGACGTGATCGGGTTCGACGCGCCGTTCTTCGGTCTCTCGGCGCGCGAAGTCAGATTGATGGACCCCCAGCATCGGTTGCTACTGGAGACGGCGTGGCGCGCGGTTGAGCACTCCGGAACCGCGCCAACGGCTTTGGCGAACACCAACACGGGTGTTTTCATCGGTCTGTCGACGCACGACTACCTGGGGATGGCCTCCGACGAGCTGACGTACGACGAGATCGAGGCCTACATGGCGATCGGCACGGCGGCCGCGGCCGGCGCCGGCCGGATCAGCTACCGACTGGGCCTGCAAGGTCCGGCGGTTACCGTCGACACCGCGTGCAGCTCGTCTTTGGTGGCAATCCACCAAGCCTGCCAGGCGCTGCGGCTAGGCGAATGCGACCTCGCGTTGGCCGGCGGTGCCAACGTCCTGCTCAGCCCGGCGACCATGATCACTTTCTCGCACGCGCACATGCTGGCACCGGACGGTCGGTGCAAGACGTTCGATGCCGCCGCGGACGGGTATGTGCGCGGTGAGGGCTGTGGCGTCGTCGTCGTCAAGCGGCTCGAGGACGCGATTCGCGACGGGGACCGGATTCGGGCCGTCGTCCGGGGCAGCGCCGTCAACCAGGACGGAGCGTCGGGTGGGCTGACGGTGCCCAACGGTGTCGCCCAGCAACGGGTCCTCACTGAGGCGCTGGAACGCGCCGGAGTCGCCGCCCGCGAAGTGGGATACCTCGAGGCGCACGGGACCGGTACATCGTTAGGCGATCCGATCGAAGTCCAGGCCGCGGGTGCGGTGTACGGCGACGGTCGTGAGTCGGGCCAACCGCTGCTGATCGGTTCGGTCAAGACGAACATCGGTCACCTGGAAGCGGCGGCCGGGATCGCCGGTGTGATCAAGGTGATCCTGTCGCTCGAACACGAGATGCTGCCGAAGCACCTGAACTTCCGGAACCCGTCGCCGCACATTCCTTGGGACAAGCTGGCGCTGCGGGTCGTGCAAGAACCCACTTCCTGGGAACGTAACGGCCAGCCCCGCATCGCCGGCGTCAGTTCGTTCGGATTCTCTGGAACAAACGCGCACGTCATTCTCGAGGAGGCGCCGAACCTCGCGGTCGCCGAACCCACCGAGCAGCCGGCGGACGGGTTCAGCGTGCTTCCCCTGTCTGCGCGTACCCCCGCGGCGTTGGTACAGGTTGCCCAGCAGTACCGCAATTGGTTGGGTGCACATCCCGACGCGGCGTTGTCGGATGTGTGCTTCACCGCCGGGGCGGGACGGGCCCACTTCGAGCACCGTGCCGCGCTGGTGGTCAATTCGGTGGAGTCGGCCGCAGAGTTGCTCGGTGCCCTTGCAGACGATCGCCCGGCGCCGGGTTTGGTGCGGGGGGTGTGCGACGACACGCCGAAGACCGCATGGTTGTTCCCCGGCCAGGGCAGCCAGTTCCCGGGTATGGCCCGCGAATTGTTCGAGACCGAGCCGGTATTCGCCGAGACCGTGAACCGGTGCGCGGCAGTGGTCGACGAGGTGCTCGAAAAGCCATTGCTGGACGTGATTTTCGACGCGGATGACCCGGACACGTTGCGGCAGACCGAGTACGCCCAACCCGCGCTGTTCGCGGTGGAGATGGGCCTGGCGCGCCTGTGGCAGTCGTGGGGCTTCGAGCCCGACGTGGTGCTGGGGCACAGTGTCGGCCAGTACTCGGCCGCCTGCGTCGCCGGAGTGTTCAGCCTGGAAGACGGGGCGCGATTGCTCGCCGAACGGGGCAGGCTTTTCGGCAACCTGCCGCCGGGTGGCCGGATGGTCGCGACATTCGCCGCCGCCGAGCGGGTCGAGAGCTTTACCGACGAGTTCCCGCGGCTTTCGGTGGCCGCCTACAACGGCGCCAACACGGTGTTGGCAGGTCCCGCGGAGGACTTGGAACGGGTGGTCGCGAAGTTGGCGGCCGAAAGTGTCCGCTGCGACTGGCTGGACACCAGCCACGCCTTTCATTCTGCCTTGCTGGATCCGGCCCTCGACGATTTCGAGTCTTTCGCCAATCGATTCCAATTCAGTGCTCCCCGTAGGACTTTGGTGTGCAATCGCACCGGGAAAGCGCTGGGCAGGAATGCGAAACTGGATGGTCCTTACTGGCGTCGTCACGCTCGCCAGCCCATCGAATTCGCCAAGAGTGTGGCCACCCTGGCTGATCTGGGCTGTGCCGTGCTGCTGGAGGTCGGTCCGCAACCCGTGCTCAGCGCGGCGGCCTTGCGGGCGTGGCCTGACGCGGCAGCCACACCGAGGGCGATCGCGTCGCTGCGGCGAAACAGCGGCGACCGTCGCCAGATCACCGAAGCCCTGGCCGGTGCCTACGTAGGCGGGCACTTGCCCGACTTCGCGGCCCTTTCGCAATCGCCGCATCGCAAGCTCGATCTGCCCACCTATCCGTTCCAGCATCGTGAGTATTGGTATCGCGACAAGCGAGTTCCGCCTAGCCGCAACGGCAAACAAGCTCCCGGTCAGCACGACGGCGTCCGCACGGACGCCGTCCGGTTGCTAGAGGAAGGCCGGATCGAGGAACTTGCCGCGCTGCTCGACGGCGACGGCAGCCACCAGCAGACTGCTGAAGTGCTGAAAAAGCTTGCGGCGCAACATAACCAACAGCGGGAAACCCAGTCCATCGCGGACATTCGCTACGACATCCGCTGGGAGAAATTCGCCCGGACCGCCGCGACGCAGTCGCCGGAACCTGGCGCCTGGTTGGTCATCGGTGACGACGCCGAGGCGATCGAGCCACTGGCCGAGGCGCTTACCGCGCGCGGTGACCGCCACCGGGTTCTCGGGCTGCCGGTCAACGATGCGGACGAGCAGCAGGTGGAAGCGGCCTTGCGCGAGGCTGCCGCGGAGGACACGACGCTTCGCATTCTTGTTCTCGCAGCCCTCGAGTCCGACCCGGCACCGTCGATGCGGTCACTGCTGCGCATGCAGCACCGCGTGCTGGGTGGGCTCCGCCGGCTGTTCCGGTCGGCGGCTGCCGCCGAGCTGCGGGCACCCATCTGGTTGACCACCCGTGGCGCGCAACGGGTCACAACGTCGGACAGTGTGTCGCCGGTGCAGTCCTGCCTGTGGGGCTTCGGTCGTGCCGCCGCGCTGGAACACCCGCAACTGTGGGGCGGGCTGGCCGACCTGTCCGGCGGCGGTGTGGATGAATGGTCGGCGCTGATCGATCACGTGGTGACCGCTCCCGCTGCGGAGGACCAAGTCGCCCTGCGCGATCGAGCCGTACACGTGGCGCGGCTGAGCCGACGCGAGGGGTTGCCGAGTGCGACGCCACCGGCGATTCGGGAGGACGCAACGTATCTGGTGACCGGCGGACTCGGTGGGGTCGGGCTGGAGATCGCCCAATATCTCGCCGCGCAAGGCGCCCGTCATCTGGTGCTGACCAGCCGGCGCTCACCCAGCGACGCAGCGCAGCAGCGCATCGATGCAATCGGCGAACAGTACGGCTGTGACCTCAGGGTCGTCGCGGCAGATGTCGCCAACCCCCACGACGTCGCTCGTCTGCTGACCACCGTGCAGGCCGAGCTACCGCCGCTGGCCGGAATCGTGCACGCGGCGGGGGAGATGGGCACCACGCCGCTGCGCACCCTCGACGATGCGGAGGTGGACCGGGTATTCGCCGGGAAGGTCTGGGGTGCTTGGCATCTGAGCGAAGCAACCGCGGACATGCCGTTGGATTTCTTCCTCAGCACATCCTCGATCGCCGCGGTGTGGGGCAGCTTCGGCCAAACGGCCTACAGCGCGGCCAACGCATTCCTCGACGGGCTCGCCTGGCGGCTGCGCGGACAGGGCGTCCCGGCCGTCAGCGTCAACTTCGGCCCGTGGTCGGCGGGCATGGCCGACGCAGAAGCGCGTGCCCACCTCGAGCGGCGCGGCGTGCGGACGTTGCCACCCGCTGACGCCCTGGCCGGGATGGCCGAGTTGCTCTCGGGCGCCTCGTCGCAGGGGCCGGTGCAAGGTGTGGTGGCTCGCATCGACTGGGCTCGCTTCCTGCCGCTGTACCAGCAGGCGGGCAGACGAGCGTTGTTGGCGGACGTGGAACGTGAGCTGCCAGAGTCGGTGACGGTCCCGGCCAGTTCGGGCACCACCAAACTGGTCGAGCAACTCACCCGCGCCCCGGCGCAGCAGCGCAAGAAACTCGTCGTCGACTATCTACGCGACATCGTCGCCGAGGTGACACGCATCGACGCCGCCGAGATCCGGGACGAGGCAGGCTTTTTCGACCTCGGCATGGATTCGTTGATGGCGGTGGAACTGCGCCGCCGTGTCGAGCAGGCCGTAGGCAAGCAGCTGCCCGCGACCCTGGCGATGGACTATCCGCGACTGGTGGACGTGGCCGACTACCTTCTCGACGACATCCTGGGCCTAAGCGCGCAGCCCGTCCGGGCGAGCGGGCAGCAGGCACCGCCGCGCCCCGCGGCGGGACTCGGCGCCGCGGACGAGCCGATCGCCATCGTCGCGGTCGCCTGCCGGTTTCCCGGCTCACCCGATCCTGACGCCTACTGGGAAGTGTTGTCCGGGGCGGTCGATGCCATCCGCGAGATCCCGGAGGACCGCTTCGACATCGACGAGTTCTACGACCCGGACCCGGAGACGCCCGGCAAGATCTACAGCCGCAACGGGGGATACCTGGAGGGAATCGACGGGTTCGACCCGGAGTTCTTCGGTATTTCGCCCCGCGAGGCCGTGTGGATGGATCCCCAGCAGCGGTTGATGCTGGAGATCGCCTGGGAAGGCCTGGAGCGTGCGGGCTATTCCCCGGCGTCGTTGCGGGGCAGCCGAAGCGGCATCTTCGTGGGCGTCGCCGCCAACGAATACTCGCATCTGTTGTCCAGCGACTCCGTCGAGAACATCGAAGCCCACTTCATCACCGGTAACGCGCTGAACGCCATCGCCGGCCGGGTGGCCTTCGCGCTGGGTCTGGAGGGGCCGGCCGTGGCGGTCGACACCGCCTGCAGCTCCTCGCTGGTGGCGGTCCACCAGGCGTGCCAGGCACTGCACTCCGGTGACTGCGACCTGGCCCTGGCCGGCGGGGTGAATGTTCTGTTGAGCCCGGCTTCCATCGTCGCCGCCTCCCGCGCCAGGATGTTGTCCCCGGACGGGCGCTGCAAGACGTTCGACGCCGCCGCCGACGGTTATGTCCGAAGCGAAGGTTGCGGCATCCTGGTCCTCAAGAGGCTCAGTGATGCCGAGCGCAACGGTGACCGGATCTGTGCGGTGATCCGGGGCAGCGCGGTCAACCAGGACGGTGCGTCCAGCGGGTTGACTGTGCCCAATGGTGGTGCGCAGCAACGCCTTATCTCGGCGGCACTGGCGCGTGCCGGAATCGGCGGCCGCGACGTGGACTACCTCGAGGCGCACGGAACGGGGACCTCGCTGGGCGATCCGATCGAGGTGCAGGCCGCCGCGGCGGTCTACGGCGGTGACCGCGACTCGAATCGTCCGCTGCTGATGGGATCGGTCAAGACGAACATCGGTCACTTGGAGTCGGCCGCGGGTGTCGCCGGTCTGATCAAGGTCGTGTTGTCCCTCGAGCACGAGATATTGCCGCAGAACCTGCATTTCGAGAACCCGTCGCCGCACATTCCGTGGGATTCGCTTCCGGTTCGGGTGGTGGACAAGCCGATTCCGTGGCAGGCCAATGGCAGGCCGCGCCGGGCCGGGGTCAGTTCGTTCGGCTTCACCGGCACCAATGCCCACGTGCTGCTCGAGGAGGCGCCGGCTTCGGCGACCGCGGACGCCTATTCCGTCGACGACGCAGCGACCGAGTCGGCAGCCCCGGTGGCACCTGTTGGCATATTGCCACTTTCGGCGCGCTCGGCGCCGGCACTGGTGGCGTTGGCGCAGCGCTACGAGTCGTGGCTGGATGCCCATCCAAAGGTCGACATCAACGACGTCTGCTTCACCGCAGGGGTGGGACGGTCGCACTTCGAGCACCGTGCCGCGCTGGTCGTCGATTCGGTGCAGAGCGCCCGCGAGTTGCTGGCCGAGTTGGCCGAGAACCGGGTGCGCCCGGGTGTGGCCCGGGGTGAGTGCACCGACCCGCCGAAGACGGCCTGGCTGTTCACTGGCCAGGGCAGCCAGTACCCGGGCATGGCGCGCGAATTATTCGACGCAGAGCCGGTTTTCGCCGACACAGTGCGGCGGTGCGCGGAAGCGATCGATTCGACGCTGAACCGCCCGTTGCTGGACGTGATTTTTGCCATGGACCGCGACGGCGGAGAAACGCTGCGCCACACGTCCTTCGCCCAGCCGGCCCTGTTCGCCATCGAGATGGGTCTGGCCCGGTTGTGGCAATCGTGGGGCATCGAACCCGATGTGGTGCTGGGGCACAGCGTCGGTCAGTATGCCGCGGCGTGCGTGGCGGAAGTGTTCAGCCTGGAAGACGGAGCACGTCTGATGGCAGAGCGGGGCCGGTTGTTCGGCAGCCTGCCCGAAGGCGGCCGGATGGTGGCGGTTTTCGCCGACCCGGAAAAGGTCGAGGAAGCCGCCAAGGCAGCGCCCCGGGTGTCGGTCGCTGCTTACAACGGTCGTAACACCGTGTTGTCTGGGCCGGGCGAAGACCTGGAGGAGATCGTCGCGGCGTTCAGCGCAGAAGCCGTCCGCTGCACCTGGCTGGACACCAGCCACGCGTTCCATTCCGAGCTACTCGATCCGGTGCTCGACGAGTTCGAGTCGTACGCGGCGAGATTCACCTATGCCGTGCCTACCCGCCCGCTCGTCTGCAACCGGACCGGGGCGGTGCTTACCGCAGAAACCCCGCTCGACGCTCCGTACTGGCGTCGGCATTCCCGGCAGCCGGTGCAATTCAGCGAAAGCGTGCGGACCGTGGCCGCCCTGGGATGCTCGGTTCTGATGGAGATCGGTCCGCAGCCCATCCTGACCGCCGCGGCGATCCAGGTCTGGCCGGAGCATTCGGCGACGCCACGCGCGATCGTCTCCCTGCGTAAGGGTGTGGACAGTCGCCGGCAGATCGCCGAAGCACTGGCCGCAGCCTATGTCTCCGGTCATCGGCCCGATTTTGCTGCGTTGCACCAGGTTTCCCGTAGCCGGCTCGAACTGCCGACCTATCCGTTCCAGCGCCGGCACTTCTGGCCCAAGACGTCTGGAGTTGCCGGCATCGGTGGCGACACCGTGGGCGTGGCCGGAATACTGGGCAGCGTCAAGGATCTTGCGTCTGGTGACTCCGTGTACACCAGCCGGCTGTCCGTCAAGACACAGCCATGGCTGGCCCACCACGTCATCTACGGCACCGTCGTGGTGCCCGGTGCCACGTACGCGGCGATGGCACTGGCCGCGGTCGGTCCGCCCGCCCGGGTGCAGGATGTCTTCTTCTACGAGCCGATCATCCTGCCGGACAAGGCATCCCGTGAGGTGCAGCTGACACTGCACCCCTTCGACGACGGAAGCGGGTGGACCTTCCGGGTGCACAGCCGGCCATATGGTGCCCGCGATGCCGAATGGTCGTTGAACGCCGACGGCACCGTAGTGACCGGTGTCGGCGAGGAGCCGGAATCCGATGCGTCCGATCCCGTCGACGCGGCGACCGAGCGGTTGAACCGCACGCGTCCGCAGCAGTTGTTCGAGACGTTTGCCGACATGGAGTTGGCGTGGGGACCCACCTGGGCCAACTGCCTGAAATCGCTGTGGGTAGGCGAGGGTGAGGCCATCGGCGATGTCGTCGTGGGCGACGAACTCGCAGAACAACTCGGCACCGAGCCGATCCACCCCGTCCTATTGGACCTGTGCACCGGCGTCGCCTTCCCTGCCTTCCCTGCGCTGCTGGCCGCGACCGAACAGGGCACGGTGCCGGACCTGTTCCTGCCGCTGCGGTATGGACGGGTGACGCTGCAAAAGAAGATGCCGCGCCGGTTCTATTGCCGCGCAACGTGGCGCACGGGCGGTACCGAAAGCGAAACCCAGGTCTTCGATCTCGATTTCGTCGACCGCGATGGCAATCACCTCGGTGGAATCCACGAGTTCACAGTGAAACGCGCCCCCCGCGAGGCACTGTTGCGTGGGCTGGGCGGTGACACCACCCGGCTGTTGTACACCCTGGGCTGGCACGAGGTGCCGGCGCCGTGCGCTGAAGACGCCGCGACAACCAGCGACAACTGGCTGATCGCTGGATTCGACGAACTGGCGGCCGAGTTGCCGAACAGTGTCACGGCTGAGGCGGTCGAAAATCCCGGCCGCTGGCGGCAACTGATCGCGCAAGCGCAGGAAGGCGGGACTCCGATCACCGGCATCGTCTGGCGCAGCAGCGCACAGCCCGGTGCCGACGAGTCCAGCGCCGAATTCGGCGCGCGGCTCGAGACCGAGCTGGCCAACCTGGCCGACGTCGCGCGCACCCTGTTGGCCGACGAAGTGCGCCTCTCCGGAGGATTCTGGGTCGTCACCGAGCGAGGTGTGGCAACCGAATCCGGCGAGCAGGTCGACCCGGTGGAGGCGGCGCTGTGGGGGCTCGGCCGCACCATCATTGCCGAACAGCCGACACTGCGCTGCCGGTTGGTCGACCACGACGGTTCCGAAGAGGCCGTGCACTCGCTGGCGGCTCTGCTCAGCGCATCCGATGGCGTAGAGGCCGAATTCGCGCTGCGCCAAGGGAAATTCCTGGTGGCCCGGCTGATGCCGTGGTCGCGCAGCGGCCTGCTCGCGGTGCCTCGGGCGACCGACTACGTGCTGGCGCCGACCGAGCGCGGCGCGATCGACAACCTGCGGCTGACTGAAACCGAAGTGACGCCACCGGACCCGGGGCAGGTGCAGATCCGGGTCGAGGCCGCGGGTCTCAACTTCCGCGACGTGCTCAACGTGTTGGGCCTCTACCCCGGCGATCCCGGCCTCATCGGCGGTGACTTCTCCGGCATCGTGACCGAAGTGGGTTCGGAGGTAAGCGGATTCGAGGTCGGTCAACGCGTCCTGGGCTTCATGCAGGGGGCGTTCGCAACCCGGATCAATGTGCCGGCGCAGTTGCTTGCGGTGGTCCCCGACGGGGTCAGCGCAGTCGAGGCCGCGAGTATTCCCGCGGCCGCCCTCACCGCCCGACTCGCCTTCGACTGGGCGAAACTGCGACCTGGTGACCGCGTCCTGGTGCACGCTGCCAGCGGCGGTGTCGGGCTGGCGGCGATTCAATTGGCCCTGCAGTGCGGAGCCACCGTTTTCGCGACAGCAAGCACCTACAAACGCGCGACGTTGCGCAAGATGGGTGTCAAGTACGTATACGACTCGCGCAGTACCGATTTCGCGGACCAGATTCTCGCCGACACTGAGGGCGCCGGGGTAGACGTGGTGCTCAACAGCCTCACCAACGAAGGTTTCGTCGCGGCGACGGTGCGGGCCACGGCACAGAACGGCCGCTTCGCCGAGATCGCCAAGCGAGACATCTGGACGTCCGAGCAGATGGCCGAGGCTCGCCCCGACATCGACTACGAGATCGTTGCGCTGGACGGAACGATCATGGAAGACCCGGAACGAATTCGGGTTCTGCTCGGCGAGGTTTCGGACGGGTTGGCCAGCGGCGAGTGGATCCCGCTGTCGTCGGAGATCTACCCGCTGACGGAGGCCAAGACCGCGTTCCGCCGCATGCAGCAGGCTCGGCACATCGGCAAGATTGTGCTGCAGATGCCCAAGCCGCTACAGCCGCGCGGTGATAGGAGCTATCTGATCACCGGTGGGCTGGGCGCCCTCGGGCTGCACACGGCCGCGCATCTGGCTCAACTCGGCGCCGGTGACATCGTGTTGACCAGCCGGCGCGAACCCGATGCCGCGGTGCAACACGCGATCGACGACATCTGCGAACGCTACCGGTGCCGCATCCACACCATCGCGGCCGATATCGGCCAAGAGTCCGAGGTGCAACGGGTGCTGGACCGGATCAAGGCGGAGTTGCCGCCGTTGGGCGGGGTGGCGCACCTGGCCGGCGTGCTCGACGATGCGTTGCTGCCGCAGCAGACCGTCGAACGCATTCGCACAACACTGCTGCCAAAAGCGTTGGGCGCGTGGCACTTGCACCGGCTGACCAAGGACGCCGATCTCGAGTTCTTCATCGCGTACTCGTCGGCATCCAGCGTGCTCGGCTCGCCCGGTCAGGCCAACTACGCTGCCGCCAACGCGCTGCTTGACGGCCTCATCGCGCACCGCAAGGCGCGGGGGTTGCCGGCGACGAGCGCTAACTTCGGTCCCTGGGGCAAGGGCGGAATGGCGACTTCGCACGCCGCGCAGGCCAATCTCGGTGCGCAGGGCATGGTTCCGTTGGAACCGACGGCCGCGCTCAACGCGCTCGGCGAGATCGTCGCGCATGGAACCGGACAGGTGACCGTCATCAAGGCCAACTGGCAGCGGGCCGCAAAGATGCTGGGCGGAGTGCGTCCGCCGATCCTGGACCACTTGTTGCCCAGCGCCGCCACTGTGACCAGTGGCGACAGCGAACTGCTCCGGAAGCTGCACGAGGTACCCGAGGAACAGCGAGCGGATTTCCTGACCGAATTCCTGCAACAGGAAGTACAGAATTTCCTGCGGCTCGCCCAGCCGCCGGCCGCCACCAGTCGCTTCCTGGACCTGGGGACGGATTCGCTGATGGCGGTGGAATTGCGCAACCGGTTGTACGGCCAGTTCGGTGGCGCGTTCACGATCAGCGCGACCGCGGTATTCGACTATCCGACCATCAGGTCGCTGGCCGAATACCTGGCCGAGCAGCTACCGGAGTTGCCGGGCGAGTCGGACGGACAGCCGGAGTTGCCGTCGGAGTCGGAAGCACAGCCGGACGGACAGCCGGAGTTGCCGTCCGAGTCGGAAGCACAACCGGGCGAGGCGGACCCGGTCGCGCAATAGTACGGCGGGGGTGGCTCGTCCACGCCCGGCGTCAACCGCGACCACCCGGTCGGGCAGCTCGGCTAGCGGCTAGAGCCTGGCCAGGTCGTAGTCGGAGATGTGCTCGATGAGCACACGCAGCTGATCGCCGGTCGAGCCCAGCGTGTGATCGATCGCGGTAAGCCGAGCCATGTAGTGGCCCACCGGATATTCCGCGGTCATGCCGATACCGCCGTGCAGTTGTATCGCCTCTTGCCCGATGTGCCGGCCAGACCGGCCGATCTGCAACTTGGCCCGCGCGGCGATCACCGGATCGTAGTTCCCGTCAGCGATCGACATGGCGGCGTAGAGGCTCATGCTGCGCGCCAGTTCCAGCGACACATACATGTCGGCGGCGCGCTGCGTCAGCGCCTGAAACTTGTTTAGCGTCACCCCGAATTGCTTGCGGGTCTTCAGATAATCGGTGGTCAGCCGAAGTGCTTCCTCCATCGCGCCGAGCGCTTCGGAGCACAGCGCGGACTGGATTCGAATGAGGGTGTGGCGAATGGCTTCGGAGGCGTCAACCCCGCTCTCGCCCAACGGCTCTGCAGCCGCGTCGTCCAGGTCGATCTGGGCGCCGCGCTGCCCGTCAAAGGTGGCGAAGGGCTTGCGGCTGACGCCGTCCTGGGCGGCATCGACCAGGAAAACCCCGGCACCACCGTCCGGCAATGCGGCGGTGACCACCAAGGTGTCGGCGCAGTCGCCGGCCAGCACCGGGTTCTTTCGCCCGCTGACCGTCCAGGAATCCCCTTGCTGCACAGCCTTGGTGCTGACTTGCTCCGAGGCGGTGCGGTGCCCGGTCTCCGGGTGGGCGAACGCGAGCAACCGCTGGCCTGCGGCGACCTCGTCCAGCAATTGCCGCTGCGCGTCGGTGCCCAGCTCAGCGATCAGCGAGCCGGGCGCCAACGCGGCCTGCATGATCGGCTCGGGTGCCAGCCTGCGTCCGACTTCGGTGAGCACCGCCATGATTTCGAGCTGCCCGGCTTCCTCGGGGTCGAACCCGAGACCGAGTATTCCGATGTCGGCCAACTGGCCCCAGACGTCGCGGCTCCACCCGAGTTCGGTGCCGATCACCTTGTTGCGACTCGCCGCGTCGTAGGTCCGCGAAAGCAGTTCCCGGGTCGTGTCGCGGAGCAAGGCCTGTTCTTCGCTCAGCTGAAAGTCCATGACTGCCTCACAATCCGAGAATGGTGGACGCGATGATGTTGCGTTGAACTTCGTTGCTACCGCCGTAGATTGATGTCTTGCGGTAGTTGAGGTAGTGCGGAGCACTGGATTGTGCCCAATCCGGTGAAGCAATCCCGTCGCCGCCCACCGGCAGCGCGTCGGCACCGGCTACCTCGACAAGCAGTTCGGTGGCGAGCTGCTGCAGCTGACTGCCGCGCAGTTTGAGCACCGACGACGCCGGATTCGGTTTGCCGCCAACCGAACTCGAGACCACCCGGGCCTGGGTGAGCTCTAGGGCCAGCACTTCGTTTTCGGCTTCGGCGAGCCGGGCCGCGAACAGTGGATCCTCGAGTAGTCCGGACTCGGCGGCGTGGCGCTTGACCTCGGCCAGGCGCACTTTGGTTCGACCCACCTGCGCGATGCCGGTGCGTTCGTTGCCCAACAGGAACTTCGCGTAGGTCCAACCCTGATTCTCTTCTCCGACAAGCTGATCGGCCGGCACCCGGACATCGGAAAAGAACACCTCGTTCACTTCGACGCCACCGTCGATTGTCTTGATCGGCCGCCAGGTGATGCCGGGTGTGTCCATCTCCATCAACAGAAACGAGATGCCGGCCTGTTTCTTGGGGGCCTGCGGATCGGTGCGCACCAGGCAGAAGATCCAGTCCGCGTACTGACCGAGCGTCGTCCACGTCTTCTGACCGTTGACGACGTAGCTGTCACCGTCGCGGGCCGCGGTGGTGCGCAGCGAGGCCAGGTCCGAACCAGCTTCCGGCTCAGAGAAACCCTGACACCACCAGATGTCCATGCTGGCGGTCGGCGGCAGGAAGCGCTGTTTGATTTCCTGGGACCCGAACTCGGCGATGACCGGCCCGACCATCTTGGTGTTGAAGTTCAACGGCTCCGGCACACTGGCCAACTGCATTTCGTCGTTCCAGATCTGGAACTGTGTGGGCGTCCAGTCCTTCCCGCCCCACTCGACGGGCCAGTTCGGCACCGCGAGGCCGTTCTCGTGCAGCATTTTGTGGTTGGCCACGATCTGATCCCGGGTCAGGGACTGTCCCTGGCGCACCCGGTCACGTATTTCGGCGGGAATCTCCGTGGTGAAAAAGGCACGAAGCTCGTCACGAAAAGCCGCTTCGTCGGGTGTGAGTGCCAGCTTCATCGGCAGCCTCCTTAGTCCTGGGTGACCACCGGATAACACTGCGGCAGTCCTGCACTGCACGTTAGGCGTCCAGCAGCAGCAATCGTCAACCGGGTAGTGCGACAGCGCCTCAGCGACGGCGACGTCGTCGCCACCAGAGCAGGGCTACCATCGCCACAGCGGCCACCGACGCGGCCCTCACCAGTTGCGGTCTGGCGGCCTGCGCCTTTGCTCTGGCCTGTGCCGGCACATCAGCCTTGGCGGCGAGAGCTTCGACCGTCGAGCCCAGTTGGGCCCTGGTCTGCTCGATGTCGGCCTTGATCTCTTCGATGCCGGCGTCCGGCTTCGGCTCAGGGACAGCCGAACCTGGCTGCGGTGGGGTGTGCTCAGCTCCGGTCATGGCGGGCGTCTTTCACTTCCTGGATGTCTTTCTTGACACTGGCGACGGTCTCGGGGGCCGCTGGGGTCGCGTCTTTGGCTTGGCGTCTGCTGAACAGCACCGCCAGGCCCGCTGACGCAAAGAGCGCGGCACCGACGATCAGGGCCGCCGCCCACGTCGGCAACGCCAGCGCCAACGCGGCCACGGCGGCCGCGATCATGCTGGCCATGCCGAAGAAGGCCAGCAGTCCCGCGGCGCCGAACAGACCCGCCCCGGCGCCGGCGTGCTTGGCCGACTCGGCAAGTTCCTTTTGCGCCAAGCGCATTTCGTCGCGCACGAGTCGCGACGTCTGAGCGGAGAGCTGGGCCATCAACTCGCCGATCGAGGCGTCGGCATTCGGGTTTGTGTCCAGGCTCATCGTTTCACCTCCATGTCATCACGTGTCATCACGTCTCATCAGTTGTCGGCTGGTGCGGACATCACTCGATTGGCCGCGGTTTTCACTGAGTCCGGCAGCAACCGGTTCCCGATCCCCATGGCCTTGGTCATCAGGGACTCCGCGACGACTTTGCGATCGCCTTGCATCAGCGCGTCGAATCCCTGCCTGGCGACTTCGGCCGGATCGTCCTTGCGGCTCATCCGTCCCATCAAGGAGGTCGCCAGACCCGCGCGGTGGAAGAAGTTCGTGTCCGTCGGACCCGGCATCAGTGCGGTGACGGTGACACCGGTATCGCGCAACTCGTCGTGCAACGCCTCGGACAGCGACTGGATGAACGACTTGGACGCGTTGTACACCGCCTGGTAAGACCCCGGCATCGTCGCTGCGATCGACGAGGTGAACAGCACTCTGCCGTGGTTGCGGTCAACCATGTCGGACAGGATCAGCTTGGCCAGATGCACGGTCGATCGCACGTTCAGGTCGACCAGGGCCAACGTGTCTTGCAGGGTGCTGTCGAGAAAGGTGCCCCCGAGGCCGACACCGGCGTTCAGGGCCGCCGCCTCCAGGGGCTGGCCTACGGCGACGACTTGCTTGTACAGCTGTTCCACACCTTTGCCGGTGCGTAAATCCGCGCGAACCGGCTGGACGTGGACACCCGAACGCCTCAGTTCCTCGGCTGCGCTGTCGATGCCGGGATCTTCGGCGGAAACGACCAAGTCGTAACCGTCCTGCGCGAACCGCTTGGCAAGCTCCAAGCCGATCCCGCTCGATGCGCCCGTGATCAAAGCCAGACTCATGGCGTCCGGCTACCCCCGGGCTTCGCCGCCAAACCTGCTCGGCAACCGCCATTTACACAGACCCGGGTCTATCCACAGATAGGGCCGTGCGCGGCCTTGCCGCGGGCGGTCTTGGCAGTTTCCGCGCATACCGTCACCGTCATGCGAACCGAACTGCCCGCAGCGCGATTGCACCGGCGATTGAAAGCCGACCCGGATCCGGCATTTGATTCCACCGATCCCGATCCCGATCCCGATCCCGATTTGGATCCCGATCCCGATCCAGATTCGGACGGTCCTGATTGCGAACAAGACGGCCAGGACGACCCGAATTCGCTGCTGCCGCGCTGGCTTCCCGACCAGTCGGCGCAGCAGGGATTGCTGGCCAGACTGCGCGCCGACCCAGGTCGTACCGGTGCCGTCGCGCTCGCGGCGGTCGCCGCGCTCGCGGTGCTCATCACGATCTTCACCTTGATCAACGATCGCCCTGCGCCGGTGACCTCCGCGAAACTGCCTCCGGTGGAACGGGTTTCGGCAGCAGGTGTGAGGTCGTCGACGAGTCCGGTCCCTTCGGCGGGCTCAGATCGGCCCGTCGTGGTCAGCGTTGTCGGGTTGGTGCACAAACCCGGCCTGGTGACGTTGACGCCGGGGGCCCGTATCGCCGACGCGCTGCAGGCCGCCGGGGGCGCGGTCGACGGCGCCGACACGATCGGGCTCAACATGGCCCGCCCGCTGGGCGACGGTGAACAGATCGTGGTTGGGTTGGCCCCACCGTCGGGCAAGCCCACGGTTCTCGGTAGCTCAATCAGCACCGGCAGCCCCTCCGGTTCGACGCCCGCCCCGACCACATCGGGCAAGCCGAGGAGCGCTCCACCGGCGGAGGTAGTCGACCTCAACTCGGCGACGCGGGAGCAACTGGACGCGTTGCCGGGAGTCGGGCCGGTGACCGCCGCCGCGATCGTGGCGTGGCGCCAGGCCCACGGCCGCTTCGCTACGGTCGACCAGCTGGCCGAGGTCGACGGCATCGGCCCGGCGCGGCTGGGAAAACTGCGTGCCCTGGTCCGTGTCTGATCCAGGTGGATCAGACCGTGGACGTGCGGTTGGTTCCCGCTGCCGTGACGAGCTGGGCCGTGACGGCCGCCGGAACGGTCTGGCCGATCGGCAGGGCAGCCGCCGGATGCTGCATCGTGCTGGCCGTCGCGTCGGGAGCGTTCTGGTGGCGCTCGTCCAGCGGGCGCGCAGCTGACGCGCGCTTGGCAGCGATCAGTGCCGGCGTGCTGGCGGTTGGTGTAGTGGGAGCGGGCTACGGACTGGCGATCGCGATGCGCGCCGATGCCGTCGCTAGCCACCCCATCGCGGCGAGTTTCGGCACCCGGGCGCCGGTCACGGTCCTACTCACTGAAAGCCCGCTGCCGCTGGGGCGCGGCCGGCTGATGTTCCGCGCGAATTTGCTCTGCCTGCACGACGACGAAACATCAGGCCGCGTCGTGGTTTTCGCGCGGGACTCAGATTTCAGCGACGACCTCGACGAGCTGATGGTCGGACAGCCGGTGCGCTTCAACGCGCGCATCGCCCGGCCCATCCGAAATGACCTGACGGTTGCGGTGCTGACCGCGACCGGCCGGCCGGAGCTGGGCCGTGCCGGCCGGGTACAACGCGCCGCCCACACCGTCCGGAGTCGATTCGCTGCGGCGGTGCGCGTGGTGCTGCCCGCCGAGCAGGCCGCAATGCTGCCTGCGCTGGTGCTCGGGGACACCGCACAAGTGAGCACGGGCACCAGGGCTGAATTCCGAACCGCGGGAATGACGCACCTCACTGCGGTCTCGGGTGCCAACGTAACGATTGTGTGTGCGGCAGTGCTGCTCTCGGCCCCCGTGGTGGGCCCGCGAGCCGCTGTGGGGCTGGCCGGATTGGCACTTGTCGCGTTCGTCGTCGTAGTGCAGCCGACGGCCAGTGTGCTACGAGCGGCGGTGATGGGCGCTATCGCACTGACGGCCATGCTCTCCTCGCGGCGACGGCAGGCGATTCCGGCCTTGTCGACGACGGTGCTGGTCCTGTTGGCGGTGGCCCCGCACCTTGCCGTCGACTTGGGGTTTGCCCTCTCGGTGGTCGCGACGACGGCCCTGGTCGTCGTTGCCCCCGGTTGGTCCCGCGGGCTGGTCAGTCGAGGCTGGCCCAAGCCGTTTGCCGACGCATTCGCGGTTGCCGGCGCAGCGCAGGTGGTGACCGCGCCGCTGGTCGCGGCGATCTCCGGTCGCTTCAGCCTGGTGGCCGTGGTTGCCAATCTGGTGGTGGCACCCGTGATCGCCGCGATCACCGTGCTGGGCAGCGCAGCGGCTGTGCTGGCTGTGGGATGGCCGGGCGGCGCGCAACTGCTCATCCGGTTCACCGGGCCGGAGGTCTGGTGGGTGCTGCGCGTCGCGCACTGGGCAGCCGCCGTGCCGGGGGCCAGCGTGCCGGTGCCGTCGGGAGTCGCCGGGTTGGTTGCTGTCGGCGGCAGCACCGTGCTGGCCGTCGCCATGTGGCGGTGGCGATGGTTTCGGGTCGCGCTGGTCTGGGGCGGCGCAGGTCTTGCCTGCTGCCTGCTGGCCGCGTCGGTCGCCACCATGGGGTCGAGCCCCGTCGTACCGCCGTGACACCATCGTGGGGTGAGCGAGGATTCGCCGTTGCATTTGGTGCTGGGAGAAGAAGAACTGCTGATCGAGCGGGCTGTTGCACAGATCCTGCGGTCGGCCCGGCAGCGGGCGGGCGCCGGCCCCGGGACCGGAGCCGGAATAGCCGACGTTCCGGTCAATCGGATGCGAGCCGGTGACGTCAGCACCTACGAGCTCAGCGAACTGCTGAGTCCGTCGCTATTCGCCGAGGAGCGGATCGTGGTGCTTGAAGCCGCGGGCGAGGCGGGCAAAGACGCGGCCGCGTTGGTCGCTGCAGCGGCGGCTGACCTGCCGGCAGGCACCGTGCTGGTGGTGGTCCATTCCGGGGGCGGGCGGGCCAAAGCGCTGGCCGCCGAACTGCGGTCAATGGGCGCTCAGGTACACCCGTGTGCCCGCATCACCAAGGTGAGCGAACGCATCGACTTCGTCCGCAAAGAGTTTCGTTCGCTGAAGGTCAAGGCCGACGAAGACACTGTGACAGCCCTGCTGGACGCCGTGGGCTCCGATATCCGTGAACTCGCGTCGGCCTGCTCGCAGTTGGTCGCCGACACCGGCGGTGATGTCGATGCCGCCGCGGTGCGGCGTTATCACAGCGGCAAAGCGGAGGTTAAGGGCTTCGACATCGCCGACAAGGCTGTCACGGGAGACGTCGCCGGCGCGGCGGAGGCGCTGCGTTGGGCAATGATGCGCGGCGAACCCCTCGTGGTGCTGGCCGATGCCCTGGCCGAGGCGATCCACACGATCGGGTTGGTGATGCCGCTGTCCGGCGATCCCTACCGGATGGCCGGGCAGTTGAAAATGCCGCCGTGGCGAGTGCAGAAAGCGCAGAAACAGGCTCGCCGGTGGTCGCGAGATCGATTGGCGATCGCCATGCGACTGGCGGCTACCCTGAACGCGAACGTGAAGGGGGCTGTCGCCGACGCCGACTATGCCCTGGAATCCGCGGTGCGGCAGGTCGCAGAGTTGGCCCGGGACTGAATCAGAGCTTGTTCAGCGAGCGCGCCAGCGCAGACTTCTTGTTGGCGGCCTGGTTCTTGTGGATCACGCCTTTGCTCGCCGCCTTGTCCAACTGGCGACTGGTCGACACCAGCAACTCGGCGGCCTTGTCCTTCTCGCCGGCGTGGGTGGCTTCCCGGAACGCGCGAATAGCCGTGCGGAGCGAAGACTTCACCGACTTGTTGCGCAGGCGGGCGCGCTCGTTAGTGCGGTTGCGCTTCTGCTGCGACTTGATGTTGGCCACGCGTGTAGTTCCTTAATCCGTTTCGATTTGGCTTTGCCCTGGGTACCCCTGCAACCCAATGGCGACTGCTCAGGTTATCAGTCGGTTACGTTTTCGCCCAAAAGAGCAACTCTGGGTCTGCCCGAACGGGGGAGTTGAGGCAGCATGACACAGGTGAGCCTGTCGAACGAGATCGAAGCATCCAAGCGGCGGTCTAGCGTCCGAACCGAGCGCATCTTCGAGGGTTACAACATGTCCGATGCCTATTCCGAGGCCTTCGACGAGATGTTCGACGCGCAGGGCAACGTGCGCGGCCCCTACAAAGGCATTCACGCTGAACTGGCGCCGACCGACGCCTCCGAACTCAAGGCCAGGGCTGAGGCGTTGGGCCGCGCCTTCATCGACCAGGGCATCACGTTCTCGCTGTCCGGCCAGGAGCGCCCCTTTCCGCTTGACTTGGTCCCGCGGGTCATTTCGGCCGCGGAGTGGACCCGGCTCGAGCGAGGCATCGTCCAGCGCGTCAAGGCCCTCGAGTTGTACCTCGACGACATTTACGGCGACCAGGAGATCCTGCGCGACGGCGTGATCCCGAGGCGGCTGATCACCTCGTGTGAGCATTTCCACCGCGAAGCCGTCGGCATCGTCCCGCCCAACGGCGTGCGCATCCACGTGGCCGGGATCGACCTGATCCGCGACGACCGCGGCGACTTCCGCGTGCTGGAGGACAACCTGCGCTCACCGTCCGGTGTGTCGTACGTCATGGAGAACCGCCGCACCATGGCGCGGGTCTTCCCCAACCTCTTCGCCACCCACCGGGTGCGCACGGTCGACGATTACCCGTCGCACCTGCTGCGCGCACTGCGAAACTCCGCGGCCACCAACGAGGCCGACCCGACGGTGGTGGTGCTGACTCCGGGTGTCTACAACTCGGCTTATTTCGAACACTCGCTGCTTGCCCGGCAGATGGGCGTCGAGTTGGTGGAGGGCCGTGATCTGTTCTGCCGGGACAACCAGGTCTATATGCGGACCACCGCAGGGGAGCGTCAGGTCGACGTGATCTATCGGCGAATCGACGACGCATTCCTGGATCCACTGCAGTTCCGCGCCGATTCGGTGCTGGGCGTCGCCGGCCTGGTCAACGCCGCCCGCGCCGGCAACGTCGTCATCTCGAGCGCGATCGGCAACGGTGTCGGCGACGACAAACTCGTCTACACCTACGTGCCCACCATCATCGAGTATTACCTGGGCGAGAAGCCGCTGTTGGCCAACGTCGACACCTATCGCTGCTGGCTGGAGGATGAGCGCGAAGAGGTGCTGGACCGCATCAGCGAGCTGGTCATCAAGCCGGTGGAGGGATCCGGTGGCTACGGCATCGTGTTCGGCCCGGAAGCCTCCGAGCAGGAGCTGGCCACGATCAGCAAGAAGATCCGCGACGACCCACGCGCCTGGATCGCTCAGCCGATGATGGAGCTGTCGACCGTGCCGACCCGCATCGGTGACTCACTTTCCCAGCGCTATGTCGACCTGCGGCCGTTCGCCGTCAACGACGGCAACGACATATGGGTGCTACCCGGCGGGCTGACCCGGGTGGCCCTGGTCGAAGGCTCCCGCGTGGTCAACTCCAGCCAGGGTGGCGGTTCGAAGGACACCTGGGTGCTGGCCCCGCGCGCTTCGGTGCTCGACCGGGAATTGGGGCGTGCCGAGGTGGTGCGGTCATTGCCGCGCACGGTGCCCGAGCAGAATTCCGACGACGCCCGCCCGACGCCCACGACGCCCCTTGCCCCTGCACAAGCCCGGCAGCCCAGACCCGAGCAACCGCAGCAGGAGCAGGAAGAGCAACAGCAACAGCAGAAGGTGAACGACTGATGCTGGCGCGCAACGCCGAAGCTTTGTACTGGATCGGCCGCTACGTCGAGCGAGCCGATGACACGGCGCGCATCCTCGACGTCGTCGTGCACCAATTGCTGGAGGATTCCAGCGTCGACCCCGATCAAGCCTCCCGCCTGCTGCTACGGGTGCTGGGCATTGAGCCCCCCAAGCATCAACTGGACGTATGGTCGCTGACAGACCTGGTCGCGTTCACCCCGAACACCGACGGCGGCTCCTCGATCGTCGACGCGATTTCCGCGGCGCGGGAAAACGCACGGTCGGCTCGGGAAGTCACTTCCAGCGAGACGTGGGAGTGCATCAACACCACCTACCACGCCCTGCCGGAACGGGAGCGGGCCGCGAAACGTCTTGGGCCGCATGAGTTTCTGGCATTCATCGAAGGACGTGCGGCGATGTTCGCCGGACTTGCCGACTCGACGCTGTCCCGCGACGACGGCTACCGCTTCATGGTGTTGGGCCGCGCTATCGAGCGGGTCGATATGACGGTGCGTCTGCTGCTGTCCCGAGTGGGGGACAGTGCGTCGTCCCCGGCCTGGGTGACCCTGCTGCGCTCTGCCGGCGCCCACGACACCTATCTGCGCACCTACCGGGGTGTGCTCGACGCCGGTCGCGTCGTCGAATTCATGTTGCTGGACCGGCTTTTCCCGCGCTCCGTCTTCTACTCACTTCGGTTGGCCGAACACAACCTGGAAGAGTTGTTGCACAACCCGCACAGCCGCATCGGCGCTACCACCGAAGCGCAGCGGCTACTCGGACAGGCACGCAGCGAACTGGAATTCGTCCAGCCCGGCGTGTTGCTCGAGTCGTTGGACAGCCGGCTGGCCGGCTTGCAGACGACTTGCCACGACGTCGGAGATGCGTTGGCGCTGCAGTACTTTCACGCTGCTCCGTGGGTGGCATGGACGGATGCCCGACAGCGCGGAGTACTGGCAGACAGCGTCGACAGTCAAGGAGAATCCTGATGTGGCGGATGCGGGTGGTGCACACCACCGGGTACGCGTACGGGTCGCCGGTGACCGCTTCGTACAACGAAGCGCGGCTGACGCCACGGTCCAACACCCGGCAGAACGTCATCCTGAACCGTGTCGAAACCATCCCGGCCACCCGCTCCTATCGCTACATCGATTACTGGGGGACGGCTGTCACCGCATTCGACCTGCACGCGCCCCATACTCAACTCACGGTCACGTCCTCTTCGGTGGTCGAGACGGAACGCCCGGAGTTACCGGCAGCGAAAACCAGCTGGGAAGAGCTGCGATCCACTGCCGTGATTGATCGCTTCGACGAGGTGCTGCGGCCCACCAACTACACCCCGGTCAGCAAACGTGTTGCAGCCGTGGGGAAACGGATCATGACCAACCACGAGCCGGGGGAGGCCGTCGTTGCGGCGGCCCACTGGGCGCGTAGCGAGTTGGACTATCTGCCGGGTACCACCGGTGTGCATTCGTCCGGCCTCGACGCCTTGGAAAAGGGTAAGGGCGTATGCCAGGATTTCGCGCACCTGACGCTGATCCTGTTGCGCAGCATGGGGATTCCGGGTCGCTACGTCTCAGGTTATCTGCACCCGGGCCGGGAGGCCGAGATCGGTAAAGCCGCCGAGGGCCGCAGCCACGCGTGGATCCAGGCGTGGGCCGGTGGTTGGGTGAACTACGACCCCACTAACGACACTGAAATCACCGAGCAGTACGTCAGTGTCGGCGTCGGTCGTGACTACGCTGACGTGTCGCCGCTGAAAGGCATCTATTCCGGGCTGGGAGCCACTGACCTCGACGTCGACGTGGAGATCACCAGGCTGGCGTGAGTTCCTTCTCACCGTGACAACCTCCTTGCCGTGACAACGGCGCAGTTCGACCGGCCCGGCGATCACGTACAACCCTCACTGGGAAGTCGCTGTGAAAAAACTGGATGATGCGTTTTCATTCGGCCGTACCGGGCAACCCATGATCACGAGGGGGTCGCTCCTACAGCCCGGAACGGGCGGTGGGCTAACTGAACACCAGTAAATCCATGCTGCCGCGTGCAGCCGACCGCTCATCAGGGAGCTCATCATGAAGCTGAACAGACTCGCCGCCACCGCGGCAATGGCAGGTGCTCTTGGATCCGCCGCTCTCGGAGTCGGGTCCGGGATGGCCCAAGCCGACCCCAACGGGCCCAATCCTCCGGTCCCCGGCTGCGTCGGTGGTCCGGGCGTGAACTGCAATGGCCCGGGCACCCCGCTTCCGCCGGGGCAGCGTGGCGCCCCGCCCCCAGGGCACTACAACGACCCGATCGGTTACGGGCTGCCAGCCGTATGGATGCCACCCGGCTCGCCGATCTCATACCCGGTGGTTTTCAACCCGGCCGCTAATGAGTGGGGCGTCTTCTTGCCGGGCGGTGAATTCGTCGCCTACGCGACCTAAGGCGCTCCGCGAGTTAAGGCGCACTCCGCGAGTTAAGGCAGGAACAGCCGCCGCCGACATGGCGGCGGCTGTTTCGCGGTTCAGCCGTTTGCGCTTGGATTCGGCAGCTGGCCCAGTAGTTGGCGTGCCGGGGCATTTATCGCGTTCAGTCCGTCCCGCAGTTGTGCTGCGGCGGCCGACTCGGCGTTGGCGTACGCGGCGCCGTCAGAATTCAGCGCCCGCACGAACTGGTCGTGAAACGACGCCATCTGGGCGCTGATGTCCTGATACGTCTGTGCGTGGGCGCTGTAGAGCTGTGCGACGAGGCCGGAAACCGCGTCAGCGGCAGACGCCGGTATGGCAGTGGTAGGGGCGGCAGCGTTCCCGTTGGACTCGGCGATCGCGGACCCGATACCAGCGAGGTCTCTCGCAGCAGCGGCCATCGCCTCTGGGCCTGCGACGAACCACGACATCCCGCACCTCATATCAGAACGGCAGGAGCGGATCGTATCGCGATTCATTCCCGAAGACATGCGTTTCGCGCGCAATTGCCTGCCATGCGTGAGTACGAGTCTAACGGCAATCCGGTGCGCCCCTGTACACGAATCTTCGGCGCCCCGATCCCAACCGGGTTGACGGGGCCGGCGAACTACGCCCGCGGGTGCACCTCAACCCGGTGCAGGTCGTCACCCAGCTCGATCTGCCCGCGGAACTCAGCGGCTGCCAATTCCCGCCACTGCTCTTCTTGCCCGGGAGCGATAGCAGGCACGTAGTGGGTCATGATCAAGGTCGCCACGCCGGCCCGGGTCGCGGTGGCGGCCGCCTCCTGGACCGACGAGTGGTAGTCGCACACATCCTTGACGCGCTGCTGCGGAACCTGGGTGAGAACATCTTTTCGGATTACCGTATGCACCAAAGCGTCTGCACCCGAAGATAATTCGTCCAGACTGGCGCACGGCACCGTGTCGCCGGCGAGCACCACTGCGGTGCCGTCGAATTCGATCCGGAACCCGATCGTCGGCGCGACCGGACGGTGGTCGGTGGGGGCCACCCGGATCTTCACGCCATCGCGGTCCCACACCAGACCCTCGGTGTGCTCGTGTACTTCGACAGGCGGCGGTGCGTTCAGGTCCGCGTGGTGAGCGATGCGGTAGTCGATGTCGTGGCCGAACGCCCTGAGCGTCGCCTCCACCACCTCCGCCGTGCCCGGCGGGCCGATGATCTGCATCGGGGGCGGGTGAGGCGTGAAGTTGGTCACCCAGCCGGTGATGAGCACGTCGCCCAGTTCGGCGATGTGGTCGCTATGCAGGTGGGTGAGCAGCAGCGCCGACAAGTTGGCGGCACCCACGCCGACCGCCGCGGCACGTTGCAACACTCCGCGCCCGCAATCCACCAGAAACTGCTGGCCGCCGGCCCGGACCAGGGTCGCGGGTCCGGCGCGGTTTGGGTCAGGGATGGGACTTCCGGTACCAAGCAGGGTGACCTCGATCATGGCCTTATCTTTACCAACCCGTTCGGGTCACGGATTCAAACGGTCGCTTTCCCGGCGAGCGGCTTAGCCGTAGCCTGGTGTGAATCTGATCACTATCAAGCCCAGGAACGGGAGGCCTAGATGCGGATCGCGGACGTCTTGCGGAATAAGGGTGCGGCGGTGACGACGATCAACCCCGACGCGACAGTCCGGGAACTGCTTGCCGGTTTGGCCGAACAGAATATCGGCGCCATGGTGGTGGTCGGCGACGAAGGCGTGGTGGGCATCGTGTCAGAGCGCGACGTCGTGCGGCAGCTACACGTTCACGGCGCCAGTGTGCTGTCCCGTCCAGTCTCCAAAATCATGACCAACGCCATCACCACCTGCACCAAGGGCGACACGGTCGACAGCGTCAGCGTGCTGATGACACAGAACCGGGTGCGTCACGTGCCGGTGCTCGACGGTCGCAAGCTGATCGGCATTGTCAGCATCGGCGACGTGGTGAAGACACGGATGGGCGAACTCGAAGCGGAGCAGCAGCAGCTGCAGTCCTACATCACCCAGGGCTGAAGGCGGGCCTGCTGCGCGAGCCCAAGTGGCTGCGAGATCCGCAGCGGAAGATGACGGCCGGGTTCGGCGCCCGGAGAAGGTGAACCAGCGCCCGGAGAAGGTGAACTAGCGCCAGGAGTACTGCGCGCGCAACCGGGCAGCCACCACGTCGAAAATCTCCCGATCCAGGATGGCGCCTTCGCGGCGGATGCCCTCTTCAGGCACGTCCAGCACCCGATCCAGCCGCACCCAGCTCTGTCTGCCCTCGTAGTCCCAGTCGCCGGCCCCGATCTTCACCCAGTCCCGGTCGTCCTGGTGGCGTTCCTGGCTGGACAACATCAGTCCCAGCAGCACGGTGCGCTCCCGCCCGACCACCAGCACCGGTCGGTCCTTGCCACGCGTGGGGTCATCCTCGTAGGCCACCCACGTCCAGACGATTTCACCCGGATCCGCCCGGCCGTCGAGGTCCGGCGCGTAGGTGACCTTGCGGGCACGTTGTGCGGTGGGAAAGCTGGTTTTCGTCACGGGCCGGCCGGCAGTGATCTCAGCGGGCGCGGCCGGTAGACCCATCGCCATGATGTTCGCGGTGATCTTTACCGCTTGCTGGATGGTCCGCAGCGTCTCTTGCGTGTTCTGCAGTCGCTGGACAACTTTCGGAGCCTCGTTGACCAGGTTCTCCGCGAAACGCTGAAACGTCTTCCACTGTGACTTGCCGGGCGACTTCCTGTCCGGTGCCATGTTTGCAGCATAGACGCGTAGCGAGAGCGGCTTCGAAAGCAGAATTGTGTCCAGGCTGTGGGGCACCGATACGCTGGGCTTACTGATAATCCGCTCAACCAGGAGATTCCCATCAGCAGTTTCGCCGACAAGACCTTCACTGCGCCGGCACAGATTCGGAACTTCTGCATCATCGCTCATATCGACCACGGCAAATCGACGCTGGCCGACCGCATGCTGCAGTTGACCGGAGTGGTTGACGAGCGCTCGATGCGGGCCCAGTACCTGGACCGGATGGACATCGAGCGCGAACGCGGTATCACCATCAAGGCCCAGAACGTACGGCTGCCCTGGACGTTGTCCTCCGGTGCCGAGGCCGGGAAAGAGTTTGTCCTGCACCTCATCGACACCCCCGGCCACGTCGACTTCACCTACGAGGTATCGCGGGCGCTGGAGGCGTGCGAGGGCGCGGTGCTGCTGGTCGATGCCGCCCAGGGCATCGAAGCCCAGACGCTGGCCAACCTGTATCTGGCGCTGGACCGCGACCTGCACATCATTCCGGTGCTGAACAAGATCGACCTGCCGGCCGCCGACCCGGACCGCTACGCGGGCGAGATCGCCCACATCATCGGCTGCGAGCCCAGCGACGTGCTGCGGGTATCCGGCAAAACCGGCGAAGGCGTCGCCGATCTGCTCGATCACGTGGTGCGTGAGGTGCCGCCCCCGCAGGGCGATGCCGACGCGCCTACCCGCGCAATGATCTTCGATTCCGTCTACGACATCTACCGCGGCGTGGTGACCTACGTGCGTGTTGTCGACGGCAAGATCACCCCGCGCGAACGCATCGCGATGATGTCCACCGGTGCCACTCACGAACTGCTCGAGGTCGGCATCGTCTCACCCGAACCGAAGGCCAGCGCGGGGTTGGGCGTCGGTGAGGTGGGTTACCTGATCACTGGGGTGAAAGACGTTCGCCAGTCCAAGGTCGGCGACACGGTGACGACGGCGCGCAACGGCGCCAAGGAGGCGTTGACCGGCTATCGCGAACCCAGGCCGATGGTCTACTCGGGCCTGTATCCCGTCGACGGATCGGACTACCCGAACCTGCGCGACGCGCTGGACAAGCTGCAACTCAACGACGCCGCCCTGACCTACGAGCCGGAGACCTCCGTGGCGCTGGGCTTCGGATTCCGTTGTGGCTTTCTGGGTTTGCTGCACATGGAGATCACCCGAGAACGGCTGGAGCGCGAGTTCGACCTGGACCTGATTTCCACCTCGCCCAACGTCGTGTACCGCGTCGAAAAAGAAGACAACACCGAGATCGTGGTCACCAACCCGTCGGACTGGCCGGAGGGCAAGATCCGCACCGTCTACGAGCCGATCGTGAAGACCACCATCATCTCGCCCAGCGAATTCATCGGCACCATCATGGAACTCAGCCAATCGCGCCGCGGCGAGCTGGGCGGCATGGATTATCTGTCGCCCGAACGAGTGGAACTGCGCTACACAATGCCGTTGGGGGAGATCATCTTCGACTTCTTCGACTCGCTGAAGTCACGCACCCGCGGCTACGCCAGCCTCGACTATGAGGAGGCCGGTGAGCAGGAGGCGCAACTGGTGAAGGTCGACATCCTGTTGCAGGGCGAAGCGGTCGACGCGTTCAGCGCCATCGTGCATAAGGATTCGGCGTTCGCTTACGGAAACAAGATGACCACCAAGCTCAAGGAGCTGATTCCGCGCCAGCAGTTCGAAGTGCCGGTGCAGGCCGCGATCGGGTCGAAGATCATTGCCCGAGAAAACATTCGCGCCATCCGCAAGGATGTGCTGTCCAAGTGCTACGGCGGGGATATCACCCGCAAGCGCAAACTGCTGGAGAAGCAGAAGGAGGGCAAGAAGCGAATGAAAACCATTGGGCGGGTGGATGTGCCGCAGGAAGCGTTTGTCGCCGCGTTGTCCACCGAGACCGCGGGGGACAAGGGCAAAAAGTAGCGATGGCTTTCGTGCGGGGCAGGCGCTGCTGGCCTGCCGCACTGCTGGTGGCGTCGCTGGTGACCGGGTGCACGCACGCGGTAGCCGGCTCCGCGCGCCCCGCCGCCGGGTTGAAGCCGAACCCGCTGATCGGCGACGTCATCAAGGGGGTGCTGCTCGACGACGTGGTGCTGGCCAACATGCTCAATCAGCCGTTCAAGGGAGATCCGCGCCTGCCGCCGCGTTTCGGCGGTCCGGAGAAGTTGCAGCCCGGGTTGGGCGACATCGCGCCCGCCGAGTGCGCGGGCGTCACGACGATGACGATCCGGAACGCCTACGAATCCGCCGAAGTCAAGCATGTCGCTCGTGAAACATGGTGGAGCGCGGGTGAATCCGGCAAAGTCATCAGTGTCGCCGAAGCGGTGGTGGCACTGCCCAACGCTGCCGACGCCAGCGCACTGTTCGCCGAGTTCAGCCGGCAGTGGAACGGCTGCAACGGCAAAACTGTGACGATCTCGGGGGGCGCGCTCAACTTCACCGACGAGGTCACCGATGTCCGGGTGGACAACTCCGTGCTCGCTGCAACGGTCTACGTGCAGGCCACCGGCGCAACCGCCGGGCGCAGGCCGCAAGCGCGGGCCATCGGGTTACGAGTGAATTGTTTGGTGGAGGTGGAGGTCGCTTTCTTCAGCCTTCAACGCTCGTCTGACCCGGGGACGGGGGATCCGCACACCAGCGCCATCACGATCGCCCGCGCGGTGATGGACAAGATCAGCGCGCGCAGCTGACGTCACACCGGCGCGTTGGCGGGCTGAAACGCTCCCGACCCGTCGGCCTCCTCCTCGGCCCGGATCACATGCACTACCGCGTTGATCAGAGCCAGGTGGGTGAACGCCTGCGGGAAGTTGCCCAGGTGCCGGCCGGTGCGCGGCTCGATCTCCTCGGCGTAGAGGTGCAACGGGCTGGCGTAGGCGAGCAACCGTTCGCACAGCCGCTTGGCCCGGGCCACCTCACCGATCTCCACCAGCGCCGACACCAGCCAGAACGAGCAGATGGTGAACGTGCCTTCCTCGCCGGACAAACCGTCGTCGGTCTCCTCTACCCGGTATCGCAGCACCAGGCCTTCCTCGGTGAGTTCGTCGGCGATGGCCAGCACCGTGTTGCGCACTCGCGGGTCGTCCGGGGGCAGGAACCGGGTCAGCACCACCAGCAGTAGTGATGCGTCCAACGCGTCGCTGCCGTACCGCTGGGTGAACACGCCGCGATCGTCCACACCGTGCTGCAGGATGTCCTGCTTGATCTCCTCGGCGATCTTGCGCCACTGCTGGGCGTAGCTCTTCTCGCCCTGTCGTTCGGCCAGCTTGGCGCCGCGGTCCAGCGCGACCCAGCACATCACCTTCGAGGAGGTGAAGTGCTGCGGTTCCCCGCGTACCTCCCAGATGCCGCGGTCGGGTTCGCGCCAGTGCTCGATCGCTTCTTCCACCTGCTTCTTCAGCACCGGCCACAGGTTCTCCGGTACTTGCTCCCGGGACCTTGCGTGCAGGTAGAACGAGTCGAGGATCGAGCCCCAGATGTCGTGCTGCATCTGGTTGTAGGCGCCGTTGCCGATTCGCACCGGGCGGGCGTGGTCATAGCCGGACAGGTGGTGCAGTTCCTCTTCGACCAGACTGCGTTCGCCTCCCACTCCGTACATCACCTGCAGTGGATGGCGCTCGTCGCTGTTGGCGCCGGAAACGTCGGCGATGAACGCGAAGAAGTCGTCGGCTTCCCGGTCCAGGCCGATCGTGTAGAGGCCCCACAGCGCGAAGGTCGAGTCACGGATCCAGGAGTAGCGGTAGTCCCAGTTGCGTTCGCCGCGCGGTGTCTCCGGCAGCGATGTGGTGCTGGCTGCCAGCAGCGCGCCGGTGGGCGAGTACGTCAATCCCTTCAGGGTCAGCGCGCTGCGCTGCAGGTAGGCGCGCCACGGGTGGTCTGGGAAGTTTCCGATGTTGATCCATTGGCGCCAGCACTCGGTGGTCTGCCACATCTTGTCGGCGGCTTCTTCGTAGGTTTGTGGCGCCGGGTGCTTTGTCCAGCTCAGCGCGACGAAGATGTCGTCGCCTTCCTTCATCCGGGTGCGGGCGCGCGCTTCCCGACCCTCGAGTCCGATATTGAGATTGGTGGTCAGCCGCAGTGTCGGGTGGGCGTCCGGTTGCTTGCTGGCGCGTGCGATTGCCTCGCCGTAGGCGTTCGCCGAGTACTCCCAGGTGGTGCCGACGCGGTGGTAGTCGAAGGCCGGCTCGCAGCTCATCATCAGCTCGACCGTGCCGCTGACGCACCGCACGGTGCGCAACAGGATGTGCTCGGCGTCCCAGTCCATCGGCGTCCGCCGGTGCGTGCGTGACCGCCGTTCGATGTCGTGCCATCGACCCATCACCAGCGCGTCGCGCACGATCAACCATCCAGTATGGGTTTGCCAGGTGGTTTCCATGATCAGGCTGCCGGGCAGGTAGCGCCGTGCCGAGGGCACCGAGACGCCGTACGGGCCGATCCGGAAGTGGCCGGCACTGCGGTCCAGAATCGCACCGAACACGCTGGGAGAATCCGGTCGCGGCACGCACAGCCACTCCACCGAGCCCGCCGGGGAGATCAGGCAGGTGGTTTCCCAGTCGGACAGAAACGCGTAGTCGGCAATCGGCGGGAACGGATTCCGCGACGGCGAACTCGACACGTAGGGCGCCAGCGAATCAAGTTCGGCGGCGGCGTCGATTGGCTGAAGTTCACTGGTCGCAGGGATCGCGGGCAGGTCGTCGATCGAAGATGCAAGTCGGTCGTTGACTGAGTCGGCGGAATCGGCGTGCAGGACCATCCCGACATCATCGAACGTCGACCCGGTTCGCGTCCACCACCGCAACCTAGGTGTTACCGGGTGCGACAACTCGAGCGCTCCGACGATCGGGCCACGTTGGCTTCGAGTGACCCGACCAATAGGGTGGACGCGGTGAACGGGTTCTTGAGTTGGTGGGACGGCGTCGAGCTGTGGCTCTCCGGCGTACCCTTCGTGCTCCAGGCCCTGACGGTGATGCCGATCGTGCTGTTCGTGGCATATTGCCTGGCGACCGTCCTGGACGCGGCGCTGGGCAAGGGGATCCAGCTGGTTGGCCGCCGCCACACCGACGAGGCGTCCGGATAGCCGGCGATGCCACGTTCGCACGTCACGCTGATTCTCGTCGCGCTCGTCGCGCTCGTCATCCTCACCTGGCTGCTGACGCACTGAATCGACTCTCAGGGACCAATTCCCTTTCAAATTGCCGGTTACGCAAACTCTGTTAGGCTTCGCGACATGCACGCAGCCCGTGTTTTGGAGCGCCCCGTCGTGGCGTCCGGCTGTGCTTCTTGCGTCGCGGTGGTCTGCGCCATGGCCGACGCACACTGTTGTCGCTAACTCCCAAACCCGTGCGCGGCTTGGTCTGGAGTTCGTGACTTCCTCGAACCTGATTGATCGCCAATCCGTAGCTACGGGGCCCTGATTCCATATGTCCCGCATCGGAAGGTCACCAATGTCGCAGCTGTTCGCCGACAACGGGTCCGTGGCGCATCGGCGACTACCCGTTGTGCTGGCGCTCGTTGTCGGCATGATCGGTGTCCTGGCGGCATGCCGCGGGGGGCCCAGCGATGTAGTCGGCGGCGGAGGCCTCGCCGACGCGAAGTCCAGCGTCACATTGGTTGCGTATTCGGTCGCTGAACCCGGCTGGAGCAAGGTGATTCCGGCGTTCAATGCTTCCGAAGAAGGCAAAGGCATCCAAGTGATCACCTCCTACGGCGCCTCCGGCGACCAGTCGCGTGGGGTCGCCGAAGGCAAGCCCGCCGATCTGGTGAATTTCTCGGTCGAGCCGGACATCACCCGTCTGATCAAGTCCGGCAAAGTCGCCAAGGACTGGAATACCGACGCCACCAAGGGGATTCCGTTCGGCTCGGTGGTGACTCTGGTGGTGCGCAAAGGCAACCCGAAGAACATCAGGAATTGGGATGACCTGCTCCGCCCAGGCATCGCCGTGATCACCCCCAGCCCGCTGAGTTCCGGTTCGGCCAAGTGGAATCTGCTGGCTCCCTACGCTGTGAAGAGCGAAGGCGGTCGCAACGGTCAGGCGGGCATCGACTTCGTAACCCGATTGGTAAGGGAACATGTGAAGATGCGTCCAAGTTCGGGGCGGGAAGCCAGCGACGTTTTCGTCCAGGGCACCGGCGACGTTCTGATCAGCTATGAAAACGAAGCCATCGCGGCCGAACGCGCTGGTAAGCCGGTCGAACACGTCACCCCGCCGCAGACGTTCAGGATCGAGAACCCGATGGCGGTGATTCGTACCGGTACCCACCTCGCGGCGGCCACGGCGTTCAAGAACTTCCAGTACACCGCCCAGGCCCAGCAGGTGTGGGCGCGGGCCGGGTTTCGGCCCGTCGACCCAGCGGTTGCGGCCGCGTTCCGGGACCAGTTCCCGGTGCCGGCGAAGCTATGGACCATCACCGACCTCGGTGGTTGGGCCACCGTGGACCCGCAACTGTTCGACAAGAGCGCCGGCAGCATCACCAAGATCTACACGCAGGCCACCGGATGACCGTGATTGTGAACCCGGAACACGAGGCGCCCGCCGTGCGTGGCGCCGGCCGCGCAGGCACCACCTCGTTGCGCGTCGGGGTGGCGACGCTGTGGTTGTCGGTGATCGTGCTGCTGCCGCTGGCCGCGATCCTGTGGCAGGCGATCAGCGGCGGCTGGGATGCGTTCCGGTTGGCCGCCACCTCGCACGCGGCGATGGAGTCGCTGCGGGTGACGCTGACCATCTCGGTCGGCGTGACGCTGCTCAACACGGTGTTCGGCCTGCTGATCGCCTGGGTGCTGGTGCGCGACGACTTTCTGGGCAAGCGACTCGTCGATGCGGTCATCGATCTACCATTCGCGCTGCCCACGATCGTCGCCAGCCTGGTGATGCTTGCCTTGTACGGCAACCAAAGCCCCGTGGGACTGCACTTGCAGCACACCGAATGGGGCGTCGGGATTGCGCTGGCATTCGTCACGTTGCCATTCGTGGTTCGCGCGGTGCAACCGGTGCTGCTCGAAATCGACCGGGAAACCGAGGAGGCGGCGGCGTCGCTGGGCGCGAACGGCCCGAAGATCTTCACCTCTGTGGTGTTGCCGTCGTTGCTCCCCGCGTTGTTGTCCGGTGCCGGACTGGCGTTTTCGCGAGCTATCGGTGAGTTCGGTTCGGTCGTGTTGATCGGCGGCGCGGTGCCGGGCAAGACCGAAGTGTCCTCGCAGTGGATTCGGACTCTGATCGAGAACGACGACCGCGTAGGTGCCGCCGCGATTTCCATTGTGCTGCTGTCGATCTCCTTCGTCGTGCTGTTGCTCCTGCGGTTCATCGGTGCACGCGCGGCCAAGCGAGAGGAGATGTCGGTATGACGTCTTCCCGCACGGTCCGCTACCTGCTCCGTTACACCGCCCTGGGATACATCCTGGTGTTGCTGATCATCCCGGTGATGCTGATCCTGTGGCGCACGTTCCAGCCGGGGTTGGGCCAGTTCTATGACTGGGTCAGTACACCCGCCGCGGTATCCGCGCTGAACCTCTCGCTGCTCGTGGTGGCCATCGTGGTCCCCCTAAACGTGGTCTTCGGTATCCCGACCGCTTTGGTGTTGGCCCGTAACAGGTTTCGCGGCAAAGGTTTCCTGCAGGCAATCATCGATCTGCCGTTCGCGGTGTCGCCGGTCGTCGTAGGTGTGGCGCTGATCGTGCTGTGGGGGGCCGGGGGTGCGCTGGGGTTCGTCGAGCGCGATCTTGGGCTGAAGATCATTTTCGGCCTGCCCGGCATCGTGTTGGCCAGCATCTTCGTCACCCTGCCGTTCGTGGTGCGCGAGGTCGAACCGGTGCTGCACGAACTGGGCACGGATCAGGAACAGGCCGCCGCGACCCTGGGATCCGGCTGGTGGCAGACGTTTTGGCGAATCACACTGCCGTCCATCCGGTGGGGGCTGACGTACGGCATCGTGCTGACCATTGCGCGCACGCTCGGCGAGTACGGCGCGGTGATCATGGTGTCGTCCAACCTTCCCGGCCAGTCGCAGACTCTGACGCTGCTGGTGTCGGACCGCTACAACCGCGGTGCGGAATACGGTGCCTACGCCCTTTCAACTCTGCTGATGGCGGTGGCGGTACTCGTGTTGATCGTTCAGGTCGTGCTGGATGCCCGTCGGGCACGAGCAAGCAGGTAGGCGGGACTAAGGAGACTCGATGGCAAACGCCGGGACCGACCAAGACAATCACGCAATCGTCGTGCGAGACGCATACAAGCATTACGGGGATTTCGTCGCACTGGACCATGTGGACTTCGTCGTGCCCAGCGGTTCGCTGACGGCCCTGCTGGGCCCCAGTGGCTCGGGCAAGTCCACCTTGCTGCGCACGATCGCCGGCCTGGACCAACCAGATTCCGGCACAGTCACGATCAACGGTCGCGACGTCACCCGGGTGCCCCCGCAGCGGCGCGGCATCGGGTTCGTCTTCCAGCACTATGCGGCGTTCAAGCACCTGACGGTGCGCAACAACGTCGCTTATGGGTTGAAGATCCGTAAGCGTCCCAAGGCTGAGATCAACGAAAAAGTTGACCACTTGTTGGAAGTGGTGGGCCTCAGCGGCTTTCAGAACCGCTATCCCAACCAGCTCTCGGGCGGTCAGCGGCAACGCATGGCGCTGGCCAGGGCGCTCGCGGTGGATCCGCAGGTGCTGTTGCTCGACGAACCGTTCGGCGCACTGGACGCCAAGGTTCGTGAAGATCTGCGCGCATGGTTACGGCGCCTGCACGACGAGGTGCACGTCACCACCGTGCTGGTCACCCACGATCAGGCCGAGGCGCTCGACGTGGCCGACCGGATCGCCGTGCTCAACAAAGGCCGCATCGAGCAGGTCGGTTCCCCGACCGACGTGTACGACGCTCCGACGAATGCGTTCGTGATGTCGTTCCTGGGCGCGGTGTCCGCGCTGAACGGCGCGCTGGTTCGGCCGCATGACATTCGGGTGGGTCGCAAGCCGGATATGGCGGTGGCCGGCGGCGACGGCACGGCCGAGTCGATCGGTGTGGTGAAGGCCACGGTGGACCGGGTGGTGGCGCTGGGCTTCGAGGTGCGGGTCGAATTGACGGCGGCGCCCTCCGGCAGTCCGTTCACCGCGCAGATCACCCGCGGGGATGCCGAGGCGCTGGCCTTGAAGGACGGTGACACCGTCTATGTGCGCGCCACCCGGGTACCGCCGATTGCCGCGAACCTCCTGGTCGGGGACGACGGCGCCGACGAAAACCAATCCACGCTGGCGCCCGCCTAGCGCTTACCAACGCGAGATCAGTCCCATCGCGACCGCGACAAACAACGCGACGAAAACGACAACCGCGATGATGCTCACGATTGCGAGCGGTGTCAGTCGTCGCGTCGGTATCGGCTGAGATTCGGAGAGGCCGGATGTTTGCGCGGAGTCCGGGGGAGTGGAACCCGGTGTGACCCCGCCCCCCGGCTCCAGGCCAGGAGTCTTCGACGGCTCGGGATCCGGCGGTAGTGCGGTCATGAGGGAAGGGAATACCCCGTCATGTCCGGCTTACACAGGTTGGGCGCCGAGCCGCGACGGCTAGGCCGCTACGCGCGCGGCCGTGGCCTGATCGAACCGTTCCAGCACCGTCTCGGCCACCAGCTGGTGTGCGCCCAATGGCGCTGCCATGGCCAGGCCGGCGTCGCGCGCGAACCGCTCCACCCGGTCCGGGATACGCCCGGGCGCGAGGAACCACGGGGCGATCACTACGCGGCGAGCACCGGACCGCCGCAACCGCCGCACTGATTCCACCAGCGCAGGTTCCGGATGGGTGGCGAATGCCGTTGTGGCCGTAGCCCATCGGGTGCCAGCCAACAGCCTCGGAGCGATTTCGGCGGTGTGCGCATTCGCGACAGGGTCAGAAGAACCGATCGCCACCACGAGCACACCCACCCGGTGATCGAGCCGCGAGACCTGCAATTCCGTTACCCGCTGGCGCAGCACCGATACCAGGCGATCATCCTCGCCGAGCACATCGGCCTGCAAAACCCGTTCGGTGGCGCCACAACTTGCGAGCTGAGTGGGAATGTCGACGCGCGCATGGTAGGCGTTTGCCAAAAGCAGCGGAGCGACGACCGCCTCACCCGGGTAGCGGTCGAGCACGTCGACCAGACTCGGAGAGTTATGCTCGCAGAACGCAACTCGCACATCGAGTTGTGGTCGCATCAGCATCAGCCGACGGCCGACAGCCCGAGCGTTGGCCGCCGACCGTGGATCCACACTGCCGTGCGCGGTCAAAATAAGGCGCGTCTCGATGGCGCTGCTCCTTCTCATCGCTGCGCTCTGCATCGTCGCCAGCGCGTCACGACGCGTGCAACCCGCATTCCGTCTTGGCCATGCCCTGCCAGCGTCCGCTGCGTGGATCGGCGCCCTCGACCGGCTTAACCGTGCAGGGCGCGCACCCGATCGACGGATAGCCTTCGCTGACCAGCGGATTGACCAGAACATCGTGCTCGGCGATGTAGTCGTCCATGTCCTGGTCGGACCATGCCGCCAGCGGGTTGATCTTCACCAGTTTGAACGCCTCGTCGAATCCGATCAGCGGGGCGTTGGCGCGGGTGGGTGCATCCACCCGGCGCAGGCCGGTGACCCACGCCGAATACCCGCGCAGCGCCTTGCCCAGCGGAACCACTTTGCGTAGCCGGCAGCATTCACCGGGGTTTCGAGCGAACAAGTCCTTGCCCAGCAGCTTGTCCTGTTCGGCCACCGTCTGTTCGGGGGTGACGTTGACAACCCTGATGTCGTAGACGGATTCGATCGCATCGCGAGTACCGATGGTTTCCACGAAGTGGTAGCCGGTATCCAGGAACATCACTGGCACACCCGGGCGCACCTTGGCGGCGAGATCCACCAGGACGGCGTCCTGCATGTTCGAGGCCACGACGTAATTGCACGTCGCCCACCCGCGGGGTCCGTTGACGTTGCCGAAATGCTCTTCCGTCCACTGCAGCAACTCGGTGGCGTTGGCGCCCTGAAGCTCGGCGGCACCGCGCGCGGCCAACTCCCGCAACTGGTCCTCGGTCAACGTGGTCGCCTCAGTCATCTCAGGTCGTCCTCCTCGGCCCGGATTGCCCACTGCGCGAAGCGTTCACCCTCGTTGCGATGCTTGACGAAGTTGCGCGCCACCCGCTCGATGTAATCGCCCAGCTCATCGCTGGTGACCTTGTGCTGACGCAGTTTTCGCCCGAATCCGCTATCCAGCCCGAGGCTGCCGCCCAAGTGGACTTGGAAGCCCTCGACCGAGTTGCCATCACCGTCGTCAACCATCTGACCTTTGAATCCGATGTCGGCGACTTGAATTCGCGCACACGAGTTGGGGCAGCCGTTGATGTTGATCGTGATCGGCACATCGAGGTCGGCGTTGATGTCCTCGAGCCGGCTTTCCAACTCGGGCACCAGCGACTGTGACCGGACCCGGGTGTCGGCAAACGACAATTTGCAGAATTCGATTCCAGTGCACGCCATCAGGTTTCGGCGCCAGTGCGAAGGCCGCGTCTGCAGGCCGAGTGCATCCAAGCCGGCGATCGTCTCGTCCAGCTTCTCGTCCGGAACGTCGAGAATGACCAGTTTCTGGTACGGGGTGAACCGGATCCGGTCCGACCCGGCCCGCTCCGCCAGCACGGCAACGGCGGTCAGAATGCTGCCGGAGACCCGCCCGGCGATGGGGGATGCCCCAATGGCGTTGAGCCCGTTCTTGGTTCGTTGTACACCGACGTGATCGACCGGATGGGTGGTCGGTGTCGGCGCGGGGCCGTCGATCAATTTGCGCTTGAGGTACTCCGTTTCGAGAACTTCCCGGAATTTCTCGACACCCCAGTCCTTGACCAGGAACTTCAGCCGCGCCTTGGCTCGCAGCCGGCGATAGCCGTAGTCACGGAAAATCGAGGTCACCGCTGCCCACACCTCGGGCACCTCGTTCAGCGGCACCCAGGCGCCGAGGCGCTGAGCCAGCATCGGGTTGGTGGACAGGCCGCCGCCGACCCACAGGTCCAGGCCCGGTCCGTGCTCAGGATGGTTGACGCCGATGAACGCGATGTCGTTGATCTCGTGTGCGACGTCCTGCAGGCCCGAGATGGCGGTCTTGTACTTGCGCGGCAGGTCGGCGAAATCCGGCTTGCCGATGTAGCGGCGCGCGATCTCGTCGATCGCCCAGGTCGGGTCGAGCACCTCGTCGAGCGACTCGCCGGCCAGCGGGGAGCCCAGGATCACGCGGGGGCAGTCACCGCAGGCCTCAGCGGTCTGAAGGCCGACCGCCTCCAGGCGCCGCCATATCTCGGGAACGTTCTCCACCTCGATCCAGTGGTACTGGACGTTCTCGCGGTCAGAGATGTCGGCCGTGTCGCGGGCGAATTCGGTGGAGATCTCGCCCAGGGTGCGCAGCGCGGCGGTCGTGATGGCGCCACCGTCGCAGCGCACCCGCATCATGAAGTACCGGGCTTCGAGCATGTCCATGTTGTCGTCACCGGTGAATGAGCCGTCGTAACCCTGCTCGCGCTGGGTGTACAGACCCCACCAGCGGAAGCGCCCGCGCAGGTCGCCCTTCTCGATGCTGTCGAAACCGTTCTTGGCGTAGATGTTCTCGATGCGTTCCCGCACCTCGAGCGGCGCTCCGGCCTGCTTCATCTCTTCGTTGCCGTTGAGCGGCTCGCGATTGCCCAGCGCCCACTGACCCTCATTGCGAGGTGCCTTGGCGGGACGTGCTGTGGTCATTCGGGGATCTCCTTCGCGAACATGCCGACTGGAACGCGCGCAGCACACCGTTGATTCCGGCGGCGCAGATCCGGCAGCCAGCAGGTGGAACGGGTGGGCTGGGTCTACGACATCAAGGCAGACAGCAACAGCTGCAAACGCGCTTGAGGTCGATATGCCGCCGCGCCACCAGCGCTACGCGCAGGTTCGAATTGGCGGCGGTCACGGGTGCCATTCTGCCATGGATCGGGCGCAACGACGCTACCAGGTAAAATTTCGTCTCACGCTGATTAAAAGTACCCAGGCAAGCTGGGTACTCGGGCAAACAAAACCGGGAATAACCTGGCAAAACTGCTCTCGCGGGGCTGTCGTGCCAAGATTTGGCCATGGTTCCTGTTCAGGCCGCAGTAGATCTGCCGGCGATGCGGCCAACGCCCGGTCAACCGCTCGGGCTCTACGTGCACGTGCCGTTCTGCATCACACGCTGCGGCTACTGCGACTTCAACACATACACCCCCGCGGAGCTGGGCGGGGTCAATCCGGACGGCTGGCTGCAGGCACTGCGCACCGAACTCGAGCTGGCCAGCGCCCGGCTGGATGGACCGTCCTTGGACACCGTGTTCGTCGGCGGCGGAACGCCGTCACTGCTGGGTGGGGCGCGGCTGACCACGTTGCTCGACATGGTGCGGGAGCATTTCCCGTTGGCGCCTGACGCCGAGATCACGACCGAAGCCAACCCGGAGTCCACCTGGCCGGAATTTTTCGAGGAGATCCGGTCGGCCGGCTATACGCGTGTGTCGCTCGGCATGCAGTCGGTGGTGCCGCAGCTGCTCGGGGTGCTGGACCGGGTGCACACCCCGAACCGGTCGGCGTCGGCGGCTCGCGAGGCACTCGAGTTGGGTTTCGAGCACGTCAGCCTGGATCTCATCTATGGCACCCCCGGCGAGTCCGATGACGATCTGCTGCGGTCGGTGGATACGGCGATCGAGACGGGCGTCGACCATGTGTCTGCGTACGCGCTGGTGGTCGAGGAGGGCACCGCATTGGCCGGGCGGGTCCGTCGCGGTGAGCTGGCCGCACCCGACAACGATGTGCTGGCCCGCCGCTACGAGCTGGTCGACGAGCGCCTGCAGGCGGCCGGCCTGACCTGGTACGAGGTGTCCAACTGGGCGCGGCCCGGCGGTGAATGCCGCCACAATCTCGGCTACTGGGCGGGTGGCCAATGGTGGGGCGCCGGACCCGGAGCGCACGGCTACATCGGCGCGACTCGCTGGTGGAATGTCAAGCACCCCAACGCGTATGCGGAACTGTTGGCTGGCGCGGCCCTACCGGTATCCGGCTTCGAGCAACTCGGCGCCGAAGCACTGCACACCGAAGAGGTGATGCTGCAGATCCGGCTGCGCCACGGGCTACCGATGAGCCGGCTGCACCCCGCCGAGCGCGAGCGCGCGGACGTGGCCGTGGCGGACGGTTTGCTGATTGCGCAGGACGACGTGCTGATCCTGACCGACCGCGGTAGATTGCTCGCCGATGCGGTCGTGCGGATGCTGTTGGACTAGAAGGGGTTTCAGTTCGCCTGAAACCATTGCCCGATGACGCGCGCAATTTCAATGTAGAGCGGAATGCCGATGGTCACGTTGTAGGAGAACGTCAGCCCCAGTGATGCTGCCAACGGCAACGTCGGGCTGGCTTCGGGGATGGCAAGTCGATGCACGGCTGGCACGGCGATGTAAGACGCTGCGCCGCAGAGCACCGCGAACAGCACATAGGTTCCTGGTTTGAAGTCGGCGTGGGTGAGGGCCGCATAGCCGTGCGCCACGAAAATTCCCAATGTCGCAAACAGATTAGGCGCCAACAGACCGAAGAAGATGAATCCGCGCCCCGCCGATCGCAGGTCCCGCAGCTTGCGGGATGCCGTCATGCCCATTTCGAGCAGGAACAGCGCCAGAACACCCTGGAAGGCCGTGACGAAGAAGGCGTCGTCGTCATGGACCACCTTCTCGCCCTGCAGTCCACTGACGAGGCCGATGATGATCCCACCTACGAGCAGGCACAGCCCGGGGTTGAGGAAGACCTCCTGTAGCAGTTCCCGCGAGAACAGCCTCGACTTCTTGGCCGCATCCCGGCCCCCGTCGTCGCAATCCCGGTCGTCGTGTTCCCGCTTCTCCAGCGATAATTCGAGTTCCTGCTCGATCTCGCGGTGTCGACTTTCGACGCTGCGGCCATCCGGGGGCCTCGCGACCGTGCCGGGTCCGATACCGACCCGGACGCGGTAACCGGGCTCGTCGGGCATGTTCCCGGCTTCGTCCATGCCGCGGTGTCGTAGCCGCGCCACCAGGTAGAGCGCCACCAGGCAGCCCGGAACCTCCATGACGGCCAGCATGACCGGCATGTAGGCGTTGAAGGCGATGCCGATGCTGGTGAGTACGGCTACGCAGGTGGCAAATGTTCCAGCTGAATCCGACCCGTAATACCCGGCGACCGTGGCCCTGTCGACTCGTCGCATCCTGGTCGTATAGCGAAGGAGGTAGTACGCGACGGCTCCGATGAGGAAGTTCAACACGAATCCCATCACCATGAAGCCGACGATGACGCCGACGCTCGACGGTTCGATTTTGGCGAGTTCCTCACCCCCGTGCCAACCGATCGCCAGCAGCAGGTACATGGTCAAACCCTGGTAGATCACATACGGAAATTCGAAGCGCACCTTCAAGATTGGGATCAGGAATCCGAAGTAGAAGAACAGCAGCAGCGGCTTGAACAGGTTGTGCGTGAAATTTTCCCAGAACTCGTGCAGCATCTAGTACCTCCCGAGCGTCATGCGGCGACTTGCAGGAAGTCCTGACCGCCAAGGCATTCCAGGCGAGCACGAACATCCCAGATAACGCTGAGAATCTAACTTGAGGTTTTGTCGAGCTGCCACTCAGAAATGCTGCGGAAGGCGCAATTTCGGGTTGGTTTTCGGGCTCGTTCGGGCAACGAAACGCCGACGTAACGGGTGAGATCCATAACGGCGCTGGCTATAGCGTTTTGGCCGCGAACAGTATGTATTAAGTACCAATTAGCTGTTAGTTCGCTGGGACAAAAGCATCGCGTCAGCGAACTGAGGAGAGGCGAGATGTCTGGGCACCGATGTCCTTTTTCCGGTGCGTAACAGAGCGCCACCCGGCCGGCGAGTAGTGCGTGGTGATTTCTTCGAAGCCGTCGACTGTGCGGACGGTGAGCACACCGGTCTCATGGTTGATCATCAGGTTCTCAGACTCACCCTTGATTTCCTCACCGTCGGTCGTCCGGATGACGAACATGGCTGACCCCCCCATTGCTCTGCTGTCTCGTGTTGCGTGCTTGGTAGCTCGGATCGTAAAAGTGGGCGGGGATCCGGGCTCGTCGGGTAGGAGGCCGGCGGGTGAAAGCTTTGGAAACGTTTGGAACTAGCGGTGGACCGAGAGTCCTGGCGTCCGACTGTTCACCCAGTGGGTCTGCTCAGGCGGCCGGTGTGAGATCCACCTGCGGTGTCGTCGCGGGCGCGGGAACGGCGAGGGGGGCGAGCGCTCGGGAGTAGGTTAGGCTACATTTACTTCTGTGATGGAGGCCGGCGTCGGGACGAGTTCTGTCAGCACTGCGTCGCTGAACGTGCCTCTGCCCGCCGGGGCCGACCCGAGTGATCTGGCCGCCGAACTGGCAGCTGTGCTGGTCGAGCCGACAGGCGAGGAATATCTGCTCTACGAGCACGACGGGGAATGGCTGCTGGCCCTGGGCGTGCAGGCAATGGTCGAACTGGACAGCGACGAACTGCGGGTCATCCGCGATGGAGTCACCCTGCGCCAGCAGTGGTCGGGGCGGCCCGCGGCCGTCCTGGGCGAGGCCGTTGACCGCTTGCTACTGGAGACCGACCGGGCGTTCGGCTGGGTGGCATTCGAATTCGGCGTGTACCGGTATGGACTGCAGCAGAAGTTGGCGCCGCATACCCCGCTGGCGCGCGTCTTCTGGCCGCGCACCTGCATCGTGATCACCCAGGACGGGGTCTGCCTTTCCGGAGCGGGGACGCGCGAGCGACAGGCACTCGAGCGGCTGCTCAGTGCTGGAGTGCGCGAGGTGCCGCCGTCGCGTCTGCTGGACTTGTCCGTCGACCCGTCCGAGTACCGCCGTCGGGTCGCCGTCGCCGTCGGCGAGATCGTCAACGGCGACTACCACAAGGTGATCCTGTCCCGCTCTGTCGAAGTGCCCTTCGCGCTGGACTTTCCGTCCACCTACCGACTGGGCCGTCGCCACAACACGCCGGTGCGGTCATTCCTCTTGCGGCTCGGCGGTATTCGGGCACTGGGTTACAGTCCGGAACTGGTCACCGCTGTACAGCCGGACGGCTTGGTGGTCACCGAACCGCTAGCCGGCACCCGCGCGCTGGGCCGTGGCCCGTTGCATGACCGCCAAGCGCGAGACGATCTGGAGTCGAACTCCAAAGAGATTGTCGAGCACGCTATTTCGGTCCGTACCTCGCTGCAGGAGATCGCCGAGATCGCCGAACCCGGGACGGCGGCCGTCACCGACTTCATGGCGGTGCGTGAGCGTGGCAGTGTGCAACATCTCGGTTCGACCATCACCGGCCGGTTGGATCCGGCCAGTGATCGGATGGACGCGTTGGAGGCACTCTTCCCGGCGGTCACTGCGTCGGGAATCCCGAAAGCAGACGGGGTAGACGCGATCCTGCGCCTCGACGAGGGTCCGCGCGGACTTTATTCCGGCGCCGTGGTGATGTTCTCCGCCGACGGTGGGCTGGACGCGGCGCTGACCCTGCGCGCAGCCTACGAACGTGACGGGCGAACCTGGCTGCGGGCGGGTGCCGGAATCATCGAAGCCTCCGATCCTGAGCGGGAATTCGAGGAAACCTGCGAGAAGCTGTCGACCCTGGCGCCCTATCTGATCGAGCGGCGACCGGACGCCTAGGCGGGACGGCTCAAGGTACCGGCGCCGGCGACCGTGGCCGAAGCGGACGTGCCCGTACGAACGTCGGCCACCAGAACCACGGACCAAGTATCCGCATGACGCACGGCACCACGAACGAACGCACGATCAACGTGTCGAGTAGCAGGCCGATACATACCGTCGAACCCACCTGGCCGATCGTGCGGAGATCGCTGGTCAGCATGGCCAGCATGGTGAACGCGAATACCAGACCCGCAGACGTCACCACGCCGCCGGTACTGCCGAGCGCGCGGATCAGGCCGGTATTCAAGCCGGCGTGGATCTCCTCCTTCACCCGGGCGATCAACAACAGGTTGTAGTCCGATCCCACCGCGACCAGGATGATGAATGTCAGCGGCAGCACCAACCAGTGCAGGTGCAGGCCGATGAGGTGTTGCCACACGAGTATGGACAGCCCGAACGCCCCAGCGTAGGAGAACGCCACCGTACCCGGAATTACCAAGGCGGCCACCAGACTTCGTGTGAGGAACATCATGATCAAGAAGATGAGCACGAAGGCGGCTATGGCTGCGATGAGCAGATCCGATGCCGCGTATTCCTTGATGTCCTTGTCATTGGACCCCGAGCCGCCGATATAGACCCGCGCGCCCGCCAGCGATGTTTCCTTCAACGCCGTGGTGATCGCTTCGGGGAATGCTTCGACATGTTCCACGCCTTCGGGCCCCATGGCGTCACCTTCATGAGTGACGATGAACCGTGCCGCCTTGCCGTCCGGTGACATCATCAGCGTCATACCGACTTTGACGTCCTCGTTCTCGAAACCCTCTCTGGGGATGTAGAAGAAGTCGTCGCTGCGGGACCGATCGAAGTCGAGGCCGACGTTGATCATGTCGTCAAAGGTCTGGTCGGTCTGGATGGACTGCAGATCGGCTGAACCGTAGGTGTTGACCAGCAGTGCCTGTAACGCCATGGTGTCGTCCCGCATGATCTTCATCTGCGTGATCATCTGCGGGAGCAGCCGGTCGATGACTTCGAGAGAGCCGACCGCGTCCTTGATATCGGCGGCCATTTTGTCGATGCCGTCGAGCGCGTCGAACAACGACCTGAATGCCCAGCACACCGGGATGTCGAAACAGTGTCGCTCCCAATAGAAGTAGCTGCGGAGCGGCCGGAAGAAATCGTCGAGATTGGAGAGTTCCTCGTCCAACTCCATGGTGACCCGTTGCATGTCCTCCATCGTGAGCACGGTCTGGTGCATCTCGTCGGACATGTGCTGGAAAAGGTTGATCAACCGATCGAGCACCTCGACGGTGTTCGCCTGAATCTTTGCCTGCTGGTCGGTGTTGGCGTTCTGCTCCCTGTTGAACGGAAGTTGCTGGCCGTTCCCGCTTCCTTGCGTGGTGAACAGATAGGGCAGGGTGGCATGCTCCAATGCCCTGCCCAAGGGTCTGGTGATGCTCTGCACCATCGCGACGCCGTGCAGTCGAATGAGCGCCTTCGCCACTCGGTCCAGCGAGATGAAATCTGCGGAATTCCGCATGTCGTGGTCGGTTTCGACCATCAGCATCTCCGAGAACAGCTTGCTCTTGGAGAAGTGCCGGTCCGCCGCGGCGAAGCCCTGGTTGGCGGGCGCGTCGGCCGGCTGGTAGGCGCGGTCGTCGTAATTCATCTGATAGGTCGGCACGAAGACCGCCCCGATCATGACCACGGCAGCACTCGCCGCCAGGATCGGCACCGGCCACCGCACCACGCTTGCGCCGATCCGGCGATACAGACGTGCCTTGACCTTTTTCTTCGGGTCGAACATCCCGAACAGGCTGCCTACCGTCAACAGCGCCGGGCCGAGGGTCAGCGCGGCCGCGATGGTGAAGAGCATGGTGATGGCCACGGCGGGCCCCATGGTGTGGAAGTAGTTGAGCCGGGCCAGCGTCAAGCAGTAGCATGCTCCCGCGATGGTGAGGCCGGAGCCGATAATGATCGGCGCTACACCGCGATACGCGGTGTAGAACGCGTCCTCTCTGCTTTCACCGGCCAGTCGAGCCTCGTGATAGCGGCCCATCAGGAAGATGCCGTAATCCGTCCCCGCGCCCAGGGTCAGGGCGATCACGATGTTGACGGCGAATGACGACAGCTCGATGTATCCCAAATGTCCAAGGGTCGCAACGATTCCCTTCGCGACAAGCATTTCGATCAACACCCCGGCCAGTGGCACCAGCAGCGTGCCGAGGGACCGGTAGACCAATAGCAGCATCGCAATGATCAGGAAGATGGTCACTATGGTGACGTTGTTCAGGCTCGCGTTGGCGATGGTCAGGGTGTCGGATGCGAGCGGCGCGGCGCCGCTGACGTAAACCTTGAGCCCAGGCGGGGGCTCGTCCTTCTTGACGATGTCCCGGACTGCGTCGACGGACTCGTTCGCCTGTATCTGGCCGATGTCCCCGGCGAGGCGCAGCAGTACGTAAGTGGCCTTGCCGTCGACGCTTTGGGCCCCGGCCGACGTGATCGGCTTTCCCCACAGGTCCATCACGTACTGGACGTGCTTGGTGTCCCGTTTGAGCCGGCGCATCAAATCGTCGTAGTAACGGTGGTCCTGGTCACCCAGTGGCCGGTTGGCTTCGAACACGACCATCGTCAGGCTGGTCGAGGTTGACTCGCGGAACTTCTCCCCGATTCGCAGCATCGACCGCTGGGAAGGCGCGTAGTGCGGGACCATCGGTCCCGCGAGTTCCTCGGCGACTTTTTCGACTTGGGGCATGAACGTGTTCGTTGTGATGGCGACCAAAGCCCAGAAGACAATGATCGGTATCGCCAGTGCGCGAACAGCTCTCGGAATGAAGGGCCGCTTCGCCCGATGCTCACTCATGCCGATTTCACCCGGCAGATGACATCCGCATTCTCGTGGATGGTGGACTGCTCATCGCGTACTACGCCGTTGACCAGTATTCGGCAGCCGACCTGGCCGCCGCGAGTGTGCGCCGAGACACTGCCCGAAACCACGGTGAGCGTGGTCGTTTCGGTGTGCGACCACGGCAATGTCGAAAAATCGAACTGATGCGGATGCCCGTCGATGTCTACGTACACCAATTTTCCGCCGTCCCCGGTCGAGCCGAACACCTCGTAGGTGAGCTGTTTGGTGGTGGACTGCTCAGGGGCCTGCGGTCCGTTGACCGTGATGACCGGGGCGGGCGCCGACATCTGATGCACCTTCCACATGCCCAGCACACCGACTCCCACCGCAATGACGGCGACCAACGGCATCCAGACCCGCGCCAGGACGGTTCGCACAGTGAAACGAGGGCTCATGGGATCACCTCTTTACTTTCTTGAGGCGTCGTTTCAGCCGTACGCCGCCGAGCAGGCGAAGGGCCAGGCTGGTGGAGGTCAGCATGGGAATGACACCGAGGAATGTCCGCTCCGAGGGCGTCGCGCCGTGCAGGTGTTCAAGGCTGCCGAACACGAAGAAGCAGCCCAGCATGAAGAGGGTGCCTGGTATCGACAGTGCCAGCACCGATCCGCGATCGGCGACGACCTGTTTCGCGTAGTCCCACTCCTGCTCCGACATCGGTTCGCGGTGGCGCAATTTACGCAATACCGCGTTCGCGCTGCCCAGTTGTTCACCCACCGCGGTGGTCGGACGCGTGCTGAGCCGTCGGACGTAGACCGCAGCACAGAAAGCCAGCACCAACACCAGGGCCAGGGACAACAGCGTCAAACCGCCGTACAAACCTAAATCTGTCACCGCCCAGTTCTTCCGCTCGGTCGTTGAATTTAGAGAACACTACCGTCTGCTATTGCGAGATCTCAATAAGGTATCTCAAGTCACATCGAGCAGAGTTTGACGTAGTTGTGGTGGACACCCGGCGCGCGGGAGATTACTGCGCGGCAAGCTGTGCGGCGATAGCCTTCTTGTCGATCTTGCCGATCGGCGTCACGGGCAGTTTCGGTAGTGTGACCAACTGGTCGAGCCGGGCGTGGGTGGCCACGCCCTGCTCGTCCAGATAGGCGTTCAGCTCCGCAAGAGTGACCGGCGGTCCACTGAAAACAACTGCTGCACAGACGCGTTCGCCCAAATCGGGGTCGGGGAGCGGCACGGCCGCCACTGACCAGATCGACGGATGGGTCAACAACTGCTCTTCGATGTCCTGGGCACTGATGGTTTCACCGCACCGGCAGATGACGTCCTTGACCCGCCCGGTGACCACCAGATACCCGTCGGCGCGCAGGTGTACCAGGTCCCCGCTGCGGTAAAAACCGTCGGGATCGAAGCTGCGCTCGTTCTCGCGGGCGGCGTGAAAGTAGCCGTTGAGGGTGTAGGGCCCGCGCGCCAGAAGTTCGCCTTCACCGCCCGGCCCGACCGGCACCCCCTCGGTGTCGACGATCCGCACTTCGTCCGCCGGGCTCAACGGGCGGCCCTGGGTATGATCGAGCAGGTCCGGCGGATCGTCGAGTCGGGTGAAGTTCAGCAACCCCTCGGCCATACCGAACACCTGTTGCAGACCCGGCGTCAGCGCTTCACGGACGTTGCGCGCATCCCCGGGCTCCAGCTTGGAACCGCCAACCTGTAACAGCCGTAATGACTTTGGCGTCACCGGTTCCCAGTCGCAGGCTTGGGCCCACAGCTTGGCCAACGCCGGCACCAATGCGGTGACGGTAACGCCGTGCCGCTCAATGGTGGCGAACGCCGCCTCCGGGCTCGGGTCATCGCTGAACACGACGGTGGCGCCGACACTCAGTGCGCCCAGGATGCCTGGGCACGCCAGGGGAAAGTTGTGCGCTGCCGGTAGCGCCACCAGGTACACGTCGGCGTCGGTGAGCCGGCACAGTTGCGCGCTGGCGGTGGCGTTGTAGACGTAGTCGTCGTGGGTGCGCGGAATCAACTTCGGCAGACCCGTGGTGCCGCCGGAGACCAGCAGCAGTGCGGGGCCGGCGGTGTCGACCTCGAGTTGCGGGGGAGTGTTGCTGGGCAGGTCCGTCCATGCCAGGAACGGACCGGGGGCGCCGTCGACGATGACGTGCCGCAGGTTCGGTTGCGCCGCAGCGAGGTGCTCAGCCATCGGGCGGTAGTCGAAGCCGGCGGCCGTATCGGCGACGATCAGCCCCACCGCGGCGCTGACCTGCGCGAAATGGGTAAGTTCCGCCAGCCGGTGCCCCGGTAGGCACATGACCGGGATGGCACCGGCGCGCAGCAGGCCGAACAGCGCGACGGCGAACCGGCAGGAGTTCGGCAATTGCAGCAGCACGCGGTCACCGGGCGAGATTGGCAGGGCGGCGAACCCGCCGGCCGCGAGGTCTGCCAGCCGATCCAGTTCGGCGTAGCTGAGGGTGTTGCCGGCATCCACCACGGCGATGCGATCGGGCCAGCGCGCGGCGGCCGTCCGCAGGATCGAGTCCAGGGGGCGGCCCGACCAATAGCCGGCCGCACGGTATGCGGTTGCCCGGTCTGCGGGAAAAGGCACGAACCCAGTCGGCGACGCCCCCGACGGGCCAGAGGTAACAGGCACTCGATAGCTCCCTCGGGGCGAGCGTGTGTGCCCCGCGAATATAGGGTAGCGTACAGAAAAGTTAGGACAGCCTGAGCTAAGCAGACGGAGGTGGGGGTCGTGCGCGACGCATCGTTCGCCGGCTTGCTGGCGGAGTGGTTGCGTCCGTGTTGCGAACCGGTCGTGTGGCGGTCGGCAGGTGCCGCGCGATGAGTGAGACCCTCGCGATCGTTGGCGCAGGCGCAAAGGCGGTGGCAGTGGCCGCGAAGGCGGCGGTGCTGCGCGAGATGGGCGAGGAAACCCCGGACGTCTTCGCTATCGAGCGATCTTCCGTCGCGGCCAACTGGATAGCCGGCGGTGGCTGGACCGACGGTCGGCAGCGGCTGGGTACCAGTCCTGAAAAAGACGTCGGCTTCCCTTATCGGTCGGCACTGGTGCCGGGGCGCAACGCCGAACTCGACGAGCGGATGATGCGCTGGAGCTGGCAGTCATACCTGGTCGCGACGGACCAATTCGTCGGCTGGGTCGACCGGGGGAGGCCAGCGCCGACGCACGACACCTGGGCTCGGTACCTGCGCTGGGTTGCCGACATGGTCAGCTTGAAAGTTGTTCGTGGCGAACTGATTCAGATGTCGGTGACCGGTCCGTACTGGAAGTTGCACACCCGCGACTCGCAGTTGTCCGCGGACACGGTGATGATCACCGGGCCGGGTCAGCCCCAGCGGTCGATCCTTTCCGGCGACCCGCGGATGTTGTCGATCTCGCAGTTCTGGGAGCGCACGTCATCGCACGACCGGATCGTCGCCGAGAAGGTCGCGGTGATCGGTGGGGGCGAGACCGCAGCATCGATGCTCAACGAGCTGTTTCATCATCGTGTTTCGACCATCACGGCGATCTCGCCGCAGGCAACGTTATTTACCCGGGGTGAGGGATACTTCGAGAATTCACTGTTCTCCGACCCCACGCACTGGCGAACCCTGACGCTGGCCGAACGGCGCGATTGCATTGCCCGTACCGACCGCGGCGTGTTCTCCTCGCGGGTGCAGGATCTGCTCCTTGCTGACGAGAGAATCAAGCATCTGCGCGGGCGCGTCGCGAATGTTGTTGACAGCCATGAACGAATCTGGATCACCCTGCACAGAGATCAGTGCGGTGAGCTCCTGGAAAGCGTGCACGATTTCGACCTGGTGATCGACGGATCCGGGGCAGACCCGCTGTGGTTCCTACCATTGCTGAGCCAGGATGCCTTGGACTCACTCGAGTTGGGGTTGGGCGGGCCGCTGACCAGTGAGCGGCTCGAGGAGTCGATCGGTCACGACCTGGCGGTTGACGGGGTCACCCCGAAACTGGTGTTGCCCAACCTGTCCGGCCTCAATGAAGGCCCGGGATTCCCGAACCTGAGCTGTCTGGGTTTGATGTCTGATCGGGTTCTCGGTGCCGAGCCCGCCGTTCACGGCAGTCCGCGGGGGAGAAGCGGTGAGTATCAATCCGTTTGACCGCGAAGATGGCACGTTCATCGTTCTGGTCAATGACGAAGCGCAGCACAGCCTCTGGCCGGCATTGACCGCGGTGCCGGCGGGCTGGCAAGTTGTCTTCGGCGAGGACACCCGCGCGAACTGCCTCGGGTATATCGAGCAGAACTGGACCGATCTGCGGCCGAAAAGTCTGCGGGAGGCGATGAACGTCGGCTAGCTTCGCGCTCGACTAGCTCGCCAGCTTGGCCAGCACGTCATCGACGGATGCCCCGCCCAGCAGATCAGCAACGTCCAGCTCGTGGTCGAACTCAAGCTTGACCCGACGGCGAAACTCCAACGCCTGCAACGAGTCAAGACCCATCGCGACCATCGGCACGCCGGTATCGATCGCCTCGGCGCTCTCGACTCCGATGGCTTGAGCCAACAATGTTACGAACCGGCTCGCGAGATCATTTTCCACGTTGGGCGGCTGGGGTGCTGGCTTGCCGGCGTACGGGGAAGTCGAATCCAGTTGCGACAACAAGGAATGACGACCGCAGGTCTCCAGCACAGAGCGGGCGCGGTCGAGGTCGAACGCCGTAACGATCACGTTCTCGCTGAACCGTCCCATGCCCACCTCAAGGGCGTCGGCAGGATGCATCGGCACTACCCCGAGGCCTGACAGCATTGTCAACCCGGACTGATCCAGATGGACTGCCCAATGGCCCCACTGCACCGAAATACAGTCCACACCGGTGGATCTGAGCTGGTGTGCCAGCGCGTCGAGCATGCGGTTGCCTGCTGCGTAGAGAGCCAACCCGCGGCCCCCGACGGTGGCCGACACCGAGGAGCAGAACACGACCCGGCAGTTGTCGGCCAGGGGAAAGCTGTCCAACACCCGGGTGATACCGACCACCTTGGCTTGCAACGCCTGGTCAACCTTGTCAACCGTGATGTCTTCCAGTTCGATACCCGAGTACTCCACGGCGGCATGAATAACCAAGTCCGCGGCTGTGCCCTCCTGCGCGAGTTGCGCCACGGCGCCCGGGTCAGTCACATCGCAGGCGATGACGCGAATATCGGTGGGCGTGACCGCCCGGATGCGCTGCAGGCAGTCGGCGGTTGCGGCGGTCTCGCCCGACCTGTTGACCAAACTGATTCGCCCCGCGCCGCGACGGGCATAATGCTCGCAGATTTCGAGTCCGAGCTTGCCTGTGCCGCCGATGATCAGGACATGTTCGGCCGGTGCGGCGTTGGAGTCTGTTGTGGGAGGCTGCTTTTCGCTCACGCGCTTGGCGTAGAGGGCACCGCCACGCAGCGCGAGTTCCGACTCGTGGGCCGTATGCAAAGCCGCCACCAGCGCTGTCGCGGCAGGTGCGGACTCCGCAGTTCCGGCCGGCAAATCAAGGTGACGGAACCTCGTCCCCGGGTACTTGGCTCCGACACTGCGAAAGCCGGCGCTGACCGCGGCAGGTACCAGGTCCGGCGGGGGATCGTCGGCGATTACCGTCTCGCCAGCCACCGTGACCAGCCAGAAATCGGTGATTGCGGCATCGACACCCGGCCACCACGCGCGATTGGCGAAGAATGTCGCGACCTGTGCCGCCGCCGTGGCGGCATCGCGTAGCGGCGATTGCGGGAGAAGCAAGACGAGAGTGTCTAAGCCGCCTACCGTCGTGGCGGTCTCGGCGTTGACCCGGCGCGCGGTGGCGCCGACGTCGCCGGCGGCCGCGCAGAGCGCATCGGCGAGATCACTGCACTCACCGGTGTGGTCGATGATGCCGATAGTTCGCGGCGGCACCAGCGAGCGTCGGGACAACCGAACCCATTCCTCGGCGAGCAGACGCGGGCGTGTGGTGGTTGCTGCAGGGGTAGGGGCAGGGGCTGGCTTCGGCGCTGCGACAGCGACAGCGCCGTGCTCGTAAGGCATCCACAGCTTGACCTCGTTCCAGACCGTGTTCGGAAAGTCGAGCAGCGGCAACGGCGCTGGGCCGTCGAATTCGGTACCCAGCGCCTCCCATGCGAAATCCAGATCATGCAACGCCAGTTGCAGCAGATTGCCGGTGAAGTCGTCGAGATCACCGGCCGCGCGCAGGGAAGTGCCGAGCACCAAGGCAGGATGCTCAAGGTCGACGTCGGCGAGGTTTTCTTGGATGGCCAGCTGCAAGGTGGGATGTTCGGCCAGTTCGACAAAGGCATCGACGCCCAAGGCCGACGCCGCCGCGATCGCTTTGTCGAAACGAACGGTGTTGCGCAGGTTCCAGAACCAGTACTGGTCTACCGCCACATCCGGCGTGATGGCGCCGCCGAGAGTGGTGCCGACGCAGTCGATCTCGGAGTCGAGAAACTTCGGATTCTCCAGTTCGCGCTGGGCGGCGCTGCGTAGCTTGTCGTTGAGCTCGTTGATCAAGCTGGTGTGTGCGGGGTAACGGACGCCGATCATTCGTGCGAACACGTCCCGCTCGGCGCAGGTGTCCACGATGCACTGCACTGCATCCCGGTCGCCCGAAATCCCGTGCAGGTTAGGCGAATTGACTACCGAAAGCTGCACCCAGCCGGAGCTGCGGGCGAGCAGGTCCTCACACGTCTCCCGGTCTGCGGCAATCACCGCCATCGCATAGGTGTGCGAGGCGAACTCGTCGGCAGCGCGGGAGCGGATGGCGACGATTCGGACCGCGTCGTCCAGGGTGGTCAATCCGGACAAGTAGGCGGCGGCGATTTCGCCTTGGCTGTGCCCGATTGTGGTCTGCGGTGCCACGCCGAAGGATTGCCACATTGCGGCCAGACCCGCCATCTGGGTGAACAAGGCCGGCTGTACGGTGGCGGCGTCGTCGTCGACCGGAAGGGTCTCGTCGAGAAGGTAATCCAGCGGTGACTGTCCCGCGTAGGCCGCGAACGCCGCCGCGCAGCGATCGGCCTCGGCGCGAAACGCCGGCACCGACTCATAGAACAACCGACCCATGCCAGGACGTTGACTGCCCTGCCCCGGAAACACGAATCCGACGCTGCGACTGGTGGCGGCGGTCCCACAGCGAACAACCTGGGGGTGGCCGCGATCTTCGGCAACCGCCTGCAGCGCGCTCAGCAGCTCATCCCGATCCGAAACGGTGGCCACGGCCCGGTACTTGCGGGCTATCCGGGTACGGAACAGCATGTCGGCGATCGCCTGCGGTGATACGTCGGAATGCGCTGTGGCGTAGGCAAGCACAGCTGAGGCTTCCCGTGGCAGCAGGTCGGCGGCCTCGGCCGTGAGCAGGACCGGAATCGACCCGTTCGGGAGTCGGTACGTAAGAGGCGTCACGTTCTCACTCTCGGGGACTCAAGCACTCGCGGGCATCGCGACGATCGCGTGCGCGTTGGCGCCACCGGCGCCGAAGGATGACGCGGCGCCGTACCGGACACCGTCTTTGGGCTGCCATTCATGTACCTCGCTGGCCAACCGGATGCCCACTAGATCCCAGTCGAGCTTGGTAGTGGGGTTGTCTGCGAACAAGGTTGGCGGAATGTAACCGTGCTGCCCGGCGAGCAGCACCTTGATCAATCCCAAAATCCCCGCCGCGGCCTGTGCATGCCCGGCGTTCGACTTGATCGATCCCAGCAGCGCCTGGGATCCTGCCGCACCGTATGTCTTGAACAGCGCGAGCAGTTCCACCGGGTCGCCGGCTAGGGTCGCGGTGCCGTGCCCTTCGATCATGCCGACGTCGGCTGGGTCGATTCCGGCTGCGTCAAGCGTCTTCTGCACCACCTGTTCCTGCGCGCGCACCCGGGGCACCAGGATCGGTTTTCCTTTGCCGTTGTGATTGGTGCGGACGGCCAGGATGCGGCCGTAAATGCGGTGTCCCAGTTGACGTGCCCGCGATTCCCGTTCCAGCACAACCATTCCCGCGCCTTCTCCCCAGACGGTGCCGCTGACGTCGTCGGAGTATGCCCGGCAGTGGCCGTCGTCGGATAACGCGTGAAGCTTGCCGAACTCGAAAAATGCTGCCGGTGAGCCCAGTACACACACGGCACCAGCGAGTGCCCACTCGCATTCGTCCATCGCCACCGAGTTCGCCGCCAATTGCAGGGCGGTCAGAGACGAACCGCAAGCCGAGTCGATGCACATCGACGGGCCGGTCAGGCCGAGGCAGTGCGAGATTCGGCCGGCACCGCCCAGCTGGCCCATGCCGACGGTGCGGTGACCGGTGTAACCATCAGCCACCGCGGTGCGGGTGCCGTACTCGGTCATCGACATTCCGACGAAGCACCCGCCGAATTCCCCTTCGAGGGTGGCCGGGTTGATGCCGGCGTTCTCCAGCGCCTTCCAGGCCACCCGCATCGCGACCCGTTGCTGGGGATGCATCACCAGAGCTTCGCGATGGGTGATGCCGAAGAACGGCGGGTCGAAGGTCATGGCGCTTTCCATGAAACCGCCTGCGTCGCAGATCTTTCCCCAACCGTCTGTCTCGGACACCGCCAAGAGGTCCTCGACGGGCCATCCCCGATCCCGCGGAAACGGGGAGATCAGTTCGCGGGAATCACACAACGCTTCCCACAAGGCGGCAGGGGTGTCGAGGCCGCCCGGCGCTTCGACTGCCATCCCAGAGATAACGACGGGGTCGGTCACCGGGTCTGCTCGCGTTGTAGACAAGAGGCCAGCAGCTCGGCCACGTCATCGAGGTGATCGTTGAGGAAGAAGTGGCCGCCCTCGAACAGGGTGACTTCGACACTGTCGGTGTGCTTGCCCCATCCGTAGAGGTCTGCGAGCGTGACGATCGGGTCCTGGTCACCGCCGAGTGCGTGGATCGGAGCGGAGACTTTCACGTCGTCGGTGCACGAATACGCATCGCATGCGCCATAGTCGGCTTTGATCACGGGGAGTGCCAGTCTCATCAGGTCGCGGTTGCCGAAGACGGCGGAGTTGGTGCCTTCCAGGGCGGTCAAGTGGTTGAGGATCTCCTCGTCCTCGGTGGGATGTGAGGGTTTGGTGATCGCGTTGGCCGGAGCTACCGCCGCAGAGACGACCAGCTGGCGCACCTCGATCCCGTGAGCTTCGGCGATCCGAACGAACTCGAAAGCAGCCCAGCCGCCCATGCTGTGTCCGAACGCGAGGACGGGGCCGCGGTTGTGTTCAGATGCCGAGAATTCTTCGAAGGCCCCCGCTGCGATCTCGGCGAGCGTGGGCAGTGGGGGTTCGGCCGCACGGTCCTGACGGCCCGGGTATTGGAAGATCACGACATTGAAATCGTTAGTCAGGACCTTGGAGAAGGTGCGGTAGGCCGACGCACCGGCGCCGGCGTGGGGAAAGACCAGCAAGGTGGGGCGCTCGGACGAATCCGGTTGGTGGAACTGCCTGATCCAGCCAAGTGTGCGCGGCATGCGATCCCACCTCTCGTGAACCCCGTTGTGCCGGCCCGCATGATTCGCCGCGAAGGCCGCAGGCGCATGAACTTAGCGAAGGCTAACATAACGCCGGGCTACCGATGATCGGTGCTGTGGCTTTACCCGTGGTCCCGCTCACGCACCAGCAAGGCCGCCCGTTTATGCGGCAGGTCCAGGTCCGTGACTCGGCGGAAACCCGCGAGTTCGGCTACCCGAATCAGGCGAACGTTGGAGGCGTCCGGTTCTCCGATCACCCGGGTGGCGAGCGGGTCGGCCTCCAGCTGCCAGGCGGAGATAACTCGCAACAAGTCCGCCGCTATCCGCTGCCCGCGGTATTTCGATGGACCGAGCAGCATGTGGATCCCGGCGTCGTGCGCGCGCGCCTCGTAGTACTGCGAAAGTGGGTCGAGGTCGGCGCGGTAGAGCTCCCAGTAGCTCATGGGTTCTCCGTTCAGCTCGCCCAGGTATGGACACGAGTGGCTGCTGAGCTGCTGTTCGCGCAGGTAGCACTCAATCCGGCGCGGGGACCACGGTTTCTGCCAGTACTTGGCGACCTCGGAGTCGTTCATCCAGAGGTGCAGCAGATCGAGGTCGCGGTCGATGTCCAATGAACGCAACGAGAAGAGCCCGCTGAATTCTGGGTGTTCCAATACGACGCACCTCCCGGCGAGGTCGGGTCTGTCCACCTGCATTGCTTCGCGCACGGGCGTATCGTTCCGCCATCGACGCGACCGCGCATTGGTTTGGTGGCGCACATCGCAGACTCAAATATGCGGGCCCTAGTGCGCCTCAGTGCGCTCTAGTGCTCCCTAGTGCATTGACGGGGCCAGCGATGGCGGCGGCCGAACGAAGTCGGCAACTTAGCGAAGGCTAACATAATCTGCTGGCGCGGTTGGGCTGGCTAGGAAACCGTCGTGCATTGCGTGCGGAGAGCGAGGAACCGATGGAGGGGGATGTGTGATGCGGGTCGTATCGTTCGGATTTCAGACCTGGGGGCACAAGACCCTGCAGGCCCTGATCAACCTCGATCACGACGTCGTACTCGCCGTCACACACCCAGCCAGTGAGCACGCTTACAAAGCGATCTTCTCGGCGTCGGTGGAAGAACTTGCGCGACGACACGGGATCCCGGTGCATCTCACCGACCGGGTCGACGCCGAGACCATAGACCTGGTCCGGCGCGCCGAACCCGATGTCATCGTGGTCAACAGTTGGTACACCTGGATGCCCGCCGAACTGTACGACCTGCCGCCGCACGGCACCCTGAACCTGCACGATTCGTTGCTGCCCAAGTTCACCGGGTTCTCTCCGGTGCTGTGGGCGCTGATCAGCGGCGAGAACGAATTCGGCCTGACCGTGCACCGCATGGACGACGGGCTGGACACCGGTGACATCCTGGTTCAGCACGCGCTGCCCATCGGCCCCACCGACACCGGGACCGAGTTGGTGGTCCGCGGCATGGATCTGATTCCCGGAGCGCTCGCAGAAGCGCTGGAGGCACTCGAATCCGGTACTGCGGTCTGGCGTCCGCAGAACAAGAACGAACGGACGTACTACCACAAGCGTTCGGAGCGGGACAGTCTGATCGACTGGAGTTGGCCGGCGGCCGATCTCGAGCGGTTCGTGCGTGCGTTGTCCGATCCGTACCCCCGCCCCTTCGCCTATTACCGCGGTGAACGGATAGAAGTACTCGAGGCCCGGCTCTCCCAAGCCCGATACGGTGGCACGCCGGGCCGGGTGATCGTGCAGGAAGGTGGCGGCGCGGTGGTGTCCGGGCCTGAAGCGTTCCGCGGCCGAAACCACGCGCTGATAATCACTTTGGTGCGAACCCGTGATGGTGTCGAGCACAGCGGGGAGAAGTTTTTTGCGCGCGGTGGCTATATCACCGCACACAGCGGTTCCGGACCGCAGGCGGTGTGAGGGAGACAGTGAAACCGACGATGGCATCCGATGCCAAGACCGTGCAGGAACGGCGGCGTGAGCTGCTGCGCAGACGCATCGCCGAGAGCGGCGCCGCTGTAAAGGTTCCTGCGGCTGATGAGCCCGTCCTGAAAGCGGGTGAGCGCTACGGCCTGTCCAGCGGTCAGCGTCGGATGTGGTTCGTGCAGGCGATGGACACCGCCGACACGACATTGAATATCTCTGTGGCATACCGACTGACCGGTGCTTTGGATCCGGAGCGATTGCGCAACGCCCTAAGCGACGTCATCGCGCGCCATACTGTGCTGCGCTCCACCTACGGGCTAGACGCCGAAGGCGAGCCGTATCAGACGTTCCAAGAAAGTGTCGAAATTCCTTGGCAGGTCGATGATCTGACCAAACTCGGGCCGGGTGAACTCAATCAGCAGGTCGAGACGACGGCTCACCAAGAGTTCGGTCGGCCGTTCGATCTGACCAGCGAGTTGCCGATGCGGGTCAGGCTGTTGCGAACCGGTGCCGCCGAATTCGTGTTGCTGTTGGTGGTGCACCACATCTGCTGGGATGACGATTCGTGGGCGGTGTTCTTCGAAGAGCTGGAGACTGCCTATAACGGCGGCACAATGAATCCCGCGGCCCCGCAATATGTTGCGGTCGAGGTACTGGGCCGGGCAGCCACCGAGGGCCGCGACGCTCAAAGCGCGGACATCGACTACTGGCGCGAAAGTTTGTCGCCGCTGCCGGATCCGCTGGAGCTGCCGGGGTCGTCGGTCGCAAACCCGTCCAAGAATGCGCAACGCCGCGCCAGCGCGGTGCCCGCCGAGATTTCCGCCCGGCTCGAAACCTTTGCCCGTAACCGATCAGCCACCCCTTTCATGGTGCTGCTGGCGGCTTACGGCGCGCTGATCCGTCGCTACGCCGGCGCAGCCGACTTTCTGGTCTCGATTCCGGTAACCGAACGTCGCGGCGTCGCCGTACGAGCCATCGGTTATTTCGGCAACACACTGTTGTTGCGCATCCGCGTGCGCTCGGAGGACACATTCACTTCGCTGGTCGACAGCGTGCGCGAGACATGCCTGCAGGCCTTCGCTCGGCAGTCCGTCGGCCTCGATCGCGTGGTGCGCGAAGTGAATCCGGAGCGGAGTTCGGGACGCGATGGAATGGATCATCTGGTCCGGCTGGGCTTCAGCATGCGCAAGACCGCGACGGGACTGCGATTGAACGGTGTGACCACGCGTCAACTCGACCTCGGTGCTGTCACCGCGCCGGTACCGCTGGCCCTGGCTATTGTCCTCGATCCGGAGGGCATGTCGACCGAATTCGAATACCAGACTGAGGTGCTGTCGAGCGCCCTTGTCGATCAGATGCTGTCGCACTACGTGCAATTGCTGGACCGCGCGTTGGATACGCCGGCACATCGCATCGCTGCACTGGATCTGCTCGGCCCCGGCGAACGAGCCGCCGTCCTCGCACAATCGCATGGTGAGCTGGTCGCCACCCCCGCTTCGACCATCGTCGCCGCACTGGAATCGGCGGCTGCCGCTGCGCCGGAGGCACTGGCGCTGGTTTCTGACGACGTACAGCTGACCTATGCCGAGCTGCACGGCCGCGCGAATCGGTTGGCGCGCTGGCTGATCGGGAACGGAATCGGGACGGAGGACATCGTCGGGTTGCGCATGACCACCTCCGTCGAATTCATCGTCGCAATGTTCGCCGTACTGAAGGCCGGTGCAGCCTACCTGCCGATCGACCCTGCTTTCCCCGAGGACCGCATCGACTACCTGGTCAGCGATGCCGGCCCCAAAATCGTTATCGGGCAACAGGAATTGATCGCAGCCGAAGGAACTGCGACGCTCCTGTCCGACGCGGTGGTCACCGACGCCGACCGGCTGCGTCCGCTACATCCAGAACATCTGGCGTACGTCATCTACACCTCGGGCTCCACGGGCCAGCCCAAAGGGGTCGCGGTGCCGCATCACGCGATTGCCGAGCACATGGACGGGTTTGTCGCCGAATGGAGCCTGACCGCATCCGACCGGGTGTTCCAGTCGTCGTCGGTCAGTTTCGACGCATCTCTCATGGAGATTTTCGCGCCGCTGTCACTCGGGGCGTGCCTGATCGTCCCGAAACCGAACGCCTTCAACGACATTCCGTACGTCGCGGACGTTGTCGGCCGGCACGGAGTAACCACCCTGCACATGGTGCCGTCGATGTTGAGCACCTTGCTGTTGCTGCCCGAAGTGAACGAATGGCGGCAGTTGCGCCACGTGCCGGTGGGCGGTGAGGCGCTGTCCGGGGAAGTGGCCGACAAATTCGCCGGCTACTTCGACGCGACGTTGCGCAACCACTACGGTCCGACGGAGGCCGTCATCTGCGCTACCCATATGTCCGTCGAAGGCCCGCAAGGCACCGGTGTCGTGCCGATCGGGGTCGCCAATCGGAACGTCTATACCTATGTACTCGATCAGGAACTGCAACCCGTGCCGGCCGAGGTGGTCGGTGAGCTGTATCTGGGCGGCAATCAGCTGGCGCGTGGCTACCTGGGCCGTCCGGCATTGACCGCACAACGGTTCGTCGCCGACCCCTTCAATCCGGGGATGCGGCTGTACCGAACCGGAGACCTTGTTCGCCGCAACGTTACCGGGAAGCTGGAGTTTGTCGGCCGCGCCGACGAGCAGGTTAAAGTCCGGGGCTTCCGCATCGAACTCGGCGAGGTCGAGTCAGTGATTGCGCTGCACCCCAAGGTGCGGCACTGCCTGGTCGTTGCCGAAGAAACCGAGATCGGCCCGAGGCTGGTCGGCTACGTCGTACCGGTCGCCGGAAACGACATCGAGCTGAGTGAGATTCACGCACATGCCGCGTCGGTATTGCCGGAATACCTGGTGCCCAGTGCGTTTGGCGTCATCTCCGAGATCCCGCTGACTGTGCACGGGAAGCTGGACAAACGGGCGCTGCCCGAGCCCACCGCGGTCACCACCCGCAGCTACCGGGAACCGGCGACCGATGGGGAGCACCGCATGTGCGCAATCTTCGGTCGGCTGTTCGGCTTGGAGCAGGTGGGGGCCGACGATTCGTTCTTCGACCTGGGCGGGCATTCGCTGCTGGCGGCACGCCTGGTCGCCCAGATCCGCGCGGAGTTCGACGTTGACTGCAATGTTCGCGCTGTCTTCGACGCCCCGACGCCGGCAGGTTTGGCCACGCTATTGGCCGAGCAGTCCGGCACCGGCCGCCCAGGACTGGTCGACGTAGTCCGTCCGGACCGGCCGCCGCTGTCCTACTCTCAACTCGCCATGTGGTTCCAGCACCGGATGCGCGGCGCCAATGACGTTTTCAATTTGGCTCTGTCGCTGCGATTCACCGGTCCACTGGACACGACCGCTCTTGAGGCCGCGCTCAATGACGTCGTGGCGCGACACGAGGCGCTGCGTACCGCGTTCGCCGAGCACGAGGGGATGCCGTACCAACGCGTACAGCCGGCCCTGACATTGGACCTCGCGGTCGTCGAGACCACCGCCGAACAACTGGACCAGCAGGTGACCGAGCTGCGGCGGTTTCTGTTCGACCTCGAGTCAGGACCGCTGATCAGGCCGACGCTGATCGTGCTCGGCCCCGACACCCACGTGCTGATCGTGTTGATCCACCACATCGTCACCGATCACAACTCTCTGGGCGTCATCTACGAAGACTTGCTCAGCGCTTACCGCGCCCGGCTAGCCGGTGCGGCGCCGACCTGGGATCCGCTGCCCTTTCAGTTCATCGACTACGCGCTGTGGCAGCGGAATACCTTCGATGTACCGAACGAGTGGGCACTGGGCGAGCTGAACTATTGGTGCAATGCACTGGCCGGGCTGCCCACCGAGATAGCACTGGGTGCTGACCGTGCGCGGCCGCCGGTGATCGGAAGGCGCGCGGCGGTAGCAACTTTCGCGGTGCCGGCGGCGCGCCGCGTTGTTCTGACCCGGCTCGCCGACGAGCATGGCGCCAGCGAATTCATGGTGTATCAAGCCGCGCTTGCGGTGCTACTGCACAAGATTGGTGGCGGCACTGACGTTGCCGTCGGCAGCCCGGTGGCGGCCCGTGGTGAACTGGCCGTAACACAGGTGAATGGGCCCTTTGCCAATGTGGTGACGCTGCGTAACGACCTGTCGGACGACCCGAGTCTGCGCACCACCCTCACCCGGTGCCGCGAAGTTGTGCTCGATGCGTTGGCGCACCAGGAATTACCCATTGACCGGCTGGTCGACGCGCTGAACCCACCGCGCTCGAGGTCGCGCAACCATCCGTTCTTCCAGAGCTCGATCCACTTCCGGGCCGAAGACTGGGCAACCGCACCGCGCGACCTCACCCCAGAGACGACGGTGGTGCCTATTCCGATGGAATTCGAGGTGTCCCTGCTGGATCTGAACGTCAGCGTGAGCGCGATGCCCGATGAGAATCTCGACGTGCGCATTGTCGCCAACGCTGATCTGTACGAACCAGAGACGGTGCAACACATCGCCGACGCGCTGGACGCCGCGTTGGAAGCCTTTGCGGTGACGCCCGACTCCGCGTTGTCGACACTGCAGTTGGCGCCGGCGGCTGTCATGGTTAAATTGCTGGCGCCGCCGACGCCGGCCGGCGCCAGCCCCGCGCAACCGGAGGTCTGCGGTTCTGCGGAAACTCAGCAGGCACTCATCGCCCTCTTGGAAGAACTCCTCGAAATCAGCGATGTCGAACCGGACGACAACTTCTTCGCCCTGGGCGGCGACAGCATCATCGCCGTGCAGATGTCGGCCCGGGCCAACGCGCAGGGGCTCGCGCTGGCCCCGGCGATGGTCTTCGAGCACATGACGATCGCCGAGGTGGCTGCCGCGGTCGATGCAGCCAATGATGCAGCGGGCGCGCCGGATTCGCGGTCAGAGCAACAACTGAGTGCGACGAGCGCACCGATGAGCGCATCCGGCCTGGATGCGGACGCGTTAGCCGCGCTGACCGCATCGTGGCAGAGCCAGTCGTGAGGCGACCGTGACCGCCGCACCGCCGCAGATCGAGGATGTGCTTGCACTGAGCCCGCTGCAAGAGGGGTTGTTCGCGTTATACCGCTTGGCCGAAGACAGTCTCGACATCTACACCATGCAGTTGGTGGCCGACATCGACGGACCGCTGGATGTTGCGCTGCTGCGTCGTAGCGCCCAGGCCATGCTGGAACGGCACCCGAATTTGCGCGCCGCCTTCTGGGACCGCGATGTACCGCGGCCGGTCCAGATCGTGCCGGCGCACGCCGAGCTGCCGTGGTCCGAACGGGTCACGACGCCTAGCGAATTCGACTCGATCGCCCGTTCGGAACGGCGCCGCCCGTTCGACCTGAGCCGCGGCCCGGCTTTGCGTGTCGTGCTGCTCGCGGTGCCGGGCGAGACCAGGCGCAGAATGATCTTCACCGCCCACCACATCCTGGTGGACGGTTGGGGACTCGGGGTGTTCTTCACCGAGATGCTGGCGGTGTATCAGGCTGGTGGCTCGACCGACGGATTACCCGCGCCGCGCCCGTACCGCGATTACATCGCCTGGCTATCCCGACAGGACCGGGACGTCGCGACTGCCAAGTGGACTCAATATCTGCAGCGTGTCTCCGCGCCGCTCATGGTGGCCGACGGCATGGCCACGGTAGATCATGGCGTGCCGGAGACAGCCAACCTGCTGTTGTCTCCCAACGACACCGCACGGCTGCGTCAGTGGGCGGGCAGCAATGGACTCACCGTCAATACCGCGGTGCTCTTCGCCTGGATTGTGGTGCTCAGCAGGCTAACCGACCGCCGCGATGTGGTGTTCGGGACCGTCGTTTCCGGTCGTCCCGAGCATCTGCCCGGTGTGGAGACGATGGTCGGGATGTTCATCAACACCGTTCCGGTGGTACACGAGCTCACCAGCTCCGATTCGGTGGTCACCCAATGCAGGCAGCTGCAGCGCGAATCGTCGGTGCTGCGTGACATTGCCTACCTCAGCCTGTCCGAGCTGCAGCGGGCACACGGTCGCGGCAGTCTCTTCGACACCCTGTTCGTGTTTGAGAACGCACCGCTGGAGGACGCTGTCCGGCCGGTGACCGCCACCGACGGGACCCGTTTCACTCCAGTCGAAGGCGAGAGCCTTACGCACTACCCGTTGACGGTGGTCTCGCACCAGGTCGAAGACGCCCTGGTGGTGGTTGTCGAGGCGATTCGCGAAGCGCTGCCGCACCTTTCGCCCGCACAGCTCTGCGAGCGTTTGGTCGCGGTGTTGCGTCAGCTCCCCGACATCGGGGACCGCGGCCCGGATGCCGTGGACGTGCTGACCGCCGCAGAACGTGCCGAGTTCGACCACCTCGCGGTCGAACCGGTTACGGTGCTGGAAACTTCGGTGTGGGACAGTTTCGAGCGGCAGGTCCGTGCCACACCGGACGCGGTCGCCCTGACTACCGGTGACGGGGTGCGCCACACTTACGCCGAACTCCATGCGGAGGCCGCACGATTGGCCTGCGAGCTGGCCGCCCACGGTGTATCTCCGGAAACCGTTGTCGCGCTTGTGTTGCCACGCTCCACCCAGTCCATCATCGCGATCCTGGCTGTGCTCGCTGCCGGTGGCGCCTACCTTCCCGTGGACACCACCTTGCCGGATGCGCGTATCGATTCCCTGCTACGGCAAGCCGATCCGGTGCTCGCGATCACCGATGCGAGCCAGGCGAAACGAGTCGCCAGGCAGCTCGCCACCCTGGTCATCGACGATCCCGCTGTGGCACAACGCCTCGCGCAGTACGATCCCGCCGCACCCGCGGTTCGGCGTCTTCCCCAGCACAGCACTTACGTCATCTTCACCTCCGGCTCGACTGGTGAACCCAAAGGCGTGGTCGGCACCAACGCCGCACTGTTGAGCTATTTCGCCGACCATCGTGACCGCGTGTACCGGCCGGCCACCACGCGTCTGGGCAGGCCGTTGCGTATTGCGCATGCCTGGTCGTTGAGCTTCGATGCCTCGTGGCAGCCGATGGTCGGCCTGCTCGATGGCCATAGCCTGCACCTTTTCGACGCGGAGGAGATGCGCGATGCGGACCGCCTGGTCAGCGGTCTCGCCGGTTTCGGCGTCGACATGATCGACACCACCCCGTCGATGTTCGTCCAGTTGCGTGCCGCCGGTTTGGCGGAGCGCAATCTGTCCGTGCTGGCGCTCGGTGGCGAAGCGATCAACAGCACGCTCTGGCAGCAACTGCGCGCGTTGGCGCCCACGGCGGTCTACAACTGCTACGGGCCTACCGAGACAACGGTCGAAGCCGTGGTCGGCCAGGTCAACGCATACCTGGCACCCACGATCGGCACCGCCAACGCCGGAACCTTCGGCTATGTACTGGATTCGGCGCTGCGGGCAGTACCGCAGGGCGCCGTAGGAGAGTTGTATCTGTCCGGCGCACAACTGGCCCGCGGCTACGTCGGTAAGCCCGCGATGACGGCCGCGCGTTTCGTCGCGGACCCGTTTCGCCCCGGCCATCGCATGTATCGCACCGGCGACTTGGTGCGCCGTCTGCCGCACGGCGGCTACGGGTACCTGGGGCGCGATGATGCCCAGGTCAAGATCCGGGGCTACCGGGTCGAGATCGGGGAGATCGAGTCCGCGCTGCGAAATCAGTCCGAGGTGCACGACGCCGCTGTGTCTGTCCTGCGTCGCGACCACGGCTCCGTTCTGGTGGGTTTCGTTGTCTGGCAACGGCACGCGGACGGCGACCCGGCCCGGTTGCGTGCCGCCCTCACCGAGCACCTGCCGTCATATATGGTCCCGGCCCGGATTGTGGCAGTACCGCAACTGCCGGTGAACGCCAACGGCAAACTCGATGTGGCCGAACTGGACCGGCTGGCCCACGAAGCCATGACCCAGGTGATCGGGAGCGGCGCGACAGCATCCACCGCGACCGAACGGGCGCTGTCCGAGCTGTTCGCCGAACAATTCAGTGGTGTGATGCCGGGTGTCGATGACGACTTCTTCTCACTCGGGTTGGACAGCATCATGGCCATCTCGGTGGTGCACAAAGCGCAACGCCGCGATATCCCGTTGACCCCGCGAATGGTGTTGAGCTGTCCGACCATTCGTCAGCTTGCGGCTGCGGTCGACGCGTGGAGCGGCTCGGATGTAGCGGCCGTGGCCGGCGAATACGGCGAGGTGCTGCCGCTGCCGGTGGTGACCTGGGTGAACGAATACGGCAACTACCGCCGCTTCACCAACACCATCGTGATGCGACTGCCGTCCGGCATCGAGCGCTCCGTCATCGAACTCGTGCTGCAAATGGTGCTCGACGGACACGAAGTGCTGCGGTCGATTCTGACCGAGACACCTGACGGGCCTCGCCTGGTAACCCGCGAGCCGGGAGTGGTGAACGCCGCGGAGCTGCTCTCTGAGGTAGCGGTGCCCGCCGGTACCGACTTCCCGACAGTCATCTCCGATGCCGCGCGGGCGGTGATGGACGAGATCGACCCGCACGCGGGTGCAATGGTGCGGGCGGTGTGGTTCACCGGTGCCGGTGACGATCGGCAGCTGCTGCTGCTCACCATTCATCATCTGGTAGTGGACGTGGTCTCGTGGCACATTCTGGTCAGCGACATTCAGGAAGCGTGGCGTTCGTTGCAGGCCGGTGAGACGCCGAAGGCATTGCCGGAGTTCACTTCCTATCGCCACTGGTGCCGGCTGATGTGGGAGAGGGCGGTACAACCGGAGGTCCTCGCCCAGCGCGACTATTGGCTGGCGCAGATCCGCGACGTCGATCCCGCGCTGGGTACGCGGCATTTGGACCCGACCCGCGACACCTGGTCGCAGCTTCGAGTTACCACGGTGTACACCCCGGTGGAGATCACCGAGCGCCTGCAAGCTGCGTTGACCCGAGATGATCGGATGCGTGAAATACTGCTGTGCGCTGCCACGATCGCCATCGGCAGCTATCGCCGCGCCGCTGGCCAGGATCCGTCTTCCGGGGCATTGATCGTCTTGGACAGCCACGGCCGCGCCGACACGGTCCTCGATACCGATACCGCGAACACCGTTGGGTGGTTCACCAACCCATTCCCGGTACGCCTGGGCGTCGGTGGCACACCGGACACCTACGATCTCGAGCTCCTCGAAGCGGATCCCGCAGCAGCACGGGCACTGCTAGCATCGGTGACCTCCCACATCGACGAAATCCCCTATGAAGGACTGGATTACGGGTTGCTTCGCTATGTCGCCCGGATCCCCGAGCTGCAGCAGGTTGCCGAACCGCAAGTGTTGTTCAACTATATGGGCCGCCTGGATCTCAGCCGCACCACCAACGAACCATGGTCACTGCTCAGCGGCGCTGAAATCGAGACGTTGCCGGTCGATCCCGAGCCGGACCTGCCGTTACGTTTCGCGGTGAACATGAGCGTGCTGGTGGGTGCCACCCCCGCCGGCTGGGTACTGATCAACAACCTGTTGTGGAGTGATGCGCTGTTCACCAACGCCGACATCGATCGTCTGACCGAATGTTGGCAGCGCGCACTCGCGGTGCTCGCGGCGGCCCTGGATCCCGACGCGGATTAGGAAGGATTGCACATGCCGCCGCTCGGCGAGGAGTGGATCAGCAAGGACGAGATCAAGGCTACGATCGCAGCCCAACTCGGTTGCGCAGCCTCCGAAGTCGCAGACCACGACGACCTGATCCAGATGGGGCTGAACTCGATCCGCATGATGGCGTTGGCGGGCGGCTGGCGTAAGCGGGGTGCGGGTATCACCTTTGCCGAGCTGGCCGCCAGTCCGACAGTCGATGCGTGGCACGGGTTGCTCAGCGGGGATCAGACCGGCAGCTCGTTACCACCCGAGCGGCCGGAGCCGGCCGAACCGGTCGCCGACGGTGCGCCATTCCCACTTGCCCCCATGCAACATGCCTACTGGATCGGCAGATCCGATGAGCAGGAACTAGGCGGGGTTGCAGCGCACCTCTACGTCGAGTTCGACGGCACCGCAATAGATCCGCAGCGACTCGAGCGTGCCGTCGACGCACTCGTCGAGGTGCATCCTATGCTACGCACCCGGTTCCTGCCGGACGGAACCCAGCAGACCATGCCGCGACCGGGCCGAGCTGTCTTCGAGGTCGTCGATCTGCGAGGCCGCGACGCGACCGCCGTCGAAGTCGAGCTGGCGGCGATGCGCCACCGGAAAACCCACCAGCGGTTGGCAATCGAAGACGGACAGGTCATCGACATCACCCTGACGCTGTACGGGGACCGCGCACGGGTACACCTCGACGTCGATATGTTGGCCGGTGACGCGATGAGTTACCGGGTGCTGGTCACCGATCTCGCCGCTGCCTATCATGGTGCGGCCTTGCCTACCCCCGGGTACAGCTATCAGCGCTACCGCAGCCGGCAACAGCAGGACCACGGCCGCGACGCCGCACGCGAGCGCGACCGGCAGTGGTGGCACCAGCATCTGCCCGAAATGGCTGGTGCACCTGAACTTCCGGTCACCAGGGTGGGGGAGCGCGCCACACCGCATCGCACCATCCGTCACGACCATTGGCTGCCGCCGCAAGCCAGACAACGATTGGTTACCGGGGCGCATGCGCGCGGCGTCACCCCGGCCGCGGCGCTGGCCGCCGTATTCGCCGATACTGTCGGCGGATGGTCGGCCACAGACAGGTTTCTGTTGAATGTGCCGCTGTTCCAAAGAGAAGCAGTACATCCCGACATCGACCGCGTGATCGGGGACTTCACCGCCTCGCTCATGCTTGAAGTCGACATCAGCGAGAACATGTCGGTTGCGGAGCGGGCCCAGGCCGTTCAGCAGAACATGTACGAAAGCGGCTCGCACGCCGCCTATTCGGGGCTGGAGGTGTTGCGCGATCTGGGTAGGCACCGGGGTGAGCCGGTGCTGGCACCGGTGGTATTCACCAGTGCGCTCGATCTCGGCGAGCTGTTCGCCGAGAACGTCATCCAGACCTTCGGTGAGCCGGTGTGGATCATCTCTCAGGGACCGCAGGTGTTGCTCGATGCCCAGATCACCGAGCTGCGTGGCGGATTGCTGATCAATTGGGATGTCCGCGAAGCGGCGTTTCCGCCGGGCCTGGTGGACGCGATGTTCGACCGGTTCACCCAGGCCGTCCGGCGTCTCGGTGACGGCGAGTCGGGCTGGGATGCCGAGGCGGCGGTGCAGTTGCCGGTTGGTCAGGCAAAGGTGCGCGCCGCGGTCAATGTCACCGACGGCCCGGTGACCGGACGATGCTTACACCAAGGCTTTTTCGAGCACGCCGCGGCGCATCCGGACCACCCAGCCGTCCTGTGGGGTCTGGACGAATCCGCCGGCGAGTGGAGCTACCGGCAACTGGCCGAGGGTGCCCTCGCGGTCGCGGGAGCGTTGAGCGCTCACGGGGTGGGGCCGGGCGATGCGGTTGCCGTGCAGCTGCCCAAGGGGCGAGACCAGATACTTGCCGTGCTCGGTGTGCTGGCCGCTGGCGCGGCCTATGTGCCGATCGGTATCGACCAACCGGATGCCCGGCGCGCGAAGATTCTGGCTAGCGCCGGCGTCGCCGCGGTGCTGACGGTCGACGGGTCGCCGGTGCATCCCGGCCTTGCCTGCCTGTCCATCGACGCGGCGCGAAACCACCCAGAACCGTTGTCGGCGGCTGTCTTTCCGAGTACTGGTGCGGTCGCCTACGTGCTGTTCACGTCGGGTTCGACGGGTCTGCCCAAGGGCGTGGACGTGCCGCATAGCGCGGCGATGAACACCATCGACGCGGTCAATGATTGGTTTGACGTTGGCAGTTCGGATCGTTCACTGGCATTCTCTGCCCTCGAGTTCGATCTGTCCGTCTACGACATCTTCGGGATGTTCTCGGCCGGAGGTGCGGTCGTCGTCGTGGACGACCAACAACGGGCCGAGGCGACAGCATGGGTGGAACTGATTCGCCGGCATCGGGTTTCGATCCTTAACTGCGTGCCGGGAATCCTGGACATGATCTTGGAAGTAGGTGGAGACCGCCTTGGTGATTCCTTGCGGGCGGTGATCCTCGGCGGTGACTGGGTTGGGGCCGAACTGGCCCGCACACTGGCCAGGCTGGTGCCTGGTTGTCGGTTCGCCGGGCTCGGCGGCGCCACCGAGACTGCAATCCACAGCACGATCTGCGAAGTGGTGGGCAAGCCAGCCGCGGACTGGACGACGGTGCCGTTCGGCGTTCCGCTGCGCAACGTTCGGTGCCGGGTGGTGTCACCGGCCGGTCGCGACTGCCTGGACTGGGTTCCCGGCGAGCTCTGGGTGGGCGGTGCGAACGTCGCGGCCGGTTACCGCAACGACCCGGAACGCACTGCGGAGCGTTTCGTCGAGCACGACGGCATTCGCTGGTACAAGACCGGTGATCTGGCCAGGTACTGGCCCGACGGGACCATCGAATTTCTCGGCCGCGCCGATCATCAGGTGCAGATCCGGGGATACCGTGTCGAACTCGGGGAAGTGGAGAACGCGTTGCGTACCCTGCCCGGGGTGAGGCACGCCGTCGCCGCCGTAGTCGGCACCAATGCGCCCAAACTGGTGGCGGCCATCGCGCGTGACTCGGTGGACAGCGGTGACGTCACCGCAGCGCTCCGAGACCTGCTGCCCAACTACATGATTCCGGCGCGGATCGTCTCGCTCGAACGAATTCCCTTGACTGCGAACGGGAAACTTGACCGTCGCGCCGTCGTTGCGCTGCTCGGGGAATCCGAAACGCCGGCCGAGTCGCTCGGCAGCGTCCCGCGCGACGATCTGGAGGCCGCGCTGGCCGAGATCGTCGCCGAGGTGCTGGGCGTGGCCGCGGTCGGCGTGCATGACGACTTTTTCGCGCTGGGTGGAGATTCGGTGCTGGCCACCGCCGCTGTCGCACGGGTGCGGGATTGGCTGGATGTGGACCATGCGGTGGTCACGGATCTGTTCGCGGCGCGGACCGTGGCCGGTTTGGCCGAGCGGCTGAGCAAGCGTGAGGCCGCTCGCGGTACCCCGGCGCGGCTGGCCGTGGTCGCCCGCCACTACCTCGACGTCGCGGCGTTGACCGACGAGGAGGTTCTCGCCGAAGGGTAGGGTGAACGACGGTGCAGCCTTTCATAGCCGCTACACAGCTTGGCCACAGCCGCCGCAATCGTGTGCATAGCAGCGTGGATGTAACGCAACTTAGTCACCAAACGACACATAAGTCACAGCAACCACAATCCCGCGCAAGAGCCACAAGACCGAGTGGCGCGGATACAGAGGGGGAGAACCACCCATGCAGATCGTGAAATCTTTAGTTGTCGGGGCGGCGGCGGTCGCCGCAATCGGAGCCGCCGCGGCGGGTGCGACATCCATCGCCGGCTCACCGGCGGCCTACCAGGTGCAACCGGTCGTCCACGGTGCGCCGCTGCCACTGGACCCCGCACCGAACCCGGCGTCGGCGAACCTGCCCACCCCCGGCCAGCTGACCGGCATCCTGAGCAACCTCGCCGACCCCAACGTGTCGTTCGCGAACAAGGGCAACCTGGTGGAAGGTGGCATCGGCGGAACCGAGGCAAAGCTCGCCGACCACAAGCTGAAGAAGGCGGCCAAGAACGGTCAGCTGCCGCTGCAGTTCAACATCGCCAACATTCAACCCGCCGCCCCCGGCTCGGCCACGGCCGACGTTGCCGTCTCCGGTCCGAAGCTGTCGCCGCCGGTCACGCAAAACGTCACCTTCGTCAACCAGGGCGGCTGGATGTTGTCACGTGGCTCCGCGATGGAGTTGCTGCAGGCCGCCTCCGGCTAAACCCCGAAAACGCAAAGGCACCCTTCTCAGGCCGGCGGTTACTGCCGCCTACCGAGAAAGGGTGCTTTCGCGCATCTAGGCACGCACGGATGCGGGTCGAGTGCATCCGCACGGCTCCCGCGGCACGCGAACGAGCCAAAGGCTACCGCTGGCCGTTGGGCGACATGTCCATGTCGTAGACCCGCGCGTGCAGCACGGTGCGGTTTCGCAGCGCCGCGCGCACCGCGCGGTGCAGACCATCCTCCAGGTAGACGATGCCCCGCCATTTCACCGCGTGCGGAAAGAGGTCGCCATAGAAGGTGGAGTCTTCCGAGAGGAGGCGGTCCAGGGCAAGCACGGTGGTAGTGGTTACCAATTCATCGAGCCGGATCTGTTGAGGCGGAATCTGGGACCAGTCCTTATAAGACAGCCCGTGTTCCGGATAGGGCTTGCCCTCACGTACGCCCTTGAAGATCATTCGCAGTTGCTTTCGCCCGGCGTGCTCTGGAAGACCATTTGGCAAGGCTAGACCGCCCCGCGAACGGACGAGGTATCGACCGCTGACCCTGGTTGGCGGGCTGGTTGCTGCGCAGACCGTAAAATGAACGCGGCCAGTGGGTGTGCAGGAGGTGACAATTCATGGGAAGCGCAGACGAGCGTCGTTTCGAGGTGCTCCGTGCGATCGTCGCCGATTTTGTGTCCACCCATGAACCGATCGGGTCTAAGTCCCTGGTGGAGCGGCACAACCTGGGCGTCTCCAGCGCCACCATCCGCAACGACATGGCGGTACTGGAAGCCGAGGGATACATCGCCCAACCGCATACCAGTTCCGGCCGGGTGCCCACGGAGAAGGGTTACCGAGAGTTCGTCGACCGCCTCGACGGTGTCAAGCCGCTGTCCGGCGCGGAGCGGCGTGCGATTCAGAGCTTCCTGGAGTCCGCCGTCGATCTCGACGATGTGCTGCGCCGGGCGGTGCGCCTGTTGGCGCAGCTGACCCGTCAGGTGGCCGTCGTGCAGTACCCCACACTGTCCACCTCGACCGTCCGCCACCTGGAAGTGATCGCGCTGACCCCGGCCAGACTGCTGATGGTGGTCATCACCGACTCCGGCCGGGTGGATCAACGCATCGTCGAACTCGGCGACGTGATCGATGACCAACAACTCAGTCAGCTCAGGGACATGCTCGGCCAGGCGCTGGTGGGCAAGCGGCTGGCAGCGGCTTCGGTCGCAGTGGCCGACCTTGCCGGCGGGTTGCATGGCGGGGACCGTCTGGGCGACGCCGTCGGGCGCTCGGCGACGGTGTTGCTGGAATCACTGGTGGAGCACACCGAGGAACGTCTGCTCATGGGCGGCACCGCCAATCTGACCCGCAATGCCGCCGATTTCGGCGGCTCATTGCGCTCCATCCTGGAAGCGCTGGAGGAGCAGGTCGTGGTGTTGCGGTTGCTGGCCGCCCAGCAGGAAGCCGGCAAGGTGACCGTGCGCATCGGTCACGAGACTGAGGCGGAGCAGATGGCCGGCACCTCGATGGTGTCGACCGCTTACGGCACCAGCGACACCGTTTACGGCGGCATGGGCGTGCTGGGACCCACCCGAATGGACTATCCGGGAACTATGGCCAGTGTCGCCGCGGTTGCCATGTATATCGGCGAAGTGCTGGGTGCTCGATGATCGCGCGCCCGCAGCAGAGTTTGGAGACGGCCCCGTAGGGGGCGGGCTTACAGGGCTCTTGACGAGGCTTGGGAAGGGTTAATCGTGGCACGCGATTACTACGGGATGCTCGGCGTCAACAGGGGCGCGAGCGACACCGAGATCAAACGCGCTTATCGCAAGCTGGCGCGCGAACTGCATCCGGACGTTAACCCTGATGAGGCCGCGCAGGCGAAATTCAAGGAGATCAGCGCCGCCTATGAGGTGTTGAGCGATCCGGAGAAACGCCGCATCGTTGACCTGGGCGGCGATCCGCTGGAAAGTGCCGGCGCGGCGGCGGGCGGGTTCGGCAACTTCGGTGGCCTGGGCGATGTGTTCGAGGCGTTCTTCGGCGGCGGGTTCAGCGGGGGAGGTTCGCGCGGTCCCATCGGCCGGGTGCGGCCTGGCTCGGACTCGTTGCTGCGGATGAGTCTGGATCTCGAGGAGTGCGCGACCGGCGTCACCAAGCAGGTCACCGTGGACACGGCCGTGTTGTGTGACCGCTGCCAAGGCAAGGGCACCAACGGCGACTCCGCGCCGGTGCCGTGTGACACCTGCGCCGGGCGCGGCGAGGTGCAAACTGTGCAGCGGTCGCTGCTGGGCCAGATGTTGACCTCCCGTCCATGTCCGACCTGCCGCGGGGTGGGCGTGGTGATCCCCGACCCGTGCTATCAGTGCATGGGCGACGGCCGGGTGCGGGCCCGCCGCGACATCACCGTCAAGATCCCAGCCGGCGTCGCAGAGGGCATGCGGGTGCGGCTCGCCGCACAGGGCGAGGTGGGGCCCGGGGGCGGGCCGGCTGGTGACCTGTACGTCGAGGTCCACGAGCAGGCCCACGACATTTTCGCCCGGGAGGGCGACGACCTGCACTGCACGGTCTCGGTACCGATGGTCGATGCCGCCCTGGGTGTCACGGTCACCTTGGACGCGATCCTGGACGGCCTCAGTGAGGTCGTCGTTCCGCCGGGTACGCAACCCGGGGCGACCATCACGCTGCGCGGCCGCGGGATGCCCCAGCTGCGCTCCGGCACACGCGGCGACCTGCACGTCCACGTCGAGGTGGTGGTTCCCACCCGGCTCGACCACCACGACACGGAGTTGTTGCGCGAGCTGAAGAACCGTCGCGGCCGCGACGTCGCGGAAGTCCGCTCGTCGCATGGTGGCGGCGGCGGGTTGTTCAGTCGGCTGCGCGAAACCTTCACCGGACGCTGATCACGCCCGGGCCGCTGATGGTGGCGACGCTGTTCTACATCGACGCACTCCCGGCGGTCGGCGGACTGGCGGCCGTGGACGGTGACGAAGGGTTCCACGCGGCCGCCGTTCGGCGGATCCGGGTCGGCGAGGAATTGGTCCTTGGCGACGGGGTCGGAGAGCTGGCCCGATGCCGCGTCGAGCACTCCGGGCGCGACGGCCTAGAGGCTCGGGTGCTGCACCGCTGGAACGTTCCGCCCGGCCAACCGCCGGTGACGGTGGTACAGGCGCTGCCCAAATCCGAGCGCTCCGAACTCGCCGTCGAGCTGGCCACCGAAGCCGGTGCCGACGCATTCGTGGCCTGGCAGGCGGCGCGCTGCGTGGCCACCTGGGAGGGCGCGCGTGTGGAGAAGGGCTTGCGCCGATGGCGGGCGGTGGCCCGCTCGGCGGCACGCCAATCCCGCCGAGCACATATCCCGCCGGTCGACGGCGTATTGACCACCAAAGCATTGATCGCCCGGGTCCGCGCCGAGGTCGCCGCCGGTGGCTCCGTGTTGGCCTTGCACGAGTCGGCCACCGTACGGCTCGTCGATAGTGTTCTGGCACAAGCTAACTCGGTAACGTTGGTGGTGGGGCCCGAGGGTGGTATCGCGCCGGAGGAGATCGCCGACCTGACCGCGGCCGGTGCCGTCCCCGTTCGGCTGGGCCCGACCGTGTTGCGCACTTCGACCGCAGCCGCGGTTGCTTTGGGGGCGTTGGGTGTGCTCACCGCGAGGTGGGATTCGCCATCGAGTCTTTAGCTCGTCGGCGACGGCTGACTTGCGTCGTGGGCCGCACGTCCTGCTGGCAGGAACCGGATTTTTGGGAACCGGTCACCGACCGGCGGTAGACTTGATTCCGGCATTTCCCGTCCACACGCAGAACGTATACGCCAGAAAGCAGGCAGCAGAAACCACGTGACGCCACGCGAGACCCGCGCCGCTGACGCTGGTGTAGCCCGCCAGGCTGACGCTCAAGTTCGCAGCAGCTTCGATGTTCCGCCCGACCTCGTCATGGGCCTGCTCGGCTCGGCCGACGAAAATCTACGTGCCCTGGAGCGCAACCTGGATGCCACCCTGCATGTGCGGGGTAACACGGTCACCTTCTCCGGAGCGCCGGCCGATGTCGCCCTGGCAGAACGGGCCATCTCCGAGTTGGTAGCGATCGTCGGCCGGGGGCAGGCGCTGACGCCGGAGGTGGTGCGGCACAGCGTCGCCATGCTCATCGGTTCCGGAAACGAGTCGCCGGCCGAGGTTCTCACCCTTGACATCCTTGCCCGCCGCGGTAAGACGATCCGTCCCAAGACGCTCAACCAGAAGCATTACGTCGACGCGATCGACGCCCACACCATCGTCTTCGGCATCGGTCCGGCCGGCACCGGGAAGACGTATCTGGCCATGGCCAAGGCCGTCCATGCTCTGCAGACCAAGCAGGTCACCCGCATCATCCTGACCCGCCCGGCCGTGGAAGCGGGTGAACGCCTTGGGTTTCTGCCCGGCACGCTCAGCGAGAAGATCGATCCCTATCTACGGCCTTTGTATGACGCGCTGTACGACATGATGGACCCCGAGTTGATTCCGAAGCTGATGTCCGCCGGGGTTATCGAGGTGGCGCCGCTGGCTTACATGCGGGGCAGGAGTCTCAACAGCGCGTTCATCGTGCTCGATGAGGCGCAGAACACCACCGCCGAGCAGATGAAGATGTTCCTCACCCGGTTGGGCTTCGGATCCAAGATGGTGGTCACCGGCGACGTCACCCAAATTGACCTCCCAGGTGGCGCACGGTCCGGCCTGCGGGCCGCCGTCGACATTCTCGAGGACATCGACGATATCCATATTGCCGAGTTGACCAGTGCGGATGTGGTGCGGCACCGGCTGGTTTCGGAAATCGTCGACGCCTACGCGCGGTACGAGGAGCCCGGCTCCGGGATGAATCGGGCGGCTCGGCGGGCGTCCGGTGGACGCAATCGTCGATGATGAGTGCGTGAACGCCATATGAGCATCGAAGTGTCCAACGAGTCGGGTATCGACGTCTCCGAAGCCGAACTGGTCAGCGTCGCGCGATTCGTGATCGACCAGATGGATGTCCACCCGGCCGCTGAGCTTTCGATGGTGCTGCTGGATACCGCTGCCATGGCCGACCTGCACATGCGCTGGATGGACCTGCCCGGCCCGACGGACGTCATGAGCTTTCCGATGGATGAGCTCGAACCTGGCGGTCGCCCCGACGCGCCCGAACCGGGTCCGGCCATGCTGGGCGACATCGTGCTCTGCCCGGAGTTCGCCGCCGGACAGGCCGAAGCGGCGGGTCACAGCCTTGGTCACGAGCTGGCCCTGCTGACCATCCATGGCGTACTGCACCTCCTCGGCTACGACCACGGCGAGCCGGCCGAGGAACGGGAGATGTTCGCCCTGCAGGGCCGCTTGCTCGAGCAGTGGGTGGCCGAGCAGGTCGAGGCCTACCAGCACGACCGCCAGTACGAGCGGGACCGCCGGTTGCTGGACAAGTCAAGATATTTCGACCAGCCGTGACCAGTTTCTATCAGCTGCTCAGTGCGGTCGTGTTGATCGGTCTGGGCGGTATCTTCGCCGCGCTGGACGCCGCGATCAGCACCGTGTCACTGGCCCGGGTGCGCGAACTGGTGCGCGACGAGCGGCCCGGCGCGAGGTCGTTGCGCAAGGTGATGGCCGACCGGCCACGGTACATCAACCTGGTGGTGTTGCTGCGCATCGTCTGCGAGATCACCGCTACCGCGCTGCTGGTGGTCTATTTCCGACACAAAGTCAGCGCGGACTGGGGCCTGTTCTACGCCGCGGCCATCATGAGCGTCACCAGTTTCGTCGTTATCGGTGTCGGGCCCCGCACGCTGGGACGCCAGCATGCCTATTCCATCTCGCTGGCGACGGCCCTTCCGCTGCAGGTGATCTCGTGGTTGCTGATGCCGATCAGCCGGCTGCTGGTGCTGTTGGGTAACGCGCTCACCCCCGGCCGGGGTTTACGCAACGGTCCGTTCGCCTCCGAGATCGAACTGCGTGAAGTGGTCGACCTGGCGCAGCAGCGCGGGGTGGTCGCCGCCGACGAACGCCGGATGATCGAGTCGGTGTTCGAACTGGGGGATACCCCGGCGCGCGAGGTAATGGTGCCGCGCACCGAGATGGTCTGGATCGAGAGTGACAAGTCGCCTCGTCAGGCCATGGCGCTGGCGGTGCGCAGCGGGCATTCGCGTATTCCGGTGATCGGCGAGAACGTGGACGACATCCTCGGCGTCGTCTACCTGAAAGATCTTGTGCAGCAATCCGTCTTCTCCCGGAACGGAGCCCGGCAAACGACCGTGGCGCAGGTGATGCGTCCAGCCGTGTTCGTGCCTGATTCCAAGCCGCTGGACGCGTTGTTGCGTGAAATGCAGCGCGACCGCAACCACATGGCATTGCTGGTCGACGAATACGGCGCCATCGCCGGCCTGGTGAGCATCGAGGACGTGCTCGAGGAGATCGTCGGCGAGATCGCCGACGAGTACGACCAGGCCGAGACCGCACCGGTGGAAGACCTCGGCGACAACCGGTTTCGGGTTTCGGCGCGGTTGCCGATCGAGGACGTCGGTGAGTTGTACGGCGTGGAGTTCGACGACGACCTCGACGTCGACACGGTGGGTGGCTTGCTGGCTTTGGAACTCGGCCGGGTTCCGCTGCCCGGCGCCGAGGTGGTATCGCACGGGTTACGACTACATGCCGAAGGCGGTCGCGATCAACGCGGACGAGTCCGGGTCGGCACTGTGCTGTTGAGCCGCGTCGAACCGGAGCCGAGTGACGAAGATGACTGAGTTCCGTTCCGGCTTCGTGTGTTTGGTGGGGCGACCCAACACCGGCAAATCGACGCTTACCAACGCGCTGGTCGGTGCGAAGGTAGCGATTACGTCCATGCGCCCGCAGACCACCCGGCACACCATCCGCGGAATCGTGCATCGCGAGAACTTCCAGATGGTTCTGGTCGACACCCCCGGTTTGCACCGGCCACGCACCCTGCTGGGCAAGCGCCTCAACGAACTGGTCCGAGACACCTACAGCGAAGTCGACATCATCGGTCTGTGCATCCCAGCCGACGAGCAGATCGGTCCGGGCGACCGCTGGATCGTCGACCAGATCCGTGCGGTCGCCCCGAAAACCACCCTCGTGGCCGTCGTGACCAAGATCGACAAGGTACCCAGGGACCGGGTGGCCGCGCAGTTGGTCGCGGTCAGCGAACTGGTCCCTGATGCCGCCGAGATCGTACCGGTGTCCGCCGTATCGGGGGCCCAGGTCGAAGTACTGATCGAGGTGCTTGCCGGGGCATTGCCGCCCGGTCCGCCGTACTACCCCGACGGCGAGCTGACTGACGAGCCCGAGGAAGTGTTGATGGCCGAGCTGATACGCGAGGCCGCGCTCGAGGGAGTGCGCGACGAGTTGCCGCACTCATTGGCGGTGGTTATCGACGAAGTCGAACCACGGGAGGGGCGCGACGACTTGGTCGACGTGCGCGCGGTGCTCTATGTCGAGCGGGACAGTCAGAAGGGCATCGTGATCGGTAAGGGTGGCGCCCGACTGCGAGAGGTTGGTACCGCAGCGCGCAACCAGATCGAAAAGTTGCTGGGCACCAAGATCTATCTGGACCTGCGCGTCAAGGTCGCCAAGAACTGGCAACGCGACCCCAAACAGCTGGGCCGGCTGGGGTTTTAGTGCGGCACCCGTAGTCGCTTTCGGTTTGGCCACCAACGCCGGCGACCATTCCCGAAGGTTCTGGCGGGCTTTGTCCGCGCAGCCGCAACAGCTTTCACAGCGCACCGGACGCGCTTCAGCGCTGAATTTCGTTTCGCGATCATCGTTTTCGTACGGTGGGCGCCTCGTTTGAACACCAGGTGCCCGGGTACCACTCGTCAACCGATACAGCCCAAATCGGAAGGCAAAATATGGATGCTTTAACTTTTCTCCGTCAGGACCACAAGAGTGTGCTCGGTCTGTTCGAGACCCTCGACGGGGCGCCGTCGGGCACGGGGGCCGAGGCCAGCGGATTAGAGACCGTGGTGAACAACCTGATCATCGCCGAGTCGCAGCATGAGGCCATCGAGGAGCAGTTCTTCTGGCCGGCTGTTCGCGATGCGATCGGTGACTCGATCGCCGACAAAGCGATCGAACAGGAACAGGCCGGCAAGAAGTTGTTGCAGCGGTTGGAAGACGGCAAACCGGGCGACCCGGACTACCACGAAGCGTTGCAGGAGTTCATTGCCCTCGGCCGGGAACACATCGCCTACGAGCAGGACGTCGTCTGGCCGCAGGTTGAGGCGGCGCTCAGTCGCGAGGAACTGGAGAAAATCGGCAGCAAGCTTGAAGCGGGCAAGAAAATGGCGCCCACCCGGCCACACCCGAACACCCCGCCGAATGCGACGGTGCTGAAAACCATGGGTATGGGTGCGGCGGTCATGGACCACGTGCGCGACGCCGTCACGGGCCGCGCGAAGGACAATCCGCCGGATCCACAGGTCAAGTAGCGATCCAAAGGTCAAGTGAGCCGAGTCCGCAGGTCAAGTAGCCGGAGCCGGAGCCGCGGGTCAAGTCGCCGGGAGCAGGGAGTATTACGCCGGCTCGGCGACCGTTCCGGTCACCTCGAGAAGCCCGTGCTCGCGAACCGCTGCCATCGACAATGTCCGGTAACCGAATTCGTCGAAGAGTACCGTGATGCGCTCGGGGTCCCCGCCGATGACCACTCCGTGTCCCCACTGAACGTGCTCCACGTCGGTCCCGACGGCTATGGCGGGACCGGCGAGGTCGGCGTCATCGAGTTCTTCGGTGCAAGAGTCGCAGTTTCCGCACCGCCCCGAGTAGTGCTCACCGAAGTAGGACAACAGGAAAACCCTTCGGCAGTAGTGGGTCTCGGCATAGCCGCGCATCATGTCCACTCTGCTGAGATCGATGCGCTCACGCAATTCGGCCTCCTGCATCGCTTGCCCAACCGCCTTCTTGACTGACATGCGTTCCTTCACAAAGCCTTTGCGGGTGGAGTGGACAGCGTCGCATTCCTCGAGGAGATTGACAGCGTTGGTCAGTTTTCGGCCACTCGTGCCGAGTCTTTCGCGCAGCTCCTTGAGCTTGGTCGGCCGTGAAGGATCCAGTGCGGTGAACACCGAACGGAGTAACCGCTCGTCGGGTCGTCCGGTGGTGAAAAACTTTGCCAGCCCTAAATCTTCGGACCTGTAGAACAGCAGCGCCTGTGCATGCGCGCCGTCGCGACCCGCACGGCCGATCTGTTGGTAGTAGCTGTCCAGCGAGTCGGGAACCGACGCGTGTGCGACGAATCGCACATTCGGTTTGTCGATCCCCATGCCGAACGCGGATGTCGCCACCACGACGTCGAAGTCGTCGTCCTGGAAGCCGGCGTGCACCGCGTCGCGCGTGTCGGCCGAGAGGCCGGCGTGGTATGCGGCTGCGGCAACTCCGTTGTCGCGCAGAGCATTCGCGTAATCCTCCGCTTCTTTGCGGGTCGCCACGTAGAGCAACCCGGGACCCGGCAAGGCGAATATGGATTCGAGCACCGCAGCCCGCTTGCGATCGGCGTCGGTGTGACGTTCGACTCTCAGACGCAGATTGGCGCGGTCGAAACTTCCTACGATGATTGCGGGATCGCGCAGTCCCAGCCGGTCCACGATGTCGCGGCGTACCACCACGGACGCGGTGGCGGTCAGCGCGACGATCGGAATCGATGTACCGAACCGGTGAAACACGTCTGCCAGACGCCGATAGTCAGGGCGGAAGTCGTGTCCCCATGCCGAGACACAGTGCGCCTCGTCGACGACGATCAGCGACACCGCAGCCCGGCCGAGTCTTTCGACCACGTCCTCATTGGCCAACTGCTCGGGTGAGACGAAGATGAAGTCGGCGCGGTGTTGGTCGATCAACTCCCAGTTCTGTTGCTGCTCATGAGCACTCAGCCGGGAGTTGACGGCAACAGCTACGCCCGCGTCGTGGCTTTCGAGGGCGACGATCTGGTCCTGCTGCAGAGCGATCAGCGGCGATATAACCAGGGTGACGCCATCGGTCAGCAAGGACGGAAGTTGGTAGATCGCCGACTTGCCAGACCCCGTGGGTAGCACGGCAAGCAGATCCCGGCGCTGCACTACCGTCTGCATCGCCGCACGTTGCTCGTCGGTCAGACTTTCCCAGCCGAACTTGGACCGGGCGAAGTCGTCTAGGTCGACGGAAGAATGGGTCGATCGTTTCACCGTCGTTCTCTACCCGATGTCCCGGTCGGCAAACGGTCACCCGGCGAATTACCTTGAGTCGCTTGGTCACAACGTTCGAATCGGACTGGCCTATCGCCGCGACGAAGGCGCGAGGTAATCAGGTGGTGTGCTGTTCCCGGTGTTCCACCACGCCTCGGGTTGCTTGGCCGCCCAGCCGCTGACGGCTTCCAGTTCGGCGGCCAGCGAAATGAGCATGCCCTCGCTGTTGGCCGGGCCCATCAGCTGTACACCGATGGGTAGCCCGTCGGAGGTGAAGCCCGCCGGCACGTTGATCGACGGCCAACCCAGCACGTTCCAGGGCCAGGTGTACGGGCAGGCCGCGATGATGGCGCGGTCGGTGCCCATGCTGCTCAGCCGGTCGAAAGCGCGAACCTGTGGTGGCGGCTGTGCGGTGGTGGGTGCCAGCACCACGTCGACGATGTTGAAGATCGAACCCACCCGCAGTTGGTCGGTGGTCTCATGGCGGCGGGCGCTGCGCAGAGTGGCCTGCGAAAGCATGTGACCGGTGCGCATGTTGGCCAGGGTTCGAGGGTCCCAGTTGACGCCGTCGCCCAACCTTTCCTCCCAGTCCCACAGCCCGGAGGTGGACCGCGCCAGAAAGTCCCAGGACAGCCGTAACCCGTAATCAGGGTTTCCCTTGACCACGGTGTGGCCCAGCAGTTCCAGTTGTTCGCCCATTTTCTGGGTGGCAGCCGAGATCTCGGGGTGCAGTTTGGCTCGGAAGAACGTGTATGGGAAGCCAGTCGAGAGGGCGATCTTGAGCGGGCCGGGTGCGATGCCGACGTATTCGGATGCGGTCAGCGGTGGCGGCTTGTGCAGGTCACCCTCGACGTTCCCGGAAGCAGCGTCCAGTACCAGGGCTGCGTCGGCCACGGTGCGGGCCAGCACGCCGTTGACGGTGATGCCGTTGAACGCCTCGGGCAGCGGCCAGGTGGAGATGCGGCCGCGTTGAGGCTTGATGCCCACCAGGTGGGTCCACGCCGCCGGGATGCGGACACTGCCCGCACCGTCGGAGCCGATGGCGGCGGTGACCAAGCCCGCGGCCACCGCGGCGGCGCTGCCACCCGAGGAGCCACCCGGGGTGTGCCGGCGCGACCAGGGATTGCGGGTGTGGCCAAAGCCGGGACCGCTGGTGAACGGCCACTGGCCCAGTTCGCAGGTGTTCGTCTTGCCGACGATCACCGCGCCGGCTTCCTTCAGCCGCCGCACCACCTCGCTGTCGTGGGTAGCGGGTCGCACGTACCCGTCGGTGCCGAACGCGGTGGGAACCCCAGCAACGTCGACGTCGTCTTTGACCGCGATCGGGATGCCCAACAGCGGCGCGGTGTCCCCAGCGGCCCGCCTCCGGTCGGCCGCCGCCGCGTCGGCCAGGGCTGACTCGGTCAGCACGACGCGGAAGGCATTCAAGGTGGACTGGCTCATATCGATCGCGTGCAGCGAACGACGGGCCAGTTCAGCGGCCGTCACGCGTTTGGTCGCCAGTTGGTAGAGAAGGTCGGTTAACGTGGGCAAGCGCCGGTTGCCGGAGCCGGAATCGACCCCGGAAGTGGACCTGGAAGCGCCAACCACGGGGTACGAGACTATCGGCGCGGATGCATGCAATGTCGCGGTGGGGTGCAAAAATATCCTGATGCGGCTGTATCGAGACCGGGCTGTTGTGCTGCGTCAGCACAAGCTTGGCGAAGCCGACCGAATCGTCACCTTATTGACCCGTGATCACGGGCTGGTTCGGGCGGTGGCCAAGGGGGTGCGACGCACCCGCAGCAAATTCGGGGCGCGGCTGGAGCCGTTCGCGCACATCGACGCACAACTGCACCCCGGCCGCAACCTCGACATCGTCACCCAGGTCGTTTCGATCGACGCCTTCGCCACCGACATCGTCAGTGACTACGGCCGCTACACGTGCGCTTGCGCAATGCTGGAAACCGCCGAACGTCTTGCCGGAGAGGAGCGGGCCCCTGCCCCGGCCCTGCACCGGCTCACGGTGAGTGCGTTGCGGGCCGTCGCGGACGGCCGTCGCGCTCGCGATCTGTTGCTGGACGCCTATCTTCTGCGCGCCATGGCTACCACCGGGTGGGCTCCTGCACTGACCGAGTGTGCCCGCTGTGCCGCACCCGGTCCGCATCGCGCGTTTCACATCGCCGCTGGGGGCAGCGTGTGCGCCCACTGCCGCCCGGCCGGGGCGACGACACCGCCGCTGGGCGTGCTGGACCTGATGTCCGCGCTGCACGACGGCGATTGGGAGAGCGCCGAGCAGGCGCCCCAATCGCACCGCGGGTACGCCAGCGGATTGGTGGCCGCACACCTGCAGTGGCATCTGGAGCGCCAACTCAAGACACTGCCGCTGGTAGAGCGGGTGTACCAGGCTGACCGCTCGGTTGCCGAGCGTCGCGCCGAACTGATCGGGCAGGATACGGAGTGTGGCTAGAAAGGCGGCGCTGAAGCTGAAGCCGACTGACTTCCCGCAGCTCCCCCCGGCGCCCGACGACTACCCGACCTTTCCCGACACGTCGACGTGGCCTGTGGTCTTCCCGGAGTTGCCGCCCGCGCCCGACGGCGGCCCCCGCCGGCCGCCGCAGCACATCTCCAAGGCGGTCGCCCCGCGGATTCCGGCCGGACAGTTGCCCAACCATGTGGCAATCGTCATGGACGGCAACGGTCGCTGGGCCACCCAACAAGGGCTACGCCGCACCGAGGGCCACAAGATGGGTGAGGCGGTGGTGATCGACATCGCCTGCGGCGCAGTCGAACTCGGCATCAAGTGGCTCAGCCTGTACGCGTTCTCCACGGAGAATTGGAAGCGCTCCGCCGAGGAGGTCCGCTTCCTGATGGGCTTCAACCGTGACGTGGTACGACGACGCCGTGAAGTGCTCAACGACATGGGGGTTCGCATCCGGTGGGTGGGCTCGGCTCCCCGGCTGTGGCGCAGCGTCATCAAAGAACTGGCCATCTCGGAAGAAGTGACGAAGAACAACGACGTCATCACCATCAACTACTGCGTCAACTACGGTGGCCGCACCGAGATCGCCGAAGCGACGCGCCGGATCGCCAACGAGGTCGCGGCGGGCAAGCTCAACCCCGACCGGATCACCGAGTCCACGATCTCCCGCCACATGCAGCGGCCCGACATACCCGACGTCGACCTGTTCCTGCGCACCTCGGGGGAGCAGCGATCCAGCAATTTCATGTTGTGGCAGGCGGCCTACGCTGAATTCATCTTCCAGGACAAGCTGTGGCCCGACTACGACCGCCGTGATCTGTGGGCGGCCTGCGAGGAGTACGCGTCGCGCAACCGTCGGTTCGGGAGCGCGTAGTGCCATCCCTACCGGAGCGGCTGACGGCGATCCTCGGCGACATCTTGCCCGTTGACCAGGAATCCGACGGTGCGTTGACGGTCCGGCACAACGGCACGTTCGCCTCACTGCGGGTGGTGACCATCGCCGATGACCTAGACCTGGTCTCGCTGACGCAGGTACTGGTGTGGGACCTCCCACTTACCAAGAAGGTCAGCGACCGGGTGGCCAAAGAGGCGCGCGAGGTGAACTTCGGCTCGGTGACCCTGCTGGAGAAGGGTGAGAAGGGGACCAAATCCGCGAAGACGGGGGATGTGATGCTGCGGTACAACTTTCCCGGCGCAGGTCTCACCGACGATGCCCTGCGTACCCTGATCCTGTTGGTCCTCGATACCGGCGCCCGGATCCGCGCCGAGCTGACCGGCTGACTCTCCCCGAACGTGAAGCCAGCTTCATGTTGGACGCCGAATGTGAAGCCTGCTTCACGTTGGACGCCGAATGTGAAGCCAGCTTCACGCTCGGCGCATAGTCGGCGGCGGATCAGCGGCAGTCGGAGCAGGTACCGAAGATCTCGATGGTGTGGCTGACGTCGGAGAAGCCGTACTTGGCCGCGACCTCAGCGGCCCAGGTTTCGACCTCGTGGTCGCCGACCTCGATGGTGGATCCGCAGCTGCGGCAAACCAAATGGTGGTGATGGTGTTCCGAGCAGCGGCGATAGACCGACTCCCCGGTGTCGGTGCGCAGTGTGTCGACCATCCCTGCCGCCGCCATCGACTGCAGCGTGCGATAGACGGTGGTCAGGCCGATGTTCTCGCCGCGCCGGCGCAACTCGTCGTGCAGTTCCTGCGCCGACCGGAATTCGTCGAGCGTCTCCAGCAGCGTCGAGATGGCGGCCCGCTGCCGGGTGGAGCGGACACCGGTGTCGGTCATGGCGTCTCCTCGCCGGCGTGCGCCACCGCGTCGACCACGATGTGGGCCAAGTGATGGTCGGCAAGCCGATACATCACTTCGCGTCCAGATCGCTCTCCCGACACCACACCAGCCGCCTTCAGAATCTTCAGATGCTGGCTCACGAGCGGCTGGGGAACGCCCAACGCGTCAACCAATTCATGCACGCAGCGGTGAGATTCGCGCAGCTGCAGCACGATCGCGATCCGCACCGGAGCGGCCAGCGCACGCAGCAACTCGCCGGCACCGTCGAGGATCTCCCGCGGCGGCGGCGTGGGGTATGCGGGGCGTCCGACGAAATCGACCGGACTGTGATCGTGATGACCCACCAGGTCATCTTCGGCGGTAGGGGTCGACGGCGACGTCACCTTCGGAGTCACCACCTCAATAAGTACTGAGCATTCGGATCGCCCCTCCACTGTCACATGCATGATGATGCATGTCAAAAAGCGGTGCGGTGATCGCTAACATGACTGATGTTTGCCCGGGCAGCGGTCATCGCTGCACACCTCTGCACCTCGTCCGAAGGGAGCGCAACACCCCGTGGCGTCCGTCATCGACACCGTAGTGAACCTGGCCAAGCGCCGCGGCTTCGTCTTTCCCTCGGGGGAGATCTACGGGGGAACCAAGTCTGCTTGGGACTACGGTCCGCTCGGGGTAGAGCTCAAAGAGAACATCAAGCGGCAGTGGTGGCGTTCAGTCGTCACCGGTCGCGACGACGTCGTCGGACTCGACTCGTCGATCATCCTGCCGCGTGAGGTATGGGTGGCCTCCGGTCACGTAGAGGTGTTCCACGACCCACTCGTCGAGTCGTTGATCACGCACAAGCGCTACCGGGCAGACCATCTCATCGAGGCCTACGAAGCCAAGCACGGACACCCGCCGCCCAACGGCCTCGCCGACATCCGCGACCCGGAGACCGGTGAGCCCGGCCGATGGACAGAACCGCGCGAATTCAACATGATGCTCAAGACTTATCTCGGGCCGATCGAGACCGAGGAAGGGCTGCACTACCTGCGCCCAGAGACCGCCCAGGGCATCTTCGTCAACTTCGCCAACGTGATGACCACGGCCCGCCGCAAGCCTCCATTCGGCATCGGCCAGATAGGCAAGAGCTTCCGCAACGAGATCACCCCCGGAAACTTCATCTTCCGGACCCGCGAGTTCGAGCAAATGGAGATGGAGTTCTTCGTCGAGCCGTCGACGGCCCGGGAGTGGCACCAGTACTGGATCGACACGCGACAGCAGTGGTACATCGACCTCGGCATCGACCCGGAAAATCTGCGGCTGTACGAACACCCGAAAGACAAGTTGTCGCACTACTCCGACCGCACCGTCGACATCGAGTACAAGTTCGGTTTCGCCGGCAATCCGTGGGGTGAGCTGGAGGGTGTCGCGAACCGTACCGACTTCGATTTGTCAACGCACTCAAAGCATTCCGGGACGGAGCTGTCGTTCTATGACCAGGCCAGCGACACCCGGTATACGCCGTACGTCATCGAGCCCGCTGCCGGACTGACCCGGTCTTTTATGGCGTTCCTGATCGACGCGTACACCGAGGACGAGGCTCCCAACGCAAAGGGCGGCATGGACAAGCGTTCGGTGCTGCGCCTGGATCCCCGGCTGGCGCCGGTCAAGGCGGCGGTACTGCCGCTGTCCCGGCACGCCGACCTCAGTCCCAAGGCGCGCGATTTGGCCGCTGAATTGCGCAAGTCATGGAACATCGATTTCGACGACGCCGGCGCCATCGGGCGCCGCTACCGGCGCCAGGACGAGATCGGCACCCCGTACTGCGTGACCGTCGATTTCGACTCCCTGGAAGACCATGCCGTCACGGTGCGTGAGCGCGACGCGATGACGCAGGAGCGGGTCTCGATCGACAACGTGGCCGACTATCTGGCGGTGCGCCTGAAAGGCGGTTGATCGCCCTATCGCCTGCCTGTGGGTTCCCGAGAGGTGGGGCGACTGCCGCACGTTTTGATCCCGTCTGAAACCGTCAGGTGTGAGTGCGGCGACTCAAAGTCGAGTTTCGAAGAATCCAGCAGCCACAGACGCAATTCTGGGGCCCGGACATTCTGTCTGCGGTCCGGGAGAATCGCCAATGCTGCCGCTCAGAACGGGTGCGCGTCGTCGCCGGAATAATAAACTCGGACATTGTCAATTCTGGAAATGGCAAGTCGGGCTCGTTAGCCCAAGTAACGCGGTGTGTGGACTCCTGAATGGCATGCGTGATGCACACATTCGCCGTCCACCGGTATTGCATTCGGCCAACTTAAGCGACCAATCTGGGAACAGATGCTCCACCATGCATAGGTTTCGGGGGTCGCGGAGGCGAATTCGCACCAAAAGATCCGGCCAAACTGCAGATTTCTTCCCCGATCTGGCTTACGATCCCAGCCATGGGTTGCTCCGCGCGTCAGGATGGCCCGGGTTGGGTTTGCGACGGCTGGCAGGGTAGGGGGTACTGATGATCTTCGATTTTGCGTGGTTGCCGCCGGAGATCAACTCCGCCCGGATCTTTGCCGGAGCAGGGTCCGGACCATTACATGCTGCGGCCGCGGCGTGGGAAGGTCTGGCCGCGGAGCTGGCCGCGTCCGCCTCGTCCTTTGACTCGGTGATCGTCGGCTTAGCCAGTGGCCCGTGGGCCGGGCCGGCCTCGGTCTCGATGGCTGCCGCCGCGACACCATATGTCGGGTGGCTCAGCGACGCGGCGGCGCAGGCGCAACTGGCTGCGGGCCAGGCCCGCGCGGCGGCGAGCGCGTACGAAGCCGCAGTGACCGCGACGGTCCATCCGGCCGCTGTCACAGCCAACCGGGTCGCGCTGGGTTCTTTGGTGGCGACAAACTTCTTGGGGCAGAACACACCGGCGATTGCGTCCACTGAATTCGACTACGTCGAAATGTGGGCCCAAGACGTCATGGCGATGCTCGGTTACGAGGGCGGTGCAGTGGCGGTCGCGGAGAGCCTGCCCCCGTTCTCTTTGCCGCAGTTGACTTTGGCCGGTTTGACATCAGGCATCAATAGCCAGATCGCGGGATTGGCGACGACGGCATCGGCGGCGGTGAGCCCCCTGGTGCAAGGCGCGCTGTCGGCAGCGCCGGCCCTCGCGGCGGGCGTGCAGTCGTTGGCGACGGGCGCGCCGGTGCAGTCGATCATGTCGGTGGCCCAAATGGGCGCGATGCCGGCCAGCATGCTTATCGGTCCGTTGATGCAGCTGGGTCAGACAGCGGGGGTGGGCACAGCCGGGTTGGCCAGCGCCACCGAGGGATTAGCCGACGTGCCGAAGTTCGTCGGCGATATTGGACCTGCGGCAAAGGGTTTGGGTGGTGCCGGCGGTCTTGGCGCGGGCATGGCGGGCGACCTGGGCAAGGCACACCTGGTTGGCGCGATGTCGGTTCCGCCGACCTGGCAGGGTTCGGTACCCAAGGGATTGTCCAGCTCGGCGATGGCCGGTTTGGGCGCCATGTCAAGCCCGGCTGGGATGGCAGCACCCGCCGGTGCCGGCACAGGCATGGGCATGATGCCGATGCCGATGGGTATGGGCGGCGCTGGCGGCGGAATGCCCGGCGGCATGATGGGGCGCGGCGGAGCTGCTGCGCACGTTGTGCAAAACCGGCCGAGCGTCATTCCCCGGACGGGCGTCGGATAACGGCGCGCTGGTCGATCGCGCAGCGCCGACGCGGGAATGTGCAACGCGAGAGGGCGCATGATTGCTGCACGGAGCATGTCGGGAACCGAATATACTGATCGAGGGCAAACTCGATCCCGCTACTGGAAATACCTAGGTTCGGGAATTTAGTGAAAAATCAGACTTTTGGTGTGGGTTGCCTTACGATCCAGCGACGAGCTGGTTGGTTTGGCAGGTCGAATAATGAGTGCACGTTGGCGCCGTTGACGCGGCTGGTTGGTTTGGGGATGCGATGATTTTGGACTTTGCATGGTTGCCGCCGGAGATCAACTCGGCGCGGATCTTTGCCGGTGCCGGATCGGGTCCACTGCATGTGGCCGCGGCCGCATGGGAGAGCCTGGCGGCGGAATTGGCCGCCTCGGCGTCCTCGTTTGACTCGGTAATCGTCGGCTTGGCCAGCGGACCGTGGGCCGGTCCTGCGTCAGCGGCCATGGCCGCCGCGGCGACACCGTACGTCGGTTGGATGAGCGATGCGGCGGCGCAGGCGCAACTGGCTGCGGGCCAGGCCCGGGCGGCCGCGACGGCGTTCGAGACCGCGGTGGTCGGCACCGTGCACCCGGTGGCGGTGACTGCGAATCGCGTGTCGCTGATGACGCTCATCGCGACGAACTTCCTCGGTCAGAACACGCCGGCCATCGCGGCCACCGAGTTCGACTACGTCGAGATGTGGGCTCAGGACGTCATGGCCATGCTCGGTTACCACGGCGGCGCGACCGCAGTGGCCGAGACGTTGACGCCATTTCCCGCCGCACCGGTCGACCTGGCCGGGCTGGCTACGGGCGTCGGCGCGCAGTTCACCGGGCTGGCGACGTCAGCGTCGGCCGCGTTGAGTCCGATGGTCCAGGGGATAACGGCGGGAGCCCCGGCTTTGGTGGCGGGTGCGCAATCGCTCGCCGCGGGATTGCCCGTGGAGTCGGTGATGTCGGCGGCCCAGATGGCCGCGATGCCGGCCAGCATGCTGATGGGTCCGTTGATGCAGCTAGGTTCAACCGCCAACGCGGGCACGGCCGGACTCGCCGGAGCCACCGCGTTGGCCGATATGCCGAAGCTGGCCGGTGACATTGCTCCGATGACTGGTATGGGTGGCGGTGGCGCCGGACTGGGTGCTGGGATGGCGGCCAACCTGGGTCAGGCGCGTTTGGTGGGAGCAATGTCGGTGCCGCCGACGTGGCAGGGCTCGGTGCCTAAGGGTATGGCGAGCACGGCAATGAGCGGCCTGGGTGCCAACGCCGCGGAGATGGCGCAAGCGGCTGGGGCGGCTGGGACCGGCGGGATGCCGATGATGCCGATGCCGATGGGTATGGGTGGCGCCGGAGGCGGCATGCCGGGCGGCATGATGGGCCGCGGCGGGGCAAGTCCACATGTGGTGCAGAACCGGCCGAGCGTCATCCCACGTTCCGGCGTCGGATAAGCCAGCGACAATCTCTCAGGCGTGGCCGATGCCACGCGTCATCAGGAGCACGCCGACCACGCCGATCACGACCGCGGCGACCTGTTGCCGGCGATCCTTGGTCCACCGGTGCACCGACCCCATGATCCGATCGGTCGTCGCCGGCGCCGCCAGCTGACTGACGAGCGGGATCTCGACGAAGCTCAACGCAATCAGGATGTACATTCCCGACGCGCCGATTTGCACGCCGGGTGCGGCGCCCGAGGCCGCGATCGCAGTAAGCGCGGCCAGCAACCGGAAGTCAACCAGCATCCCCACCCCGAGGGCGAATGCCATACCCAGCGGCCTGGATCGCAGCGCCTCCTCGCCTCGCGTCACCAGTCGAGACAACGCACGCGGCTCGGTGAGATCGGTGCTGGCCAGGCCCTCGCGTACCTGCCGATGCGGCGAAAGACCCATGGTTACCGCGGCGACCGCCAGAGCCAGCACACCCATCGCGACCTGGATATGACCGGCGTTCGGGCTAGCCGCGGCGAGCTGCACTCGATGCACCGCTGCGAGGGTGACGTCACGCATACCGAACAACACGGTCGCGGTCACAACGGTGCTGACGGCAAGCCCGCCGAGCCAGAACGCCACCAGTGGGCCAAGAGACCGCGGCCGCGACGACAGCGCCACAGTGACACCGATCCGTACCGGGTCCACGGTCGCCACTAGAGCTAACACCAGCACCATGCACCACATGACCACGGACGCTATAGTCCGGTGCCGCTGCAGCGGAACCCGTTCGAGGCCACCAATCCGGCGGTCGCAACCGAGGTCTGGGGTTGTCTTCTTATTTCTTACGTCCCAATAAGAGTGACGACGACCGACGCTCTCGTCGCGCCGGCAATCGAAAAACCGCTGACCTCGCACACTCTGACGGGCAACCACATCGACCCGACGAGGTGAAATGGCTTTTTGAGGGATCGATTAGGAATGTTGGATTGAATAAATTTTTTTTGCATCAGGTGGCCCGGACATTGGACGCGCCTGGTGGAGCAGGCCGCACGTGGCCACGCACGGCTGAGCACCCCAGATGCCAATACAAAGCCGGTGACAGGCTCTGGCGCATCCGCCGGTCCGATAGGTCTCGGGCTCCGACCACGCTCGGACGGCAGATCGATCCGCAAGACGTTGGCGGCCAACCCCTTTGACGCGGTGCCGGGCTGCCGCACGGGTCCGGTTCCGGCAGCTGCTGGGCCGCATCGGGGCCGCATCGCGGCGACTCCGGTGGCAGTCCGACAATGAGAACGTCGGTAACCGAAGCAATATTCGGAAAAAAGGGGACTTTCCGCCCCGGATTGTCTTAGGATTCAAGGGCTCGGTGGTGTGGTACTTGCTACCGAGTGATGATGTATCGAGATCGGCCCTGAAAGGAGACAACGTGCTATTGCCTCTTGGTCCGCCCTTACCGCCCGACTCCGTCGCGGCGAAGCGGGGTGAGTCCGGCGTGCTAGGCGGGTTGTCTGTTCCGCTCAGCTGGGGTACTGCAGTCCCCCCGGACGAGTACAACCACTGGGCTAAGGACTCCGAGTCAGGAGCCGAAGAAGTCGTCGCCGTGCCGGGTGCGTTAGACCCGGAGCCAGTCGAAGCGATAGCCACAGGCACGGATGAGTGGGACGAATGGGCGGAATGGAGAGAGTGGGAGGCCGAAAACGCCGAACCTCAGTTCCAGATGCCACGTCCCAGCAGCGTGGTTCCACATTCTCCGGCGGCCGGTTGATCAAGAGAGGGGGACGACTGTCGTTGCTAACGGGTGATGGACGGTTCGGTATCCCTGCAACCGGCTGTCACAACAGTCAAACTGCCTGGACAATCCAGGCAACCTAGGTCGAAACAAGGAGACAGCCAAAATGGCAACACGTTTTATGACTGACCCGCACGCAATGCGGGACATGGCGGGCCGCTTCGAAGTGCACGCCCAGACCGTCGAGGACGAGGCCCGTCGCATGTGGGCGTCCTCGCAGAACATCGCCGGTGCGGGCTGGAGTGGTACGGCCCAGGCCACCTCGCTGGACACCATGGGACAGATGAACCAGGCGTTCCGCAACATTGTGAACATGTTGCATGGGGTGCGTGACGGACTCGTTCGTGACGCGAACAACTACGAGCAGCAAGAGCAGGCCTCGCAGCAGATCCTGAGCAGCTAACTCGTCTGCGGCGAAAGCCGCTGCAACGCATAAACATTCACAAAACAAGGAGAACAGGTTCAATGACCATTAATTACCAGTTCGGTGACGTCGACGCGCACGGCGCGCTCATCCGCGCCCAGGCCGCCAACTTGGAGGCCGAGCACCAGGCCATCGTTCGCGATGTGCTGGCTGCCGGTGACTTCTGGGGCGGCGCCGGTTCGGTGGCTTGCCAGGAGTTCATTGCCCAGCTGGGCCGGAACTTCCAGGTGATCTACGAGCAGGCCAACCAGCACGGCCAGAAGGTTCAGAGCGCCGGCAACAACATGGCGCAGACGGACAGCGCCGTCGGGTCCAGCTGGGCCTGAGAGAACGGATCGCGGCAGCGCACCGCTCGGCTAGCGGTGGTGTGCTAGTCCGCACCGATTGACTGCGCACGTCCTGCGCGTGGGGGCTCACGCTCCCGCCCGCAGGCGTGCGCAGTCCCATTTCCGGGCTATCCGGGTAGGACGCTAAGCCGGGTAAGAGACGCTGAGCCGAGGAAGACGGTAAGCCGAGTAAAAACCGAGCGCCTAGAATCGGCCGCCGCCACCCATCCAGCCACCACCGGATGAGCCTGCGGAGGAACCGGAGCCACCGAACGAGGTCGGGCTCCAACCGCCGAAGCCACCTCGCAGGCCGCCGCTCAGCAGGTTGCCGATGATGATGCCGCCCAGGATCGCGCCGGTATTGCTGTCCGCGCGACTGGTGTAGGAGCGTTGGGCCGACTGAACATCGGCGTTGGCCAGAGACTGCGCGTGAGCGGCCAGCGTCGACGCCCCGTTGGCGTAAGCGATTGCCTCGGTCAGATTTGTCGCTCTTCTCTCGTGCGCGGCCTCGAGTTGGCGCTTGGCCTCGGCGAGCCGGGTGCGGGCCTCGGGACCGACGCTGCCGCGGCGGGTGTCGATGTATTCAGACACCGCACGCACCCGTGACTCCGCGGTGAACAGCGCCTGCTCGAAGGAACGGTTGAGCCGTTCGGCGTTGGCCCGCTCCTGAGCCATGGTGGCCAGCAACCGGTTGAGTTCCGCATCCGTCTTGGCTAGCTGCGCGAAGGCGCCCAACGGATCGGCAATGTCCCGAACACCGCCACTCGCGCCGTCCAGCGCGCGGGCGGTCGCATCACGCGCGGCGATCAACTCGCCGCTGTGGGATGACTTGGTGCCGGCCTGATGCAACTGCTCGTTCGCACGCTTGATGGCCGTTTGTGCGTCGGCAACGAGCGCCGGCAGGTTTGCGACGGCGTGCCGGATGTCGCCGGCCGCGCTGTCCACCGCATCGAGCAGTGAACGAGCCTGTCCCAGTGCGGATTCCGCCGCACGCACCGCATCCACCAGCCGGCTCTGTTGGCCACTGACTGCTTGGCCGGCCAGCTCGCGGGCGGCGCTGATGTTGCGGTCGGCGAATTCCAGCCGTTCCTTGGCGGTCTCGACGTTGCCCGATACCGGGGTGAGCGCCGTCGCGCCGAACTCTTCGTGCAACTCGAGGAGGTGCCGCTGGGCCGGCTCGATCCGGGTGGTGAGTTCGACGTAACGCTGGGTCAGCGCATCGAGGCGCGAGGGCGCGTTGATCACCAGATCGCGCAGCTGCTCGAACGCCTCAGTCTGCGACTCCAATTCGCGGTCGGCGTTGGCCGCCGAAACAATCACCCGGGTCAGCATTTCTCGGCGCTGAGCCGGCGTCTCAGGTATCGCGTCATCGAGCTGCTGTCGCACCGTGAACGCTTGGGACAGAGCGGTTTTGGCGCTGTTCACCGCCTCGGTGAACGGCCTGGTCCGTTCTTCGCCAAACTCCTCGATCGCCAGTGCGAGCTCGTTGGAGCTGGTCCGTATCGCATTGTCGACTTCGACTACCTTCGTCCGGGAAAGGTCGTCGAGGATGTCCAGCGGCACCGCGGACAGCGCGTTCGCGTCGGTGGGATCGACGCGCCGAGCGGCGGCGGTGGCGTTCGCGCGTCGTCGCCGGGCGCGGACGCGCATCACCAGGAGCAGCACCAGCAGGGCGATGACGATGCCGCCGAGCACGCCCAGCAGCGCGTAGGGCCCCGTCGAACTGGGCGATGCATTGAGCCCGGTGGCGGCGGCGATGGCCGCCCCGCGCCAATCACCGTTGCGCAGTGCGGGTTCGATCTGGTTTTGTCGCAGTCTGTCGACCTGGCTCGCGTTGACGTTCGGTACCCCGTTGGGCACCAGGAAGGCGTACGCGCGACCGGTGGTGGACACCGCCAGCAGCGCGTCACGGTTGTTCAACTCGCTCGCCTGCAAGGTGCGCTGGGCCCAGTTCATCGCGGTTTGTCCGGAGAAGTTGTCGACGTAGACGACCCACAGCCGGATGTGGCGATCGGCGTAGAGCTTGTCGACTGCGGAGGAAACGGCGGCGCGGTCGGGGTCCGACAACACCCCCGCGTTGTCGGTGATCTGACTGGGCAACCGGAACGGTGGCTGCGCATCGGCTGGCGGTGCCAGCAACAACAACCCCCCGGCCAGACCCGCGATCGTCAGTAACAGGCTCAGTAGCCGGGCAATGCGCATATCGCCAATTAAACCTTCGGTGCGGCGATGGTGGTTTTGGTGCCGGTAAGCGCGGGGGCGCGGTCGATCGCGGGCCGGACCGCGCCCCCAGCCAGAAGTCAGCCTTGGCCGCCGCCAGCGCCCAAGGTGCGCTGCATGTCGCCCTTCATGGCGACCAACTGCGCATTCCAGTAGCCCCAGCTGTGCACCCCGCTGCCATCGATATTGAAGGTTGCATTGTGCCCGCCGGCGCCGGTGTAGGCGTTCTTGAAGTCGACGTTGCTCTGCAATACGACCTGCTCGATCACCGTGCCCGGGATGCTGCCCTGGCCCAGCTCCGACGGTTTGCCGTTTCCGCTGTAAACCCACAGCCGGGTGTTGTTGCCGGCCAGACGCCCCGCCTGCACGGTCGGGTCATGGCGTTGCCAGCCCGGTCCGCCCGACGGCCCCCACATGTCTTCGGGGTTGAAGCCGCCCTCGTCGTTCATCGCGAACTTGATCAGGGTCGGTCCATTGCCGCTGGAAGGCGTCAAATATGCCGACAGTGCGCTGGCATAGGCGAACTGTCCGGGGTGGTATGCAGCCAGGATCAAGGCGGACGAGCCGGACATCGACACGCCCACCACCGCGTTGCGGGTGCTCCGAACGCCCTTGCCGGCCAGATAAGAAGGCAGCTCGCTGGTCAAGAAGGTTTCCCACTTGTAGGTGGCGCCGTTGGCCGACCCGTACCAGTCGGCGTAGAAGCTGGAGCGCCCGCCCACGGGCATGACCACCGAGATGCCCGACCCTCGATACTCATCGAACGCATTCGTTTCGATATCCCAGCCGTTGCGGTCGTCCCGGGCGCGCAAGCCGTCCAGCAGGTAGACGGCCGGCGCACCCTCCTGCTGGAATTCCACGGTGATATCGCGGCCCATCGCTGCCGACGGGACCTGCAAGAACTCTGGGGTTGCCGCGCGGGCGGCCGGTTCGCTTCCCACTAGACCGAGAAATCCCGGCAAGGTGGTCGCCGCGAACGCCGCGGTCACTAGTCGACGCATCAAGCGTCTGTTGGGCACGTACATTCTTCTCTCCAGTCCCCCTGCAGCATTTCCAGGATTCTTTTACCGGCGTCACGCCGTAGTCGGCCGGGGCCAGTTCACGGTTTCTAACCGCTGACTCTCGTCAACGCTGGATCCGACCCAGAGAGCCGACGTGTACCCGTCTTGTCCCGGCTTAACCGCCTGTCCGCACCCGCGTGACGACGACCACCGGCGTTGACGGAGTTCCCCGGACGTCCCTGGCAGACTGTGGGTCGGTGAGCACCGATCAGCGCGACCCCTACGACGACCCCTATGACGACCCCTATGACGAGGTGGACCGTCAACGGCGGGTACTCGAAGCGCCGAAGTCTGCAGGTCTGCCGGGCACGGAAGGACAGCACCGTACCGACTTCGCCCGCGACCGGGCGCGGGTGCTGCACAGTGCCGCGCTGCGTCGGCTGGCGGACAAGACGCAGGTCGTCGGCCCTCGTGAAGGCGATACTCCCCGCACCCGATTGACGCATTCGCTTGAGGTCGCCCAGATCGGGCGGGGGATGGCGATCGGGTTGGGCTGCGACCTCGATCTGGTCGAGCTGGCCGGCCTGGCACACGACATCGGACACCCGCCGTACGGACACAACGGCGAGCGGGCGCTCAACGAGGTCGCCGCAGGCTACGGCGGTTTCGAAGGCAACGCGCAGAACTTCCGAATTCTGACCAGCCTCGAACCCAAAGTCCTCGACCCGGCCGGTCGCAGCGCCGGACTGAACCTGACGCGCGCTTCGCTCGACGCCGTCACGAAATATCCGTGGTCGCAAGGGGACGGGCCCGGCAACAGCAGCAAGTTCGGTTTCTACGACGACGACCGCGCGGCCGCCGCCTGGTTGCGCACCGGTGCCCCGTCCGGCCGTCCGTGCCTGGAAGCCCAGGTGATGGACTGGGCCGACGACGTCGCCTATTCCGTGCACGACGTGGAGGACGGCGTCGTCTCCGAACGCATCGACCTGCGGGTGCTAGGCGACGAGGACGACGCGGCCGGGCTGGCGAAGCTGGGGGAGCGCGAATTTCCCCGGGTCCGCGCCGACGAATTGATGGAGGCCGCGCGGCGATTGTCGGGGCTGCCGGTGGTTGCCGCGGTCGGCAAGTACGACGCGACGCTGACAGCGGCGGTCGCGCTGAAGCGGTTGACCAGCGAGCTGGTCGGCCGCTTCGCCACCGCCGCGATCGCGACTACCCGTGCCGCGGCCGGCCCCGGCCCGGTGGTGCGTTACCAGGCTGATCTGGTGGTGCCTGAGTTGGTGCGCGCGGAAGTAGCCTTATTGAAAATCCTTGCGCTGCAATTCATCATGTCCGATCCGCGGCATCTCGAAACCCAGGCACGGCAGCGCGAACGGATCCACCGGGTAGCGCACTGGTTGCAGGCCGGAGCCCCCCAAACGCTGGACCCCATGTTTGCCGCGGCGTTCAGCAGCGCAGCAGACGACGCGGCGCGACTGCGCGTCATCGTCGATCAGATCGCCTCGTACACCGAAGGCCGGTTGGAGCGCATCGACGTTGGTCAACTTGGGGATGCCGCCACGCGCTGAGCGCCTAGACTAGCCCCGTGTCGAGTCCGCTGGGTCCAAGGGATACGGGCCGTTCCGGCGGGCGATCCAGGATCGCCGACCGCGACATCGCCGCTATCCGGGAACGGGCCATGATCGAGGACGTCGTCGGCGACTACGTTCAGCTGAAGCGCGCGGGCGCTGACTCGCTCAAAGGTCTATGCCCGTTCCACAACGAGAAATCACCGTCATTTCACGTGCGGCCCAATCACGGGCACTTTCACTGCTTTGGCTGCGGTGAGGGCGGGGACGTCTATGCGTTCATCCAAAAGATCGAACACGTCAGCTTCGTCGAGGCCGTGGAAATGCTGGCCGACCGGATCGGTCACACCATCACCTACACCGGTTCGGCCACTAGTGTGCAGCGCGACCGCGGCAGCCGCAGCAGGCTGGTCGCCGCCAACGCGGCAGCGGCCGCGTTCTACGCCGAGGCTTTGCAGTCCGATGAGGCCGCCCCGGCCCGCAAGTACCTGACCGAGCGCAGCTTCGACGCCGAGGCGGCCGGTCGATTCGGTTGTGGTTTCGCCCCGTCGGGTTGGGACAAGCTGACAAAACATCTGCAGCGCAAGGGCTTTGAGTTCAAAGAGCTGGAAGCCGCCGGCCTTTCCCGGCAGGGGCGCCGCGGTCCGATCGACCGTTTCCACCGGCGGCTGCTCTGGCCCATCCGCACCTCGACCGGCGAGGTCATCGGGTTCGGGGCCCGGCGTTTGTTCGACGACGACCCCATGGAAGCCAAATACGTCAACACCCCCGAGACGGTGCTGTACAAAAAATCGTCGGTGCTGTTCGGGCTCGATCTGGCCAAACGCGACATAGCCAAGGGGCACCAGGCGGTGGTTGTCGAGGGCTATACCGACGTGATGGCGATGCATCTGGCCGGGGTGACCACCGCGGTCGCGTCCTGCGGCACTGCGTTCGGTGACGAGCACCTCGCCATGCTGCGCAGGCTGATGATGGATGACAGCTTCTTTCGCGGCGAGTTGATCTACGTCTTTGACGGCGACCAGGCCGGACAGTCCGCTGCGCTCAAGGCCTTCGAGGGTGAGCAGAATTTGGCTGGGCAGTCCTTCGTCGCGGTCGCACCCGACGGCATGGACCCGTGCGACCTGCGGCTGAAGTCCGGTGACGGGGCGCTGCGTGACCTGGTCGCCCGTCGAACACCGTTGTTCGAGTTCGCGATTCGCGCCTCGCTTGCCGAGCTGGACCTGGACAGCGCCGAGGGTCGGGTGGCAGCACTGCGTCGCTGCGTTCCGATGGTGGCCCGAATCAAGGACCCCACGCTGCGCGACGAGTACGCGCGGCAATTGGCCGGGTGGGTCGGTTGGGACGACGTCGCTCAGGTCATCGACCGGGTGCGCGGCGACGCCAAGAAGCCCACCGGCCCCGGGACCGGTGCCAGGGCGCCGCGCCGCGCCCTGCGGGAATCCGCTCCCGGATCCGCCGGCGGGGGGTCCGCGGGCGCGCGTCCTGATCCGCGCGACCCGACGCTGTGGCCGCAGCGTGAGGCGCTCAAATCCGCGTTGCAGTTTCCGGCACTAGCCGGGCCGGTGTTCGACACGCTGACCGTGGAGAGTTTCACCCATCCCGGGTATGCGGCGGTGCGGGCAGCTGTCGAGGCTGCCGGCGGCACCTCGACCGGGGTCAGCGGCGCGCAGTGGCTGGACATGGTGCGCCAGCAGACCGATTCGACACTGACCGCGGGCTTGATCAGTGAGTTGGGGGTCGAATCCATCCGTGCTGAGGACGAGCAGCTGCCCCGCTATATCTCCGGGGTATTGGCCCGCCTGCAGGAGGTGTGGATGGGCCGGCAGATCGCCGAGGTGAAGTCCAAGCTGCAGCGTATGTCACCGATCGAACAAGGCGACGAATACCACGCGTTGTTCGGCGACCTGGTCGCGATGGAGGCCTACCGGCGCAGCCTGCTGCAACAGGCCAGTGGCGACGACCTGACCGCCTGACGCGCGCTGTACGTCAGCGTGCGGCGTTCACCTGCGGTTCGCGTTCCGGGTGGAGGTCAAGGCGCTCGACCTCGCGATCCACCACGCTCGTCTGACTGTCGATCTCGGCCAGCGTCACGAATCCGGTATCGGGGGAAATGCGATTGGCGATCTTGCGACGGCCGCCTTCGATCAGCGATCTGGCAACGGGACTTGCGGTGACCGCGCGGTAGGTGCCTGCGATCTGCTCGTAGCGGCGGCGCCCCGCCTTCGTGCCCAGCACGTAACCCACGCCCAACACAGCGACATACCCGATCAAAACGGTCCCTCCGAGAAAGAATTGCGACTGGCTCCATCCTGCCTCATTCGGCTGAGAATGGCCGCGCCCGCTCGAGTCGGGTCCGGTTGGGTCCAGCCTTGCCAGTACGCTAGAGTCATCCCGCGATCAGCACCAGCCTCCGCTGGACTGATAGTCCCCTGTAGCTCAACTGGCAGAGCATTCGGCTGTTAACCGAAGGGTTGAAGGTTCGAGTCCTTCCGGGGGAGCCTGATTTGGCGGATTTGTTCTGCTCGGCTAATAACTGGGTCATGCACGTCGAGCGTGTTTCCTGAGTAGGCGTGGCGAGCAGTGACGTGCCAGGCATGTCCCCGTGAAAGTTCTTGCGGGCTATCTCACTCACAACGCGCTTCGGACGGCTCAGCATCCCTGGTCTTCGGTCACCTAGCTCGGGCACTAAGTTGCCCGCTAGTAGGTCGCAACGCACGCTTTGACGCACATGTGCTGACGAGGCGAGCGTTGGAGCAACATCCGGATCGACATGCGACGTGGCAGGGAGAATTCCGTGGGCGAATTAACCGCCGAAGAATTCACTCGCCTCGTTCTACTTGCAGCGGCGCCGCCGGACCGGGTTGCTGAGGTAGTGGCCCGCTTGGTCGGCGATCAGATCGCGATCGGTCCCCTTGCGGCTGGCCCGGGCAAGATCGCGTCCGCAACAGCGCTCGGAACCCGCGGTGCGGTCGGCGTCGCTGTGTGCGAAGACGATTACTGGCGCCAAATCGTCACGGTCCCAATAGCCCTACGGGTCAAGGTGCAGTTGGCCAAGCAAATCTTCCGCTACCGCGGCAAGGTAGAGGTGCAGATCAGATTTCGGTTGCGGTTGGACCCGCCGTGCACGGTAACGGTCGAACTCGAGGAAGTGCAGAAACATCACATTCGTACGGCCGTTGATCCTGGCGGCGTTGGTGCTCGCGTTATCGGCTGGGTCGGCGGGGTAGAGGAAACGGTCGCCGAGCAAGTCCTGTCCTACGTGAAAGACCTGATGTCGAGTCCCAGCTTCGACGCTGCGATGCACATCGACGTGCCGGGATTGCTGCGGCGCGCGTGGGACGCCGATCTGGTGGTACAAGTTGCACAACCCGGCCTGCAGCAGGCCGAGACAGTTCGTCCTGGGGATCCGTCGCCTTCCGATCTACCAGTAGATAATTCGACGATTACGCAGGTGCCCGGCGAAACCGTGCCACCAACGGGTACATCTGGCAGCCCAGACAGATCCCGAAGGCTGCATTGAGGAAAGCGGCGAACAAGGCGAAGGCGGTCGCGACCACGCCGGTCAAAGTAAGCCCGGCCGCGAAACCGATCACTCCGATCACCGCGAACACCAACCCCACTAGTTGCGCGAATTTCAACGGCGGCACCGGCTCACGCTCGCGGACCGGACTCAGCCGCGGCGCCACCAGTTTGGCGAACACCAATCCGTACGGACTGTTGCGCGGGCCGCGAACCGCGCTGAGCGCGAAGACGATTGCCTGCACGCCCAGAATCACCGCCGCCGCGACTTGACTGAATACCGACACCACCAGCGTCGATACCAGCACCGTGGTGGTGATCCACGCGGCGAAACGCGGGCCCCGGACATCTACCTGGCTGGGATCGGATGGCATCAATGTGCTCCTCTGAGGGGCTGCAGAGCGGTCTGCAGATCGGCGGCTTTCGGTACCCCCGCGCTGCGGTAACGCTGCTGGCCTTCGGCATCGAAGATAAACGTGGTGGGCAGTGATAACACCGACAGTCGCTTGGCCGCGGCGGGGTTCGCGTCGATGTCGACTTCTACATGAGCGACATCGGGCAGATCGGCACACACCTGGTCGACCACGCGGCGCACCGCAGCGCACGGCCCACACCAAGCGGCGCTGAAATGCACCACAGTCGGACCATGTTCCGACAGGCTGAGATCTGAATTATCTTGTCCAACAACAGTATTGGTGTTCCGCAATACACCCGAGCGGCGGTTGACCACAACGCCGAGGACGCTAGCGGTACCCAGCGCCGCACCGATCGCCACTGCTGCGATCACCACAGAACTCACGAGCGCACCAACACTTTCCGCACCGCGATATTCCTTAGATGGAGAAGTCCTCGCCGTGCCAAACCCCGGCTTCCGGCGGTCGGATGACACGCTCGGTCCGCTGCTCGGCGGGTGCACCGTTGCTTTTGCCCTCCAACCTGGCCACCCGGGTAAGCAACGACTTCAGGCTGACACCAACCAGATCCGGCAGCTTGGATTCGTCCTCGCTGGCTGGACCGGGACGGCTGACCACCTGACCGGGGACGCCGACCACCACTGCACTGGACGGAACCTCTTTGACCACAACGGAATTGGCACCGATTCGGCTGTCGTCACCGATCTTGATCGCGCCGAGGATCTTGGCTCCGGCACCGATAGTCACCCGGTCTCCGATGGTGGGGTGGCGTTTGCCGCGGTCCCGGCCGGTGCCGCCCAGGGTCACGCCGTGGAAAATCGTGACGTCTTCGCCCACCTCTGCCGTTTCCCCGATCACGACGCCGGTCGCGTGGTCGATGAACAGGCCCGGCCCTAGTTGGGCGCCAGGGTGGATGTCGACCCCGGTCAGGATCCGATTCAGTTCCGACAAGGTCCGCGCCAGCAGTCGCACTCCCCGTTGCCAGAGCCAGTGGTTGATGCGGTGGCCCCAGATGGCGTGCACACCCGGGTAGGCGAAGACGACTTCGAGCACGGTGGGCTCGGCCGGGTCCCGTTCCCGGGCGGCTCGTATGTCGCGCCGTATCGCCTGGAGCATCGCTAGTCGTTCAGATCCGAAAACAGGGCGGTGCTCAGGTAGCGCTCACCGGACGAGGGCAGCACGACCACGATCAGCTTGCCGGCATTTTCGGGCCGGCGCGCCACCTCGAGCGCGGCCGCGACCGCGGCACCCGAGGAGATCCCGACCAGCAGCCCTTCCTCCTTGGCCAGCCGACGGGCCAGGGTGAACGCGTCCTCGTTCTCGACGGTGACGACCTCGTCGACCAGGGCCATGTCCAGCACCGGCGGAATGAATCCGGCGCCGAGGCCCTGAATCGGGTGTGGGCCCTTCTGGCCACCGGACAGCACCGGCGACGCGGCCGGTTCCACCGCGATGAACTGGACTGACGGCTTGCGCTCCTTGATGGTCTGTGCGACGCCGGTGATGGTGCCGCCGGTCCCGATGCCGGAAACGAAGATGTCGATCTTGCCGTCGGTGTCCTTCCAGACCTCCTCGGCGGTGGTGACGGCGTGCACGGCCGGGTTTGCCGGGTTCTCGAACTGCTGCGGCATGAAATAGCGCTCGTCACTCTTGACCAATTCCTCGGCCTTGGCGATGGCGCCTGCCATGCCCTCGGGGCCGGGGGTGAGGATCAACTCAGCACCGTAGGCGCGCAGCAGTATTCGGCGTTCGACGCTCATCGTCTCCGGCATGGTCAGTACCAGCTTGTAGCCGCGGGCGGCGGCCACCAACGCCAGCGCGATGCCGGTATTGCCGCTGGTCGGTTCGACGATGATGGTGTCCGGCTTGATCAAGCCTGCTTTCTCGGCGGCGTCGATCATCGACACCCCGATGCGGTCTTTCACGCTGCCCGCGGGGTTGAATGATTCCAACTTGGCCACCACGTCTGCGACAGCGCCGTCGGTGACCCGGCGCAGACGGACCAGCGGCGTGTTGCCGATCAGTTGTGTGATGTTCTCGGCGATGGTCATACACACTCCCCAACGATGTAGGCGTGGGCTTGGTGGGCTGTTCTGTTCACGTTAGTCATTGGTGGGTTGCTTCTCCCTCAAGACCTGTAGCAGTTGCCGAGTTCGACGGCGGCGGAGTGCGACGATTGCTGAGCGTTCAGACGGCGTCAGGAATCAACAGGGACGACAACAACAACATTCCACGGCGAGACAGCGCGTGCGGGCAAAGCGCAGCTGTACGGCCTGTTGCATGTCCCCACTATAGGTCTAGACGGTCTCGGCAGGCCTGCCAGCATAAGTTCGCATCGGCACGCAGAAGTTGAGCCAAGACGCAGAAGTTGAGCCAAGACGCAGAAGTTGAGCCGGCATGACGCCGGTCGACTAGCTACTGGTGACGGATTCGTTGGCGTCTTCGCAGACGCACGCTTGCGCGGCGTCAGAATTAGAACTCCGCAACAACGTGCCGCGTCGCAGCATCTGGTGCTGGGCCAGGACCTTATCGCGCTGATTCTGCGAAAAAGCCAGGTCGAGGTTGACCGGCAAACCGGCCCACTCAAGCTGTCCATCGCCATTTCGTGAGGGGCTGTGCAGGGGACACGCAGGGTTCGCTTCTGTCCCGTTGGAACCCTCGAGCTGCCAAGTCACGCGTACGACCCTCCCTAGAGTCCGCGAATCTCTTGGGTGAATGGTGCGACTCCGATGTGTCAAAGATTGGTTCGTGACGTTTCCGTCAAATTACGGAGTTACCCACAAGTTGTCGTTAGTACACGTCGCGGTGGTAGCGCCTTTCTGCGCACAGCGACTGCACGAAGGCGCGCGCCGCGGTCGGGTCGAGTTTGCCGTGTTCGGCCGCGATGTCACAGATGGCTTGGTCGACGTCCTTTGCCATCGGATCGGCGGTGCCGCATGTGTACAGCTGCGCGCCCTCCTGCAGCCAACGCCACAGCTCGGCCCCGCGCTTGCGCATCAGGTGCTGCACGTAGACCTTCTGCTGCTGGTCCCGGGAAAACGCCAGGTCAAGCTCAGTGAGCAGGCCGTCGTGGTGCATGGCTTGGATCTCGTCGCGATAGTAGAAGTCGGTGGCGGCGTGCTGTTCGCCGAAGAACAACCAGTTCGGGCCGGTGTGACCCAAGGCTCGCCGTTCCTGCAGAAAACCGCGGAACGGGGCGATCCCGGTTCCTGGGCCGACCATGATCATCGGGGTCCGCGGATCGCTCGGCGGCCGGAAGTTCTTCGAGGTCCGCACGTAGACCGCGATCTGATCGCTGGGGGAGCGGTCCGCCAGATATGTCGAGCAGACGCCGCGACGTGCGATGCCGCGGAAGTTGTAGCGGACCGGCGAGACGGTCAGGTGGATCTCGCCGGGGTGCTCCTTGGGGCTGGAGGAGATCGAATACAGCCGCGGCTGCAACGGTTTGAGCACCGCCAGCCACTCGTCGACCGAGGCCGCGACGGGCGCCTGGGCCAGCAAGTCGACCGACTGGCGTCCCCACATCCAATCCGCCAGTGCCGCTTTGTTTTCCGGCTTCATCAGGTCGGCGAGTTGGCCGGCCGCGTGTGCGTCGATGGTGCGCTCCCGGACGAAGCGAAGCAGATCCGGGCTCAGGTGAGCGATTTCGAAACGGTCGGTCAGCGCGGTGCGCAGCGACATCGAGCCGTGCCCGGCGACCTCCACCTCGGTGTGGCCGTCCAACCCGGTGCGGGTCAGCCATTCCTCGACGAGCGCATCGTTGTTGTGCGGCCATACCCCGAGGGCGTCACCGGCCTGGTAGCTGACCGTTTCGTCGGGCAGGTCGAACACGAGCTGCCGCACGTCTTTAGCCGACCGGGGGCGGCTGAGTGTGGTGTTACGGATGAGGTCGGTGACCAGGGGGCTTTTCTTGGAGTACTGCTTCGGCGCGGGAGCGGTTTGGGGTAGCGGATTTGTTTGCTGCGTGAGCGCACGCAGGATGTCGTCGAGCCATCGGGCGGCGGCGTCGTCGTAGTCAGGTTCACAGTCGACGCGGGTTGTGATGCGGGTCGCGCCCAGCTGTGCGAGCCGTTCGTCGAGCTTGCGTCCGTGGCCGCAGAAGTCGCTGTAATTGGAGTCGCCCAGGGCGAGAACGGCGTAGCGCGTCTCGGCCAGCCGTGGTGCGTCCGCCGCGGTTAAGGCCTGCCACAGTGCGATGCCGTTGTCCGGCGGGTCGCCATCGCCGGTGGTGCTGGTGATCAGCAGCAGTTCCTGCGCGTGGGGCAGATCGCTGACCGGAAATTCGTCCATGCCGTGCAGCGCGACGGCGACGTCGGCGTCACGGAGCCGCGAGGCAATGTCGGCGGCGAGTTCTTCGGCGTTACCGGTCTGGGAGGCCCACAACACGACGACCGGGGCCTGTTCTGTGCCCGGGCTTTCAACCTCCGCCGGAGTGCGGGACAGCATTCCGGCCAGCACCCCGTCCACCCACAACCGGGTGCGGGTGTCGAAGGGAGCGCTGGCGGGCAGCGTGGGCAATCCGGTCATCGGCCGGCCGGCTTCCAAGCGCAGGCCGGACAGCAACCCGGCCAGATAGGCGCGACCGCCACCGTCGAACTCGGGGATCGGTTCGGCGGCCACGCCGAGAAATTCGGCAACGGCGTCGATTTGCGCCAGGCTGACTTCCGGTGCCTGGTAGCGCGTGGCGAGGTGGGTCTGTCCGGCGGCTGCGACTTTGGTCAGGGTGACCGCGCACGCCTTGTATTCGGGCTGACGGGAGACCGGGTCGACGGCGTCGCTGGTCACAGCGTTGATCGCGAGGTATTCGCCGAACACGTCATTCCAGTGGAACGGCGCGAAGCAGTCGCCGGGCCGCACGCGATCGGTGACGACGGCGGGCAGCACCGCGCGCCCGCGCCGCGATGCGATCTCCACCCGGTCGCCCTCGCAGATGTCCAGGCGGGCCGCGTCCCCGGGGTGGATCTCGACGAACGGGCCGGGATTCAGCTTGTTGAGCTTCGCGACCTTGCCCGTCTTGGTCATCGTGTGCCACTGATGCGGCAGGCGTCCGGTGTTGAGCAGGAACGGGTAGTCAGCGTCCGGCATCTCCTCCGGCAACAGATGCGGGCGGGCATAGAACACCGCCCGCCCGTTCGGGGTGGGGAAGGCAATTCTCGGGGCGTGGCCGTCTTCCCGGACCAGTCGGTACTGACTGACACCGTCATTGAGGTAACGGATGGGGTTGCGGTCCTCGGTGCTGTCCGGCGGGCATGGCCATTGGACCGATGTTTGACGCAACCGGTCGTAGCTGATGCCGCGGATGTCATAGCCGGTCTTCGGGTTCCAAAAGTTCTTGAGCTCCTCGAACACCTCTTCGGCGGAGAGGTAGTCGAAGAACTCGGAATACCCCATCGCACAGGCCATCCGGGCGATGATCTGCCAGTCCGGCAACGCCTGCCCCGGCGCGGCAACCGCTGCCTGTGACAGGGTCAGGTTGCGTTCGGAGTTCACCATGACCCCGTCCGATTCGGTCCAGAGGGCGGCCGGCAACAACACGTCGGCGTACTCGTTGGTCTCAGTCTCCAGGTACGCATCCTGGGCGATCACCAACTCGGCCTTCTCCAAGCCTGCTAACACTGTCTTGCGATTAGCAACCGTCGCAACGGGATTGGTGCAGATGATCCAGCAGGCCTTGATTTGTCCGTCGGCCATGCGGGTAAACATGTCGATCACACCGTCGCTGACATCGGTGCGCAGCGATCCGCGCGGGATGCCCCACTGGTCCTCAACGAACTCGCGGTCGTCGGTGCTGATCACCGAGCGCTGACCGGGCAATCCCGGTCCCATGTAACCCATTTCGCGGCCACCCATCGCGTTGGGCTGGCCAGTGAGGGAGAACGGTCCGCTGCCCGGTTTGCAGATGGCGCCCGTGGCCAGATGCAGGTTGCAGATCGCGTTGGTGTTCCAGGTGCCGTGCGTGCTCTGATTGAGCCCCATGGTCCAGCAGGTCACCCAATTCGCTGCCTCGCCTATCCAGCGGGCTGCGGTGCGGATGTCTTCGGCTGGGATACCGGTGATCTCGCTGACGTAATCAGGCGCGAATTGTGCGAGGAAGCTCGGCATCGCATCCCAGCCGGTGGTGAACTCTGCGATGAAGTCCGGGTCGGTGTGCCCGTTTTCCACGATCAGGTGCAGTAATCCGTTGAGCAGCGCCAGATCCGTGCCCGGTGCGATTTGCATGAACAGGTCGGCTTTGGCGGCGGTGGCCGTGCGGCGCGGGTCGACGACGATCAGTTTTGCACCTGCCTTGACCCGCTCCATCATGCGCAGGAACAGGATTGGGTGGCAGTCGGCCATGTTGGCGCCGATGACGAAGAATACGTCGGCGTGTTCGAAGTCCTGGTAGGAGCCGGGGGGGCCGTCGGCGCCCAGGGAGAGTTTGTATCCCGAACTGGCGCCGGCCATGCACAACCGTGAATTCGACTCGATCTGGTTGGTGCGAAGGAAGCCCTTGGTCAGCTTGTTGGCCAGGTATTGGGCTTCGAGGGACATCTGCCCCGAGACGTAGACTGCCACCGCGTCCGGGCCGTGCTTGTCGATGATCGCCCGCAACCGTTTGGCGGATCTGGCGATCGCGGTGTCCGTGTCCACAGGCTCGAGCGGTTGGCCACGGTCCGTGCGGACATATGCCGACTCAGCACGTCCCGGGCCGTTCAGAAACTCGGCGGTGGTGGCGCCCTTGGTGCACAGGCGGCCGAAATTCGCCGGATGGTCGTCGTGCCCAATAGATTTCGAAATGTGACGACGGCCGCTTTCGGGATCGGTTGTGATCTGCAACACCATGCCGCAGCCGACGCCGCAGTATGCGCACTGGGTGCGCACGGCGTCGGATTCGGACTGCATGGTGTCCACTTCCTTTCGGAATCGCGGCGGGGTATCCGCCAGAATCCTGCGGCAATGATGTTTCGGTACGGCACTTCCCAGGTTTCGACCGTTTTACAGACTTCTCGCAGTGGGGCGTGGCGCGTGTGCGGGGCTTGAAAGTGACGAGGAAAAAGACGAGGAAAAAGACGGGAAAAGGCAGCGGGAAAGCGAGTAAAAAAGCGAGGAGAAAAGCGAGGAAAATCAACGAGAAAGCAAGGAAAGTCCGTGTGACCAGCCCGGAAGCTTGGTCGTCGTCGACCAGTGGTCTGCGGCCAGATTACCCACGGGGAGAACGGATTTAGGCCCTGAGTCTGGGGTTTTGACGAAACCAGGGGCACATTCACAGGCGCCGTCCAGGTATGCGGGACGAGTGATAAGACGAAATGTGTTGTGCGGGTGCGGTTGTGACGTAGATCAGACGCCGGGGTTGCCTCCGTCACACCGGTGCCTTCCAGGAACGGTTCTCCCTTTGCCCGCCTCAGCGCGACAACCCCTGCCGAGCTGTCTGACGAGCTGTCGCTACAAGCCGGGCAAACATCCAACGGCCTCCCGAAAGCACGGCCCCAGCGGGGAAGCTAGGCTACCGCCGTGCGATGCCGCCAAATAGTGATCTCGGTACTGATCGCCCTCGCGGCCGCCGGGTGCGGTGACAAACAGTCGGCCCCACCTCCAGCCAAGCCGGACGGCTGCAAACTATCCGACAACCCGACGCCTGAGACGGTGCGCCGGGCGATCGCCCAAGTTCTCATCGAAGTGCCTGGCTCGACGTGGGTGGAAATCGGACGTGGCCGGACCCGCAAGTGCCGGTTGAACTGGGTGCAGATCATCCCCACCATCGCCTCCGAGTCCACCCCGCAACAGGTGCTGTTCTTCGACCGCAACACCCCGCTGGGCCCGGCGACGCCCAACCCGAAGCCGTATCTGACCGTGCTGCCGCCCGGTGATGACACGGTGACCGTCCAGTATCAGTGGCGGACCGGCAACGACGAGGAATGCTGCCCCAGCCAACGGGGCACAGTGAAGTTCCAGATCGGACCGGACGGCAAGCTCAAGGCGCTCGGCCCGATTCCCCACCAGTCTTAGTAGGGCAGATTCTCCGGTCTTGGTAGGGCAGATTCCGCGGTCTTGGTCGGGCAGATTCACCGGTCTTAATCAGGCAGATTCTCCGGGTGCAACATCTCGGCGTAGCGCAACGACTCCGGGATTCCGAACCCGTCGACCAGCGTCCGGGCATGGGGACGTAACACCCGGCACCTGTCGTTGATGCCCCGGGTGACGGCCTTGGCTCGCTCGGTCGACAGGTACCGGTGTTCGATGAACCAGGCCTTGTCCTCCTCGATCACGGTCAGTGCGTAAAGGTCGCAGATCACATCCAGCAACTCGCGCGCCTCGGGGTCGGGACACGCATCGATCCCGGCGACAAAGGCTTCCAGCACGATGCGGTCGATGTGCGCCTGGGCCGCGTGCAGCACGTGATCCTGTACGGCGTTAAAGGCGTCGAATGCCGACATCTCCTTGGACTTACCCTGTAGCCGGCGTGCCACCGAGGACAGCAGGTAGTCCTCGCGGTCTTCGAACATCGAGACCTGTGTTCCGCGGTTGAACAGGCTGCCTTCCTCTTCGCTGTCCTGCCTGGAATCGATGATCCGCTGCATAATCGCTTCGGCCGCAGTGCGTTTCATCACCCGGTCACCAACCGTGTTGGCCGCGAAGCGCACCCATTCCACCGGGCTCATGCTCTTGATGTCGTCGGCGTAGGCGGTGAGCAATTCTTTGGCCACCAACTGGGTCAGCACGTGGTTGTCGCCCTCGAACGTGGTGAACACGTCGGTGTCGGCGCGCAACGCGATGAGCCGGTTCTCGGCCATGTAACCGGCGCCGCCACAGGCCTCCCGGGCCTCCTGGATGGCCCGCGACGCATGCCAGGTGTTGGCCGCCTTCAAACCCGCGGCGCGCGCTTCCAGTTCGCGCTGCTCTTCGGCGTCCACCACATCGGAGGTCTGCAGGTCATGGGTCTTGGAAACCAACTCGTTCTGCGCGAACTGCAGCGCGTAGGACCGCGCGATCAGCGGGAACAACCGGCGCTGATGCACCAGATAATCCATGATCAGCACTTCGCGGTCATCGTCGTCCGGCGCGCTGAATTGCCTGCGCTGCAACGCGTATCGGGTGGCGATGTCCAGCGCGACCCGGGCCGCGGCGCCCGCGCTGCCGCCTACCGTGACCCGGCCGCGAATCAGGGTGCCGATCATGGTGAAGAATCGCCGGTTCGGGTTTTCGATCGGCGAGGTGTAGGTGCCGTCGGCCGCAACGTCGCCGTACTTGTTCAGCAAGTTGACCCGCGGAACCCGGACATGGTCGAACATGATGCGGCCGTTGTCGACGCCGGGCAGGCCACCCTTGTACTGGCAGTCCGACGTGGTCACGCCGGGTAGGTCGTTGCCGTCCTCGTCGCGGATCGGGACCAGCACGCAGTGCACCCCGTGGTTGACCGGCTTGCCGTCCTCGTGGGTGATCAACTGCGCGAAAACCGCTGCCATTCGGGCTGTTTCGGCGGCACCGCCGATGTAGTCCTTGCGGGCCGAAGGTGTCTCGGAGTGGACGACGAACTCTTCGGTCTCAGGATCGTAGGTTGCCGTCGTCTCCAACGACTGCACGTCGCTGCCATGCCCGGTCTCGGTCATCGCGAAACACCCGAGCAGATCCAACGTGATGATGTCCTTGATGTAAGAGCCGTGGCGTTCGGTGCCCAGGTTCTCCACCGCACCACCGAACAGTCCCCACTGCACCCCGGCCTTGACCATCAGGGACAGGTCCGACATGGCCAGCATCTCGATCATCGTCACCGCCGCGCCGACGTCACCGGTGCCGCCGTGTTCCTTGCGGAATCCCTCATCGGAGATCCCGGAGGTCGCCATGATCTGCATCTGCTCGGCCACTTTGGCACGAGCGATCACAGTGTTGGGGGTGTAGTGCGGGCGGAACGCCTCCTCGGAGAGCTGGGCCCGAGTCTGGTTCCGCACATCGCGCCACCGCCCGTCCAGTGCGTCCCGCAGATGATCGGCAGTGCTCTTGTTGTCTGACGCCATGCCACGACCGTAACCCGTCGCCCGTGCCGCTGAAACAAGTCACACTTCAGGACGCTGCGGTGTCATGTAATCGTTAGGTCAGCACGGCGACAGAGGGAACGGCAAAATGCCGCACTATTTCGCAGCACTCCTGGTGGTCCTGCTGATGGGCACCGTCCTGGGCAGGGTGTTGCTGCTCAAGCGATCCGGTATCCGGGCGATGCATTTCGGCAGGCTCGACAAGTCCGATTTCGCGATCCCCCCGGTCGCGCTGTTCTACTTCTACACAATCTTTGCCGTCGCGTTCGGCTGGCCGGTGCTTACCTCGGAAAGGTTCTTCCACTCCGCCGCTGTGGCCTGGATCGGTGTGGCCTGCTGCGCCATCGCAATCGTGATCCTCGTGCTCAGCCTGGTGTCGTTCGGGCGAAGCTTCCGGGTCGGCATCGATGTCGACCGGCCCGGCGGGTTGGTCACGTCGGGCATCTTCGCGGTCAGCCGCAACCCGATCTACGTCGCGTTCTTCTTGTTCATGGTCGGCCAGCTGTTGGTGTTCCCCAACTGGGTTCCGCTGGTCTACCTGTTCGCCGCCACCTGGCTGTTCCATCGGCAGGTTTTGCGCGAAGAGGACTTCATGCGCCAGCACTACGGGCAGCAATTCGTCGACTATTGTCGCCGCGTCCGACGCTATGTGTAATCCGACGTTATGTGTAGCCGCCACCCGCGGGCGGCCGTAACCGGTATCGGAGGAACCCGGCCCACAGCGCGCCCAGAGCCAGCAGCATCAGCATGTCGAACACCCACCACCCCGAGTAGTGCGTCCACACGAGGTTGTCCGGCGCCAGCTTCTCGACCCGGCGCAGATTTACCGTGGCGGCGGACGCCGCAAACCCCCACTGCGCCGGGACGAACCAGGAGACCTGGTCGTAGCCCCAGGTACCCACCAGCGACACCAGGCCCCCGGCGAACAGCAACGACGCCAGCACTGCCGGAATCGCTAGCGGCAGCGTTTCGCGCTTGGACCTGCCCAGCGAGGACAATGCCAACCCCACGATCGCCGAGACCACGGCCGTCGCCGCCACACTGACGTACAGCTCCACATTCGCATTGCCGAGCAGCACCGCCCCGTGCCGAGGGCCGCCCTTCCCGACCACGACCACGGTGGTCAGGATCGCCGCCTGCACGGCCGCGATGACGCTGAACACCACCAGCTTGGCGAGCAGATAAGCCGACGTCGACAGCCCGACGGCCTGTTCGCGCCGGAAGACTCGCCGCTCGGCAACCAAGTCACCGATCGTGGCGAAGGTGCCTAATAGCACCGCGGCGAAGTTGAGGGCAGCCAAGATCTCCAGGGCTTCGTGGGTGTTCGGCGCTGCGGAATCTGGCCGGTTCAGACCGGCGTCGCCGGGGATCAGCAACGTCAGCGCGCCCAGCGCGAACGGCAGTAGCAATAACAGCAGTGAATAGATCGGGCGGGTCGCCATCAGCCGGAGTTGACGACCCGCCAGCAACCGGAACTGCCGGCCGAAACCCGGCGCTGGCGCAAGTCGTTCGGGCTTCGTCACCGGCGGCGGACTCGGGGATATCGACCCGTGCTGCCGGACCAGGAAGGCGCGATGTGCGCCGAGTGGGTCGGCGCTGATCCGCGCAAAGATCTGGTACCAGTCCCTGGTGCCCAGTGCCGGCTCGATGTGGGCTGGGGGGCCGGCGAAAGCCAGTTGGCCGGCTGGCGTCAGCAGTAACACCTGGTCGCAGAGATCGACGTGGATCAGCGACGTGCTTGCCACCACGACGACGCAGCCCAGATCGGCTTGGCGGCGCAGCAATCCCAGCACGTGGTTTGCCTGCGCGGGATCGAGTCCTTCGCCGGGCTCGTTGACAATCAGCAACGACGGGCGGGTCAGCAGTTCCACGGCCAGCGACGCGCAGCGGCGCGCCTCGGGCGGCAGTTTGGCGATCCGGGTGCCGCGGTGCGCAGTGAGTTCGAGTTCGTCGAGAACCTGGTCGATGACCCGCTCGCGGTTTTCCGGTGAGGTGTTCGACGGCAGCCGTAGTTCAGCCGCGTAGTCCAGGGCCCGTTCCACGGTGAAGCTGGGATGCACGCGGTTGTCGCGCGTCACCACACCAATGCGGGACCGCATCGTCTCGGGCTCGGCGTGCACGTCGTGGCCGTCCACGGTCAGGACGCCGGAACTGAGCGGCCGCGTCCCGGCGAGCAGTCCGGTCAGCGCGAAATTCCGGGCTGGGGACGGCCCGACCACAGCGATCAGTGACCCAGGAGGGGTCGTGAACGAGATGTTCGAGAGCACCTCGCGGCCGTTGATGACGAGTCCCAGGTCGTGGGCGGTGACCCCGAGGGTGCGGGCACCCGGCTGCAAGGGCAGCCGACCGGTCTGTGGGGCAGGTTCGTCCGGGCCGGACTCGGCGCGGGTGGGCAGCAGCTTGCGGCCTGCCCCGGCCATCCGCTCGACGAGTCCGCGGCCCTTGGCCGGCGCATCGTCGGATGCGGTGGCGTCGACGGGGACGTAACGAAACGGGTTGGTGGGGCGTTCGAGCGGAGAACGTTCGACGGGGCCGGTCGGAAGGTGGGTGGTTTCGGGCTCGGCGCCGGTCGGAAGTTGCGTGGTCTCCGGCTCGGCGCCGGTCGGAAGTTGGGTGGTCTCCGGCTCGGCGCCGGTCGGAAGTTGGGTGGTCTCCGGCTCGAGGGGCGCGGGCGCCGGAATCGCCGCAACCGGTGGTTCGGGCACCGGGATTGGCTGCGGTGCGGCCGCCGATACCGCCGGAAGCCGACGTGTTTCCGGCTCGACCGCCATGCGTCCGGTCGGCGGTTCTTCGGGCAACGGCGACGGGTGTGCCAACGGTTGCGCTTCTTCGGGCAACGGCGGCGGTCCGTCGGGCTGCGCTTCTTCGGGGGACGGCAACGGCGACGGGGCCGGCACCGAAACTCCCAACGGGTCGGTGCGTGGCGGCGGCGCGTCGGAGGGCGCAGCGACCTGAAACATCAGCCGCGGACCGTGCTGTGGATCACCGATCGCGACCATCTGACCGTCCTGGACGTCGATCGTCGACATCCGGGCACCGTCCAGAAAGAGACCCCGGTGGCTCTGATCGACGGCAAGCCAATGCGTACCGGCGAAGCGCAACACCAGGATCGGGTGAGCGGCGGCCTCGGGTCCCACGGGCCCTTCGGGCTCCAGGGGGATGTCGCAGTGATCGCCGATGCCCACCGTCACGTCGCGGCCCGGCACGAAGTCGTACCGCGTGGATCCGACCCACACGGTCAACGGGGAGACGTCAGGTATGGCCGTCACCTTTCCTCAGCGGATCCTCAGCGGATATCCACATCAGTTTCTACCCGTTGCGGCGGTGTAGCCACCTTGTCCTCAGAGGGTATGGCGCCCCGGGGCAGTGGCCGCGTTCTCCAACAGGCGCCGCAACACCCCGACCGCGTCGGCCAACACCTCACGGTCGGCCGGATCGAGCCTGGCCAGTTGCGGTTCGATCGCCGCGGCACGGTCTCTACGCACCGCGTTGAGGGTGTCTACGCCTTGCGGCGTGATCCGGATCCGGACCGCGCGCGCGTCGCCCGGGTCGACGGTCCGCGACACCAATCCGGCTTCCTCGAGTCGACGCACCTGCGTCGTCATCGTCGGCTGTGAGCAGTGGTCGACCGCGGCCAGGTCGCCGATGCGGGCTTCCCCCTGCGCCTCGATCGTCGCCAGCAACCGGGCCTGGGCCGCGGGCAACGGCATCTGGATTCGCTGGGTTGCCAACCGATTCAACCGCGCGACCACGGCAAGCAGATCCGCTCCCAGGCCGTGGACGGCCTTCGTGTCATTTGCTGCAGCGGGCGAACTCATGCGCCCATCGTTGCATAGCTTTGCTATGCGGAACCACTCGCACGGGCCGTCCCACGAAACGCGCTTGGCGCAACCGGCGGCGAGTAGACCTGGCAGAATCGGTCGAGTGAGTGAGACCGGACCACCCCTGTCGCGCGTTCGGGGTGGACCGCTGCAACCGACTGAACTGGCGCAAGCCTCGGTCATGGCAGCGCTGTGCGCGGTGACCGCCATTGTCTCGGTCGTGGTGCCGTTTGCCGCCGGAATCGCCCTGCTGGGTACCGTCCCCGCCGGGCTGCTGGCCTACCGGCACCGCCTGCGCGTGTTGCTGACCGCGACCATTGCTGCCGGACTCATCGCATTCCTCATTGCCGGTGGCGGCGGATTCATGGGCGTGGTTCAAAGCGCCTACATCGGGGGCCTCACCGGGTTCATCAAACGCAAGGGCCGCGGCACACCCACCGTGGTGGTGACGTCTTTCTTTGCCGGAGTGCTGTTCGGCGCCGGCAACGTCGGGTTGTTGATGGTCCTCACTCGGCTGCGGCATCTGATGCGCGACGCCATCACCGCCAACGTGGACGGGCTCGCCTCCTTCCTCAGCCGGGTTCATCTCGAGGCGGTCGGCGCCTGGCTGAAGGTGGGTTATGCCTTCGCGTTGCGGTACTGGCACGTGGTGCTCCTCGGCCTGGTCGCCATCGGAGTGATGGTGATGTCGCTGGTGGGTTGGTGGGCCCTGTCCCGGTTGCTGGAACGGATGCGCGGCATTCCGGACGTGCACAAGCTGGACGCGCCCGCAGGTGATCTTGAAAACGCCGCCGTCGGACCGGTTCCGGTGCGGCTGAATAACGTGCGCTTCCGCTATCCGGGCGCGGGGCAGGACGCATTACGCGAGATCAGCATGGAGATCGACGCCGGCGAACACGTCGCGATCACCGGTGCAAACGGGTCCGGCAAGACCACGTTGATGCTTATCCTGGCCGGCCGACAACCGACGGCGGGCACTGTGGACCGGCCCGGCGCGGTTGGTCTGGGCAAGCTCGGCGGTACAGCCGTGGTGCTGCAGCACCCCGAGAGCCAGGTGCTCGGCACTCGGGTTGCCGACGACGTGGTGTGGGGTCTGCCACCGGGAACCAAAACCGACGTCGCCAAGCTGTTGCGCGAGGTGGGTCTGGACGATCTCGCCGAACGCGAGACGGGCAGCCTGTCCGGCGGTGAACTGCAGCGCCTCGCGCTGGCGGCGGCGCTGGCCCGGGAACCGGCGATGCTCATCGCCGACGAGGTCACCACCATGGTGGATCAGCAAGGCCGGGACGGGTTGCTCAGTGTGCTGTCCGGTCTGACGAAGCGACACCGCACCGCGCTGGTGCACATCACGCACTACAACAACGAGGCCGAATCCGCGGACCGCACAATCAAACTCAGTGATTCGCCGGACAACACCGGCATGGTGCAAGCAGCGGATGCGCCAGCGCCCGCCGTGGGAGTCGGCGACGTCCGGCAAAAAACGCTGGAACTCATCGATGTCGGCCACGAATACGGGATCGGCACCCCGTGGGCCAAGACCGCGCTGCACGACATCAACTTTGTCGTCGAGCAGGGCGACGGCGTGCTGATCCACGGTGGCAACGGAACTGGCAAGTCCACGCTGGGCTGGATCATGGCCGGGCTGACGACACCGACCAGCGGGCAATGCCTACTCGACGGCCGCCCCACCCACGAACAGGTCGGCGCGGTGGCGTTGTCGTTCCAGGCGGCCCGATTGCAGCTGATGCGCAGCCGAGTGGACCTGGAAGTCGCCTCCGCGGCCGGGTTTTCGCACAAGGACACCGACCGGGTGGCCGCGGCGCTCGGCGTGGTGGGATTGGACCCCGCGCTGGCCACCCGCAGCATCGACAAACTCAGCGGGGGTCAGATGCGTCGCGTCGTGCTGGCCGGACTACTCGCTTGCAAGCCCAGGGCTTTGATTCTGGACGAACCACTGGCCGGTCTGGACACCGACAGCCAGCGCGGGCTACTGCGCCTGCTTGAGGGTCTGCGCCGGGACAGCGGACTGACGGTGGTCGTGATCGCGCACGACTACCTGGGGATGGAGACCCTTTGTCCGCGCATCCTTCATTTGAATAACGGGACGCTGGAATCGGTGTCGGCGTCGACCTCCGCGGGAGGTGTGTCGTGACAACGACTTCGGCGCCGACTAAACGGGAGACGCGCAAGCACGGACGTCCCGTGGTGCTGTTGGTTCCGATCCCGGGCGGTTCCCCGATCCATGACTTGTGGGCCGGCACCAAGCTTCTGGTGGTGTTCGGTATCTCGGCGCTGCTGGCGTTCTACCCGGGCTGGGTGACCATCGGGTTGATGGCGGCCCTGGTGGTGGCCGCGATCCGAATCGCCCGCATTCCACGCGGCGCGTTGCCGTCGATACCCCGCTGGCTGTGGATTGTGTTGGCTATCGGCGGCTTTACTGCGGCTTTGGCGGGCGGACGCCCCGAGATCGTCATCGGCAGCGTCGAACTGGGACTTGGCGGGTTTTTGAACTTCCTGCGGATCACGGCGCTGACATTGGTTTTGCTGGCGCTGGGTGGTCTGGTGTCCTACACGACCAACGTCGCCGAAATCGGTCCCGCGGTAGCGAGTTTGGGGCGACCGCTGCGGCTATTCCGGTTGCCGGTGGATGAATGGGCGGTCGCATTGGCGTTGGCGCTGCGCGCCTTCCCGATGTTGATCGACGAATTTCAGGTGCTGTATGCCGCCCGCCGATTGCGGCCCAAGCCGACACCGCGCAACCGCAAGGAAAAACGCCAGCAACGCCGGCTGGAGGTCATCGACCTGCTCGCCGCGACCATCACCGTGACCTTGCGCCGCGCCGACGAGATGGGTGATGCGATCACCGCCCGCGGCGGCACCGGACAGCTGTCGGCGAACCCGCAGCGTCCCAAACTGGCCGACTGGCTAACGCTGGCAATCACTGTGGTGGCCGGCGGTGCCGGGATTGCGATCCAGACCATCATCTCTGCCAGGTAGGGTTTCTCGGTTAGCTCGCCGAAGCACCCCTCGAGGCTCATACTTAGCTGACCCACCGACGGGAGGCGCAGTTGCCGGCGACATCGATCAGCCTCAAAGAGCAGATGCTGCGCCGCCGCCCAGTCGGCAAGGCGAACGCAGACTCGGGCCTCAAACGCAGCTTCGGCACCTTCCAGCTGACCATGTTCGGCGTCGGATCCACGATCGGCACCGGAATCTTCTTCGTACTGGCCGAAGCCGTGCCCGAGGCGGGTCCCGGGGTGATCCTCTCGTTCCTGATCGCCGGGATCGCGGCGGGACTCGCCGCCCTGTGCTACGCCGAATTGGCTTCGGCCGTGCCCGTTTCCGGTTCGTCGTACTCCTACGCGTACACGACGCTCGGTGAGGTGGTAGCGATCGTCGTGGCGGCCTGTCTGCTGCTGGAATACGGGGTGGCCACCGCCGCGGTTGCGGTCGGGTGGAGCGGTTACGTAAACAAGTTGCTGCACAACCTGTTCGGATTGGAACTGCCGACCGCGGTGTCGGCGGCACCCTGGGACAGGGTGCCCGGGGGATGGGTGAATCTGCCCGCGGTCATCCTGATCTGGTTGTGCGCGTTGCTGCTGATCCGTGGCGCCAGCGAGTCGGCGAAGGTCAACACCATCATGGTGCTGATCAAGCTCGGGGTACTCGGTATGTTCGTGATCATCGCGTTCACCGCCTATGACGCGAACCAGCTCAAAGACTTCGCCCCTTTCGGGGTGTCCGGCATCGGAGCGGCGGCGGGCACAATCTTCTTCTCCTACATCGGTTTGGACGCGGTGTCGACCGCCGGTGAAGAGGTGAAGAACCCGCAGAAAACCATGCCGCGCGCGTTGGTCTCCGCGCTCGTGGTGGTCACCAGCGTGTACGTGCTCGTGGCGCTGGCGGCCTTGGGCACCCAGCCATGGCAGAACTTCGGCAAGCAAGAAAACGCCGGGCTGGCCACCATTCTCGACAACGTCACGCACAGCAGGTGGGCCAGCACCATTCTGGCCGCCGGCGCGGTGATCTCCATCTTCACCGTCACGTTGGTCACCCTGTATGGCATGACCCGCATCCTGTTCGCGATGGGCCGCGACGGGTTACTGCCCAAGCGGTTCGCGGCGGTGAATCCGCAGACCATGACGCCGGTGAACAACACCGTGCTCGTGGCTATCGTCGCGTCGGTGCTGGCCGCGCTGGTGCCACTGGACAGCCTGGCCGACATGGTGTCCATCGGCACGCTGACGGCGTTCATCGTGGTGTCGGTGGGGGTGATCGTCCTGCGGGTGCGCGAACCCGACCTCGAGCGCGCCTTTCGGGTGCCGGGTTACCCTGTGACGCCGCTGCTTTCGGTGTTGGCATGCGGATACATTCTGTTCAGTCTGCACTGGTACACGTGGCTGGCGTTCAGTGGCTGGATAGTGGTGGCGCTGGTGTATTACCTGGTTTGGGGCCGTCACCACAGTGTGCTCAATCGGGATCGTCCATGACCGTGGTGGTCGGGTACCGAGCCAGCAAAATCGGACTCCCGGGCCTGTATTTTGCTGTCGGGGCAGCGCGGACGCTGGACACCTCACTGACGGTGGCCACCGTGGTGCCCCAGCCTTGGCCGACACCGTCTTTCGCGCGAGTCGACGCCGAGTTCGAGAACTGGGCGGCGCACCTGGCGGAGGATTCGGAGCGGGAGGCGCGGCAATACCTGCGGCCGTTGGCCGAAGGGATCGAGGTGCAATTTCGGCAGCGGACGAATCGTTCGGTAGCAGCCGGACTAGCCGAGATCGTCGACGAGGTCGACGGCCGGATCCTGGTGCTGGGGTCACTGCCGGCCGGCGGGCGGGCCCACATGTTGATCGGGTCGACGGCAGACTGGCTGCTGCATGCCGCGCGGGTGCCCGTGGCCATCAGCGCACCCGGATACCACGTGCACACCGGCGGTTTTCGGCGGATGAGCTGTGGCTACTCCACGAGCGAGCAATCACTGGCGTTGGTGCGGCGGTGCGCCGCTGCCGCCGAGCGTTACGGTGTCCCACTGCGGGTGATCACCTTTGCGGTCCGTGGCCGCACCATGTACCCGCCGGAGGTGGGGCTGGAGGCCGAGGACAGCATTCTGAAGGCCTGGGCTGCCCAGGCGATGGCCAGTCTGCAGGCGCTGAAAGAGGACGGAGCCGTCGGCGAGGACACTGTGCTCGAGGTGGTGACCGGCCACAGTTGGATGGAAGTTCTGGACAAACCGGAGTGGATCCACGGCGAGATCCTCGCGGTGGGCACCACGCCGCGCGTCGATGTTCGGCGGGCCTTTCTCGGCACACGCAGCGCCAAGATCATCCGGCACAGTCCGGTGCCGGTGCTGGTCGTGCCCGGCTAGCGGAGCGCCGCGGCGTTCGCCGCCTCCTGCGCCCGCCTCAGCGTCGTTTCGATATCGCCTCGGCCCAGGAACATTTCGTCGAAGAACGGCTGCAGCGCTTCGTTTCCGGCGGCGAATCCGGCACCACCGGGCGCAGGGATGCGCGGGCCGTCGAGGACGGCGAAGAACGGCGTGACGTCGACGCCGCGGGATTTCCAATGGGCGAAGTAGCCCGGCTGGGCCGACAGCACCGCAGGGATGGCAGCGCCCTCGCGGCCCAGGTACGCGTTGCCGTCGCTGCTACCCATCCACTGCAGCACCTCCCGTACCGCCTCGGGATGGTGAGAGGCTGAATTGCCAGCCGCGGCAACGCCGTTGGTGACACTGATCCGGCCTTTGGGTCCGGTGGGCAGCATGGCCACACCCCACCGGAAGGTGGCATCACGAGCTATCGAGGCCAGGCTGTAAGTGCCGGACTGAAACAGCGCCATCTTGCCGGCCAGGAACTGGTTGCGGGAGAAGTCGCCGTTGTCGTTGGTGTCGGAAGCCGGCGGTGCGACATGGTCGGTGTTGATCAGGCCGACCAGGTAACGAAACGCTGTTGCCGCTTCGGGATTGGCGAACGCGAATTCGTTGCCGCGTTGGAATACACCACCTGCCGACCCGATGTAGTTGAGATAGATGCCTTGCGGGTCGTTGGCGGCGTTGTACCCGTACTGGCGGACGCGGCGGAATTCGAAATCCGGTAAGTCGGCGCGGTGTCCGTCGACGTCGACGGTGAGTTTGGCGAGGAGCGGCCGTAAGGTGTCGTCGCTGCCGGGGCTCCACTTGATGCTGTCCAGCACCGCGGGGTCGACGCCGGCGGCGGCCAGCAGGTCGGTGTTGTAGAAGACGGCGATCCCGGCGTCGGTGAGCTGCGGCACTGCCCACAGCGTGCCGTTGTGGGTGAATTGCTCGACGACCGCCGGCTCCCAATCCTCCTTCGCCTTATTGATTTTCATCAACCGTCCGCTGTCGGCGTAGGCGTCGAGGTAGGCGTTGGACAGCCAGAAGATGTCGTCTGCGCTGCCGCCGGCCACATCGGTGCGCAGGGTGTCGAAGTAGTTGGAGAACGCCACCATGTTGGTGCGCACCTCGATGTCGGGGTGGCGCCTGGAGAACTCTTGAAACGAGTCCCGATACGCCTGCGCGATCGGCTCGGCCCACAACCGCACGGTCACCACGATCTTGCCGTTGTCATCCGAACGGCCCATCAGCACAGCCATTACCAGCAGTAGCGCCGAGACCGTGGCAAGGGCGAGGGCGGACAGCGTGGAAAATCGGGGGCGGTTCATTTCAACCCCGACACCAGGATCGACGACACGATGTGGCGCTGGAACGCCACGAACAACACGATCAGCGGCACGATCGCGACCGTCGTCGCCGCCATCACCAGCGTCCACTGCGAGTTGTACCGCGACTGCAGGTCGGCGGTCGCAACTGTCAGCACCCGCCACTTGCGGCCGCTGGTGATCACCAACGGCCACATGAAGTTATTCCACTGCGAGACCACCGTGATCATGGTCAGCGCGGCCAGCACCGGCTTGCTGGACGGCAGAATCACATGCACCAGCACGTCCAGCGTATTGGCACCGTCCAGGTTCGCGGCCTTGATCAGGTCGTCGGGTATCAGACGAAAGTGCTCACGCAGCAAGAAGATTGCATACGGTGAGCCGAACATGAACGGAATCACCAACGCCCAGAATGTGTTCCGCATTCCAAGCTGGGCCATCATCAGATACAGCGGAACCACCGTCACCGTGCCGGGCACCATCAGCGTCGCGACATACACCCAGAACAGCACGTCGCGGCCGGGGAAGTGCAGCCGGGCGAACGCGTACGCGGCCAGGATGGAAAACGTCAACTGGCCGAGCAGGATCACCGCGGTCATCAGCGCGGTCACCGCGGCCGCCCGCCCGAACCCGGTGCCCGCCAGATCGGTGTAGTTCGCCAGTGTCGGCGGGCGCGGCAATTGCAGCGGTGAACCGGTCTCGAACTGATGCGCGGAGGTGAACGAGGTCAACAGGCCGAGAGCGAACGGGGCGAGGGTGATCAGCGCCCCGAACACCAGGCCGACGTAGATCAGCGTGTTACGTGAGGTCATAGCTGATCCGTTTACGGAAGTAGAGGTGCTGCACGAAGGTGACGCCAACCAGGATGACGAACAGGATCACCGCCATCACCGAGGCTCGTCCGATGGCCGCCGCGCCGAACGCCTCCGCGTAGATCTGGTGAGCCACCAGGTCGGTGCTGCCCTCCGGTCCGCCGCCGGTCAACGCGTATACCGTGTCGAAAACCTGTGCGGCGCTGACCACTCCGGTGACCAGCACGAAGAACATCGTCGGACGCAGCATCGGCAACGTGATGCGCCAGAACCGCTGCCAGGCGCTGGCGCCGTCGGTGCGCGCGGCGTTGTGGATGTCGTCGGGAATCGCGAGCAGCCCGGCCAGGAACGACAGTGACACGTAGCCCACGTTGGTCCAGACCACCACCGAGGAGACCATCGGCAGCGCCAGGTCGGGATTGGTGAGCCACTCCACGCGCCGGCCCAGCAGGGTGCTGACGGCACCGTCGGTGGGGGCGAGAATCCAGCGCCACATCACCGCGATGGCCAGTGGCGCGCAGATCCAGGGCAGTACATACAGCGTGCGGAACAGCCCGGTGCCCGGCAGCTTCGGGGCCAGCATCATCGCGGCCAACAACCCCAACACCGTCTGCGCCGGCACCACGATCGCCACGAAAATGGCGGTCACCACCAGCGAGTCGCCGAAATCGCCGTCGCGCAATACTGAGCGCCAATTCGCGAACCCGACGTAACGCAGCGGACCCAGCAGATCCCACCGGTACAGACTCAGCCAGATCACCACCAGAATCGGCAGCAACAGGAACGCGACCACACCGAACAGGCTCGGGGCCAGCAACCCGTACGCCAGCGCGGTGGAACGACGAGGCGTGGCGGACATGAATGTATTAAAGCCGGTCGTTACGGTGGGACCGTGACATCGAACCGGGGGATCGATTCCGACTTCCTGGACCTGCCGCGCCATCAGCTGGCAGACGCCGCACTGTCGGCGGCCAGGGAGGCCGGAGCCAGCTACGCCGACCTGCGGATTCATCGCATCAGCACCGAGATCATCCAGTTGCGCGACGGCGAGTTGGAGACCGCGGTGATCAGCCGTGAGGTTGGGCTGTCGGTACGGGTGATCGTGGCGGGGACCTGGGGGTTCGCCTCGCACGCCGAGCTGTCGGCGGAGGTGGCGGCCCGCACCGCGCGGCACGCCGCGCAGATAGCCACCGTCCTCGCGGCCCTGAACACCGAACAGGTCCGGTTGGCAGCCGAGCCGGTGTACGCCGACGCCAGCTGGGTGTCGGACTACGAGATCGACCCGTTCACCGTTTCGGCGTCGGAGAAGATCGGGGTGCTGCAGGATTATTCCGGGCGGCTGTTGGACGCCGACGGCGTGGACCACGTGTCGGCCGGTCTGACCGCGGTCAAAGAGCAGACTTTCTACGCCGACAGCTTCGGTTCCTCGATCACCCAGCAGCGGGTGCGGCTGCAACCCTCGGTGGAGGCCGTCAGCATCGACGCCCGGGCGGGCAGCTTCGACTCGATGCGTACGCTGGCCCCGCCGACCGCGCGCGGCTGGGAAGCGGTGGCCGGCGATTCTGTGTGGGACTGGACCGCCGAGCTCGCCGAACTCCCGGACCTGCTGTATGAGAAGATGCGCGCGCCGTCAGTGATGCCCGGCCCCACGGATCTGGTGATCGACCCGTCCAACCTGTGGCTGACTATCCACGAATCCATCGGCCACGCAACCGAATACGACCGTGCTATCGGTTACGAAGCCGCCTACGCCGGGACGTCCTTCGCCACCCCGGACAAACTCGGGTCGATGCAATACGGTTCGCCGGTGATGAATGTGACCGCCGACCGCACCGTCCAATACGGCCTGGCCACAGTAGGTTACGACGACGAAGGGGTCGAGGCGCAAAGCTGGGACCTGGTGCGCGACGGAGTGTTCGTCGGCTACCAACTGGACCGGGTGTTCGCACCGCGGTTGGGTCAGGAGCGTTCCAACGGCTGCTCCTACGCCGACTCGGCGCACCACGTGCCGATTCAGCGGATGGCCAATGTGTCGCTGCAGCCGGGCTCTTCGGATCTGTCCACCGCAGATCTCATCGCACGCATCGACGACGGCATCTACATCGTCGGCGACAAGTCGTGGTCAATCGACATGCAGCGGTACAACTTCCAGTTCACCGGACAACGTTTCTATCGAATACGGGACGGTGCGTTGTACGGGCAGTTGCGCGACGTCGCTTACCAGGCGACGACCACGGATTTCTGGAATTCGATGGAAGCTGTTGGAGGGCAGTCGACCTGGCGGCTGGGTGGTGCGTTGAACTGCGGTAAAGCGCAGCCCGGCCAGGTGGCCCCGGTCAGTCACGGCTGCCCGTCCGCGCTGTTCCGCAGCATCAACGTGCTCAATACCCGGACCGAGGGCGGCCGATGATCACACCGCAGCACGTCGTCGAGATCGTCCTGGCCGAGGCGGCGAAGGCCGGCCGGGCCGACGAAACCATGGTGCTGGTCACCGACACGGTCGAGGCGACACTGCGCTGGGCGAACAACACGATGACCACTAACGGCGTTGCGGTCAGCCGCAGCGTGACCGTGATTTCCATTGTGCGACAGGGCTCTAGCGCTTATGTGGGCTCTGTGGTCTCCGGTGACGCCGACCCGTCGGCACTGCCGGGGCTGGTGGTGTCGTCGCAGGATGCGGCCCGCTCGGCGCCCGAAGCCGGTGACGCGGCCCCGCTGCTGGGCGATGTGGGGGAGCCCGCCGACTGGGACGCCCCCGTACCCGGTACCGGGGTGGCGGCATTCACCGGGATCGCCGGTCCGTTGAGCAAGGCGTTCCGCGGCGCGGACCGGTTGTTCGGCTATGCCCACCACAGTCGTTCGACGACGTTCCTGGCGTCCTCGACGGGGTTGCGGCGGCGCTACACCCTGCCTACCGGGGCCATCGAACTCAACGCCAAGCGTGGCGACGCGTCCGCCTGGGCAGGCGTCGGTACATCGGATTTCATTGATGTGTCGATTGATTCGCTGCTGTCGGATCTGTCCACCAGGTTGTCCTGGTCGTCGCGAACGGTGGAACTGCCTGCGGGACGGTACGAAACAATCATGCCGCCCTCGACCGTGGCCGACATGATGATCTACCTGAACTGGAAGATGGGCGGCCGGGGTGCACAGGAAGGCCGGACGGCCCTGTCGGCGCCCGGCGGCGGGACCCGGGTGGGGGAGCGACTTACATCGCTGCCGTTGACGTTGTTCTCCGACCCGATGGCGCCCGGCCTGGCCTGCACACCGTTTGTGGCGGTGAGCAATTCAAGTGAGACGGCGTCGGTGTTCGACAATGGCATGGAGATCGGCCAGGTGGACTGGATCCGCGACGGCGTGATCAACGCCCTGGCCTATCCGCGAGCCACGGCCGCACGGTTCGACGTACCGGTCGCGGTCGGTGCCGACAACCTGGTGATGACGGGCGGGTCGGCGGATCTGGCCGACATGATCGCGTCGACCGAGCGCGGGTTGTTGCTGACCACGCTGTGGTACATCCGCGAGGTCGACCCGACGACGTTGCTGCTGACGGGCCTGACACGAGATGGCGTGTACCTGATCGAGGACGGCGAGGTGACCGGAGCGGTGAACAACTTCCGGTTCAACGAGAGCCCACTGGATCTGCTGCGCCGGGCCACCGAGGCCGGCGTCAGCGAACAGACGCTGCCGCGGGAATGGGGCGACTGGGCGACCCGCGCCGCGATGCCGTCGCTGCGGATACCGGACTTTCACATGTCCTCGGTTAGCCAGGCTCAATAGGTTTACCGTATGGGGGTGGCTGCCCTCGAAACTGACCAACTGGCGCGGTTGGTCGCGTTGTCTTGTGGTAACGCGCCGCTGGCGGGGATGGTGCGGCGGGTGTGCGCTTCGGTGCTGGGGTTACCGCCGCTGCCCATCGCCCCGTCTGACGCGCCGCCATCGGAGGCCGACGCGGTGGTGGCGGCCTTCGCCGAGCAATTCAGCACCGACGTCTCGATGATCACCGTCGAGCAACGGTCTTCTATGTTCAAGCATCTGGGCGACAGCACTTTTCGCGCTGTCGTGGCGATCTTTATCGCCGACTTCGTGCCGCGAGTGCGAGCCGGCCTGGAAGCGTTGGGTGTTGGTGCTGCGTACTTGGAGTGGGTGGGCCAGGCCGTCGATTGGGACGACGGCAGCGAGCCGTCCGCAGTGTTACTGGGCGAGTTCGCGCCCGCGGTGGCCCGGATGCGGGACTTGGACCCCGTGACGTCTGAGCTGGTGCGGCTGCGGGTGGCCGACGCGCACAACTGCCGGCTGTGCAAGTCGCTGCGGGAAGGGCATGCGCTGGATGCGGGCGGTTCGGAGACGTTGTACGACGAGATCGCCCGATTCGAGACATCATCGGTCCTGGACGCGCGCGCTAAAGCAGCGCTGCGGTATGTAGATGCGCTAATTTGGACCCCTGCGCACCTCGCCGTCGACGATGCCGCCGAGGTGCGCTCCTGCTTCAGCGAAGCCGAGGCCGTGGAGTTGACCTTCGACATCATGCGCAATTCCTGCAACAAGATCGCGGTGTCGTTGGGGGCGGACGCGGCGCGGGTGGAGTCGGGGACCGAGCGATATCTGATCGATGTCAATGGTCAGACGGTGTTTAGCTGACGGCCGCGAGATGGCCCGTCGCGTAGTCTTCGTCCTCTTGGTTTGCGTCTTGGCCGGGTGTTCGGGAGCCGGTCCGAAAACCGCCGCGCCCACGATCACTCGGCGCAGCGACACCACGTCCTACATGCCGCCGATCTATCCCGGGACAACGGTGCCGCCGTTGCCGCCGTCGTCGTCCACCCCGGTCGCCGGGGCACCGGCTACCTTCCCGGGAGACGGCACCTTCAAGGTGGGCGTCGACATCGCGCCCGGCACCTACCGGTCGGAAGGCGCGCACGACTGTTATTGGGAGCGGCTGCGCGGGTTGTCCGGGACCCTGTCGGACACCATCGCCAACGGCGCCGGCAGCTGGCCGCAGCTGGTGCAGATCATGCCGTCGGATCTGGCGTTCAAGACCCAGCACTGTCCGACGTGGGTGCCGGCGGCGGACGCTCCTACGTCGACGACGTCCACATCCAAGAAGCCCGTGACGTTGCCGCCGGGTGCGCTGGTCTGTCCTGCTACGGCTGCGCCGGCGGGCGGGTTGACGTCATCAGCGGTCGGGTCTTCCGATACGACCTGTCAGTTCGCCGAAGCGGTTCGTTTGGCATATGCCGCCAATGGCCCGGTGAGCTCGGAGACGCGGCAGGTCGATGCGATGAGTCCGGTGACGCGTCGGCACTACGCGATGACCTGCTCCGGTGACGGCGCATTGGTGGTGTGCCATGGCGGAGACGGCGCCGTGGTTTACCTGTATTGAGTTGTGTTTCAGCCGGTTTCGGCATTTGTTGCGCGAGGGGAAGATTTAGGTGATCGGGGAGATCCTTGAGGTTGGCACCAGCTACTGCTTGAGCTGTCGCGCCGACGCTGACTATCAGATCATCGACATGACAGGTAATGGCGACCGGATGGACCGGCAGTGGCTGTGTCCGGCCAACCACCGCGATACGCACGTGCAGGACGAGTACAAGCAATACACCTGGGAGGCGCGGCGCAAGGCACGTAAAGGCGAGGATTAGCGGCGCGGTGGGTGGGTATCGGCATGGTGTGTCTCTTCGACGGGAAAGCCCTCTTCGTGGGCGGCGGCTGCGGTTTGACGAGGCAGTTTTCGAACGCATAGCCATGAGTCGGTTCGGCTATCAGATGGCCGTTCATGTGGCGCCACACATCGACAAGCGGCTGATCCCGTGGACGGGTGGCCGGTTCGGCACCATGGGCTTCGGCAAGATCGGCCTTGTTACGTCTATCGGTGCCAAGTCGGGGCAGGAGCGCACGAATCCGCTGACGCTGATCAGGGATGGCGTCGGGCTGTTGGCGATCGGGTCCAACTACGGGAGGGACAAGCACCCGGCGTGGAGTGCCAATCTGAAGGCGAATCCGGAGTGCACGGTCGAATACAACGGCCCACCACGCCGGTATCGGGCTGAACTGTTGAGCGGTCCGGAACGGGAGGCGGCGTGGAAGACCGCGGTGGATTTCTACGCCGGGTACGAGGCCTACCGCGAGCAGGCGGCGCCGCGGGAGATCAGGGTGTTCCGACTGCGGCCGGTTGAGTGAGTGCAGGTGCTTGGCTGGTGTTGCTGCGCGCTAGTGTCTACTGCGATGCGCACTCGTCGTGCGCCGCGCCTGGGGCGGTAGCTCAGTTGGTTAGAGCCGCGGACTCATAATCCGTTGGTCGCGGGTTCGAGCCCCGCCCGCCCCACCAAATTTTTGCGCAGCTAGAAGGCTTGCGGACGCTCTTGATCCGCACTGCCTCGACGGCCCGAAACGGCACTGTGACAGCGTGTGACAGCGAGCGCGCCGCAACCTTCTTTCTGACCCGTTGGCCTTTGCGACAGGTGCGCCCAGAGTGCGGCAGTCAGTAGTTCTCGGGAATCGTTACTCCGTTGCACATTGGGTTGTTGTGCCATCGGACCGAGCCAAACGCCTGTTTCACCAGATCATTAGCCTGGTTAAAAGTCATGTTCGGATACCGTTCGAGCATGTTCAGGGCGTAGTGGTCGCTGGGATCGTAGGGATTTACGCCCATAGCCATCACGGCTAGGCAGACTTCCCGATTGATGTCAGCGTGTGCAGCCGGTGCAAGCCCGACGGCTACCCCGAACGCCAACACAGCTGCGGTGATCAGCTTCTTGCTCATGTCCTTCAGCTTGGATCTGCCAGTAAACGCGTGTCAATGGACCAGGCCGCAGCGGGCGCGGGCCGACACGGACCGTTGGGAAGTGCGGAGTGGGCGGAAACGCCGCTGCCCGAAAAATCGGTGAAGAGTTTGCCAGCAACCATGCACACCCCCTGCAGCAGACCCAGCCGACGTGGCCCGCTTTCGCGCCGAGCTGCTGAAGCCCTACCAGCGCAACTTCGTAACACGCGGCAAACCCAGAGCTGCAAAAGTCACCAAGCGGCAGAGCAGCAAGCAGCAACTCGCACGCGCAAAGACACACACTGCCGTGCGCAGCCCGAAGACGGTGAAACAGATTGTCAAAACGCTCAAGCGCATCCTTGACACCGCCGTGGACGATCAGCCATTGCCGCCAACCCCGTTGTCTCCGGTAGGCGCAGTAGCACTAAGCGGCAGGCTGTCAGCCCACACCCCTCCGGCACCAGCCTGCGAGCCAAGCAGCCGTTTGAGCACAGGCCGCTGGCGTCCAGTGAAGTAGCGGCGTTGCATGACTGGATTGCCCCACAGCGCAACAACCCCGTGTACGCCCTGGCGGTGCTGTTCGCCGCCTACACCGGAGTACGGGCGGCGGAGTTGCAGGGCCTGCAGGTTGGCGATGTAACGCTACCGGACATCCCAGGCACCGTCGGTGCTGTGCGTGTTCGGCGTACTGCCACTAAGAGACAGGGGGAGTGGATTGCCGGCACACCCAAGACCGCCAAGAGTGATCGCGTAGTGCCCCTAGCGACCTGGCTGGCTGACGACCTGCGGGATTACCTGACGACCGTGCACCCTTTCTCGGCGATGAGCACACAAGGCCAGAGGTACATTGCGCACGCACCGCTGTTTCCCGGCAAGCGCACCCGCGCCGGAAGCACCGCTGTGGAGGTGGCGGACTTCAACTGGGCCGGTGGACAAGGCGGGTTGGAAGTAGTTGTGGTACAGGTTGAGCACTACATGCAGGTGTCAAAGTGGTTGGGACATAGCAGCTACGTTCTCACGCTGTCTACCTACGCCGACTACATCCGCGAGGATGACACGGCGGCACCGAAGTTTGGTAGGCCGGTTGCCCAGAGCGCCAATAATGTCGTGTCCTTTGCGTCGAAGCGATCCAGCTAGACTTTTTTCCGCGGCTGTTCCCGTTCCTCTGGGGTGAGCTTGCTGATTATGTGGTCGTGCACTTCGGTTAACTTCCGCCGTTCGTCAGCTCTCTTGTCCTCGCGGCGTTGGTGTTCGCGCTCGCCTGGCAGCGTGTAGACCCAAATGGGCTTTTCGTCATCGCGATAGCCACTGATCGTGCTTGCAATCTTGCCAATTTCACTCGCGATTTGTTTTGACGGTTCGATTTCTGTGAGGCGCAACATGTTCCGAAACATCCCAGGGTTGATCCAGATTCGAGACTTGTAGGGCCGACCCTTGCCCGGCTCGTCATTCATGTTGTCCCGAAACGAGATATCTCCAACGATGTCATCGTCGGATAGTTGATCTGCGTGCTGTTTGCGCTTGACAGCAGAGTCCCACAGCGTTCGCCACTCTTGTCCTGGTGCGAGCATCGGAATGTGGCTGGGCACGTAAAGATTGGAAACGCCGACATCTTCGCCCGTGATCAAGTTGTGGTACGGAGAAACATCTAAGGGCTTCATCTGGATGGCGATGTCGTAAGCCGGTGTCTGACCACAGTTCCTGATCACCACGTCCAGATACTGCCAGTTAGTTGGGTTGTGGTCAGCGAAGCCAACAACATTAGGTTGGGCGACTCTTTCGCGAGTTCTGCGAGCTTCCAGAACTTGGCCGCGTGCAAAACAAGCAGCCGCACCGGCGATGACCGTCGTCAGGCCAGCAAAACCCGCCGCGATACATGTCCCCCAGGCTGCCCAAGCGTCTGCATGCATGTTGAAACCCTATCGATTGGAGGCTTAGCTATTCAAGCCAGATGTGCTGTCCCACTGGCAGTTTGCCGGCAAGCCGATCAACCTTGTTCTGCGGTGTCAACTTGTACGTTAGGCCCATGTGGTGCAACGGATAATCCCACTCGAACCTGATGCGTTTCTCTACGCCGTCCATCTCCCAGCCGATGAAGCTTGGCCGCTGCAGGGATCCACGCAGTGTGTTCCCAGGATTGTTCCACCCCGGCATCCCGCGGCCCGGGTTGAATAGCGTCAGACCAAAACTGACGTGCGCCAGGTCAACTACACCGCCGCCTATCCACGTTTCGTCCTTGTGGACAAAGGGCGCAACGCCCCACCAATGGCTGTTAACAACGTCCTTCGTCTGGAACGGACAGCACCGAACGTCGGTTCTACCTAGTTCACCTGGCACCGTTAGGCCCCAGGTGGACGGCCAAGCTGCCCGATCCAGCAGCAGATCAATCGCCTCCGGCGGAAACGTGACCGACTTGCGTTGTTGAATTGCGAAGTGTCCTGTTACAGCGTGGTTCAGGAACACTTTCAGCACCCACCGCTGCATATCGTCACCGGAGATGGTGATTTGCTCGGCGTCACCCCATTCGCCCGCCCCGGCGTCGTACTGAAGCGCGATGCGACGCAGAAAGGTCGCGAACGCCAGCGCGGCGTCATCCGCAGGGCTGAGCGCGGTGTTGTGCTTCTGGCACAGGATGTTTGCTTTGAAGTTCTTCGGCGTCACTGGGTGACCCACGCCCTTGCCGCTTCTGTGCTGGATTGTGAAATCCGGATCGTTGCTTCCATACAGCTTGATCAGCCCTAGCGACACATAGTGTTCGCCGGAAATCTTGCTGGAGCAGCCACCCCGAGTGTTGGCGTAGCACTTTGGGTGTTGGTAGTCGTCGTCTTCCTGGGTCATGTCAGTCCCGCAGCCGGTACCGAAGTTGGCCGCTATTTGCTTCCACAACACGTCCGTCGTCGCGGATCCGAAACGCCAGCTGTCCGCTGTTGGCGTGTACTACTCTGCCGTCGTCCCTGATGCGGTATTCGGTCATGCCACTGCTGGCATTGCAAACGCGGGCACCCCGCACACGAAACACGGTCTGTCCTGAGTTGGCGTCGCACATGCGGTGGCCGTCCCATTGCTCTTCACTCACGGCTTCGAGGGTCCCACACGGCACTGACAAACTAACCCCGCTCTTGCTTAGACCCCACCTCAGCGCGTGCCCGTGACAGCAGCGTGACAGCGAACTTTCGCGTACACCCCTGCCAGCGGCGTTTGCGAAGCTGGCGAGAAACGACCCGAAATCCAATCGGGAAGGTTTCTGACTAGGGCTTTAGAGGCGAGATTGGGCCGTCGAGCGATCCAATCCGGTTTGCTAGAAACGTAGACCGTCCGACTCATAATCCGTTGGTCGCGGGTTCGAGCCCCGCCCGCCCCACTCTTAACCCCTGAGCTGGGCTTTGGGCTGGATTCTGTTTCCGGCGATGCGCGAAAGTGTTCCGGCTGATGCTTGACAGTTATTTCGGTTGATCCTTGACACTCCCTCCATGAGGGAGTTGACCGGTGGCTGAGCAGCGGTATCAAGCCGTGATGTCAGTGATTGCTGATGGGTTGTCGATTAGTCAGGCGGCGGAGAAGTCGGGGGTGTCGCGGCAAACGCTGCATGCCTGGTTGGCCCGGTATGAGGCAGGGGGCATGGAGGGATTGGTGGATCGGTCGCATCGGCCGGTGTCGTGTCCGCATTAGATGTCGGCGGTGGTGCGAGGTGCGGGTGAGCCGATCCAGGAAAGATTCGAGAGTGTGCCGGATCAGGTACTCCTGCGTCGGTGTGCCAGACCCGCTCTTGGCCGTTGCGGAACGGGCTACCGACTGAATCCGGCGAAACACCGCGTCGCCGACTCTCATCCCAGCATCTCCAATGCCCGTAGGACAGGGGACTTGGTCCGCGGTAGGCGGGAAGCAATGTCCATCAGCTGGGCTGGCTTGCCGCCACGGCGCAACCATTCCCGCAGCGCGTCTCGGGCAAGTTCGTATCCGATCTCGCCGCGCAGCCGGAACGCGTCGGCGATCGACCGCTCGGGAGAGTAGATCCCGATCGTTTGATCTGATCCGGTGATCGCGATCTGTTCACGTCCGATCTCGAATGTGGCCCTGTCGAATTGATGCCATGCGATCGCACCTGTGCTCGTGGGTGTTCTCGACCCCCGTGGGATCGCGATGTCCAGCGCGGCAGGAATCGCGTCGATCAGGTCGTAATGGGCGAGCGCGGATGTTAGGCAAATCGTTGCGTCGGGGCGGCGGGTAGCGGCCTCGATCTGATCCCAATCGGCGGCCGACGCATCCGCGGGTAGGTAGATGCCGCGAGCGATGCGATCCAACCAACCCGCGCGCGCGCCGCGGTAGAGCCCGCTGCGCGACAGGCCGGCTTGGCCCGCAGTGCGCGGCGTCAGGGCCTCCATCCGTCACCTCCTCTTCTCAAGGTTTAATGGTACATAACGTCTACAGATAATCGTATCTGTAGACGTTATGTCTCGAGCTGTGGCAAAGATAGGAACGAGGACAGGCGGGACGTTCAGCATCGTGCGTGGCGTGTGGTAACAGGCTGATTGCGGATAGGTTTTCGCTTGCGATATGGCCGCTCCCACGGTGACAGAGCGCGCTTGGGGTGGCGCAGCAGTCATCGTTTACTCATCGCGAATGACTGAGATAAGCCCCGATCCGCTCGCTTTGTCGGGCTCATTGGGACGGCTAATCCATTGCGGCGCTGAAGGTTACGCAATATGGTGACACGGCAAGATTGTGCCCAGTTTGCTCAAACCTGATTTCCCCTCGCAGGTGCGACACCGTCATCTGGCACCTCCCAACCATCCACCGGTTCTCCGCTGTTCCAGTGGCGGGCCGCCGCCCGGAGATCGGCACGCACCACCGCGCGGCGCTGCACCGGACGACGGTGCCAGTGGCACATCCAACACGAGCAGATGCAGCGGCCGGTGAAGGTGAACTGCCGATAGCAGCGGGAGCCGGCGTCTGCCCAGCCTGGAACGAGGTCAGGAAGGTCACACTCACCGCCAGGGCAGCGGTGAACGGGAGTTACGGCGATTTCACGGCGAGCAATGCGGACGTGGAACGGAGCATGGGCATCGGTACGGGACACGGGAGATCCTCGGAACAGGTAGCCCCACCGAGTCCGCGGATCGCCGCGGGGTGGGGCTATGACATGAACGGAAGACCGCCGGCAGATGTCACTGACGCAATGGGTGATGAGGCCCCTCGGCGGGGACGAGGTTCCGGTCGCTTGACGTTCACTGTCGCCGTGCCTGAGCGCCACGGGTCACGCAGCGCAACGGCTGCGTCGTTTCCCGCAACCCGAACTCTTGCTGCGTCGCTGCGAGTCGGCCATAGATGTGCTCGCGCAATTCGCGCGACATCTCGGGCTCGAAGTGCAGCAGCGCCCGCAGCACCCCGTCTTCGTGGCCGGCTTCCTTCTTCGTGACGGAGTGAATGCTCTCGGCTACCTGGTGCACCGCGCGCCGTAGGTCCACGATCCGGTCCAGCTTCACCTCGTCGCGCTTGGCGGCCGCTGCGGCGATAGAGAGGCCGGCATCCTCGTCGCGCAGCGCGAAGCCGTAGTGACAGTAGGCACGACGCAGCAGGTCGAGGATCTCGTCGTGATGGGGGCTAGGGTCAACCACGTCCGCAAGCGTCGCACAGGCCGGTGACATGTGGAGATTCCGCTGCGGGCAAGCGCAAACTACCAATGGCAATGAGGGGCAGCCACAGCCCGCCGTTAACGCTTCGCAGCCACAAACTCCAAGAACCAACCACCACGGCGTCCGATTGGTCGAGTTCACCCAAGACAACGGTTCCGGCACCAACCCGCCACCATTTGCCCCTTGGGACACCCCGGATGGGACGCCGCCGCCACCGGCCCAGCCCAGCGTCATCCCCCAGTTGGAACAGAGCATGACCGCACCCCCAGCGCCTAAGCCTGGTCTGCCCGCATCGCCGCTGCCGAGCCCTTCGACGACGCCACTTCCGAACCCCGCGGCCGTCGGTCCGGCCCCCGCCGCGCCGGCCAAAGCCCCATGCAGCACGTACGACATGACGAAGGCCCTCCTGGAGCCCGCAGGCGGCATAGTTGGAATCCTGACTGCAGTCCCCGAAGGTGGAACCGGCGTGGGGATTCCTGCCGCGATCGGTCAAATCGCCGTCAGCACCGGGGCCGTCGCTGACGGCATCGACGCCGCGGACAAATGCTCGATTGAGGCAGCGCACTGGAATGATGACTAGCATGCCGAACTCCGGACACGCCAATTACAGGCATGACGCGCGCGTGAAGATGACCTCTCTGTACAGCCCGGCGTTCTTCGCGGCGATGGCTGTGCTCTTCCTGGCTTTGTTTGTGCTGAATGCATGCACCCACGGCACCGCCTTGGGGTTAGTGAGTACCGGGCTCCTCGCAGTGTTGATGGCCTACCGGGCATACCGAGCCTGGTCCACTAGGCGGCGTAGCTCCTTGCGCTGACGCAGCGCCCTGCGGCTTGATCGTGGAACTCGCGCCCGCTCAACCTCCAACGCCCGCGAACCCGCTCCTCGAGATGACAACATTGGTCGACTAAGTCTGCGACCTTGTGGACACACGACGCCAGGGACCAAAGCGCACTTCACATCAGCACAGCCTTTTCAGGGAACGCCCCTGTCCAGCAGGATTTTACGTGCGGTGCGTGCAACGCGTCGTTATGCGCGAACAACCCGAACGTCGGGATTGTTCCGAGTTCAGGTGACTCGCAGTCCCAGGCGACTAAAGGCCGACGGTCATCTCATGGTGGCGAGGTTGCGCCAGAGGTTGCGGAGGCTGTCGGTGCCGCCGAACAGCGTGGTGAAGTGCGTCGAGTCGATGAGCACTATGTCTCCGGCACGGTCGCCGGTTGGCGGCATCCAGATCAAAGCGTTGAACTCGGAGTTGCCGTCGGCGGTGAACGGGTGCGGCCGGTTCGGATCGACGCGTTGTCGGCCCAGAACGCGTAAGCCTTCGCTTTCGGGGACTGTCAATTGGTAGTGCGGAAGGTGCGGGTGAAAGTTGAACGTTGTCACATTGTCGAGCAGCCCAAGCGCATCAAGGTCACGAAATCCTGTCAGCGGTGCGATTTCTCGGGTTCCTTCCACCACCGCCGGACGTAAGCCCCACGTGTTGTGCACCGGCACGGCCAGTGCACTCATCAGGGACCGGGTGTACTGACCAAAGCGCTGCTGGCGCGGTACCAGGGGATCGCCGTGATGGGCGTACTCCACCCGGCGTTGGTCGAAGTCGTCGGTGAAGCCGACATCGTGATGCGGCGCTAGCAGCAGGCACGTGCCTTCACGTTGCAGCCATTGGCTGATCGCCGCGATCTCGGCAGCCGTGGCTTGTTGTTCGGACAGTAAGTGGTCGAGTCCGAAGACCATCAGCGTGTCGGTGTCGTCCAGGATCCGCTCGTCGATCGGCAGCCGATAACCGGCCTGATCGATGCGCTGAAACACCGCTACCGGATGGCCGGTCGCCTCACCCGCGAGGTCCTGAAACGCCAGCGTCGAACGGTGGAATAGCTCCAGGGTTCCGTCGATGCCCTGAAGAAAATGGTCGTGGTCGTACTCGACGGTCTCGTAGCTGGGCCACAACGCGTTTCGCACCTCGGTCATGGTGGAGAACCGGTTGTACATCTCGGCGGGATCGCGCTGCGCTTCCCAAGGGTAGCTCCACGTCCAGTAGATGCTGATCCGTCGGCGGCCGTTGCGGCGACGCGCGATGTGGGTCTGGTTGTACGTACGTGCCTTGGCGCTCATGGCGTTTCACTCAGAGTGGCTAAATAGTTCAGCGCGCGGATGCCAGGGAGGAAGAAATAGGCACCGCCGCGCAAGGTGGTGAATGCCGGTATGCCCTTGTGCACCTTGCGTATCGGTCGTTTCGGAACCGTGAAATCCAGAGTTCCGTCTTGGGTCCCGCAGATCGGGTCGTGCTCGTTGCCGAGCTCGTGAAAGCTTTGGTCGTTGATCCAGACGTTCTGCGCAAACTCGAACTGCCGCACCAGATTCGCGCAGATGATGAAGGCGGCGATGCCGCGTTCCACCCCGTCGTCCGGTGCCCCTTCTGGCAGGGCGGGACCATAGGTCGCGCCGCGGCGGATCATCCGGCGCCGGTTCATGTAATGCGCGGTGTCGCGCGGGTTGAGCCGCCTGGCATGCGAGCCCAACGGGCACGCGTAACCGAATGGGTCCATCTCCTTGTAGTTGAAGTCGTTGTTGCGCATCGGATCAGCGCCCAGTTCCGGGTCGTCGCGGTCGGGCGCGAGAACCAGAGGCGCGCCGCTGCGCCAGCGGCCCATAAACTTGGCGGCCAGAAGCTCTTCGTCTTGCGCGGTCTGGGAGTTCGCCCGTAGGTAGTCGCGGAACAAGGCGACGTGCTCCTCGAGTCGGCGATAAGCCATATAACTGCCGTTGCGTGACAGCGTCTCGGGCTGCGGCAAGTCGGCGACGGGGCCGTTTTCGTCGGGGTAGCCGAGGATGAACTCGCCCGGTTCGAGCGGCTCTCCGGAACCGGGCGTCGGATCCTCGCCGGAGCCCTTTATCACCGGCTGGGACATCCGGTCGCGAAAACCGAAGTGATCGTGGGCGTAGTTGAACGGCGGCGTCGCGTTGAGATCGAGGTGCGAGAGGCTGCGCACTCCGTCGGTGCGGGCTAGCAGCTCGTCATGGTTGGCCATCGACTCGCGGGACTGCTCCTCGGTGCGGGCGAAGAGAATCGCGATGGCATGCAGGTGGTCGTCGGCGAGCCCGCCGAGCCAGTGTTGTGGTGCGGCCGCACCGGTGTCGCCGAGGATGCCCGCACGAGCTGCCATGCCCTCACGGAACGCGTCGGGAAACGTCGCGAGTGCGTCTTGGGGCACCCCGAGTGCGCGCAAGCCCTGCCAGGTAAAGGCCAGCGTGACCCAGCGGTCGGACGTATCGATCGTCGAGCGGGCATTGGCTGCGGACTGGACCTTGTCGAGCAGCGCCGCGAGCCACGCTCGTCCGCCGGACGACGTGTCGAAGGTCAGAAATTCGTAGCGTCCGGTAATGGCCGGCGTGCGCGTCAGGAGGATGTGTTGAATGTCGTCGAACTCGAGTTCGCCGACTTGAGTGCCCGTCACTGCATCTGATCAAGCATGTCGGAGAACGCCGCCTTGAGTCGCAGAGCCTTTTTGATTTCGTCGGCAGTGACATATGGATACTCGCCGTATTCGACGAAGCTGGGCACGTGGTGCTCTCGGACGAACTGCACGAAGCCTTCCGGACGTTCCTTCCAGTCCTCCGGAAATCCCTCCAGGGTCGTGAAAATCGTGTCGATACCCGTCTGGCTGAACAGCTGCACTGCGTCCTCGGTGTACTTGTCGAAGTCCGTGTCGAAGATGCCCTGATACTGGAAGTACAGATCCGAGCCGATATTGAACAACTGCCATCTCAAATAATGCAGTTTGAGCGGAGCCAGCACTTCCGGGTTTGCCGTCACCGCGGCTTCCAGGTTCCTGCCATGCTGACGAATCGTCTCTTCTTGACCGGGCTTCACTTTGGCGATGATGGTGAAGCCGTAGCACGCCGGAGTGCGAGGGAAGACCGGACCATAGCGGCCACGTTCGAGCTCGAAGTACCCACCCGCCGGGATTGCCATCATCGCGGGTGTGGTCCAGTCCTGATCAGGTGCCGCCATTGTGGGTCTCCCTTTGTTACTGCAGGTGAGCGCGACGTTAGCACTCGATCTCGCCGATAGAACCAGTTTCGGACGCGAGCCATCTTGGCCGAGCGGTCACTGACGCGACGGCGACCGGCGCCACAGCGATAAAGTCCCGTCGTCATCGGCGAGCGCGGTTGTCCTCACCGGCGCACGCAGCACGATTGATTGGGGCCAACGATGCCTCGAAGGTGTATATGCATAGATGCAAACGATCAGGAACTTTGTTCGGTAACGTTTTGCGCGCGAAACGAATTGATGTGTTTCGGTGCTACAAGCACATCTCGTCAACATCGACTCTCGGTTATGTGTGAGACACCACCGTGCACCGGTGACCCGGTCGGTTCACTCCTCGACGGCACCCTGGTCTATGGCACGCTTCGCACGCACAGGCGGCCGCGTCGCACGCCGCCGCGGAATGCGCTCGCTGATGCCACTGAGCGAGTTGACCATCCTGTTCAGGGTGTCGACCGCAGACTCAAGGGTGTCGGCGGTGGGCGTCAGCCTCTCCACTGCGGGCTGTAGCCGACTCAGGATTTCGGCGGCCTCGGTGAGTTGCTCAAGCGGTCCATTTTTGGCCAGCAGCTTGTCGACAATGCCGTCCTCGACAAACATCCGCTCGATAATGCCGTCCTCGGCGAACATCCGCTCTAACGGTCCGTCCTCAGCGAGCAGTCGGTCTATGAGCCCACCGGGCGCCAGGATCCGCTCCAGTGAGGAGCTACCTCCCGCGGATACCCGATCGAGTAAACCGCCGGGCGCGTCCAACATATCGACAACCCCACCCGGACGCATCAGCTTGTCTGCTGGCCCGCCGCGGGCCAGAGCGCGGCCCATCGCCCTGTCGCTTTCGGTTAATTCGGCAACTCGGTTCGCGCCTACGATTGCGCCGCGCAACGGAAATAGATCGTTGATCGGGTCCACCGGCTTCGCGCTCTCGTCGCCCAATGATTGCTTCACGGCCCCGAGCGCCATGGCCGCCGCGGCGAGTCCGGCGTCCGCTACCTTGACGCCAGCCCGGACAGGGGCTGTCGCTACGCCGACAATGAGCTCGCTGATATTCACGCGGCAAGTGTATGGCTCAGTGTCGGCTAAGTGGGGCTAATAGTGGGACCAACGCGCACCGCTGTTACCAGTGAGCTAACGGGCGCAACGTCGCGGAGGTCAGGCGGGATTGGCCTGCCTAGGCGCGACATCAAATCGCGGCTGTCCAGGGATTCCACTTTCCACCCGTGCTGGGCCAGCCACGACGCCGTATTGCTGGCATCGTGATTCTTGATGAAGGTCGTGACATCCACGTCTACGCCCAGCGCGTCGTCAATCTCGGCAGCTCCGTCGCGCCAAGCGCTCAGCCGTTCGTCACCGAAATGCTTTGTCGCGTGGTGATATACCTCGGCGGCCAGTCGGCTATCCGGTGCGCTGAGCTCGGTGAGCGTGTCGAACAGTGCGTTGTGCTCGGTCGACGATAGGTAGGGCAGTATTCCCTCGACGAGCCAAGCGGTCGGCAGCGACTTGTCCCATCCCCCTTCCATCAACAGCAGCGGCCAACGTTCATCGTGCAGATCACCAGGAATAGCGCGAAGGTCGGCCAGCGGCGCAGCGCCATGCGCAGTCAAGGCGGCGTCTTTGAACGCCTGGACTGCGGGTTGGTCGATCTCGTACACACGCTTGCCGGTGAGAGGGACTAGGCGATAGGCACGGGCGTCGAGGCCGGCGGCCAAGATGACGAATTGGTTGATTCCTAAACTGGCTGCGTCAGTACAGAATTCGTCGAAGAAAACGGTCCGTGTCGCGACGTACTCCCGGCCGGTTCGCGCAACCCGACGCCCGACAGCATCCTCGGTGCCCATCCACGACAGGTCCCCGGCTGCGATCCGTTGCCATCCCGGTTCGTTGGCCGCCGCCACCAACACCGCCGCAAACTCGTCTTGGATCAGCGGGTCATCCTGTGCCGTTTCTGCCGCCCGTTGAGCAGCGACAGCAAGCGCCGTTGAGCCGAGGTCAGTGTTGATGTCCCAGCTCATGTGGTGGCAGGCACTAGGGCGCTGATGTCTTCGCCCTGAAGGAGTTTGATCGTCAGATTCAGGTCGAAATAGTCGGTCCAGCGAGTGATCCGTCCGTCGTCGTCGACGACGAAGGTTCCCATCACCGGGATGGCCGGCTTGCTTCCGTCAGGAGTCTGGATGTAGTCGAGCCGTTCGGTGAGCACCACGGATCCATCGCTGGCGAGGTTGACGATTTCGAAGGCGTAGGCGTCCGGGAACATCGCGAACTGCGCTGCCATGTTCTCCACGATCGCGTCTGGTCCGGTGAAGGCGGGCATTCCCACGTTCTGATAAACGGCCCCTTCGGCGAGTAATGGACGCAACGCTTCGGCGTCCCGCTGCTCCATCAGGGCGCAGAAGTTGCGGACAACATCGGCTGGCGAAGACATGAGCGAATCCCTTCCGGGGGTGGAGATGACGCCAGCGTTGAGCATCACCTACAGACTGTATGTGATAACCGAGCGTAGGTGACCTACAGGTTGTATGCAATAGGCTGTAGCGGTGCCGAACGGCGACGAGGAGCTAGACACCAAGGCGCGGCGTGCCCAGCAAGCAGAGTCGACGCGCGCCGCGCTGGTGTCCGCCGCCAGACGTCTGTTCGTGGAGAAGGGCTACCACCGTACGGGCACAGAGGAAGTCGTCGCTGAGGCGCGAGTCGGCACACGAGGCGCGCTCTACCATCACTTCGCCGACAAGCAAGCGCTGTTCGAAGCCGTGTTCATCGCGGTGGAAGAGGACCTTGTCATGGCGGCTGCGCAGAGTCTTGCCGATCCCGCGGACGGCGCCCTGAACCAATTGCACCAAGGGTTGATCGGCTTTCTCGACGCTTCACTCACCCCCCACGTTCAGCAGATCCTTCTGATCGACGGGCCGGCGGTGTTGGGCTGGGCGAGGTGGCGCGAACTGGAGAGTGTCTACGGACTGGGGGCCATGCGCGCAATGCTGGAGCGTGCAATCGAAGAGGGCGACATCGCACCCGAACGGCCGGCTGACGTGTTGGCGCACATCCTGCTGGCCGCCGCGAACGAGACGGCACTGTTCATCGCGAATGCACCGGATCAGCAAGCCGCGCGGGACAGGGGAGTGCAGGCATTGAACGTCCTGCTGGATGGACTGCGAGCGAAATAGCCCAGCACAACACCCCTTGCATGCCAGCTCTCATCGAACGCGTCGAACAGAATGACTGCGTTTGGTAGCCAGGCGCCGGATGATGCGCAATTGCCGCCCATCCCGTCCGGGGCCCCAGATAACCACGGCGGCAGCAGAAATCAGTACGACTATTCCGAGCATCAACAGAGACGAATGCATCGCGAGCATGAAGGCGTCCTTCGCGTGCCTGGACAAATCACGTCCTTGCGGACCCATGCGATCAGAGATTGCCAGCGCTTGAGCAAGGGAACCGAGCGCCGGTTCCCTGATAGTCGGTGGCAATGCCGAAATGGAGGAGACGAGGGCGTGGTTGTATCCGGCAGCGAGGATCGAACCGGCGAGAGCGATGCCCAGCGCACCGCCAACCTCCCGAGTCGTGTCGTTGATTGCCGAGGCCACGCCTTGCTTACTCAGCGGGACTGCCCCGGTAATCGCGGTGGTTGATGGCGCATTGCAAATGCCCATCCCGGTACTGAGGACCAACATCGGCCAGGCCAGGTCGAAGTAGGTCGAGTCGACATCGAGCAGGCGCATGCATAACAGTCCTGCTGCCAGGATCGCGAGTCCCGCTGCTACGGAGATACGTAACCCTAGGCGGGGCAGGTACCACTGGGTGAGCGCGGCACAGACGAGTAGCGGGATCGCGAGCGGACACAGCGCGACAGCGGTTTGCAGTGGGCTGTAACCCATCACGAGCTGCATGTACTGCATGATCAAGAAGAAGAATCCGAAAATGGCGAAGAACAATGTCGTCATGCCGATGGACCCGGTCAGCATGTCGGGTCTTCTGAATACACGGATGTCAAGTAATGGATGCTTGCGGCCCAGTTCCACAAAACCGAAAATGATCGCGAGCAGAATGCCACCGGCGAGGCAGCCGTACACGGTGGCGTTGCTCCACCCGCGAAGCGGAGCTTCTATAACGCCGAAGACGAAAACTGCTACCGCAGAACCGATCAGCAGGGCACCCAGCCAATCGATAGGTGTTGCCTCGGGATCCTTCGACGACGGGATGGTGAGGGCCAAGACAAACAGCAGTACCGCTGATCCCACGAATGCCCAGAAGATCGTTTGCCACGGACCGAACTGCGTCAGTATCGCGGTCCCCATGAAGCCGACTATCGCACTCGAAGCGCACACGCCGGCCCAGATGCCAATTGCCTTGTTGCGCTCTTCTTCCGGATAGGCCGCGGTCAACAACGAGAGGGTGGCCGGCAGTATGGCTGCCGCGCCAACTCCTGTCACACCACGCGCAATGATGAGGGACGTTGGGCTGTCGTAATAGATGGGTGCCAGCGACGCGGCGGCGAAGATGACGAGTCCGATCAGGAGGACGGTGCGCCTCCCGTATCGATCCCCTAATGCGCCGGCAGGCAACAGCAGACACGCCATCACCAGCGTGTAGCCATCGACTATCCACGTCAATTGTGATTGTGTCGCAAGGGTTTCCTTCGCGATAGCGCCCAACGCGGCGTTCAGCGCCACCATCGACGAAATGACCAGAAGTACACCCATCGAGCACACGACGAGCAGCCAGAGCCTGGAACGGCCCGATAATAGGGTCGACTCGGCCGGGTCAGCAATAGTTTCGGATTGTTGCTCGTCGACCTCGTCGCTCGTCGCGTCAGTATTCACCGCAGTCTGCGTTCCTGTTCCGTCGCTGCTCGGCCCGATACCTGTGGCTTATCAGTCATTTCGCAGTCGCGGTTGCTGCGTGCGCGCTGATCTCGTCGCCAAGACGAACCTCCAAGTCGGACGGATGGCAACACCCCCCACGTCTACTCGACATGCAAACTGTATGTCACATACAGCATGTATGCAACTCGGCGGCACGCGATTCACGGCCGCGAGAAGCGCGATTTCCAAATGCGCGATCGTCACTTGTCGCGGTGAGCGATTCCCCGCAAGGTTGTGTCTCGGGCGAGCAAAAGCGAATTCCGCGCGCCGATGTTCCGAAGGATGTTTTCGGGGATCCACTGCTCGCCGATAATGCAGCGAGCCAAATGTTCCGCGGGAGTGCTCTCGTCTCGTATCTCGCCCGCGCGAATCCCTTCGGCGAGAAGCGCTTTCATCTGCCGAATTCGGGTGGTGAACGACCATCCCGGAGTGGTCGTGTCGGGAGGCGTTTGGCGCAGCCACGCCAACTGTATGCGGAACTCGTCGGGGAATTGGTCGAGGGCATTGATGTTCAGCCAGCTCAACGCATCCAGTTTCTGGACGGTCGTCGAATCCGACCGGACGATGTCCGTCCACGCACCGCCAACCTTGCGTCCGAACTCGACCATGATCGACAGCAACAGCTCATCCTTGGAGCCGATCATTCGGTATACCGTCCCGGTGCACAACCCAGAGGCTGCGGCGATGTCGCGAATGGTCGTCATCTCATACCCGCGCCGGCCGAATTCGGCGCGCGCCACCGCCCGCAGGTGAGCGGCCTTGAGATCGGTGTCATCAGCGGAGTCCCCCCAACTCTCGATGACGTCCTGCGCCATAGCGAACGCCTGCGACTTGTCGAGTTCGGCGTCGGCAGACGGGTGGATTGCCAGACCCCCCAGCAGGATCCGGCTTTTCAGTTTGGCCAATTCGTCGACGGAGGCGTTATGCCGGACGGGGTCGAGACCGGCGTGCAACATGCTTTGGCAGATGCGATCGGCCAAAGTCGGCAAATCGAAGTCGGTTCGAATATCGCCCCGCCAAACACCCGCCCGAAGCACCTGCAGCATCGCGGCTTGGATCTTGGCCGGCGGGCGCTTAGCCAACTGGACGAGCTCGGGATCGTTGCTGGGACCTTCGTAAAACGACATCTGTAGTGCGGCAAGATGTTCGACCGCGCACCGGGCAATTTCACATGCGAGCGCGCTGACCTGGTCGGATACTGGGCGACGGTCAGGTTCGTCGATGCGATCGAGGGCAAGGTCGCCGATACGGTCCAAATCGGTGTGATAGCGCCGAATAAGCTCGACGAATATGGCTTCTTTCGAATCAAAATGGTGATACAGACTGCCGGCCAGAATGCCCGCGGCATCCGCGATCTGTTGCAACGAAGTCCTCAAACCCGTAGCGGCGACGACCGTGCTTGCCGTCTTCAAGATTTCGGTACGCCGGGTGGCGTCGTCCGATCGTTGGGCGGCTACTGCGGCAAGCTTGGGGTTGCGATGACCTTTTCTGCTCGCCGACCCGCTGCGGGCGGCGCCTCGCTTCACGGTGTCAGTCATCGCCGAGTCCTCCCGTCGCGGGTCCTCTTGATGGCGTGCACGTGGATATGGATACTTCGATTGCAACCCAAGCAGCAACGATGTTGCGATTCGACGCGTTGTGCCGGGTAGCGCGCAGCCTCACGTCGGTGCTGTGGGTCGCGACGCGCGCAGGGGTCGGTCGTAGGAGGGATCGGTTCGGTCATGCGTTGCCACCCTGGCGGTTTCGGCAATGATTGCGACCAGTTCGTCGGTGACGAATGACGTCGACTCGGCATTCCACTCGACAACGCATACGCGGTCGACGATGGCCCAGCGTTTGTCGCGTCGTTCCAGGCGGTCCACGTATCGGCCGCCCGATAGGGTCATATGATTCGCCGGCTCCCGGTCGGTGCCGACGAACAGATAGTAAGTCTCGGCGTGCGCCTCGTCGCCGTCGATCTGCGCGGTGTGGTTAAGCAGGTAGTGCTGATATCTGGTCTGAGTCGAGTGGTAAGCGAACGCCCAATCGATGAACTCGTCGACTTCTCCAATGAAGCCGACGTGATCGTCGATGGCTCCGTCGTGGTATGCCGAACGGAGGAGCTCTCGGTCCCGCCGGTCCATCCCTCGTGCGTACCTTTCTATGCACGCCTTGATCTCGGCGTGAGCCTCGAGACGGGCAACGCGTTCCTGTAGTTCGGCATTCAATTCACTACCTCTTCGTCGGAGGGTGTCGAGCTCAGTCGGCGGCACTAGGCGTCGTCCGACGACGCGTCCTCTGCACTATTGCGTGACGGGAAGAAGGCAACCCCGCACGAACGCCGCGATATTCCCGGTAGATCGCGCACCTCCTGGTCGATGCTTTCGGGTGCCAAATATCTTGAACGAGTGAGGAACTCGCGCCTGAGGTGCCTCCTCGGCACAAGCAGCTGATTGACTCCTACCAGAGCGGACTCTACGGTGAAACAATTATTAGGTCAACAGTGGTCGGAATGCGGAGGGGATAGTCCCGTGGAAGGAGTGGTTGACGACGAGCGACTGCAGTCGCTCGGGATGTTGGCCTCAGCACTCGGCGGGCGTCCGCTAGCCGTGGCCGCAGGAGGCGCAGGTGACCTGTCTTGGACCGACGGGCAGACCGTGTTCGTCGATCCCGCCGCGGAGCCTCGCGCCAATGTCGAAGCGGTGGCCGTGCACGCGTCGATGATCGCGGCGGACAGCTTGACGCGGGATGTCGTCGATCGACTGATACGTCACCCCAAGCTTGCGCGCCGCTACCTTGCCGTCGAAGCACACCGGGCATTGGTTGCCAACGACGATCTGCTACCCGCGACCTTGACTACCTTGGCCGATCGTGAGCTCGCTTCCCTTAGTAGCTCGGCCGCGGGCTCACTCGCCATCGCCGCAGCCAAAGGTGCAGCAGCCGAGCCGCCTCGGAATTTTGGAGTCATCCGGGCTAAGAAACTCGCGGCAAACATCAAGCGTGCGGAGTTGGATGACGCGCAGCCCGGCCACGTCGCGCGCAAAGAAGCGAAGGGCGCATTGGAGGAGCTCGCCGAGGAGGCGGTTGACGACAGCGACGATCCCGACATGTTTACCAGTCCCATCGGCGGTGGTGGCTTCATCGGCAAGTGGCTCAAGAAGATGCTTTCCTCGTCGCGAAAGTCGGGGAACGAGGGTGCCGGCCCACCCGGGGCGGATACCCCGACTCACCGCACGAATTCGGCCAATCGCGGCGCCAACTCGGTGTCGTCGACAGCCTCGAGGTTTGCGGAGGCCGCTGCCGATGTGAAACAGGACGGTGTGAAGTATCCGGAATGGGATGCGACCCGCGGCGCGTATCGTCCCGACTGGTGCACCGTCCGCGAGGTCGAGCCGAAAGTCAAGCCTGCCGCGACACAGCTCATCGAGAGCTCTATCGGGGTGCGGCGGCCTCTGGCGAGGCTCGGCATGAGTCTGCACCGGCGGCACCGTCAGTACCAGGGCGACGACATCGACATCGACGCGGCCGTCGAATCGCGCGTCGAGGTTTTGGCGGGATCGGCGCCCTCCGATGCGGTGTATCTCGACAGCCTCCGGCGGCGGCGCGATCTGTCGGTCCTGCTGTTGTTGGATATCTCGGGCTCGGCTGCGGAGCCTGGGACGCTCGGGCGGACTGTGCATCAACAACAGCGGACGTCTGCGGCCCATCTTGCCGTCGCGCTGCATGACCTGGGCGACCGAGTGTCGTTGTACGGCTACTATTCACAGGGCCGCGCGGCGGTGAGCATGGTGCCGGTCAAACGGTTCGACGACCATCTCGACGCGGGCATATTCAGGCGCTTGAACAGTCTGGAACCTGGCGCATACTCACGCCTGGGTGCGGCTATTCGGCACGGCTCGACCGTGCTTGAGCACCGCGGCGGAACGTCGCGGCGATTGCTTGTCGTGTTGTCCGACGGGCTCGCCTACGATCACGGCTACGAACGTGGCTACGGCGCGGCCGACGCGCGCCGTGCGCTCAACGAGGCTCGGCGTCGCGGGATCGGCTGTGTTTGTCTCACCGTGGGGGCCGGGACGGACGTCGGATCGCTGCGGAGAATTTTCGGCAGCACAGCGCATGCGTCCGTTGGCCGACCCGAACAACTCGCAGGTGTCATCGGTCCGCTGTTCAGGTCCGCCGTGCGGGCCGCCGAAGTGCAAAGACGAGTCTCATGAGAGTCTGCCGTGCGTCGAGTCAGATTGTCCGGCAACGATACTCGCCGACTACCAGTGTCCAGGTCCCACCGCCCACAGTTGAAAACAAACATCTGTTCCGTCTAAGCTGCATAGGTCGCGCCTGATAGCGCTCGGCGAAACTGACCGCAACGGTGCGGACGAAGGAAGGTTTGGATGAACAACGAGGCCGGGTTCCCGCAGAACGGCGCCGGGCCCCAGACCGATCGGGCACGTCCTTACTACCGGTCGGTGGGCAACGAGGAGGCGATCTTCAAGGCGGCCTACCGGCAAGGGCTTTCGCTGGTCCTGAAGGGTCCGACCGGGTGTGGCAAGACTCGATTCGTGGAGGCGATGGCCCATGATCTCGGCCGGCCGTTGATCACGGTTTCTTGCCACGACGACCTGACGACCGCCGACCTGGTGGGCCGCTATTTGCTGCGTGGTGATGAAACAGCTTGGGTTGACGGACCGTTGACCCGCGCGGTCCGCGAGGGTGCGATCTGCTACCTCGACGAGGTTGTGGAAGCCCGCCAAGACACCACCGTCGTGCTACACCCGCTGGGGGATCACCGACGTCAGCTGCCGATCGAGCGGCTCGGCATCACCCTTGACGCAGCGCCGGGCTTCGGTCTCGTCGTCTCCTACAACCCCGGTTATCAGAGTGTCCTGAAGGACCTCAAAGACTCGACCAGGCAGCGCATGGTCGCGATCGAGTTCGGATATCCCGCCCCAGAGGTCGAGCAGGGGATCGTCGTCCACGAGTCGGGCGTTGAGTCAGCGACCGCTGCCGAACTGGTTCGCTTCGGTCAGGCGATCCGCCGCCTGGAGACTGGGGGACTGCGCGAGGTGGCGTCCACCCGCGTGCTTATCGCAGCAGGTCAGCTGATCAGCGAAGGCCTTTCCATCACCGATGCAGCAAGGGCCGCGATCGCAGGCCCGCTCACCGACGACGTGAGCGTTTCCCGGGGCCTCAACGAGATGATCGACATCTACCTGGGTGGGTCCGCCCGCCGGCCTGATTGACGTCGCGCAGAGCAGGCGTTAGGTTCTGAACAAATATTAGGTCTGTGGCGGCGGAGGTGCTGTGTCCTACGAGAGCAAAACCCACCCGATCAAACTCGGTTACTTGATGGACTTCACGCTTGCCGCGAATTTCCCTAAGGAGTTGCTGGATTCGTTCGTCCAGTCCTTGGACCTCGTCTTCGAGGATGCCCAGGAGAAGGGGATCCTTGATCGGCAGGTAGAGGTGATCTACAAGGAAGTGGAGGGTCTGCCCAAGGGGACAGTCAAGGCGGTGATCGACGCCTACGCTGAACTTGTCGACGAGGGTTGCCTAGTTGTGTTCGGGCCCAACATCACTGACAACGTGGTGCCGACGCGTGAGGCGATCGAGGAGCGGTTCAAGGTGCCGGCGATCAGTGTCACTGGGACAGACGACTGGCTGGGAGAGTGGACGTTTTCCTTCCCGCAGGGGTCGATGACCGACGAGCCCATCTTCATAGCCGACTTGATCGCCAAGAGGGGCCTGAGCACGGTTGGTGTCTTGGTCGAACAGAACCTGATCGGCGAGAGTTACCTGGGTAATTTTCGGCGCGCCTGCGCACGTCGAGGACTTCGAATCGTCGCTGAGGCGCCAATTGCGCAGACGGCCCAAGACATCAATGCCGCGGTCGCATCCCTCCACGAGGCGCGGTCCGAAGCGATCGTTCACTTTGGCTTCGGCTTCGGCATCGTATTCATCAATCCCGCACTGGAAGCTGTTGGTTGGGATCCACCGCGTTTCACGACCACCGCGTTTCAGAACGCGTGGATCAATCCGGTGATGTGGCAAGCGTTCATGGGTTGGATCGGTGTCGACCAGTATGACGAGGCCAACCAGCTCGGGCAGGACTTCCTCGACCGCTACGAGGCGAAGTACGGGAACCGTCCGGAGTACTGCGTTTCTGTGGTCAATCACGATATCGCCTCGACGCTGGTGCGGGCATTCGGCGATGCCCACCCGTTGAGCCCGCGCGGAGTCAAAGAAGCGCTCGAGCGGGTGAAAATGATGCCTGCGGCCTCCGGTGCGCCCGGCACGCGAGTTTCATTCGGGAAGTGGACCCGCCGGGCCTGGATGGGCGCGGGGTACCTCGTCGCCCGCACATTGGACGCCGACGGCGTCAACTCGCACCTAGTCGACCGATTTGGTCAGGAGTGAACGCATGGGGACCGGAGAGTCAACGCCAGTGCTGGATGATGCCAAGAAGCAATCACCCACCGGACGAAGAGGTACTGGCAGCGTAGGTTCGTGGCTGGCCGGCATCGGTCTGCTCGCCTTCGTCGGGTTGTTCATCGCGGTCTCGCGCACGAAACTCGATCCGCGAGTGGCGAATCCGAACACCGAGGGTAGGCCCCGCCCGGTCGAATACCTCTTCGGATTCAGCTGGATGAATATGATCCAGTTCGGTACGGCAATCATGCTCGCGATCCTCGTAGCCGTCTTCATTGTCGGTTGGCGTCGCAATCCCGGCAGTCCGGTGATGTTGATGTTTTTGGTCACGACGCTGATTGTGTGGCAGGACCCGATCATGAACTGGGCGCCGTACGCGGTGTACAACCCAGATCTGTTGCATTGGCCGGAATCCTGGCTGTTGATCATGATGTCGCCGACGGTTGAACCGTTCATCGTGTTCGGTTACGTGACGTTCTATTTCGGACCGTATTTCGTTGCGGTGTGGATACTGCGCAAGCTGCAGGCCAAGCGCGGTCCCGAAGCATTCGTCAGCAGGCATCCGCTCATCAGCCTAGGCGGACTGGTACTGGTCATCGGCTTCGTGTTCGACGCCATTCTCGAAGTCGGATCAATTCGCACCGGTCTCTACATCTATTCGCAGGTGATCCCGTTCGGGTCGATCTATGTCGGGACGCCGTTCCAGTTCCCACTGATCTGGGAGTCCTTGGGAGTGACTTTCGTGATGATCCCGGCGGCCATCCTCGTTTACCGCGATGACACGGGAAAATCGGTGGCAGAGAAGCTGGCGGCAAAGGCGAAACTGTTCCCATCGCGGCCGGTACTGGGCACCTTCCTCGTCATGTTTGCCATTATCAACGTCGCGTACTTCGCCTACGGCGGCTGGTTCTGGGCAATCAAAGCCAGCGGCCAGGCTACGTCGGTGGCGTGCCCGTGGCCGTACCCCGAAGCCAAGGTTTTCGACCCGCAGGGCTACTACGAAGAGAACGGCGCCAAGGGGCCGTACTCGGTGGGTAAGTGGGCCACCTGGCAGTACGCCCTGCCCCATGGTCGCCCTGACGTGGAGTTGGGTTCCAAGAGCAACCGTTGCGCGACCCCGGACTCCCGTGGCTGATCCTCGAACCGTCGTGATCACCGGGACCTCACGCGGGCTCGGCTTCGCGTCGGCGGTACGCCTCTACCGCGAGGGCTGGCGAGTGGTCGCCACCATGCGTACACCTGAGCCGGGGATGGCGCTGCTACGGGATGCGACCGGAGCGGCCGAAAACGACGATCGGCTCATCGGCGTCCAGCTCGACTTGATGGACGCCGCATCGATCTCAGCGGCTGCCAAAGTGATCGTGGAGCGTGTCGGTGCGCCGGATGCGATCGTGCACAACGCCGGAATCTCGGCGGCGGGCATGGTCGAAGAGACCGATACGACGTTGTGGCAGAACATGTTCACCACCCACGTTATTGCGCCGGTGGCCTTGACCAAGGCGCTGCTGCCGTCTATGCGGGCGGCGGGGCGGGGACGCATCGTGCTCGTCAGCAGTGCTGCGGGGGTGCGTGGGCAGCCGGCCACGGGTCCGTACTCGGCGAGCAAGGCTGCGATGGAGCGGTGGGGCGAATCGCTGGCTTTCGAGGTAGCCCCCTTCGGGATCGGTGTGACAGTCCTGGTCACCGGTACATACGACACCGAGATCATCACCGATGCCGGCACCACCGACGATCGTGACTTCTCGGGTGCTTACGCACGTCTCCATCAGACGATGAACAGCCGCGGCCGATTCGCAATCAAATTCGCCCGCAAGCCGGAGCGCTTCACCGACGGTTTGATGAAGGCGCTGGATGACCAGGGTGCCTTTCGCCGCCATGGCGTCGGCCCCGATGCGTCAATGCTGTTGGTATCGAGCAGGTTGCTTCCCGCTGCCGGAATGCATCACATGTCGCGAATGGTGCTGGGCATCCCGCGCTTTGGATCGATGCGCGGCGGCGCCTACCCATTGACGACTGCACAGCGGGCGATGGTGTCCGCCGCCAAGGTGCTTCCACAGCCGGTCATGGCGCGGTTGGCCTCGCTCGCGATGCGGTTCTCACCAACCCAGTCCGCGCCCGAGGAGAGTGGGAGCAATGCGGGTGAGCGGGAGCAATGACCAACAAATCTAAGGCTTGTCCCGCGACCTGATAGGAGCAACATGTCAGAGCTGTTTGACGCACTCGAAGACTTCGCCGCATTTGACGACATGGTGTCGGGCGATGTCCGCGACCCCTACCCCGAATTGGCCAAACAGCGTCACGAGACTCCGATCCTGCGGATCGAAACGTCGATGCTGCCCGGCGAGGAAGGCAAACCCGTCTTCATCGTCTACCGCCACGAGGACATTCAGACGATGCTGCGCGACGACGAAACGTTCTCGTCCCGCGCCGTGATCCAGATCTTCGGCGACGTGCTTGGCCACGGCGTGATGTTGGGTATGGATGAACCCGTCCACGGCCGGCTGCGCTCGCTGGTGACCAAAGCGTTCACCCAAAAAGCTTTAGCTCGTTGGGAAGACGAGATCGTGGGCCGCGTCGCCAACGAACTGATCGACGGATTCGTCGCCGACGGTGCCACCGATCTGGTGAAAACCTTTACGTTCCCTTATCCGAGCCGCATCATCGCCGCACTTCTCGGCCTGCCGGAGGAGGACTTCCCGCAATTCCAGCGGTGGTCGATCTCGATGTTGAGTTATACCGTCTACCCCGAACGCGGTCTGGCCGCGTCGAAGGCGCTGGTCGACTACTTCACCCCGATCCTGGAGGCGCGTCGGGCGGAGCCGCGCGAGGACCTGATCAGCAGCCTGGCGGCGGCCGAAATCGACGGCCAGAAACTCGATGACGAAGACATCTATTCCTTCATCCGGCTGCTTCTTCCGGCCGGCGTGGAAACCACGTACCGCTCCCTGGGCACCTTGCTGTTCGCACTTCTCACCCACCCCGACCAACTCGACGCGATCCGCACCGACCGGTCACTGATACCCCAAGCCATCGAAGAAGCCGTGCGCTGGGATGCGCCCTTGCTCAACATCACTCGCGTCGCCACGCGCGATACCGAATTGGCCGGAGTGCCCATTCCTCAAGGATCATCGGTCATGCCGATGCTCGGCGCGGCCAACCGCCAAGAAGATCGGTATGTCAAACCCGACGACTTCGACATCTTCCGGCAGGCGAAAGTTCCCATCAGCTGGGGTTACGGAGTCCACGTATGCCTGGGCATGCACCTCGCGCGATTGGAAATGCGCACTGCCATCAACCTCTTACTCGACCGACTACCCAACCTCCGCCTCGATCCTGACGGCGACGACCCGCACATCCGCGGCATGGTCTTCCGCTCACCGTCGTCGCTGCCGGTGTTGTTCGACCCGGCCTGAGGTTTGGTGACTCCGAGCGATCTCGTGCGGTGCCGGTCAGTGAGTCTCTCGCCGGCTGATCGTCGCCATGTATTCGTTGACAGGAATGAGAAGAAGGCATGACAGATTTCGACGCAGTTGACTTTTTCACCGATGAAACCCTGGTGCCCAACCCGTATGACTACTTCGACCACCTTCGGTCGAAATGTCCAGTGGCCCAGGCAACTCCGTTCAACGTGATGGCCATTACCGGTTACGAGGAAGCTCTCGCGGTCTACAAGGACTCCGCCTATTTCTCGTCGTGCAACTCCCTGGCGGGTCCGTTCTCTGGTTTCCCCTTCGGTCCCGACGAAGCCGACGACGTCTCCGATCTGATCGAGGAGCATCGCCATATTGCCCCCATGGCAGAGCACATCTCGAATCAAGACCCCCCGCTGCACAGCCGGACCAGAAGCCTGATGAACAGGTTGATCACCCCGAAGCGCCTGAAAGAGAACGAAGAGTTCATGTGGCGGTTGGCCGACGACCAGTTGGACACCTTCCTCGAGCGCGGCAGCTGTGAGTTCTTGTCGGATTACGCCAACCCTTTCTCCCTGCTTGTCATCGCCGATCTGTTGGGGGTTCCGCAAAACGATCACGACGACTTCAGAGCGCAATTCGGGACCCAGGTTGCGGGCGAGCTAGGGGAGGGGACAACAGCGCACAATCCCCTGCAATGGCTCAACGAGAAGTTCTACGCCTATATCGAAGACCGCAGACGCTCGCCGCGTGGCGATGTATTGACTGAGCTGGCCCAGGCAAAATACGAGGACGGATCGACGCCTGAGATCGAGGAAGTCATGAACTTGTCGACGTTCCTCTTCGCCGCAGGAACAGAAACCACTACAAAGCTCGTCAGCGCAGCGTTCCGCATCATCGCTGAGAACCCCGAACTGCAAGCGACTCTTCGAGAGGACCGCAACAAAATTCCAGCCTTCCTCGAAGAGACCCTACGCACCGAGAGCCCGGTTAAAGCTCACTTCAGGATGGCTCGCAAGACCACCACGGTCGGGGGAGTAGAGGTGCCCGCGGGAACTACGGTCATGCTGCTGCCGGGGGCATGTAACCGCGACGATAGGAAATTCAGCTCCCCTAACACGTTCGACATAGATCGACCGAATGTACGAGAACAGATCGCTTTCATCCGCGGCATTCACTCGTGCCCAGGTGCTCCTCTGGCAAGGGCGGAGGGCAGGATCTCGATGAACAGAGTGCTCGACCGCATGGCGGATATCGCGATCTCGGAGGCACATCACGGCCCAGCGGGCCAGCGCCACTACGAATTCGAGCCAACCTTCATTCTGCGGGGTCTGCGTGAACTGCACGTGACCTTCACTCCGGTTGGCTGAGAACACCACGCCGTCGGAGAAGTCAGGCGTCGGTGAGGTCGCGCGTAGCTAGAACCCGCCGGCGACTCGTACCACCGCGCGGCCGGAATACTTTCCGGCCCGCACCTCGTCAATCACGCTGACCGCGTCTTTGACGTCCACGTCATGCAGCGCATCCGAAAGATGCTGTGGCCGCATAGAACTGCCCAGCTTTTCCCATAGCGCACGCCGCGGTTCGATTGGCATCTGTACCGAGTCGATGCCCAGCAGAGAGACAGCGCGCAAGATGAACGGCATCACTGTCGTGCGAAGGCCGGCACCTCCCGTAAGTCCGCTGGCAGCAACGGCTCCGCCGTACCGAACGTTGCTCAGCACATCGGCCAGGGTTGCCCCTCCGACACAGTCGACCGCCCCCGCCCACCGCGCCTTGCCCAGCGGACGCGGTTTAGCGTTGGGGTCTTCGGGCAGCCGGCCGATGACCTCGGTCGCGCCCAACATCTTCAAATGCTCCGCGGCATCGGGCTTGCCGGTCGAGGCGACGACCTCGTACCCCGCTGCAGCCAGCAGGTCGACACTCACCGACCCCACGCCGCCCGTAGCGCCCGTCACTACGATCGGCCCGTCCTCAGGGGCGATGCCGTGCCGCTGCAGTGCCTGCACGCTCATCGCGGCGGTGAACCCCGCGGTGCCGATGGCCGCGCCCTCGTGCGGGCTCAGCGAGCCCAGCTTGACAAGCCAATCCGCAGGCAGCCGTGCGTATTCGGCGTAGCCGCCGTGTCTACCCGTGCCGATCTCATAGCCGTGCGCAAGTACCATGTCCCCGGCGGCGAATTGGTCGGATTCCGACGACACCACCTCGCCGGTGAGGTCGATACCCGGCACAATCGGATAGTCGCGCACCACACCACCATTCGGCGTAAGTGCCAGTGCGTCTTTGTAGTTGACGCTTGAATAGCGCACCCGGACGATGACCTCGCCGGGAGGAAGGTCGGCTTCCGCCAAAGTCTCGACCACCGCCGTTACTTCGTCATCGTCCTTCCGCGCAACCAGTGCTTTGAAGGTAGTTGCGTCACTCATGAAAATGAACCTTCTTTCCTAGGAGTCGATCTCGACGATGGCTCGCTCGGGACAGCCCCAGGACTTGTCCTCAGTGCGGCGCGATTCCAGATGCAGCCGGATAGGGTCCGTAGGGAGCTTAACAGATTCTGCCAACCCACGTACTCTTAAAGTGATAAATAGAGTTTTCAGCTGCAAAGAGCATGATCCCCCCTAAAGGAGAATGATGTTCTCGGACCAGATGTCGCGAATCCGGGCGACAAACGCTTGCTCGCTGACCGGCAGTCCGCACTACGGATTGATAGCGCGAGACGGATATGGTGGCGATATGCCGCTACGACGCACCGTTGCTCGCGTCGACGTACTGGGTCGTGACAGTGCGCGACCGCGATACAGCGGCCAATCGGGATCGGATGGTCGCCGATGAAAACGGGAGACGCGGCCAACCAGGCGGGTGGGAATGGCGAGGTCGCCAGCACCTGGCAAGAACGGGCTATCGAGCGGCGACTGGGCGAGGCGCGGGCGCGGGCAGTCGCTCGCACCACCCAATTCATGGCCACCGCTCTTGAGCTCGTCCAAGAGTCCGGCCCGGGGAGTTTCACCCTGCAGGCGCTCGCCGATCGGGCGAATCTCAGCCTGCGAACGTTTTATCAGCACTTCGCCGGCAAGGACGAGCTGTTGTTGGCGCTTTACGAAGACGTCACAGCGAAATACACCGAGGCGATCCGGGCCGAGGTCGAGGCCGCAGATGACCCGATGGGGCAACTGGAGGCATGGTGCAGAGGCGTCCTATCCCGCCCGGGGGCATCGCAAGAAGTAGGCGGGCGGCTGGTCCTGATCTATAACCTGAGCCTCGAATTGGACAATCCGGAGGCATTCGCCAAGGTGTGGGAGCCACATCGAAAGCTGCTGACGGAAATTCTGACCGCATGTTCCGAAGCGGGACTGATTCGAAACGATCTCTCGTTGCCGCAGTTGACCTCGCTCCTGGGCTACACCCTGACGTCTTTCGGCCAGTTCAACGCGCTGCACGAAGGGCTGGATGGTGCCAGCCTGACCGAGGACGTCGTGTGGTCCTGGTGTCGTCAAGCGCTCATGCCTTCGGCGGCCCTGCGCGGTAGTGACCCGCCGGCCGGTCTGCAGAGAGCTCAGGGCTCGTGACATTCAAGTGAGAATTATTGCGCTGCTGCCGATTTGGACAGCCGCGAGATGGCCAGATCGCGAAGCTGATCGGCCTTGATTTTGTCGCTGCCGGTGAGGGTTATGTCGGTGTCGCGGAAGAAGAGCACGTGCCGGGGCACTTTGTAGCTGGCCAGCCGTTCGCGCAGGTACTCGCGAACCGCCTCCGCACCCAGATCTACGCCTTCGCGCGGCACGACACAGGCGACGACGATCTCGCCGAGCGTCGGATGTGGCAACCCGACTGTTTTCGTCACCTTGACATCGGGATGCTTCCCGAGCGCGTCGTCGACTTCGAGCGGTGAGACATTCGCTCCACCCGTTTTGATGACGTCTGTCAATCTTCCTTCCCAGTACAGTCGGCCGATCTCGTCTAGATGGCCGCTGTCGCCCGTATGGAAGAACCCCTCCGCATCCAGTGTCTCGTCTATCGGGATGCCGAGGTAACCAAGCATGAGTGTCGGACCTTTGACGCAGATTTCGCCCGCTTCGCCGCGCGGCAGCATCACTTGGCTGATCGGATCGACAATTTTGACGGTGACACCGGGTAGCGGCACACCCCAACTGTCGGCGTGCACCTCGCGGGGTGCGTTCAACTCGAAAATGGTCGAAATCGTGAACATTTCGGTGTTGCCGTACGCATGGTCGGGCAGATGCCATTCACGATGGACCGTTGGATGGTTGGCGATTGGCGTCTTGACGTCAGCGAACTTCATGCTGCTGAGGTCCACGGATAACCAATTGGGAGCCGTCTCGATCTGCGCCCACTGGTGGGGCCACGCGAAGGGATAGTTGACGCGCTCGGCTGCCATCAGTTCAAGCGCCGCAACGGCATCGAACGTCGACTGCAACACCAGGCTCCCGCCCGCGGCGAGCGTGGCCCCCAACGACATCACAAAGTTCCCGGACCAGAAATAGCCGTTTGCCGACCAGCATCGAAGGTAGTCGTCCGGCTCGAAGCAGCACACTCGCCGGAATCGCCACATTTGGATCGTGACACCGCGGTGTGCGCTGAAAATTCCTTTTGGTTTGCTCGTCGTGCCGGACGAGAAGAACAGCACTCCGACGTCGCTCGGGCGCGTCGATTCGGCTGTCGCTCTGATGATTTCGTGCGGGACTTTTCGGCCGCGACGCACGAAGTCCTCCCAGGAATCGATGCCCGGCGTCGAATCGCCGACAGTTGCGAGGTAACGAAGGAAAGGCAATTTCTCGGATTGCAGTGCTCCGGGAGCAGTCGTCGTTATCTCGGGAACCAACTCTGACAACGCCCCTGCGAAGTCTGTCTTGAGCACCATTCGCTCGAACAACAGCACCGCGACGCTGGACGCACTGAGCAAGTATTCGAGCTCTGCAACCGTTGAGAACGTGCTGAGTGTGACAGCCACACCCCCGGCGAGGGATATACCGAAGAACGCCGAGAGCCATTCAGGCCGGTTGGTCATCAAGACGCCGACCCGAGTGTCTTTGCCAACCCCGACCGCGCGAAGCGCGCGCGCTACTTCGACGGCTCGTTCCCAAAGTTCGGCGTAGGTCCAGTGGGTACATGTCTCGGCTGAAGGAAAAACGAGCGCTTCCCGGTCGCGGTACATCGTCGTCACGTCGCGCAGAAAGCCAGGCAGCGTAAGCGTCCCGAGACCGGGCTCGTCACGCAGCAACGGGCCCGACACCAGCGAAAGTGGCTCACCCGCTTCAGAATCCCGTGTCAAAGTTTTCGTCACGCCTGCAGCTCGATCTCGGCCACGCACTTCACGAGTTCTTCGCCGTTTTGATTGGTCAGGTGGAGTTGCACTTTAACGATGGGCACGCCCCATGCTGACTCGGCTTCTTTGCCGATGATTTCGGCGTCGAAGTACGTTACGTCACCCTCGAACGCGGGTCCGCGGAAATCGGCTTTACTGTGACGAACCATGCCATCGTGGCCCGCCCAATAGGCGAGATAGTCAGTGCACCACGCGCCCATCGTCGCGCCGTAGCCGTATGCGCGCGCCATGCCCACTTCGCTCGCTCTGTCGGCGTCGATGTGACCCCGCGACGGCCCGAGATAGAGTCCGTCGCGCTTGCGGGGATCGATGAAAGCGTCCTCCTCGTCGAACGCGAAATCCTTTCCGAAGCCTGGATTTTGATAGACCCACGGATCATCGACATCGGGCGGCGCTACCCACTCGAAGCTGCCCCAGATATTGAAGACAAATGCGCGGTACTCGGTAGTGAAGCTGGCTATGCTGTGCGGACCGATGACGCGGCGCGGCAGTGTATCGCCGACCTTGACTTCGTCGAAATGCGGCGAGACGCCGAGCCGATTCGACTCCAGCCAAGAGCGGCGAAGCGCATCAATTTCTTCCAACTCGAGTTGCGACCATCGTTTGACTTCGCCGAGTTGGCTCTCGAACATCCCCCGCCGCACCGCTTCTTCGTACAGGTAGCGGATCGCGGTCGATCGCTCGCGGGCGACCAGAACGCCGTTCTGGTTCCGGTGGACAGTGTCGCCGCGCGAAAACATGGTGGGCCCCGCAAATTTGGTTTCGACCACTTTGTAATCGTGAAACCGTCGTTCCTGGAACAGTTTGTCTCCCGGACGCACCGGACAGCCGTAAAACCACCACTCCTCGCCACCGAAAATGAGATGGCTGTTCGGAATGTGCCCGACGCATGCCGGCGCCGCGCCGTGTCCATAGTCGAGCGCGACCGCGATGGACTGCGGAGCGATCAAGCCGCCGAACTTGGACGAGCGAGCAAACTGTTCATTCCAGTGAATCGGGTTGGGGTAGTCCATCGCCATCACCCATCGACGAATGTCAGAGGAACTGCACGGGTCCCACAGTTGGCCGCCGCCAATGGGCTTCCCCACCCGGTGATCGACGTCGGACAAGTCGAGCTCGACCGGCGACGGGTTGAAGGTGGACTTGCTGGCCATCATGATCTCCTGCTTCGACGGTGGGTATGGGCGCTGGAATTGCGGCCCTTCATTCGAGTGCCGGGTTACCTGCGAGCTGGTGCGAGTACCTGCTCATCACCGTGGGGGTACTGACTCGTCGTCTCTCCTCGAAAACAATCGTCAAGCTTGGATGCTGCTATCAGCGCATATCAATTGTCAATATCTGCGCACGTTGACTTACAAATAATGAGAACGGTATTCTCGTCTGCAGCTGCGACGAAGATGGGACTCCAGTGCTTCTAGAGCTCGATGACGACCAGCGCCTCTGGAGGCAGACGGTCGAGGAGGCGGTCGCCAAACAGTGCCCGCCGTCCCTCGTGCGGGCGGTCGCACAGGGCAGCGACGATGACGACGGCCTGTGGCAGTGGTACCGCGGCGAGGGCTGGACGGATTTGCGGGGCGCGGAATCCTTTGTCGAACTGGCTCTGGTTCTCGAAGAGCTCGGGCGAGCCACTGACCCAACCCCCTTCCTGGCCACCACAACGCAATTCGCGCCTCTGGTAGGCGACCGACTGGATCCGCAGAAATCCGGCGCTGCGGTCTATAGCGGTGTGTCCGCTTGCCGCAAGGGCGTTGGTTGGGTGCTCGACGGCATTTCCCGTTTCGTGCTCGACGCAGACCGGGCGCAGCACATTGCGGTCGTCACGGAGGCGGGGGTCTTCATTGCCGACCGCGATAGGGTGACGGCCCGGCGCGCGGCCGTATTCGACCCCGTGCTCCACGTGGTCGACCTGATGTTCGACGGAGTCGAGGTGGGCGAAGGGGACCGAATAGTCACCGATACGGAGCGCGCCAGGCAGATTGCAGTCACCGGAATGGCCATCCATACCGTTGGCGCCTGCCAGCGGATTCTTGACATGGTCCTCCAACACGTCAAAGAGCGCCACCAGTTCGGCGTGGCTATCGGGTCGTTCCAAGCCATTCAGCACAAGGCCGCCGACATGCATGTCCTCATCGCGCGCGCACGTGCGCTGGCGTACTTCGCCGCGCTGACCATCGCAGCCGACGATCCGAGGCGTCGCCTGGTCTCGTCGATGGCGAAAGCTGCTGCAGGAGAAGCGCAGTCGCATGTTGTCAGCCACGGTATGCAGTGTTTCGGCGCTATGGGTCTCACGTGGGAGAACGACCTGCAATTCGCCGTCAAACGGGCGAGGGCGGGCGAACTCATGCTCGGCAGCGCCGCGGAGCATCGTGCGGTCATCGCAAGGGAGTACCGTGCAGCTGACTTTTGATGAGGACGTCGAGGCCTTTCGCGCCGAGTTCTCGGCATTCCTCGACGAAAACCTGCCCAACGAGTCCGACACGCTAGAGCGCCCGCAGTCGGTCTCTCATATGCCTCAGTGGGCCAGAGACTGGCAACGTCTGCTGTTCGACAACGGTTGGTTGCTGCCCGCCCAGCGACCAGAGTTCGGCGGCCGAAACGCCAGTGTGCTACAGCAATTCGTGCATCTCGACGAATTATGCAGACGCAGGATCTACCACAGCTTCAACCCGCAGGGCGTGAACATCATCGCGACGTCGCTAATCTCGTTTGGTTCTGAAGAGCAGCAGCAGCGATGGGCGATACCGGTACTGCGTGGTGAGATGACCGCGTCGTTGGGTATGAGCGAACCGAACGCGGGCTCTGATCTCGCGTCGCTCAGCACGAGAGCTGTCCGTGACGGCGACGAGTTCGTCATCAACGGTCAGAAAGTGTGGACCTCGGGCGCGCACCACGCGGATTACCTGCTCACGTTTGTTCGCACCGATCCCGAAGCCCCCAAGCACAAGGGGATCTCTGCCTTGGTGGTCCCTAGGGATACCGAAGGGGTCGAGTGCCGTCCTTTTGCCGACGTCGCCAGTCAGGACAACCTCGACTTCAACGAGGTCTTCTTCGCCGATGTGCGTGTTCCGGCGGAAAACCTTGTGGGCGAGCTAAATCAAGGCTGGCGGGTGATCAATGGGTCGCTCGGGCAGGAGCGGACGATGATGTGGCTGCTGTTCGCCGACCGGATCGACAATCTGATCGCGGACTGCCGGCCGCGCACACCGGTCGAGCTGGACAAATACGCGTCGATGATTATGGACTATCACGCGTTGCGCGCGATGGGGTCCGCAGCCCTGGCTCGCGCTGCACGCGGCAAGGAAGACACGGCCTCGGTGTCGGTGCTGAAGTTGTTCGGCTCTGAGGCCGAAAGGCGCGCAGCCGATGTCGTTTTGGAAACGGCGGGCATCGAAGGTCTGTTGCATCCGGTGACCGGTCGATACGAACACATGAACTACGACGAGTATTTCGCGAGCAGTTTCGAGCGCTACACCCGAGGCATCGCGGCGACCATCGCCGGCGGCACCTCTGAAATTCAACGAAACATCATCGCCCAACAAGTTCTGGGCCTCCCGCGTGCTTAGCACCGTGGCCATGGCCAGAAAGGGCACGAACATAGAGGAGACGCGTTTTGCCTGAAGCGGATTGGGCTGGCCTGACGTGCCTCAAGGTGCAGCGGCACGCGAGCATCGTGACTGTGCGTTTGAACCGGCCCGAGAAGATGAACGCCATCAACAGCGTGATGGAAAAGGAGTTCTATGCGGTACTCGCCGATTGTGACCGCATGGACGATGTCAAGTGTGTCGTGCTGACAGCGGAAGGCCCGAACTTCTCCTCTGGCCATGACATTGCCCAGGTCGCCGCCGAAACCATTGGCGGCCAACACCCGGCGACGATCGAAGACAAGTATTGGGTCCACACCGGCGATCTGCTGCCGCCGTGGCGCTTCAGGAAAGGTCTTGTTGTCGCCGCCAAGGGCTTCGTGGGACCCCACGCAAATACGTTCCTGTTGGCCGCTGACGTGGTCATCGCAGCTGATAATTCGCGATTCAGCTGGGAGGAATCTCGTGTCGGTGTCGGCCCTCCCTACGGCCCGTACGCGCTGATGCCCTTCCACTTTCCTATCCGCGTCATGAAGCAGCTGTGGATGACCGGGGGTTGGCTGGACGCCGAGACCGCGCATCGACTGTTCTACGTCAACAGGGTGGTTCCGGTTGGCGAAGAAGAAGACATGGCGATGCGCTTCGCGGAGCAGATAGCTCGGATGGAAACAGGTGATCTCGTCGCCAATAAGCGCGGCACGCATCGCCTCTACGAGGCCGCGGGACTCTCGGCCATGGTCGACGTGGGTCGAGATCCGTACCTTCCTAGCGCGCAAGCAGCAGTCGCCAAGGAGCAACATCTCCGACTGATATACGAGAAGGGCGTGAGAGCCGCTGTACGAGAACGCGATACAGGTTGGGACGATGAAGTAAGCAAAGTGTGAAGCCCTGAACGCAACACCGATCGAGAGATTCTAGAAGGGAAGCGGAATGCCGGACGCCAATGCAATCACCGCGGCAATCAAAGCGCATTGCGACACCCTCAGCGACCACGACCAGGAAGGCTGGCTGGCGCTATGGGCTGACGACACCGTTCTGGAAGACCCGGTGGGGGTGGATACATACACCGGTATCGACACGCTGCGTACGGAGTTCTGGAAGCTGGTCACCGACCTTTCTCCGATGAAGCTCTGGCTCGAGCGCGACATCATTGTCTGCGGTAACGAGGCCATCGCCATCTTGCAGGGTGTGGTGACACGTGAGGGCGCGATGCAACACGTAGGCCCACTCGTCGATCACTTCACATTTGACGACAGCGGAAAGATCTCAAAAATGCGCGCGTTCTGGAAGTACGCGTGATTCCACCCTCAGCGGAAACGCTGCCCGCCATCGTGAAACGGATGGCGACCGAGGAGCCCCACCGCGTCTTCATCTGGACCGTCGACGGCCTGTCGGCGACGTGGAGTCAACTGCAGTCGTCGGTCGAAGAATGGGCGGCACGTTTCCTCGCACTCGGTGTGAAGCGCGGCGACGTGGTTGTCACAATCCTCGACGCGGGCCTGGATTCTGTGGCCGTCTGGCTCGGGCTCGCCAGCATAGGCGCGATCGATGCGGCAACCAATCCGGAGTTTCGCGGGCGCATGCTCGCCTACGCCATCAACAACTGCGCTCCTGAGTTACTCGTTGTGGCACCCAAGTACGTGAACGTGGTCGAGGCTGTCGGCGCAGACTTGTCGACTGTCAACCGCGTCCTTGTGCTGGACGGAGACGGATACGTTTCCGAACAGAGCTCGTCTCTGCCTGGCATCACACGCACGGCGACTGTGAATGTCGACATAGCTGCCGCGCGTGATCGAATCAGTGTGCCGAAATTTCACGACATCGCCTGTATCACTTATACGTCCGGGACCACTGGGCCGTCTAAGGCAGTCCGGTTGCCGTGGGGTCAGCTGCACTCCATCAATTCGGGGACTTTTCCGATCGAGGACCTCACGTCTGCCGACATTTTCTACTGCACGACGTCGCACGCGCATTTCGGCTCGAAATCGATTCCGTACAACGCGGCAATGGTTGGCGGACAAGTTGTCATGAGATCGCGGTTCGCTTTGACGAGCTTCTGGGAAGACATCGTGAAATTCAAAGTCACCACAGGCATGCTCGTCGGCTCAATGGCCGACGTGCTACTGCGCGATCGCAATGCTCCATCGGGGCCAACGACTCTCAAGAATGTGTTCGTGGCACCGCTGGGCTCCAACTATCAAGAGTTCAGCAGTAAGTTCGACGTCCGCGTGTGCACCGTCTACAACAGCACGGAAGGCGGCGTGGCGATCAGGTCGGGCTGGAATCCCACCAACAACCGCACCGTCGGCCGGCTCCGGGATGGCTATCCTGGCTTCGAAGTTCGCCTGGTGGATGCCAACGATTACGAAGTCGCCGATGGAACCGCAGGGGAGTGTGTGGTGCGCTCTCGAGTGCCCTGGGTGATGAATGCGGGCTACCTGAACGACGACAAAGCGACGGCCACCGCCTGGCGTAATGGCTGGTTCCATACCGGCGATGCGCTCGTTCGCACGCCGGAAGGGGACTACATCTTCGTCGACCGCTTCAAAGACGCGATCCGTCGCCGGGGTGAGAACATCTCGTCGTTCGAGGTCGAAGCCGACGTGCTGCGTAACCCCGAGGTTGTCGAATGTGCCGCAGTCGCGGTGCCCGCTGACAGCGTTGAAGACGAGGTGATGCTGTTCGCGGTGCGGCGCCCCGGATCCACCATCAGTCCGCAGGACCTTTATGAGGATCTGCAGAGTCGAATGACCCGGTTCATGGTTCCTCGCTACATCGAGTTCGTAGATGAACTCCCGAAAACTCAAGCGACCCTGCGTGTTATCAAAGCCGACTTACGTCAGCGGGGAGTCGGTCCGGACACGTGGGACGGCAAACACCAGTCGCGTCGCGCGCAAGCAAGCGCTGGTGCCAATACCTAAATGGACGAAGGGGAGAGCTTGTGAAAACCGACGAGTCGAACGCGAAAGCCGGTTGTCCGGTTGACGTCCAGCGCCTGGATTCTCTCGATGGAGTGTCATTCGTAGATCCTGCTGTTCAAGAGAAGCCGTTCGCGTATTACCGCACGCTTCGCTACGAGGCCCCGGTCCACTTCGAAAAGGCTCTGGGAATGTACCTGGTGTCACGACACGAGGACCTTACTGAAGTGCTTCGTGATCCTGTCCTGTACTCACAGGAACTCGGCTATTACCAACAGATGGCACACGGCCACCTCGATGAGGTGAAAGACATACTCGAACGGGAAGGCGGCGGATTTTTTCCCGACGTCGCCAACATCGATCCACCACGCCATACGCGGGTACGCCGCCTGTTGTCGCAGGCCTTCGGCAGGAAGAGAATGAAATCCCTTGCGCCGCAGTTTCAGGGGATTGTCGATAGGTTGATCGACGGCTGTGTCGAGGGCGGGCAAGGACAGTTGGACGGACTGCATGACCTGGCGTTGCCGATGGCGATCGCCTTCAGTATGCAGCAGCTACAGGTCGACGATCTCGACATGAGCACCATAAAGCGTTGGGGCAGCGCGTATTTGTCGCAATTCAGCCTCACGAACACGCGCGAAGACATGATCCGCGCGGCGCAAGATCTGGTCGAGATGCAAAACTACTTGATAGCGCTCGTCCGCAGGCGCATGGCCGAGCCCGAGGACGACATGTTGTCCGACATCATCACGGCCCCAACGCAGGATGAGGCGCCACTCAGTTTCGAGGAGTTGGTCGCAACCGCTCGCGCGCTTCTCATCAACACCCATGATTCGATGTCGACGGCATTCACCAATATCCTCTTCCACGTAGCGACAGACCCTGACATTGCCACTCATTTCTACGCTGCAGCCGATGATGACTCCCAGATGGGCCGGTTCATCGAGGAACTCATGCGCCTGGATCCACCTGTGCGAGCACTGTCCCGAGTCACCACCGATTCGGTGACGTTGGGAGAGACCGAATTGCCGAAGGGCGCGCACCTGCTTGTCCTATTTGCCTCTGCGAACGACGATGAGTCAGTCTTTGCCTGCCCTCGTGAGTTCGATCCGACCCGGACCAACATCAGAAAGAGCATGACCTTCGGAGCGGGTGTGCATGTATGTCTGGGCGTGTCTCTCGCACGTATGCAGTTGCTCGTCGCCGCGCAGCAGACAGCGAGGCGCCTGCGAAACCTCAGTCTCGCAATACCGGTCGAGGAGATCCGTTACATACCCAACGCCGCGCTATTGGCGATGGAAAGCCTTCCGTTGACCTTTACTCCGGCTCTCGGAGGCGATCGCGATGACGTGTGAACCCACGCACCTGCCTGATCCGAGGGACGTGAATATTGCGGACCTTCGCGAGAAGTACCGGGAAGAACGGGATCGCCGCCTTCGCCCCGACGGTCAGGAGCAGTACACGCCAGCCTCTGAGGGCACGCGAGTACTTGACTTCAGCGATCCCCACATGCCTCGGATCTCCCGCGACGCGATAAGTGAGGATGCCGACGTTGCCATCCTCGGCGGCGGTTGGGCCGGCATATTGGCTGCGTATCACATGCGCATGGCAGGCGTCGAGGATATTCGAATTATCGAGCAGGCAGGCGACTTTGGCGGTGTGTGGTATTGGAACCGATATCCAGGGCTGTCATGCGACAACGACTCGTACTGCTATCTGCCTCTCTTGGAGGAGACCGGGTTCTTCCCGACGAAGAAGTTCGCGGACGGACTCGAGATTCGGCAGTACTGCCAAAGTGTCGCGACGAAATTCGATCTTTACCGCGGCGCCCTGTTCCACACGTGTGTCAATGCATTGAGTTGGGACGAATCGATCAAACGGTGGCACATCGGAACCGACCGCGGCGATGACCTGCGGGCGCGCTTCGTGGTGATGGCTCTGGGGCCTATCAACACACCGAAGGTTCCGCGGGTAGCGGGTCTGGATGACTTTCAGGGCACGATGTTCCACACCGCCCGTTGGGATTACGAGTACACCGGTGGCAGTCAAGAAGAGCCGGTCCTCGCCAAGCTGGCCGACAAACGTGTCGCGATTGTCGGCACCGGCGCCTCTGCTATCCAGGCGGTGCCGTTCCTGGCTCGGTACGCCGAGCAGTTGTACGTGCTTCAACGAACGGCATCTACGGTCGATGAGCGGCACAACACGCCGACAGACCCAGCATGGCTCGCTTCGTTGCAGCCTGGTTGGCAACGCGAACGCCAAATGAACTTTCATCGGGCGGCGATTGACGGTTTGATGCCCGGTGAACCCGACGGAATCTGTGACATCTGGACGGAGATCAATCGTAATCTCTCGGCGGAGTTCGATCGGATAGGATGGCCGCAGTCTCCGGAGGATTTCTTCGCCAGGCGCGAGGTCATGGACTATCGAGTGATGGAACGGTTGCGTCGGCGCGTCGACGCGACGGTGAAAGACAAAGAGACAGCGGCGATCTTGAAGCCTTGGTATCGCCACATGTGCAAGCGTCCCGCCTCCAGCGACGAGTTCTATCCTGTTTTCAACAGGCCCAACGTGAAGCTGCTTGACGTCTCACGGACGCGGGGTGTCGAGCGCATCACCCCCCGGGGTTTCGTCCACGAGTCCACTGAGTACGGCATTGACTGCTTGATCTTCGCGAGTGGCTTCGAGGTAAGTAGCGATCTTCAGCGGAGATGGGGAATCGACAAGGTATCTGGTCGTGGTGGCCGGTCCCTCTACGATCAGTGGGCGCACGAATTCCGGACGCTGCACGGCGTGATGACACACGGATTCCCCAACCAGTTCTACATCGGCTTCTTCCAGGGCGGTTTCAATGCGTCGACCACCGAGACGTTCAACAATCAGAGTCGTCATATCGCGTGGATCGTCAGTAATGCACTGCAGCGCAGTGTGATTGCCGTCGAACCCAGCCTCGAAGCGCAAGACGCATACGTGAAACATGTTCGTGAGGTAGCCGTCGATACCTCTGCATTCGTTCGAGAGTGCACGCCGGGCTACTTCAACAACGACGGGCAGGAGATCACCGACGAAGAGGGCGAGCCGCGTCCAAGGACCTATTCCGGCGAGCTATATGGTCTGGGCTACTACGCATTTGAGAAGCTCCTCGAAGACTGGCGTTCGGACGACAGCCTTTCTGATTTGGTAGTCGACACATAAGAGACGAATCTGCGACGTAGTCACCGCATCTAGGCGGTTTTCGTTAACACCAATGCCGCTTCGTTGTAAGGAAACAGGCGGTAGAACAGCCGCGGCCCCGGTCTGACGAGGGGTGCGGCTTCAGCCTTACTTACGATCCGCGGGTTGGCCAACCGAACAGCGTTGCCGCGCTTGTGCAGTACCGTCGGTCCGCCGGCCAATACGTTCTTGAGCCAGTCTGTTTCGGGCCCATAGCCGATGAGAATCGCGAAGCCGTCGTGGGTCTTGAAAACCAACAGGGGCGTTCGATAGTGCTTCCCTGACCTGCGTCCGATGTGCTCAAGCGTCCCTAGGCATGGCAACCATGGTGTGAGCGAGCGAGCCACAGGATTGGTGACACGGCGATTGAAGTTCGCGACAGCACGAGGCACTCGCATGGAGATCTCCTTTCTCACCCGTGCGGTCTGGCTCGCACGTAATGATTGAAGTACGCTTGGCGCGAAATCTACGCCGTCGGAATCTCTTTGGGCCGATCCCATAACGGCTCGCCCAGTTTGGCGCGTATTTTGCCCCACGGGTCTGCGTACTGACCGGGTGCCTTTCGGTACGGCGACCGTCGGGCCATCGCAAATCGCACAATCGGGGCGATGAGCGGGCCCGGGTAGCGCAACAGCCGGTACTTCTCCGCCAATTCGGCCCTCAGGTCGGGCCACGAATGATGCTGGAACTGCAGCGCTTCCTGCGCTCGGGTGGTGTCCATCCAGTCGGTGACGAACCAGTCGTCGTCGCTGTCCGGGTCGCCCGGCCGGCCAGGCGGCATGGCGCCCGGGATGCCCAGGGCCGCGACGAGGCCCGAGGTGACCTCGGCGTATGTCAACCGGTGGGAATCGTCACCACCGATCAGCAGGATCTCGCGAGCGACGTCGGCGGTGGTTGCCGCTGCGAACGCCCAGGCGACGTCGCGAACGTCGACGGTCTGCACCCGGCCGTCGCTGGGCAGTGCGGCTTGGAAGTACATCGCATCGGTGGTGACCGGCAGTGCCCCCATATCCGGGCTCAGCACGGCCCCCAATCGCAGGACCACCCATTCCAGGCTCGATCCCCGAACGATCTCCTCGCCCTCGGACTTCTGGCCGCTGTAGACGTCGTAGGGCCGCGTCGGGTCCTCCGCTTTCAGTGGCGGGGTGGTGCGGTGCGGGTTTCGGGGACCCATCACGGTGATGCTCGACGCGTGGACGAATCGCGGTGGCTGCTGTTGCCCCTCGGCAACCCGAACCAGGTTTGCGGTGGCGTCGACGTTCACCCGTCGCGCCACCTTGGGTATCGGGTAGATGGCCGGTGCGATGATCGCCGCGAGATGAACGATCGCGTCCGGGGGCGGTGTCGGAAACGAGACACTGCACCTGCCCGGAATCGGTGAGGTCGGTCCACCGCACCTCGACGCCTCCCGGTAGTTTCGCAGCTGCCTTCCGGTTGGCGGGCGTATCAAGGTCCGTCGCCACCACCCGGCGGCCCAGTTCGGCCAATCTCCGGACGGTCGCCGAACCCACCAGGCCGAGTCCGCCGGTGACAAGGACAGTGTTTGACATGTTTCTCCCGGTTGTGCCAGTCGTGTCTTCGAAATCAGCCGCTTCGGCGGCGATCAGTGACGGTCTATACCTTTCGCGGCAAGGAAATTCGCGGATTCTCAGTGTTCGTGGATTATCACCCCGCGAATGTTGCGCCCGGCGAGCATGTCGTCGTAAGCCTCATTGATGTCATCGAGCTTGTACTCGGCGGTGACGGTTTCGTCCAGCAACAGCTTGCCGCTTCGATAGAGGCTTATCAGACGAGGGATGTCGGCCCGTGGGTTGGCCTCACCGTAAAGGCTTCCCAGGAGCCGCTTTTGGAACAGCGTGAACAACGTCAGTGGTAGCGTCGGCGTCACATCGGACATCGACGCCAGGGCGGTGACCACGACGGCGCCGCCCTTCCGCACCGCGTTGAGCGCGTCGTTGATCATCGCACCCTCGAGTCGCCCGGGCGTGAGGATGGCCGAGTCGGCCATGACACCACGCGTGACCTCCCCGACTAGGTGGGTTGCTTCCTCCATCGAGGTGGCGAAGTGAGTGGCCCCGAACTGAAACGCTTTGTCGCGCTTGGTCGGCTCTATGTCGACCACCACGATCTGCTCCGCTCCCGCCAACCGCGCACCCTGGATGGCGCCGCTGCCGATCCCGCCGCAGCCCACCACGACGACGACGTCGCCGGGACTGACGTTGGCGGTATTGACGGCCGAACCCCAACCGGTGGTGACACCGCAGCCGAGAAGGCATGCGCGCGATAGCGGCACATCCTGGTCGATCTTGACCACCGACGCTTCCGACAACACGCCCCACTGCGCGAAACTGCCGACACCCGAGAGGGCTCCGATGCCCTGTCCTCTGGCTCGCCGCCGGAAGGTGCCGTCGGCCTGGACACCCGCCAGGATGATCGCGCCGTAATCACAAAGGTTCTGACGACCGGTGGCGCACCAGCGGCAGCGACCACATGCCGGCAGGAAAGATGTGACCACGTGGTCTCCCACCGCGACATCGCGCACTCCCGGACCGACCTCTTGAACGACGCCGGCCCCTTCGTGTCCGCCTATCAAGGGAAAACTCACCCCAAACATGTCGCCGGTGCGGATGTGGTGGTCGGAATGGCATAGACCGGTGGCCTCGAACTCGACGAGTAGCTCGCCCTCCTGCGGCGGATCGAGTTCGATCTCTTCCACCGACCACTTCTCGTTGAGTCCCCACAAAACTGCTCCACTGGTCTTCACGGCGACTCCTTGACGATGTGTATGGCACGCTCGGGGCAGTTCGCGATCGCGTTGTGTGCCCGGTCTTCCCATTCGGGGGGAACCTCATCCATGACGACGAAGGCGGTCCCTTCGTCGTCGATATCGAAAATTTCGGGATACGCCGCGTAACAACGGCTATGGCCTTGACACATCTCACTGTCGACACGGAGTTTCACGCTGCCTAGTCCAATCCGCCTGGTCTGGTCCCGATGACTCCCGTATCCGAAAGCGCCGCGATCGATGCGGCATCGAGGCCGAGCAGATCGCCGAGGATGCTCGCGTTGTGCTGCCCCAACGTCGGCGCCGCTGACCGATACCAAGTGTCGACGCTGCGGAACTTGAAGGGAATTGCCGGCACGTGATGCGTTCCCACGATGGGATGGTCAAGGCTTTCGAAAGCGCCTCGTGCGGCCAGCTGAGGGTGCGTCGAAGCGGCCCTGGCGTCCGCCAAATCCGCAGCCGGCACGCCGTGTTCGACAAGTAATTGTGCCGCGGCCGAGGAGTCCTGACGGCTCGTCCAGTGCTCGAGATGCTTGTCGATCACGTCGTGTGCCCGAACCCGCCCTTCGTGAGTGTCCAACGTGGGGTCATTCGCCCAATCCGGTTCACCGAGGGCCGATTTCAGGTGGTGCCAATGCTCGTCGGTCGCGACCGAGATCGCAAGCCACCGCTCGGTCCCCGCGCATTGATAAAGCCCTTGTGGGGCTGCGTCGCGACTGCGATTTCCCAGTCGCGATAACAGATTCCCGTAGGCGGTGAATTCGACAACCTGCTCGGCGGCCGCGTTGAGCGCGGATTCAACCATCGATACTTCGATGAAGGACCCTTGGCCGGTCTCGTCGCGGCGGCGGAGCGCCGCAAGCATGGCGAATGCGGAGTGCATTCCTGCCAGCGGGTCACACGGGCCGCGGGGGATTCGCGGCTGGTCGTAGTCGTGGCCCGTCACCCAAGCCATTCCGGTCATCTGTTCCATCGTCTGCGCGAAGCCCACATTGTTGCGCCATGGTCCGTCGAGCCCGAACGCGGGCATGCGGACCATCACGATTCGCGGGTTTTGCTCACTGACGGCCTCCCAAGTGATGCCGAAGTTTTCGAAGACGCGGGGGGAGAAGTTCTCGACCAGAATGTCGGAGCATTTGACGAGTTCGAACAACAGCTCCCGCCCTTGGGGAGACGACAGGTCGAGGGTGAGCCCCCGCTTGTTGGTGTTGGTCGCCAGGTACATCCCGGAGCGCTCCCACCACTGTGGCTGATCGGCGAACAGTGCGGCCGCCATCCGCGCACCGTCGGGGTGGTCGGTCGACTCTACGTGTATGACCTCGGCGCCGAGTGCGGCGAGGACATGGGTGGAGGAGGGGCCGGCCCACCACGCTGTCGCGTCGAGGATCCGTACACCGTCCAGCGGAAGTACCGGTGTGCGGTCGTCAGCAGTTGCAATCCTGTTGTGGGCGTGTACTTTTGCCATTTCACCGAGTCGAGGTGCCCCGGCGGATGGGGCGGGTCGTAGGCCATCGATCCGATAGGGCGCCAACGGGTGGGTAAAGCTGCCGTCCGCATATGTGCCCCAGACGCCGCGCGCGGCGAACTGAGGGTGGTCCAACACGGTCTGGCCGTTGTTCACGGGTGAAACGGGGATCCGCAGATCGGAGGCCAGCGCGACGATCTCGCCGGTGGAACGTCTCGTCGTCCAGTCCCGCACAATCCGATTCCACTCGTCGCGGCGTTCCCACCGGGTCGTGGCCATTGCCCAGGCTGGGTCCTCGTCGAGCAGGTCCAACCGGTCGATCATCGCCAGGAACGACTCGAATTGCTGACGGGTGTTGGTGTTGAAGCCTACCCATCCGTCAGCGGTCGGTTCGATGGAAGGGATTTCGACCTGTCGGGCCGGCAGGCTGAGAGGGGGGCGGCCGAGCAGCTCGCAGTAGAGCTCGGCGAATCCGCTTGCGCTGAGATGGCACGCTTCCAACAACGAGCAGTCAACGATTTCGCCGGGTCCGCCGCGTTGCGCCCGCCGCAATGCCCCGAGCGCCCCGACGGCGGCATAACTTGCCATGACCCATTCGAAGACTCGCCCGCCCGCTTGAATGGGTGGTTGGTCCGGGCGACCTCGTAGTATGAGAGTTCCGCTTTCGGCCTGGATCGTGAACTCCGTCGCGGGTCGGTCCCGGTACGGTCCGGTCAATCCGTAAGGAGACAACGCCACGATTACCAGGTGTGGTGCACGCCGTAGCAGGTCCTCGCGGTCGAGTGCCGTCGGCCCAAGAGAATCGACGAACACGTCGGCGGAGATGATCAACGACTCCAGATCGGACAGCAAAGTGCCGACGACTGAGCGTTTGCCGGCGTTCAAGAATTTGAACAGCGCATCGGCGTTGCTTCGGTCGCCAGACCTTCTGCGGCGGAACGGATCTCCGTCTGGGGCTTCTATCTTGATGACCTCTGCTCCGAGGTCGGCGAACAACTTGGTGCAGTACGGACCGGTGATTTCCGTCGCCCACTCGACAACCCGAACCCCGCGCAGCGTGTTCATCGCCTTGCGGCTTTCGGCATCAATGGTTTCGGAAGTGACTTACTCGCGCCGGTGAGTGCACACACGCCACTTCCTGTCCTCACGCTCGTGCCGGTCGAGCAGGGTTCTGCATCCGCATGGCTGCGGTTAGCTGGCAACGACGCTAGCGACGGAACGGCTGAAGTGTCAAGTGTGACTCGATAACTGTGGCCGCGGCTAGGTTAGTTGGAGTTTTTCACTCGGCGGCCCGCGCCTTTGGGGCCCGTCGCTTCCGCCCGGCCATGCTTGGCGGGCGGCTTCGCAGTTGGCGTACCGACGCCTTTAGCGAGGATCTGCGAACCGAGTTCGATCTGCGCGCGGATGTCTGACTCGGCGGTACCAAACCAGCGCGGGCCTAAGCTCGTCGTGAAGATGATGAAGTTAGCCAGCAACTCGGCGAACAGGTCGGCGTCGACGTCGGCCCTGATCTGCCCCGCGGTTTGGTAGTGGCGAACGCCCTCAGCGATAACGGCTGTACGGCGTGCGTGATTCGGCTCCAGTACCCGTAGGGAGAAGTCCGGATCTGATAACGCGTGACCGGAAATATCCCAGCCGGGAACACCGCTGTCCCGATCATCGATCCGTAGTCTCGCAAAGAACAGCTGCTCGATATAGTCCTCGAAGCGCGCAGGCAGGGCCGCTACGACTTGCTCTTCGGCCTCAGTGACGAGATCCGCAATCTGTCGAGAGACAACCTGCTCGAAGATGCCTCGCTTGTCCCCGAAGTAGTGGAACAGCATTGCTTCCGAACAGTCGGCGCGCCGTGCGATCTCTTTCGTCGCAGCGGCCGCGTATCCCGCTTCGGCAAAGACCTCGGCAGCCGCTTCAAGGAGGGCTCGCTGTTTGCCGTCCTTGTCGCGAACTCGTCGCCGCGCGCCTGTCGTCATCACACACACTTTAGCCAGCGCATATCTGTTGAAGTAAAGCTCGACGCGTACGCAGAAGGCCGGCCGGGCCGTTGTCGGCGCCAAGCTTGTCAGCGCGCGATGCGGCGGGTGGGTGAGTTATCGAGTGCGACTTGCTTCCGGGTAGCCGACGATTTACTGTGCTGCCAAGCCAAGTTTCGGCGTGTGCGGGAAATTCGAGGGCCGGCGCAGCGGCAGACGGATGACGGCGCGGCGCGGAAAGGACCACCCATGGTGAGCAAATCACCGGAGGAGCACGCCCAGAACCTCGATCTTCGTCACGAGGATTTCAACGACCCGGAATATCTGTACGAGGTCTACGCGGTGATGCGGGAGAGTGGACCGTTCAGTCACCAGGATTCCCCTTTCGTAGGCCCCACGCCGGGGGGTGCGTGGGTCGCCACCCGCTACGACGACTGCTACGAGATCGCGCGTAACTGGCCCAGTTTTTCCAGTAAGCCTTTGACGATGGACGGTTCGTTGATGTGGTTCGGCGACATCGTTATCACCATCGATCCACCGCGGCAGCAGCAGCTTCGTAAAGTTCTCAACCCGTATTTCTCTCCGGGTCGGATGAAGCAGCTGGAGCCCCAGGTGCGCGCGGTGACCGACGGATTGATCGACAACTTCGTCGAGTCGGGCCGGGGTGACCTCGCCGACGTCGCCTGGCGGCAGCCTGGGATTGTGTTCTTCCGGTACCTACTCGGCATGCCCGTGGAGGACGTGCCGTTCTACCTCGAGACGACGGACCTCGCGGTCAATGGTGAGAGCGAAGAGGTCCGAAACGCGTCGATGACTAATCTGTACATGCGGGTACGCGAGGAGATCGACAAGCGTCGTGGTGAATCGCCGCGTGACGACCTCATCGATGTCTTACTTGCCGCCGAGATCGACGGCGAAAAATTGAGGTTCGACGACGTTGTGGCGAATGTGATACTGCTGGTCCAAGCTGGACTCGAAACAACCTCTAGCGCAATGTCATTCGCGTTCTACTACTTAGGCTCCCATGCTGCGGAGCGCGACCGCCTGGTACGGGAAGCCGAGTTGATGCCCACGGCGATCGAGGAGTTCATCCGGTTCGCCGGCTCGATCCACGGACTGAATCGCTCAGTCACCGAAGAGACTGAACTCAACGGGCATAAATTCTGTCCCGGGCAGACGGTCGTCGTGAACTACGCGGCCGCCAACCGCGACCCGCGCGAGTTCGACCATCCGGACAGGTGCATCCTCGACCGAGAGGCGAACCGTCACCTCGGCTTCGGAGCCGGCGTCCATCGCTGTCTGGGCTCCAATCTCGCGCGGCTCGAGTTTCGAGTTGGCGTCGAGCAGGTCCTGAAGCGGATGCCCGACTACGCCGTTCCCCCCGAGGCAAACGTCGATTTCCATGGCAATTCCGTCACGCGGGGTTACCGCACGCTGCCCGTCGTCTTCACGCCTAGTGCCCGCGTGGCCGGGTGAAGGTGCTGTTGTGAGGTCAGCACGCCGTTGTTTGGGGGTGGGGGACTGGACATGACGAGCAAATCACCGGAGGAACACGCCCGAAATTTCGATCTTCGTCACGAGGATTTCCACCACCAAGAATTCCTCTACGAAGTCTATGCAGTGATGCGGGAGAGCGGACCGTTCAGTCACCAGGATGTCCCCTTCCTGGGCCCTACGCCGGGAGGCGCTTGGGTCGCCACCCGCTACGACGACTGTTACGAGATCTTGCGTGATTGGCGCAGCTTCTCCAGCAAACCCGCGGGGAGCAACCCGACGTCGTTCGGCGACATCGTGATCAACTTGGATCCACCACGGCAGCAGCAGCTTCGCAAAGTGCTCAACCCATTATTCTCCCCGGGCCGGATGAAAGAGCTGGAGCCCCAGGTGCGCGCGATTACCGACGCGCTGATCGACAACTTCATCGAATCCGGCCGCGGCGATCTCGCCGACGTGGCATGGCAGCAACCCGGGATCGTGTTCTTTCGGCATCTGCTCGGCATGCCCGTTGAAGACGTGCCGCTCTTCATCGAGACAGCCGACCTCGGGATCAACGGTGAGAGCGAAGAGGTCCGAATCGCTGCGATGACGAATCTCTACCACCGCGTACGCGAGGAGATCGACAAACGTCGGAGTGAACCGCCGCGTGACGACCTCATAGATGTTCTACTCACCACCGAGATCGACGGCGAGAAAATGAGCTTCGATGACGTGGTAGCGAATGTGCTTCTGCTCGTGCAGGCAGGACTCGAAACAACTTCTAGTGCAATGTCATTCGCGTTCTTCCATCTGGGAACCCATGCTTCGGAGCGCGACCGCCTCGTAGGGCAACCCGAGTTGATGCCCACCGCGATCGAGGAATTCATCCGGTACGCCGGCTCGGTCCACGGACTGCACCGCTCAGTCGCGGAAGAGGTCGAGCTCAGCGGCCACAAGTTCTGTCCCGGTGAGACGGTCGTCGTGAACTATGCGGCCGCCAATCACGACGCGCGTGAGTTCGACGAGCCGGAGAAGTGCATTCTCGATCGCCAGGCGAACCGTCACCTCGGTTTCGGAGCAGGTGTCCATCGCTGTCTGGGCTCAAATCTCGCCCGACTCGAGTTTCGGGTGGGCGTCGAACAGGTCCTGAAGCGCATACCCGACTACGCCATCCCGCCCGGGGCGGAAGTCGATTTCCATGGCAACTCGGTCACGCGGGGCTACCGTACGTTGCCAGTCGTCTTCACACCTGGTGTCCGCACCGGCCAGTGAGGGGTAGCGGGCTTAACCATATCGAAGCCATATCAAAGCCCATATCACCTCGCTGCCAACGTAATAACGAATTCCCAAGCGTTGCTCGACGACTTATCAAGTGCTACTTGACAGCGCGCCTGAGCCGCTTCTAGCATCGGTTTAACCGTAATCGGGATTCGTCGTGCGCGAAGCCGCGCCCATTGCTCGCTCGTCAGGTCAATGAACCGGTTCGGTGGAATCAGGGAGGAACCCGTGGACAACCTAGATCTTCAATGGATGATCTCCGTCGACGACCACATCATCGAGCCACCCAACCTCTGGGTCGACCGCGCGTCGGCCGCCGACCGTGATCGAGTGCCACACGTCGAGCGTGTCGACGGTGTCGACACGTGGATCTACGAGCAAGCGCGCGCATCGGTAATGGGCATCTTGGTCGCGGCTCACCAACGGCCGGCCGAGTACTCGCCGCTGCCAGTGAATTACGACGAGATGCCGCGCGCGTACTTCGACCCGGTGGCCCGCATCCCTGACATGGACGAGGATCATGTGATCGCGGGGCTGAACTTCCCGTTCTTCCCCCGGTTCTGTGGTCAGATGTTCGCCCACCTCGGTGATCGCGACCTAGGTCTCAAGTGTGTGCGCGCCTACAACGATTTCGTCATCGATGAGTGGTGCGCGGCGGCGCCGGGTCGCTACATCCCGATGATCATCATTCCGTTGTGGGATACCCGATTGGCAGTGGAGGAGACGTTGCGGTGCGCCGGCAAGGGCGCTAAAGCCATCGCCTTCTCGGAAAACCTGCACCCGCTGGGGTTTCCGTCCATCCACTCTGGAGAATGGGACGATTTCTTCGCGGTGGTGAACGAGACGAAGATGCCGCTGTGTACGCACATCGGGTCTTCCTCGGTCAGTCCGACCACCTCACCTGATGCGCCCTTTGGGGTTCAGGCGGTCAACATCAATCTCAATCTGGCGAACTCAACCACTGACTGGCTGTTCTCGGGCAAGCTGCAGAAGTACCCAGATCTCAAGATCGTGTTGGCCGAGGGTGGCATCGGCTGGATTCCATACCTAATCGAGCGTGCTGAACACGTCGCTGCTGATTACCAATACCTGCGGGCCAACAACTGGGCGGTTGACCCGGCGACGATGCGCTTGAACGCCGTACCCACCGACCCCGAAATCTTCCCGGAGTCTCCGCGCCAGCTCTTCCGCGACCACATGTATGGCTGCTTCATCGAAGACGACTTCGGGGCGGCGAATCTCGACTTCATCGGCATCGACAATGTGATGATCGAAACGGACTATCCGCACACCGACAGCCTCTGGCCTAATTCCCTTCAGGCAGCACACAAGGCACTCGACGGGCGGTCCGATCTCGACAAATACAAAGTGCTGCAGGGTAATGCTCGCCGGGTTTTCGACTTCGAGCCTGCCCCATACCCGGCGCTGACGTAGCAACGTCTTCGATGGCTGGCGGATTCGGTTGATGCGGGAGTACCAGAGCTTCATCGACGGTAAGTGGTTGAGCGACAACGCGCTCGGCACTATCGACGTCATCGATCCGGCGACTGAAGAGTTGATCGGGCGAGTCATCGACAGTGGGCCGAAGCAGGCGGCCATGGCGATCGAGGCCGCGCGGCGCGCTTTCGACGAAGGGCCGTGGCCCTGGCTGTCCGTCCGGGAACGGGCAAAGATCATCAAGCGGTTCGCTGACATCCTTGACGAGCGTAAAGAGGAACTGCGCGAGCTGATCGTCGCCGAGATCGGCTCGACCGGTTTCATCACCGATCTGATTCAGGTTGGGGGTGCTATCGAGGCGGCCCACTACTACGGCGAGTTCGTCGAGCACGATGTGACGTGGGTGGAGACCCCAGGCGGGCCCGTGGTTTCGCCGACTGGCCTGGGTGGGGTGACGGTGGTCCGCGAACCGGTCGGGGTGGTCGGAGTGATCACGCCCTTCAACTTTCCGTTCTCGATCAACATTCAGAAGTGCTTGTCGGCCTTGGCCGTCGGCTGCACGGTGGTGCTCAAGCCGCATCCGTGGACTCCGATGAATGCGCTGGAGCTGGCCAAGGTCGGCGAGGAAGCCGGAATTCCGCCCGGTGTGTTCAACGTTGTCGTGGGCGGTGCCGACGTGGGTGAGGAGCTGTGTACCCACCGTGGTGTGGACATGATCGGGTTCACCGGGTCGACGGCGACCGGTCGGCGCATCCGCGAACTGTCGGCGGCCACGATGAAGCGCGCACAGCTGGAGCTCGGCGGCAAGAGTGCGCACATCGTCCTCGACGATGTCACCGAAAGTGATGTTGCAGCAATCGGTTTCGGGCAAGTGCTGATGCATGCCGGACAGGCATGCACCGTCACGTCGCGCCTGCTGCTGCCCGAGCACCTGCTCGACGCATATGTCGAGGGCCTCAAAGCCATGGCCCCGATGATCACAGTCGGGGACCCGCGTGATCCTGGGACTGTCGTCGGGCCGCTCATCAGAGATCAACAGCGTCAGCGGGTCGAATCCTTTGTCCAGGCGGGTCTAGAGGACGGCGCGCAACTGGTAGTCGGCGGCAAACGGCCCGAGCATCTCGAGCGCGGCTTCTACTACGAACCGACGGCATTCGTCGGCTGCCGCAGCGAAATGCGCCTGTGCCAGGAAGAGGTGTTCGGGCCGGTGCTGGCGGTGATGACCTATCGCTCCGAAGACGAGGCCATCCGCATCGCGAACGACTCCGTTTACGGGCTGGCGGGTCTGGTGATGACGCGCAATGCCGCAAGGGGATTCAACGTAGCGAGGCAGGTCAAGACAGGCACCATCATGGTGCAGACCGTCGCGCAGGGCGCCGACCTCGGTGCCAATCCCGGCGGCGGGCAGGGGCCCGGCTGGTCTCTGCCGGCGCGCGGAATGTTCAACGGTGGCGGGCCCTTCGGCGGCTTCAAACAAAGTGGGCTCGGGCGAGAGCAGGGACGCTGGGGCTTCGAGGAATACACCGAGCTGAAATCAATCACCATGATGTAGCGAGGGGACTCGGGTCGGAAAGATCCTGGAAAGGTCCTGGAAAGGTGTTGGCATGCAACTACTCAGGGACGTCCGGGTCCTCGAGGTGTCGCTGTTTTCTGCGGATGCCCTGGGCGGGCATCTGGCTGACCTCGGTGCGGAGGTGATCAAGGTGGAGCCGCCCGGCGGGGGTGGTTTCCGCGGTTCGGTGGTTTCCGGTGGCGAGTTGCAGGATTCGCACTGGAACCGCGGCAAGAAGAGTGTGGCAATAAACCTGAAAACGGCTGAGGGACAAGATGCCTTTCGGCGCCTGGCCGCGACATCGGCGGTGGTGATCGACGGACTGCGTCACGGAACCGCACACCGGCTGGGCTTCAGCTACGACGACATCGTCGCGGTCAACCCCACAGTGGTTTATTGCGTGCTCAACGGCATGGGCAGTTACGGGCCCTACACCCGATTACCCACGCATGGGCTGTCTTTCGACTGCTTCGCCGGGTTAAGTCCGCCGATCATCGAAGCGGATGGGACGCCACGACTCTCGGGCGCGGCCACCGGGACGACCGGTGTGCTGGCCGGACCGCTGTACGCGGCGATGGGCTTACTGGCCGCGCTGCACGCCGCCGGGCGTGACGGCGAGCCGCAGTACATCGAAGTCGCGCAGGTCGATGCGGCGATCAACTGGAACTTCCAGCACCTCACGGCTTTAGCGAACGGTCGACCGACCTACGGTGAGGGAATCCGCGCCTCGCTTCGCTACCAGTACTACGAGACGGGCGACGGCAATTACGTGGTCTTCAACGCCCTGGAGGACAAGTTCTGGCTGAGATTCTGCGAGTCACTCGACAGGATGGATCTCTACGAAGCGGGGCGTCAGCAGCCGGGGAAGGATCTCGAGGCAGAGGCTCGGCTGCGCAATGAGCTGACAACGATCTTCAAGAGCCGTACCCGCACGGAATGGACCGATTTCTTCATTGCGACCGACATCGCCGGGGCGCCAGCATTTTTGGGCGCAGACCTGTTCGACGACGGCCATGCGAAGGCGCGTCGCCTGGTCTACGAGCAGCCTCAGCCGGATGGAACGTCGCAGCGATTGATGGGAACGTGCATCAAGGCCAAACCCGACGAAGGGTTCGCACCGCCAACAGCGCCGCAGGTTGGGCAGCACACGGAGGAATTGCTCACCGGCCTGGCAGGTTACGACGCAGCCGGGATCGAGCGCCTACGGTCGGTTGGCGCAATCTGAAACATTGGCACGCGCCCCACTTGCCCGGCTATGCCTGACTGTCGGCGACTTCCCAATCCTTGATCGTTGCGAGAGGTCCGAAAAGGTCGGCCGGCACGTCGGAGGATAACGATTGGCCTGTTCGCACGCGCCGCGGCCAGTCCCGCTTGGCCAGTGCGGGCCTGGCGAGGGCAACAACGTCGGCGTTGGGGACTCGATGATCGTGTTTGCGTCGCGAGGGTCGTCGAGGTGACCGTTGGCAACGATCGATAGGCCGTTGTAGTGCTTGGCGGGCTCCGCCACGGAGCACTTGTGGTAGGCACGGACGGCGGTGTAAGCCGCCACGAGGGCCTTCACAGGGGACTTCACGAGTCCTGGGATGGTCGTGTCGAAGCGAGTTCCGGCCGCGGCATCGCACGGCGGCGAGCATGCGCGGCGCCGTTATTACAGTTGAACTGATGACCGATGCAACGGGCGCACCGCCCGATGACGGGTTCGAATACGTCATCTCAGAACCGGGCGTTGAGCTCTCCGTGCAACGCTCCGGCGAAGGCCCGACCGTTCTACTGATCGGCGGCCTCGGCATGCCGAGCATCACTTGGACCATTTGCGGACTGCCTGAAACCCTCGTCGACGCCGGATTCCAGGTCATCGCGTACAACGCGCGCGGAATGGCGCCGTCCTCGGCGCCGCCCGCGCCGTACTCGGTGTCCGACCTCGCCGTCGACGCCGCCGCCATCCTCGACCATTTCGAGGTCGAACAGGCCATCGTCATCGGTTACTCGATGGGCTGTTACGTCTCACAGACGCTTCTGCGTACTCGACCGGACCTCGTGCGCGCGCTGGTCCTCTTCGCGGGCCTGCAGCCCTCGCCGGTGGGCGCGATGGTGGGGGAGATGGAACTCGGCCTGATCGAGCGCTACGGCGAATTGCCGCGTGAGGTATTGGTTTTCGAGCAGCTGCTGACGACTCTGCACCTTCCGATGCTGCAAGATCCGGCGACGGTGCGCGGCTGGCAGCAGGCGCTGTCGGCCGGCTATGAATCCGGTTGGGCAGGCCAGGAGGGGTTCAAGGGGCAGCTGACGGCGTCCCAACAGTGGATCACGTCGGGGGAGCCAACCCGGGAGCATCTAGCTGCCATCGACGTGCCCACGCTCGTCCTGGCATTCGAACACGACCTGTTCTTTCCGCCCGCGTTGTGTGAAACGACAGCTCGGCTGATCCCCGGCGCCCAGTTTGCACGGATCGACGGCGCAGGTCACGGTGGCATCTTCACCGCACCGGGCGACAGCGTCGCCCGAATCACCGATTTCTGCCGCGCGCAGCGAGATTCACGAAGGTAGGTCGGTGCCGTCCCAGTCATGGTCGTGCATGAACGCGTCGGGAATATTGACCCGATACCGAGCGGCCTCGGCGAAAATGGTTGCCGCGACCAGTGGCAGCGCCAACGTCGGCTTCAGGTCGCGGCGGGTGAAGACGGCGTCGTCAGTACACCGATAGTCGCGCAGAAAACCTCGAAAAGTGTTGCCTTGCAGCGCCGATTTGCGCCATCCGTACATCATCATCCCCGGGCCCAGCATCTTCCGCACACCTGGCTGCGGCACAATGACCTCGTCATTCACCCCGAAAAACGCTCTGTCAACCCTCGTCTCTGGATCGAACAACAACACGCCACTGGTTGCCCGCGGATTGCATTCGACCGTGAAGAGCCCTTGGCCGGGCACTTCGACGAAGTCCAGTCCCATCTGGCCGGTGAAATTGAACGCCTTGACGCATTCGCGAGTCCATTCAGCGATCTCGTCGTGTTCGACGGATTCGAACATCAGACATGATGTGCCGTCGATCGCGTAACGCACCGGGTATTGCGCGTGGGCTTTCACTTCGCCGTCGTGGCAGACCGAATACGAGCAATAGTTCGTCCCATCGGCCCACTGCTGCGCAATCCACGGGTTGCCCGCGTCGAAACTAAGTCCACGCGGCAGCTCACCCGGGTGCACCTTGTGCACGTCCTGCGACCCCCGCGAGTAGACGCGTTTGAGGGCGAAGGGTTGGTCGAAGTCCAGCGCTTCGAGCTCCTGCTGACTGCGGACGAGCGCGAAGTCGAGGGTGGGTATGCCCAGCGCTTTGAGTGCGGCCTGGAATTCGTACTTGTTCTCCAGCCGCGCCTCCAGGTCGAAGCTGGAGAGGAACAACTTGTCGCGGTCCGGGAACAGGTCGGGGTATCGCTTGATCGTGTTTGCCAGGATCTCGGTCCCTTCGTGGACCGTCACGACCATGTCGACACCCTCTTCGCGGACGATGCGCGCGAGGGCTTGCGTCCACTCGACCGGCTCGTACCTCGGTCGCGGGGCACGAAACGTCTTCCGTACGGCCGACGAGAATTTGCTCAAGGGATACCGCACCGAGTCCGTGATCAGCACGTCGTGCCCCGCGGCACTCATCAGGCGGGCGAGGTGAAGTGACAGATATGACCGCCCGAAGGTGATCAGCACGGTCTTTCGACCTAATTCGGACACCGAACCTCCCATCGCGCAAACCCGCCGCCGCTGTGGGCCGTAACCATGGTCGAAGGGGAGCTTTAGGCTCCAGCGCTCACACCGGTCGCTCAGGTCTTTGCTGTGTTCCGCATCACACCCATGGCGCCGATGCGGAACCGTCCAATTCGACGCTACTCGCGCCGGGGCCGGCGTGGGCGGCTGCGACGTTGCGAGGTCAGCGACCCCGCGGTTTATGACGACGCCTTGAGTTCGGACTACGGTATGCAGCGGGGCTCCGCGCGCCCCACAGCAGGAAACTGCAAGCCAAACTCGCGTCCGCGGCAGGCTGCCGCGTTTGCTCGGAGGGATTTACTCATGCGCCTGTTCAGCGTCACCGTACTTGTTGCGGCTGCGGCCATCTTCGGTTCTCCTGCGGCGTCGGCGGCGCCGAAGGATTACTGCGCGGACCTCAAGGGCAGTAGCACGGGCAGCATGTGTGAGATCCAGCTATCCGACCCCGCGTACAGCGTTGACATAAGCATGCCGCTGGACTACCCCGACCAGAAGCCGGTCGCCGAGTTCATCTCCCAGACGCGCGAGGCGTTCCTGAACACGGCGAAGTCGGGCGCCCCGCACGACAAGCCCTATGAGCTGAAGATCAAGCCGACGGAATACAGCTCGGCGATTCCACCGCGCGGCACCCAGGCCGTGGTGTTCAACGTGTACCGAAACGTCGGCGGCGCGCAACCGCAGACGACCTTCAAGGCATTCAACTGGGACCAGACCTATCGCAAGGAAATCGTCTATACGGCCAAGTCGGACGACAAGGAACATGCGCCGTTGTGGCGGGTCGACGATCCGCTGAAGACCGTAGCGCCGATCGTCCAGGCGGAATTGACAAAGCAGCAGGCCCCGCCGCCGGCCGCACCGCCCGCGCAACCGGGACAGCCGGCCCCGGCCGCCGCCCCGCCAGCACCGGCGGTGCCGATCGCACAAACCGCCCTGTACGACCCCGCCAACTACCAGAATTTCGCGGTGGTCAATGACGGGGTGATCTTCTTTTTCGATCAGGGCACGCTGCTGCCCGACTCAGCCGGGGGCACGCAGGTCCTGGTGCCTCGGTCGGCGATCGACCCGATGCTTGCCTGAGGCCCTCGGGGGCGATCTTCGACGTTCGCGAGTCCCGCATGCCTCACGTCATCGAAAACAGTTCCTGCATCACTACTACGCTCGCCACACGTTGCAGGCAGCCCTCGACAGCTATGCGCTGATCGTCCGGGCACTCGAGCAGTTGATCGAGCGCTGTGGAGACCTTGTTCATGTCGTAGATCGGCTGGTCCTTGGCGGCTTGTGAGGCAAACGTATCCCGGTAGAAAGCCAGCATCGGGTCGCGCGGGTCGCGTGTCGGCGGCGTCGTGAATGGATGCTTCTGGCGGTCATATACTTCCGGTATCAACACGTCTTTCGCCGCTTCGCGAAGGACGTGTTTTTCACGAATTCCCTTGACTTTCATGGTTACCGGCACACGAGCCGCGGCCTCGGCGACACGGTGGTCCAGGAACGGCACCCGCCCTTCGATGGAATGAGCCATCTCCATACGGTCGGCGAGATAGTTCAGGATGAAATTGGGCAGCACCGTCTTGGCATTGATGTAGAGCATCTGATTCAAGTGGTCGCGTCCGGAGACTCGTTGCGCGATCGGCAAGCGATCCAGCGCGGACACCAGCGGCTGGTAGCCCCGAACCGAATCCGGAAGGTCGTCACGAAGCAGTGGGGACACGCTATTGGTCTGCGCGGCGGAGACATTCAGTGTTGCCGGAAGCCAACCGAGCCTGCGCTCGACCGCCTGCATCTCAGGACTGCTGACTTGATCCGGCATCATCAGCGCGCGAGTCGCAGCGTTGGCTCCAAGCATTTCATCGAGCAGAGCCGATCTCTCGTCGGCGTTCAATGTCGCGTCGTTGTTCAGTGCATCGACTCTGTAGTACGGATACCCGCCCAGCATCTCGTCAGCGCCTTCGCCGGTGAACACCACTTTGATGCCTGCGGCCCTGACAGCGCGGCTGAGTAGATACTTGGCCACGCCGTGGCCGTTGAACATCTGCGTTTCGGCGTGCCAGACCGCGTCCGCAAACGAGTCGGCAATCTCACGTCCAGTGATCGGTATCGGGTGATATGTCGCGCCGACGAGTTTCGCCTGCGCTTCAGCGACGCTTGCCTCGTCGTAGAGCGGGTTCTCGAAGGTGAGAGTGAACGCGCGAATGGGCCGGTTCATCTCCTGCTGCGCGAGTCCCAGGACGGCACAGGAATCGATGCCACCACTGAGATACGACGCGACCTCGACGTCGGCGACCAGCCTTTCGCGCACGGCATCCTGTAACGCCTGGCGAAATTCGTCGACGACCTCGGCCTCGCTTCGCTTGTCCGTGCGCATCTGATCAGCAGTCGGGATCTCCCAATCCCAGTACGGGTAGATGCGAACGCCGCCATCCCGGGCGATCGCATAGCAACCCGGGGGAACCGTACTGATGCCGGCGAACTCAGTTTTCTCGTGAGATCTGCCGAACCCTCCGGTAGCGCCCTCGAGGTCCCATGTGGCCGGCACACCCAACGCCAACAGCGCTTTGATCTCCGACGCAAAGAAAACATCGCCACCGATTGCCGCGTAGTACAGGGGTTTGACGCCGAACCGGTCGCGGATCGCATACATCGCGCGTTGGCGTTCGTCGGCAATGATCACTGCGAATTCCCCGCGCAGTTCCGCCGCGGCCTGGATGCCCCGCTCCGCATACAGGTGCAGCGCGATCTCGCTGTCGCTGGCGGTGGAGAAGCGATACCCGTCTGCGCGAAGGCGCTCGCGGATTTCGCGGTAGCCGTAGAACTCGCCGTTGACGACTAGATGCACCGTGCCCTCCGGGCTTGTCATTGGCTGACTCCCGTTGTCCAGACCAATGATTGACAACCGCGTGTGCCCCAGCGTCCATCGGCCGTCGCGCGATGTCCAACTGCCGGAGCCATCCGGCCCACGGTGCTCCAAAAGTTTCAGTGCGGCATCGCGCCGTTCAGGTGAAAGGCCACGGCGGGTCATCGCAGCGAAGATTCCGCACATCTTTGTGCCCTCCGAAACTCCTATGGTCTTCCCGCACCGCCGCGGTGGCGTCGGCGCGAACACGCCCCCGAACTGGCAAAGCCGCGTAATGAGACTAACGCCTGCGAACCGAGCACGGCATGCGACTTCCGGCGAACTGCAAAACCATCTGTGCAGGTCAAGGCGTCGCTGAAATGAGCTCATGACATTGGTCGCGGGTTCGCGCCTCGCCCGCCCAACTAGGTGCCTGAGCTGGGCTTTTGGCCCGGCTACCGTTTCGGCTGATCCTTGCCGATGAGCCTATCGCCGCCTCCGTGCTCGCCTCGGATGCGGCGACGGCTGTCCACTGGTGTCCTCGGCACTCACCCATACATCGGGCGAGAGCCAACGGTCAGGTTCCTGCTCACCGCCACCCCGAGTGCTCCCCGGCTATGATCTCGGCAGCCGAATGCACTGCCCCTCCTTCGGATTCCCACCGCTGGAGTGCGAGAAGACGCGCGAGTATGTCCTCGGTGCTATTACTGCTCGCGCGGCCGGCCCGGATCGGCGGGAAAGTGCTTGTCATGTCCAGGTTTTCAGTGATTGTTGACATGTCTATCTCCTCCTCTGCCCGTTTGGTCGATACCTGGGAAGACCCGTGCTCACGCCGCGGCGGACTTGGGCCTTCGGGCTGAAACCGGTTGGTCGGGTTTGCTTGTCAACACATATGTCCCATAAGGCGCCGCACTGAGCAACGTGACGTACCGCTTGACACCGTTGGGGTTGCAATACCGTCGCTGCTCGCCTGGGCGAGCTCCGACGATCGCGCTGCCGAGTGGCGACTGCGGTGAATACACCTCGATGTCGGCATCTTCGACTCCACGCACGCCCAGCAGAAACGGTTCCGTCTCACCGGTGTCGTCGTAGCGGACCGTCAGCACCATGCCGGGTTCGGCAAGCCCGTCATCTGGCGGATCCTCACCGACCATCGCGTTGGCTATCAGGTCGTGAAGCCGGTTGATGCGCACTTGCCATGCGTGATGCTCAGCCACGACGTCGTCACGGCCGTTTGCACTTTTGGATACTTCGCCGCCGACTCCTGCCCGCAGGGTTGCAAGCTGCATGTGCAGGCCGATATAGGCCTTTCGTGTCATCCAAACTGGCTCGTTATGAGTCATTCGGTGAGATCCCTTCGTCGTCACCCTCCAGGGTGGCTGCGAATGTGACTCGACCGCTTGCCGGTTTCGGACAAGCGACCCGCCGTCCGCTGTCGGTGCCCGACAAACCGGCGCAGGCGCAGTGGTGTTCTTATGCTGAGAGCGTCAGCTCGGGGGCAGCTTCAGCACTCGGTTATTGCCGGCGTCCGCGACGTAGACATTGCCGGTGGCGTCGGTGGTGACACCTTGCGGATTTTTAAGTCCGTTGAACGGCAACGTGATTGCCGTGCTTGACTCCTTGACCAGCTTCAGGACGCGGTTGCCGCGGCTGTCGGTCACGTACACGTTGCCGTCGGTCCCGACCGCCACCCAGTCCGGACGACCGATCACATAGGGCAGGACGGTATCAACCGTGGCCGTCCGGGGCAGTTTCAGCACCCGCTCGTTGTCCCGATCGATGACGAAGACGGCACCGTCGCGACCGACCGAAACGGCCGAGGGTCCCGCCAAACTCTCGAACGGCAACTCAGTCTGCACGGTGGATTGCGCGCGCAGTGCCAGCACCCGATTGTGCGTGGCGTCGGTGACGACGACGGCGCGATCGGCGCGCGGGTCGCGCGAACTGACCGTCACGCCCGTGGGCTCTCCGAGGTCGGTGAACGGCAGGACATTCGGGTTGGTCGATCCGGCCGTCAGCTCCAGCACCCGGTGCCGCCTTGGTTCGGTGACTACCACGTTGCCCGCGTTGTCGACTGTTATGTCGTCGGGGTGATCCAGGCCCGCGAACGGCACCGGGGTCTGGGTAGTCGATCCAGCGGCCAGCTCGAGCACCCGGTTGTTGCCACTGTCAGCGATGTAGACATCGCCCTTCGCATTGACCGAAATGCCTGCGGGTCCGTCGAGACCGGTGAAAGGCAAGACGATCTGAGCCCGCGCCTTCGAATCGATCGGGAACTTCGTGAGGCCGAAGAATGTGCCGACGGCAACGACGACGATCACAGCCGCCGCGATGGCGAAGGCACGGCGACGATGACGCCGCGATGGTAATAGCGAAGGGGGAGAAGTGATCTCGGTGTCTCGCGACGTGGCGGCTGGCCCAGAAACAGCGGGTTGTGTCGCAGCCCCGCCTGAGACGGTGTCGAGTGCCGCTCGGGCAGCTACAGCCAGTTCATTCGCCGTTTGGTATCGCTCATTGAGGTCCTTGGCCATCCCGCGCGCGATGACATCGTTGAAACCGACGGGTATCGCAGGGTCGATGCTGCTGGGTTTCGGCGCCTCGTTGAACAGATGAGCGGCGGCTAATCCCTCCACGCCGCCGCCGACAAAAGGCACCTGTCCGGTCAGACATTCGTAGAGCACACAGGCCAGTGAGTACACGTCGCCGCGGGCATCGGCGATGGTCTCGAGCTTGAAACGCTCCGGGGCCATATACGCCGGAGTCCCAGGGTTCAGATTGGTACGGGTCAAGCGAGTTCCGACCGCTTCCTGCACCAGTCCGAAGTCGATCAAGTACACAAAGTCATCGCCGACCATCAGTAGGTTCGACGGCTTCACGTCACGATGCACCAGCCCCGATTTGTGAGCAGCATCCAGAGCCGCGGCGGCCTGCTCGACAACCCGGACCGCCTTGAGCGGGCTCATGTGTCCATCGCGACTGAGCACCGTGTGCAAGTCGATGCCGTCGATGATCGGCATCACCAGGTACAGGCGCCCGTCGATCTCCCCGGCGTCATAAATCGGGATGATGTTCGGGTTGGCCAGCCGGCCCGCCGCATAGGCTTCGCGGCGAAACCGCTCCTTATAGCCTGGCTCGGTAGCCATTTCAGGCCGCAGCACTTTGACGGCCACGTCGCGGTTCAGCTCGGTGTCGTGGGCGCGATAAACCGAACCCATGCTGCCCTGGCCGAGCAATTCGAAAAGACGGTAGCGGCCGAACTCTTGTTCAACGACGGGCGTTGGCGCCGCGACGACAGGGGATGCGAGCGCATCCCTTGCTGCGAAAGCCAATTCGCGGGCGGATTGAAGGCGGTCTTCGGGCTTTTTGGCCATGCCACGCGCAATTACGGTGTCGAATCCGGTCGGGATTGCCGGGTCGATGTCGGTGGGCTTGGGCGGCTCGCGGTTTAAGTGCGCGGTTGCGAACTGTTCGATGCTGTCGCCTGTAACGGCCTGCTGTCCGGTCAGGCATTCATAGAGCACACAGGCCAGGGCGTAGATGTCGCTGCTGGGTTCTGCGGGACCGGGACCGAAACGCTCCGGCGCGCGGTAGGGCAAACTCCCGGCGTTTGTAGCTGACGAGGTGTGAGCGGCGACCCCGAGATCGAGCAGGTACACAACTTCGCCGCCTATGACGAACAGGTTCGACGGTCTCACATCGCAGTGCACCAGCCCGGCGTTGTGGGCGGCTTCCAAGGCCGCCGCAGTCTGCTCGATCACGCGCACGGCCAATCGTGGAGTCATCGGCCCGTCCCGGCCGAGCAAGCTCTGGGCATCAATGCCGTCAAGGACTGGCATCGCCAGGTAGAGCCGTCCGTCGATGTCGCCGATCTCGTAGATCGGGATGATGTTCGGATTGCTCAGCCGGGCCGCGACGGCGACCTCATCCCGAATCTTCTTGTGCTGCTCCGAATCCCCGGTCGCTGCTGCAGGAAGCACCCGAATGGCTACCTCGCGCCGCATCGTTGTGTCGTAGGCCCGATAGACCGTGCCGTTGCCACCCCAGCGGATCGTCTCGAGTAGCCGGTAGCGCCCGAAGTCCTCGCCCGCAGCCTCCGCCCCCACCAAACCTCCCTCCGAGCGCACAAACGGTGCCTGGGATGCTACAGCTCTGACTTGCGGTGATCGAGGGCTTTGGGACGGCCGGTGTCGATGAGCTGCGAGTATGCAACGCATGCCCGAGCTGGCCGGCGCCTATACGACCGTTCGAACCGGCCCACTCGAAGAAGCGCTTCGGCCGAGGTGTATCAGCACTACCCGGACTCGCAGGAGCGCCTGAAATGCTCGATCGTCAACTCCAACCCGAACCAGATTGTGATGCACCAACGGTTTTCGAATCGTGCTCAACGAGCGGCGAGATGCGCTACCCCTCGCACATATACCCCCGAAAACCGGTGTAGCAGACCATTGACGGCCTTGAGATGTTGGAAAAGACTGGCAACGCCGGGCTCCCTAAGAGTTGGTCGAGAGTTCGAGCGCCGCGGCTGTAGTTTTGGTAGGTGAACTGGGCTTTGCGCGGATTTTGTGTTCGCATGAGCCTGGCAGTGCTTCGCTAGGGCCCGTCAGTTGTTTCGGCCGATCCGCGACCAGCCCGCCACCCTTATGCAGTGGCGGGCTGGTTCCAGGCTTACCTTTTTTCGCAGGCGATCCCGTCGTTGTCTCGATCCAACCACGACCCGTACGCAGAATCGCCACGCGGAATGTTGTACCGGCCGTCCTTGGCTGCCGCTTTGCAGTTGGCGTACGGCGGGTCTGCCTGAGCGGCAGGTGCCACGGACGCGCCTACGCCCAGGATGGCGACGGCCGCTGCGGCCGCCAGAATGTAATTGCGGATCGTCATGCCGATCCTCCCCCTTCGTTGCTGCTGACGAAGCGAGAGTACGAGACATACCGGTACGTGCGTGCCAAAATGCTCGAATCTCATACCCGGGATTCCACATGCGCGAAATCGGCCCGCAACTACACGGTGGCCCCGTAAAATTCGCTAACTCCGAAGGGGTGCGTGACGAGCAGCTGTGACGAGCACGGCCGGTTGGCGCTAGTTGGTAGGGCGCTGAACAAATATCACTAGTCTCCAGTGCAGATCCATATCTACCAATCGCTGCCCCGCCGCGATCACTTCGAGGCATCGATATGAACGAAGGAGGGAAGCGGGCGATGTCCGCCGCTGACCGAGAAATGCATGACGGCGTCTACGAGTCGTTGTTGACGGCACGCCTCTATCAGCATCTATCTGAACAAGACGGCTTACGCGGAGCCTATGCAAACGTCGACGAAGCCGAGCAATCGCTCACGATCGCCCGTCACCTCTCACCGATTATCGAACGCTCAATGCGCATAGCTGGGACAGCGGATGCGCGGGCGGACCTTGCCCGTCGGATCCTTGAAATCTTGCCGGATGCATCGGCAATAACCGAGACTCTTCACTTGCGTGAGCCAGGAAAGATTGCCCGTCTCGACGAGATAGCGAGCGTAACCAGACTCAACACCGCCCGTCTCCCGCGACCCGCCATCCCCTTCTCCGACACAGCGTTGATGACGAATGCGCGCAATGAACCCACGCTTGCCGCGGAGCTTCGCGCCGAGCTCGCCAGTGCCGACAACGTCGACTTGCTATGCGCGTTCGTCAAATGGCAAGGTTTGCGCCTGCTCGAAGAACAGTTGAACGAACTGCGCCAGCGCAACATCCCGCTGCGTGTGATCACAACGACTTACCTCGGGGCTACGGACGCACGCGCTCTTGATGCTTTGGTAAACGAATTTGGCGCCGAGGTTCGCGTCAACTATGAAACCGACCGAACACGCCTGCATGCCAAAGCTTGGCTGTTGAGGCGTAACAGCGGCTTCCATACTGCTTATGTTGGATCAAGTAACTTGTCGCACGCCGCCCTCGTCGACGGATTGGAATGGAACGTTCGCCTGTCGGCAATGTCGACGCCGCATCTCCTGGAAAAGTTCCGTGCCACGTTCGATTCCTACTGGGAGAATAGAGAATTCGAAATCTATAAGCCCGCCGAAGATGGCGACCGCCTGCGCAATGCGCTTGAGATGGCTTCTGGATCCCGCAAGCGTGCCCCTCTCGACGTGATGCTATCTGGCTTGGAGGTGCATGCCAAACCATTCCAAGCAGAGATCCTCGAAGAGCTTGACGCCGAACGCACTGTTCACGACCGACATCGCAATCTCATCGTGGCAGCGACGGGTACCGGGAAAACGGTCATCGCGGCCCTGGACTTTCGGCGGCTCACCCGCGAGACCCATGGTCGAGACCTTACACTTCTCTTCGTCGCACACCGCAAAGAGATCCTCGCTCAGTCACAGCGCATGTATCGAGAAGTGCTGACTGACGCGACATTTGGCGAGCTGCTCGTTGACGGGCAGGAGCCGTCCTCATGGCGTCACGTGTTCGCCAGCATCCAATCACTGTCACAGGCGCGACTTTCAGGCATCGAACGAGACCATTTCGACGTCGTGGTCGTCGACGAATTTCATCATGCGGAAGCGGCCTCCTACCGGCGGTTACTCGACCACGTTAATCCCATTGAGCTGCTGGGACTTACGGCTACCCCTGAACGGTCTGACGGTGTCGACGTTCGTGACTTATTCGATGGTCGCGTAGCTGCTGAACTACGTCTATGGGAAGCCCTTGAGCAGAATCTGCTGTGCCCGTTCCACTACTTCGGTGTCTATGACGGTACGGACCTCAAAGATATTCAGTGGCGTCGCGGAGGTTACGACCTGTCTGCCCTTAGCGATGTCTATACCGCGGATGATGCGCGCGTTCGCGTTGTGCTGAAAGAGCTAAGCGACAAGGTTGCCGACATCGCTGCTATGCGTGCCTTGGGTTTCTGCGTGAGCGTCGAACACGCTCGCTACATGGCACAGCGGTTCGTCGATGCGAAGGTTCCCGCTCTAGCTGTGTCGGCTGAGACTTCTGCATCGGATCGCCGAGATGCACTGAAAGCCCTGCGCGACCGCGCTATTAACGTCCTGTTTGCGGTTGATCTGTTTAACGAAGGCCTCGACATTCCAGAAGTTGACACGGTCTTATTTCTACGCCCGACCGAGAGTGCCACGGTCTTCTTGCAACAGCTAGGCCGCGGATTGCGGCTAGTACAGGGCAAGACGGTGCTAACGGCGTTGGACTTTGTTGGGCATCAGCGCCGGGAGTTTCGTTTCGACCAGCGGTTTAGGGCACTGTCTGGCGTCACTGGTAAGAGGTTGCAGCGTCAAGTCGAGGAGGGATTTCCCTTCTTGCCCTCCGGCAGTCAAATCGTGCTCGACTCGGTCGCGCGTGAACTCGTGCTGGAGAACATCCGACAACAGGTCGCTCCGAAGCGCGCGGTGCTTACGGCCGAGGTACGCGCACATCCAGGCCACCAGCTTGCTTCGTATCTCCATGGTTCCGGACGAGCACTAGAAGATGTGCTGAAAACTGATCGGTCGTGGACCAGCTTGTGTCGCGATGCAGGGAAGCTCGGCCCCGAAGTTGGTCCTCACGAGGCAGCACTAGTGAAACGAGTGCGCGCCGTAGCCCATGTCGACGACCGTCGACGTTGGGCGGCATACCATGCGCTCCTTAATGGCACTCTGATGACGGACGGCGTCGCGGAAAAGCGACTAGCAGACATGCTGTTCTACTCGTTGAATCCTGCCGGTGGCGGATTCCCGAGTGCTGCAGCAGGACTCGAAGCGATCCGGAGCGAGATGGTTGTAGACGAGCTGCATCAGGTTATTGACATAGCATTCGACGGCGCTCGCCGAAGCACGTATGCGTTAGCAGGCCTGGTTCCCGCGCTAGGTGAGGTACCGCTTGAACTCCACGCGAGTTACTCACGCGAAGAAATCCTCGCTGCGCTGGGGTTTGCCACGTTGCGGCGTACCCCGAGCACCATGCGGGAAGGGGTGGCGTGGTGCGAATCAGTTCGTGCAGACGCGTTCCTAATCACACTGAAGAAATCCGATCGCGACTATTCGCCAACCACGATGTACCGTGACTTCGCAATCAGCCCGGAGCTATTTCACTGGGAATCGCAATCGACCACGTCGTCGGCCTCACCGACCGGCCAGCGGTACGTTCATCACTACGAACGTGGTTCTCACATACTGCTTTTCGTGCGGCAATCAAAGACGAGTGCTTTCGGCGCTGCACCGTACGTTTTTCTCGGTCCAGCTCAATATGTTTCACACGAAGGTGACAGGCCAATGGCAATAACTTGGCGTTTGCTTCGACCAATGCCGACCGAGATTTATCAAGCTTCTACCGTAGCCGTGGCGTAGCAGCGTGCACTCAGGGGACGCTGTGGGTGTGACGCGGCCGCGTGTGCACCCACTAGATCCAACCGGGTGGAAAACTAATGTCGAGCCGTGCGGACCGCTTGTAGCCCGACCAGGTCGGGATGCCAGCCGGTTGCCCGCGGTAGATGCCTCTCGCAGCAGCTACGACGCGATCGTGTTGGGTTGGCCATTGCAAGTCAGAGGCAATCTGTTCGAGTGAGTCGAGATCGCGTCCGAGGACTCGATCAACGATAGCTAACGCCGGTAGAGCGCCGCTCTTATCTCCGTTGCAGCGCGCACAGGCAAGCACCAAGTTTGAGAGACCATCGATACCGACGAGTGACCATGGAAGCACATGATCAATCGGGTTGTTCGCCGGCAGATGATTTCCGCAGTAGAAGCAATGCGGTCCAAAGACTTCCTTGAACGGCTGGCGAACGGGGGCCAGAGCGGCGCGCGCTCGGCCGAACAGGTGTCCGGCGACATCAGGAACCGCCGCATCCAGGAATTTGTTCATGCGACGAACGTCGTTGACCCACATGATTTCCAGGGCCGGTTTCAACAACCCGGCGAGTCTTGCGAGACCGTGCGCCACACCGGGCTTGAGTTCGATGGCATCGCCGTGCGCGCGCAGCGTCGACCGGGATACTTGATCGTGCAAAAACGAGTCATCGTATAGAAATGGGTCACTCGTAGACGAGCCCGGTAGTTTCTGTAGCCGATGCAGCGGTTGTTGAGCAAGGCACGACACCACTTCGTCGATAGCGCGACCGTATACCGCTGGGGCGCGTTGTCGCGCCGCATCGACTGAACTGATACCGCGACCGGCTGCGGCACGCAGGTTAGCGGTAGCGGCAAGTATTCGTGCCCGTTGTTGCGTAGATTGCCGCAGCTCTTGTCCGTCGAACGGTCGTGCCTGCTGCCAGTAGATTGCCAACACCCGATGAGCCAGCTCGGTCAGAGGTACCTGCAAAGTGTCACCTGATCGGTCAGGGAGATTCTCGATGCAGTGTTCGATCAGCGCCATCAATGTCGCCAGTTTGTAAGTTGCCGTGCGCAGGCCGGTTTCAAGGATCGCGACCACACGCTGGCCGAGCACTAGCGGGTCACTGTCCATAGCCAAAAGAGGATGTCGGATTGAGCCAGCGGTCTGCACGCACGAACATAGTATGCCGAGCCAAATTCGTATCAGAAAGAATTCAACTTCTGTCTTTGCGACTGCCTCCCGGTCTGCTTCACGCAGCTTTCATAGGGATGCCGCTGAGTCCTCGAGCGACTGCACCTTAAGCCTCTTCCTCCGCAATCCGCGGAATCAACCCACCCGCCAGCACGTCTTTCACCTGCCGTGGCGAAAGCCGATGCCGCACAGTAAAAGATGAGTCTTTATTTACGTTCTCGACGTCAAAGGACTCCGTGTCCTCCAGCCCGTGCAACCCCTTGATCCGGAGCTTGTCGTCCTGATCGACCGAGTCGTAGTCATCCGCATCTTCGAACTCGAGCGCCAAAATCCCGTAGTTGGCCAGGTTTTGCCAGTGAATGCGAGCGAACGACTTTGCGATGACCACCCGCAGTCCGAGGTAGCGCGGTGCGATCGCGGCGTGCTCGCGCGACGAGCCCTGACCGTAGTTCTCACCGGCGACAATGATGTGCCCGCTTTCCTCGGCCTCCTTCGCCCGATCCGGATAGGAGTCGTCGACCCGGGTGAAGCTGAAGTCCGCCAGCTTCGGGATGTTGGACCGATATGGCAATGCCTGCACACCGGCGGGGGAGATCTCGTCGGTGGAGATGTTGTCGCCGAGCTTGAGCAGCACGGGCGCCTCCACCTCGTCGGGCAACGGCGAAAGTTCCGGCAGGCTGGAGATATTCGGGCCCTTCACCGGCTCCACCTTTACGGCTTCCGACGGGTCAAGAGGGGCCACCAGCATCGCCGTATTCACCGAATTATTCTCAGGCAGATCAAGTTTCGGATATTCCATCTCGACTTCAGCAGCCCAGTCCCGCGGATCGGTAATCACCCCCGTCAACGCCGAAGCCGCGGCGGTTTCCGGCGAGCACAGCCACACCGCGTCTTCCTTGGTGCCGGATCGGCCGGGGAAGTTGCGCGGCATCGTCCGCAGCGAGTTGCGCCCCACCGCCGGAGCCTGACCCATGCCGATGCAACCCATGCACCCCGCCTGGTGGATGCGCGCACCGCCCATCACCAACTCCACCGTCGCGCCCATCTTCGTCAGGTCGGCCAGGATCTCCCGCGACGTCGGGTTGATGTCGAAACTGACCTGTGGTGCGGTCTGCCGGCCCGCCACCATCGCCGCCGCGATAGCGAAGTCACGCAGCCCGGGGTTGGCGCTGGAACCGATCACCGCCTGGGCGATTTCTTCGCCGGCCACTTCCCGCACCGGCACCACGTTGCCCGGCGAGGACGGCTTGGCGATCAGCGGCTCGATCTCGGACAGGTCGATCGTGTCCTCGACGTCGTACCCGGCCCCTTCGTCGGCCAGCAATTCGACCCAGTCGTCCTCTCGACCTTCCGCGCGCAGGAATTCGCGAACCGCGTCGTCGCTGGGGAACACCGTCGTCGTCGCGCCGAGTTCAGCTCCCATGTTCGCGATCACGTGCCGGTCCATCGCCGTCAGGCTGTCCAACCCGGGGCCGTAGTACTCGATGATCCGGTTGACTCCGCCCTTGACGTCGTGGCGACGCAGCATCTCCAGAATCACGTCTTTGGCCGAGCACCACTCCGGCAGTTCACCTTCCAGCCGGACGCCCCACACCTCCGGCATCCGGATGTGCAGCGGCCGCCCGCTGATGGCCAGTGCTACCTCGAGCCCGCCGACACCGATCGCGAGCATGCCCAGCGACCCGGCGGCCGGGGTGTGCGAGTCGGATCCCACCATGGTTTTCCCCGGGATGCCGAATCGCTGCATGTGCGTCGGGTGGGAGACGCCGTTGCCCGGCTTGGAGAACCACAGACCGAAGCGTTGCGCCGCGGTGCGCAGGTATTCGTGATCCTCGGCGTTCTTCTCGTCACCCTGCAGCAGATTGTGGTCGACGTACTGCACGCTGACCTCGGTTTGCGCCTGGTCAAGCCCGAGTGCCTCGAGCTCCTGCATCACCAGCGTGCCGGTCGCATCCTGGGTCAACGTCTGATCGATATGGATTGCGATCTCCTCACCCGGTTTCATCTCGCCGGATTCCAAGTGCGAATCGATCAGCTTGTGGGTGACGTTCATGGACATACCTGGCTCCCTCCTGGCAGCGCGTTCTCGACCACGCGCTGGGGGAGGGATACCCGGTACGGCCTGTTTTAGCTAGGCAGGAGCGCCTCGATGGCCTCGATAACTTCCGGTGCGTCGGGTTCGGTTCGCGGCCGGAACCGATTGACCACCTCGCCGTCGGGCGAGACCAGGAATTTCTCGAAGTTCCACTGGATGTCACCGGCCTTGCCGTCGGAGTCGACGGCCTTGGTCAGCTCGGTATAGAGCGGGTGGCGGTCATCGCCGTTGACGTCAGTCTTCTCCAAGAGCGGAAAGGTCACCCCGTAGGTCGTGGAGCAGAAGGTCTGGATCTCCTCGGCCGTGCCGGGTTCTTGGCCCATGAACTGATTGCACGGGACACCGACCACCGTCAGGCCCCGGTCACCGAAGTCTTTCGCGAGCTTCTCCAATGCGGCGTACTGCGGCGTGAGTCCGCACTTCGATGCAACGTTCACGACAAGCGTTGCGCCATCGGATAATTCGGCCAGCGTGGCTGGCCTGCCGTCCAGGGTGGTCAGGGGAATGTCTTTGAGGGTCACGCCGACGACGCTAACACTGTGTGGGGCCGTCACGGACCGGTGCATCGGGGGTAGATTGCCGTATGCGGATTGTTCGCCTGTTCGGTGTGGTTCTGACTATTCTGGCAGCGCAGTTGCTGCTGGCGACCCCAGTCGGCGCGCAGCCACCGTCCAAGCTCACCGACCACATCACCGACAGCGCCGGCGTGCTGACCGATCCCGGGCGCGCGGCCGTCAGCTCGGCGATTGACCAGCTTTACCGTGACCGTCACATCCAACTGTGGGTGGTCTACGTCGACAACTTCTCCCGCTTCAAACCCGAAAACTGGGCCGAACGGACCCGCAGCGCCAGCGGGATGGGCGACCAGGATGCCCTGCTCGGCGTGGCCACCAACTCCAAGTCGAACACCAGCACCAAGTCGTATACGTTCACCGTGCCCCGGGGTCTCACCGCAGACGAGTTGAACAGTCTGCAGCGCAATCAGATTGAACCGGCCGTCAACGCCAAAGACTGGACTGCTGCCGCGCTCGCTGCGGCTGACGGGTTGAGCAAGTCGACAAGCTCGTCCAGCCGGAACTGGCTGCCGATCGTGATTGTCGCCGTCGCGGTCGTGTTGCTCTTGGTCATCGTCATCCTGCTCCTGCGTGCCCGCCGCCGACGACCCGCCGATCCAGGTGCCAGCGATGCGCAGGTAAACGTTGCCGGCCAGGATCTTTCGGTAGGCGAGGCGTTATCCAGGGCGGACGCCAGGTTGCGCCAAATCTCGGACTACACCGCCAGGCACCGCAAGAACATCGGCGCCGAGGCGCGGACCCGGTTGAAAGAAGCGCAACAGCATCTAAAGACTGCGCACGCCAAGGAAATGAGTAACCCGACCGAGGCAATCAGAAATGCCAACTCGGCGTCGACACTGGCCGCGCAGGCGCAAACGCTTGCCAACGAAGACGTGCTTGCTGCTCACCGCAAGAAGTGACTCAGTTGTAGGCCGTACTTCCCGCAACCGGATGTGTCTTGCTGATCAACTTCGCGATGCAGTGATCCCGGTCGAATCCGTTGCTCCTGCACCACGACAACGCGCCCTTCGCGTCGGCGAAGGTGGTACCCGCGATCGTCACCCAGTAGTTCGACTCCGAGAACGTCGACCAGTCGCCCGACCACAACAACTTGGCGTTGTACTGGTTGCGCAGCCGCAGATGCTCCTGCAGCGCCATCGAGTTATCCCAAACGACGCCCCCTTCGACCGTTCCGGGACGCTTGGAACTGAGTTGCGGAACCCAGCGGCCCGCCGCCTCTGTTGCGACGACGTAGTGGTCGAGGTTGACGTACTGCTGCAATTGTTGGGCGGCGTCCTGCGCCGACGATGCGGTCGTCGGAGCCGCCACCGTGCGCGATGAAGGAGATGAAGGAGGTGCCGTGGTGGTGGCTTGGTGCGTGGGCTCGGCGGCGGTCTCGTAAGTTGGCTGGTACGTCGGTCGCCCCGACGTGGGATAGGCAACCGCCGGCGACGCATCGCGCGGATTGGGCTTCGCGACCACGCCGACCAAAAGCACGATGACGACGACTACCAGTGCCGCCGCGATCGCGACAAGTGTCGGTACTAGGTACTTGCGCGAATTGTCCTGATAGGGCGGAGCGGGAACCGTTGGGGGAGGCTGGTATTGCCCGTTATACGGGCGGTGCCCGCCAGGCGGCGGCGGATTGTGCGGTGCGAAAACCGTCTCTTCGGTGGCCGAAGCGGATTCGCCGGCAGCCAGCGCCCGCTTGGCGGCACGGGCCAGCGCCCCTGCGCTTCCGTAGCGGTCGTCGGGGTGCTTGGCCATGCCACGGGCGATGACGTCGTCGAGTGCGGCGGGAATTGCTGATCGCGCCATACTGGGCCGTGGGGGCGACGACGACAGATGTGCGGCAATGACTTGCTGGTGACTCCCGCCAAACGGCGGCCGACCGGTCAATGCTTCATAGAGCACGCACGCCAACGCGTAGATGTCCACCGCCGACGTCGCGTCCTGATTCCCGCTGAGGCGCTCTGGTGCCATATACGCGAAGCTGCCGACCTGGTAACCCGTCATGGTCAGATGTGTCTCGCCTCGCGCCTCGGCAATTCCGAAGTCCACTAAATAAGCGAAGTCGTCTGGGGTGACGATGATGTTGTGCGGTTTGACGTCGCGGTGAATCAGCCCTTTGGCGTGCGCGGCGTCCAGTGCCGCGGCCACCTGGCGGATGATGTCGATCGCACGTTCCGGTGTCAGCACCTGCCGTTGCAGTATCTCGTGCAATGTCTGGCCGTTGACCAGCCGCATGTCGATGTAGAGCGTGTGGTCGATTTCGCCCCAGTCGTGGATCGGAATCACATGTGGCTCTTGGAGAATCGCTGCGGCACGCGACTCGCGGAGGAACCGCTCACGGAAGGTGTCGTCGTCCGCGTACTCTTCCGGTAGCACCTTCAGTGCCACTGCTCTGCCTTTGTCGGTGTCGAACGCCTCGTACACCTCACCCATGCCGCCTTTGCCGAGCAGGCGGTTTACCTCGTATTTGCCAAACGTCTCACCGACGAGTGATGTCATGCCAATTCCTCCCTAGCCAGTATGCGGCGGGGGTATGACACACTGCAGGCGTTTGCCGAGTCGATTTCTATCGCTGCGCTGGGCTTTTCGTGACTGTTGTGAAATGAGATGACCGCTGCGACTGGTGTGGCCAGCGAGAATTGCTACCGCGAACTCACAAGTAACGGCTCGTGACCGGCCCTGGCAATGACTGAGACGCCAGACTCGTCCCGCGAAAACTGCAGTGTCATCGGACCATCGGACTCAGCCGAGTTGGTCGGCCATCAGGAGGTCCGCAACGGGCGAGGGGCACGCACCCTCTAATTGAACCGGGCGCATTCCGGTATCCAGAAGACGCCTTGCTCCCTCATGTTGTTGCAATACGCTTCGAGTTCCTCTACCGCCCCGGGCGTTTCCTCTCCGCAGGTGTGGTTCAGCAGGCACGGATCTTCCGGCGTAGCGGTGAGGACAGTCGCACCTTCGGTAAGCGTGGGGACCGCACCGCCGCCGAAACACACTGCCGCTCCGGTGAGTACCGCGCCCACCCAGATCAACCGACTCGGACGGCGCTCAATGCCGGGCCGTGACGGCGCAGACAGCAACACTCTTTTGAGCATCTACCGCTCCTTTCGTTGTTGACGGCTAATTATGGCAAGTAAACAGGGTTCTCGCCTGTTGAGCGGCGTAACCATTTGCGGCCATTGGGCCAGGTACCGAGATGCATTGCTGCAGAATAGTTTTGGTGAGATCTGGCGACGGTCATCGCTCTCGACACCGCTGCAATTTCGAGAGATTCAATAGCAGACAACAGATTCAATCGCAGACAACAGCTTCAGCGCGCCGCGACGATCGTGGCCGTTTGATGTGGGACGATAACGCGCCACATCCATGCGTACTACAGGAGCAGTGAATCCATGAAATCAATTGCCACAAGCCTGGCAGCGCTTGCCGTTATCGGCGGTGCCGCCGCCGGCCTGGCAGGCAGCGTCTCGGGCGTCCCGGGCACCGGCTTGCCCCGGGTTGAACTTGCCGCTGTCGGCGCGCCGCTGCCACTGGACCCGCCGACACCGTCACCGGCCCCGGCGCAAAACGTGCCGACCACCGACCAGGTGATGAACATCCTCACCAACCTGTCCGATCCCGGCGTGTCGTACCACACCAAAGATGGTCTGGTCGAAGGCGGCATCGGTTCGGGCGAGGGCCACATCATGGACCACGAACTGCGCAAGGCGTACCGCAACGGGGAGCTGCCGTTGTCCTTCGTGGTGTCCAACATTGAGGCAAACGGTCCCACGACGGCCACCGCTGACGTCGCCATCTCCGGCCCCAAACTGCCAGCGCCGGTCACGAAGAATCTGATGTTCGTCAACCAGCCCAGCGGTTGGGTGCTGTCGAGCCCGTCTGCGACGGATCTGGTGCAGGCGGTCTCCGGGCTGTAGGCGATGTCCGATTTGTTCAAGACGCCACGGAACGGGATGCCTAACGTCTGATCAATGGACGACCAAATCATCTCCGTCGCCGTCGAGATCGTCCCGAAGGACCTCCAGCGCTCGCTGCGCTTCTATCGGCTCCTCGGCCTGACGGTCCCCGAAACCGACAACGCGCACGTCGAGGTCGACCTGCCCGGCGGTAACCGTCTGCTCTTCGATACGGAAGAAACCATCGCGAGCGTCCACCCCGGCTGGACACCACCATCGTCGGTTGGCCGAGTGACGCTGGCCTGCGGGCTTGAAACAGCGGCCGGTGTCGACGCCCTATTTGCCCGACTCACTGACAACGGTCACCCGGGAACTATGAAGCCCTTCGACGCTCCGTGGGGCCAACGTTATGCCACGGTCACCGACCCGGACGGCAACTCGGTCGATCTCTACGCTCCGTTGGCGCGCTGAGAAACGGGCACGCCGGCGAGTTCGCGTACCTGCCGAGACAGATGCGACTGGTCGGCATATCCAGCCGCGGCTGCTGTTTCGGCGATCGACACACCGGCATCGAGTAACCGAATTGCCCTGCGGAACCGCAGGATTCGGCGCAGCGTTGCCGGCCCATAGCCATACACGGCAACGCATTGCCGTTGGAGATTTCTTGCTGAACAACCGAGCTCGTCGGCCACCGATTGCACCGCGGCACCAACGGCCAACCGGGAGCTGACGTGACGTAGGACGGAAATTCGCCAGGGCGCCGTCTCGTGGGTGGCTGCAGAATCCTGCACGAGGCGTAGAGCGAGCGATGACAATGAGCCACCACTGACGTTGGGCCGCAACAACTCGAGATCCACCCGATTGTCCCGGACCTCAACTGCCGGCACCCCGAGCAGCCGCGGCAACACCCCCGGCCGAAATCGAATACCTTTTGCTACTTCGCAGTCTTGATCGCTGACGAACGCAGCGGTGTCCGGCCCCGCGACCAGCACCCGGTCGTCCAGCTGGATCAGGTCCATGCAGCCGTCGGGCAACACCCGCACCCGACGGGGTTGGTCACTGATCCATCCGCACTCCGCCAGTTCGCGCAGGGCGCCGGGGACGGGCACCTCGCGGTAACTCACCCCATCCAGCCTAGTTGCCGGCCGCAATCAACCAATTCAGCGGTGGTTGCTCCGATGTCGCGAGCTGGTCCGTAAATGGACCCAAAGCACCAGCACCCCAGCCAGCACGATCCCCGAAAGGTTGACCCCGAGTTGTGTCGCAGACTGCTTGGCGACTTGCCAGTCGCCCACGGTGGCGGCGACCACGGCGAACCCAGCGGCCGGAACGGTCGTCACCGAGATGAAAACTCCTACTAGCGCAGCGGATTTCGCGGAAACCAGGGAGAGCATGCCGGCCGCACCGGCCAACAATGCGACCACGAACGACAGTGGTCCGACCTGGAAGATGAAGTCGACCTGCTCTAGCTGCCGGAGGGTAGCCAGCCTGATCCAACCGACAGACTCACCCGCGAGCACACCGATCGCGGTGACCCCCATGGCCAGCGGGAAACCGACCACCAGCGCCAGCGCCGCACGGCGTGCGAGGTATCCGCGCCGACGCACAATCGCTACGGCCAGCGCAGCGAGCGGCCCAAATTCTGGGCCCACCACCATGGCGCCGACAACGGTGACAGGGGAGTCCGTCACGACGCCGACTGCCGCGATGAGGCACGCCAGCGTCAGGAACGTCAGGTAAGTGGCGTTCAGCGTGGACTCTTCCCGAGTCCGCTCGGCCAGTTCATCCCAGATGATCGCGTCGGCGGGATCGCCGCGGGCCTCTTTCTCGGCGCGGTGCGCCGCGGTGGACACCACTGTGTCGACCACATCGAGGGTGATCGCTCCGCAGCGCTTCAGTCCGAGCCCCTTGAGCTCATCGATGACGTCGTTGGCGCTTTCTCGCGCGACGTCGGCGGTGATCTCGTCACCTCCCGGCTCGAGGGCGGCGTCGCGGTGCACGACGATGTGGGTTACGCCCGCCTCTCGGCGAAGGATGTCGAGCACCGAATCGCTCGATTCGGTCGGTGCGATCACCCGCAGATGGAGCATTCACCGCACATTAGTGGCACCGAGCAGTTTGCCAGGTGAAATGATCGCGAAATGACCCCGACCGTCAGTATTGAGGGCTCCCACTTGCGCATTGCGCCATTCGGATCGGAAGGGCAATCGCTGTTGATGTCTGTTGACGAATGGCGGGTGCTCAGCCGCACGGTTGACGCCGTCATCGACGACGGCTACGTGAGCTACGACGAGGCCGCGGCTCGACTCGGCGTCCACCGATCGACGCTGACCGACTGGATTGCACAGGGACGACTGCAGAAGTGCCTGATCGCCGGTCGCGGCTACGTCACCGCGAAGAGCCTGAAATCTGTCGAGCAGGAGAGAAACGCCTCGGAGCGGGTTCGCCCGGCTTCAATTGTGACCATCGAGGAGCCACGCTCGAAATCAGCTTCTTGGCGGCCTGCCGCCGGCAATGCGGGCCCTCCGGCGGGGACACCAATCATGTTGTCGGCAGAGGCATTAACGCTTGTCCGCGCACTCACGCGTGAAGATACGGCGACGGAACCAAGGCGATTCCCTGTTGATCCCGCACAGGCTGCGCATCCCGGCATGTACTCGTGGTGGGGCGATGACGAGGCGCGCGCTGTGTTGGGTGAGGAGGTCGGCATGGAGTTGCCTCGCCTGCTCTATGCGGGTCAAGCGGGTGCCACCAAGTGGCCGTCGGGAACGAAATCAGCCGCAACCCTTGGAAGCAGGATCGGCACCCAGCACATCAAGGGCAATGCTCGGTCATCGACGTTCCGGCTCACCATCTCCAGTCTGCTGTCGACGCGCTTATCCCTGGTGCCGATCGCGGGCGGAAAACTCGACCCCGCAAGCAACGCGCTGATTTCTGAATGGATCGCCGACCATCTTCGGGTGGTGATTGCGCCTTTCGATGACCGCGACGCACTGCGTCGCCTGGAGGAAGAGGTGGTAACGCATCTGAATCCGCCGCTGAATCTGGAACATTGCCCACCGACGGAAGCGCGGGCACGGATCTCGCGGCGGCGCCGCGACTTCGGTCGCTAACGTGCAGCCCGCACCCCCGCGCCTGCCTGCCTCGCTGCATCCCGAAGAGTCGAGCACCATGCTTCAGCGGTGGTCTAGCAGCGGCCGCGGGGTATTGGTGGCCTCCCTCCTCTACCTGCTCGGTGCTTTCCTCCTCACGTTCCGCGCCTGGACCGATCCAACCGCAGGCTGGGCCGGCAACTGCTGTGACCAGCAGCAAACGATCTGGTACCTGGGGTGGACCCCGCACGCGATAGCCAACGGCCTCGACCCGTTCTTCACCCGCCAGATCGGCGCGCCCGACGGCGTGAACCTGATGTGGAACACCCCGATGACCTTGCTCGGGTTGCTCGGTTGGTTCCCGGCGGAGCTTGGCGGTCCGGTTTTTGGATTCAACGTTCTGATGGTGCTGGGCATCGCGTTAAGCGGATTCACCGCCTGGCTCGCGATTCGTCGCTACACCGGCGACGGCCTGGGCCCGCTGGTCGGCGGCGCGGTGTACGCGTTTTCGCCGTACGTTGCCTCGCACGCCGCCCTGCACCTGAATCTCACCACGGCCTGGGTGCCGCCGCTATTTTTGCTCGTCCTCGACGAACTCCTGGTCACCCGACGGCGACCGCCCTGGCAAGCCGGTATAGCGCTCGGAATCCTCAGCGCCGCACAGCTTTACATCACCGAAGAGATGCTCGCGGCCAGCGTCCTGGCGGCCGCCGTCCTCGTCTGCGTAATGGCCCTGGTCCGCCGCGACGGCGCGACCCGACTGATCCCGGCGCTCGCCGTCGCCACAATGACATTCCTGGCACTCACGGCCTATCCGCTCGCCGTCCAATTTTTCGGACCGCAACGGATCGACGGCCAGGTGCAGAATCCCGACACGTTCTCGACCGATCTGCTGAACCTCGTCCTGCCCACTCCCTACCAGCTCATCGCCCCACACATGGCCACCCAAGTTTCGGAAAAGTTCAGTGGCCTCTACCACGAGGCGACCGCCTATCTGGGTCTGCCTCTGCTCGTCTTGCTCGCCCTGGCGGTAAAGCGCCAGTGGGACGATTTAAGAGTCCGCATCGCCGCCATCACGGGCGCGCTCATCGCGCTACTCTCCCTCGGACCAGAACTTCACGCCGCCAAGCACGCGCTGCACATCCCGCTCCCGTGGTCGCTCTTCGCGAACTTGCCGCTGCTGAAACATCTTCTGCCCGGCCGCTTTACGCTGTTCGTATGGTTGGCCGTCGCAGTCATCATCGCGATTACCGTCAAGCGTGCCGCGAGCCTGGCCCCGCGGCCTAAGGCGCAGTGGCTGCTCGCAATCGCTGCCGCACTGGTGCTGATCCTGCCCGCTCCGCTGGACCGACGAGACTTCTACACCCCGCTGTTCTTCCGCAACTGGGCAGCCCAGCAAATAAGGTCTGACGAGACCGTCCTGGTGGCACCGTATTTCCTCGATGCCGGCGGCCAGGCCGGGCCGATGCTGTGGGCGGCTGAAGCCGACTACGGAATCCGGATGCCGGAGGCCTACGCCTACATGCCGCAGCCAGACGGAAGCACGCTCACCGCTCCGCCGCCGACCCGACTGGCCCAATTGATGCTGGCGATCCAGGATGACAAGATCCCGGTCCTGGCGCGAGGGGAGATCCGTGCGCAGGTCACCGCGAATCTGCGGGACGCCGACGTGCGGCACGTCGTCGTAGGGCCGATGCAGGAATGGCCGGCCATGCTCGCGTTCTTCACCGACCTCTTCGGCCGGCCACCGCAATATGTCGACGAGGTCGCGATCTGGCGTGATGTCAACGTCCGGGGCGTCGTTGCCGCACCCGCCGAACCTTGACAGCGACGCTGGTCGCCACACCGCGGCTAAGCTCCTGCGTCAATTAATTCCGCTGACGCCGATCCGACACCTAAGATTCAGCGGGTGTTCATTGGTGAAACGCGGCGGGTGCACCGGGTCGCCCAACTGGCCGGCACCTGGGCGGTGCTGGCCATCGCCGCGATCGCCGTATTGCTGATCACCCTGCAGGTCGTCGCAAGCAATTCCGGGTTCCAAGGACCGCTGCACAGCCTGCTCAGTGATTACGTCGCGACCCCGAAATCCACCACGGTTCCGTGGGTGGGTCTTGGCATGGCGATGGTGGGCTTGTCCAATCGGAGCCGCGTCCTCGCCCTGGCCGTGGCCGTGGCACTTGACGTTCTCTTCGCGGCGGGCAGGGTGTTGCTCGGCGGCTTCCTGACCTTCGGTAACGGGCCACTGATCGTGCTGACCGGCTTGACGCTGGCCCTGGCTTGGCGCAGGTGGGTGCGCGACGAACACACCATCGCAGCCCGTGGTGTGGCGTTCGGTGTGCTGCTGGTCATCGCAACCAAGGTCGGTGACGCCTGGTTGCGCATCACCGCGCTTTACCGGCCGGCGGTGCTGGACGAGTACGCGCTGTTGGCCGACCACGCGCTGGCGCAACCTTCGTGGCTGCTGGGTCGCCTGGTCCAGGCGGGCGGCCCCGCGCTCGCCGGCGTGTTGCACTGGGTCTACATCGAATTGCCGGTGGCAGCCCTGGTCGTGGCCGTCTACCAGTTGCGCAACGTCCGCACCAACGGTTGGCCGCGGCACTTTCTGGTGCCGACCTTCCTGGTGCTGGGCCTGATCGGGCCGGTGATCTACATCCTGTTCCCGCTGGTCGGCCCCGCGTTCGCGTTCGGCAGCGCTGGTGACGGGTTCCAAGTCGGCGACTTCTGGCCACACGCTCTGCCGCCGATCGACTGGTCACCACGGCCCGTCGCCTTCGACGCCTCCACACCGCGCAACTGCATGCCGTCGATGCACACGGCGTGGGCCCTTGCGGTCTTCCTGCACTCCCGAGGTGGGCCACGCTGGCTGCGCGTCGGCGGCACGTTCTGGCTGATATGCACCCTCTCGGCGACACTTGGTTTCGGCTACCACTACGGCGTCGACCTGCTGGCGGGCGCGACGTTGTGCATGACGGTGGAGTCGGCCTTGCGCGAGCCGGTAGTCGGCCGGGTCTGGTCGCGGCTGGGGCTGGTGGCGTTCGGGTCGTCGTTCCTGGTGGTTCTGCTGGTGTGCTGCCGCTATCTCGCGGCGACCATGGCGCACCATCCGTTGCTTTTCGGTCCGCTGATGATCGGGACCATGGTGGTGTTCAGTACGGCGTTTTACGCCACCTTCATGGCGCGGTCCACCGCACCGCTGGCCGTTCGCGACAGCGTCGCGGCGGCCTAGCCGCACTACGACCTGGATTCACTACGACCTGGAATCACTACGACCTGGATTTGAGTAGCTCGTCGATCTTCTTGAGCCGCTTGGTGACCAGCGTGGCGATATCGATGGAACGATCCGGCGAGCAGGTGACGATCTCGGACACCACGTTGGCCTTTGCGATCACCGCGAATTCGCACACCCACTTCTGCCCGGCGAGGTTCGTCGCCCATTGCGCGAATTCCGCAGGGCCACTGACCAACGGCGTCGCGTTCACGGTGGCTCGCCGTCCGTCGTCACCCCATGCCGTCACTGGGCCCTGGCACTCGGAGACCGTCTTGCGTACCGACTCGAGGAATTCCGCGGCGCTGAAGTCGCTGGGATAGGTGGCCGAGACCTCCAACAGTTGGTGCTGCTCCACCTGATGGTCCTGCTGGGTGCGCGCTTCGCGGCCGGTGTAGTTCTTGGGAAACAGCGGAAAGCGGCCGAACGCCACGGCGCCGTGACACTTGTCCGGGTCGGCGCCGATGAACATCGCGGATTGCATGTCCGTTTCGGTCAACGGACTGTTAGCCACCACCGCGAACGATCCCGACGCCGTAAGCAGGTCCTCGAGTTGCGACGGGAAGATCGGCCCGGTGGGGGCGGCGCCTCGCGGCGCGGCCCGCGGGGTGCCGTCGACGACGGTATCGCAGGCCGCAAGCACCAGACAGCACCCCAGCGCGAGTGCCCACCGCCGCGCCGAAGATGGGCCATTGGGCACGGTCGAAACTCCTTCGCTGCTGCCGGATCAAACTCCAGCATCCACCAGCCGTGCCGGAATTCGCGCGGCAACTCTCAGATACAAACGCCTTCGCAGCGTCACAGCGTCATCGTGAGGCATGGCCGGCCAGACGGCGGTGGCCACGGCTTCTCCGGTGCACCGCTACCCCGTTGTTTCAAGCCTGGTTGCAATTCTTATTTCAAGTCTTGTTTCAATTCTTGTTTCGATTGTTTCAATTCACAGGCCGGGAGATAGGATGGAGGCATGTCTCCCGTCAGTGCGCTCGTCACTCAGGTCGAGGAACGCGTGCGGCGCGATCCCGGTTTCGCCAAGCTCCTCGATGCGCTGCTGGACGTACCGACCGTCCCGCTGGCAGAGCTTGAGCGTGTCGCCGCCCGCAAGCTGAACAACGAACGTCGCGACGGCATGATGAGCGATTTCCGGACCGGTGCCATCCCTACCCGTGAGGTCCAGTCCCGGCTGGGGTACGAGACCCCCCAGGCGGTTCACGAACTTCGTCGTCGCGGCAAAGTTCTAGGCCTCACCGTCGGCAACAACACGTGGTTCCCCGCCTGGCAGTTCCACGAGGGCCGGCTGCGGCCAGACCTCCCGGAGATCCTTGAGTTGCTGGCACGATTCACCTCCGACCCGGTCGTCGCGGACCGCATCATGCGCATCAAGCGCGATGAGCTCGACGGCGCGTCCATCTCGGAAGCGTTGCGCCGCAAGAAAACCGCCGACACCGCGTGGCAGTTGCTCACCGCCGTCGGTGCCTAGTCTCGCAGCCGGCTATCGAACGCCGCTCCCGGCCAAGCGTCCGGTCGGACTGGCCAGCCGAACCGTTCCGAAAGGCACCGAACTATGGCGCGTCGAGGCTGCCCAGCCCACTGACTGGGAATGGCAAGGCTTTCCACAAGCCCGCTACCGCTTCGACCCGGAGTCGGGTGGATTTCGTACCCGCTACGCGGCCACCGCATGCGAAGGCGCCTTCCGGGAGCGCTACCGCGACACCGGCCGCACCATTCCCGCCGACCACGCGTCGCAATACCTGATCCGCCTGGTCGCAACGCGGCCGTTGCGGATTTTCGACCTCAGAACGCAACGGAACCTCGATGCCCTCGATGTCGACGATCAGATCAGCACCGGCCAGAAGAACCGGGTCTGGCAGACCTGTCATCGCCTGGCTGATACCGCCCGGGGATGGTGGCCGGAGCTTGACGCGATCGTGTACAGGTCTCGAACTACGCCCGAAACCTCCACCAACTACGCGTTCTTCGCGCACGATGCTTTCAGCGCGGAATCGTGGCGGCTGGCGGATCGCACCGATATTCTCATCGACTTGGTGCTTCGGCATGACTTCACCATCAACTGGGAGATCTGAGGAACGTGTCCGAGACGCCGAGGCGCGCGCCGGCGCATACGGCGCTGCGTGTCCTGGCGCGGGCATCGGCCCCCCGCCCCACCGCGGCGAAACGGGCCGCCAAGGACTTCCGGGAGCCGCTGCCGCTGGCGGTGTGCGCCGAGGTCCGATGGGCATTCCACCCGCCGCGCACCTGGTTGTCCGGCGTGCTGGCGAACCTGGTGCTGGCCGCCGGTTGGCTGATGGTGCAGCCCTTGGCTTCCCGCGCCGACCATCCCACCCCGCACTTCCATCACCATCAGCTCGACTGGGTGATTCTGGTCAGTACCTATTTCTCGTCGTTCATCCTCGCCGATGTCACGACCACGAATTTGCTTGGCGGCGACCACTATCGGGTAGCTCAGGGCTTGGCCGACGGGGTGCCGCTGTGGCGGGTGCTGGTCATCAAGAACCTCGCGTTGGTGGTGATCGTCGGCTTGCCCACCCTGGCGGTAGCGGCCGCATTGACAGTGTCCCTGGAAGGCGTGCCGCAGTTGGCGATGACGATTCCCAACGTCGCGGTGCCGCTTGTGTCGTGGCTCGGGGTGGGCAACGTCCTTTCGGTGCTGCACCCGGTGGCCGCCGAGCCGCTGACCCGGCGGTGGCGGCAACGTCACGATGTGCACCGCAGCCTTGGCTGGCTGCTGGCCGTCGCGGTGCCGTATGCGGTCTATTACGTGGCCGACCCGATGGGCAGCCTTGAGCATCGGGTCTTCTGGACGCAAGTGCCCGAGGCAATCGGACCGGTATTCGGCCGCGACACCAAGAGCTTCGTCCATCTGGGGATAGCCGCGCTGGTGTGGTTCGCGGGAACAGCTGCGGCGGTGTTGTGGGTGCGCAGGCGGGGGCTGCGGTTCCGCTGAGCATTAATGGCGCCGAATCGGCCCGCGCCGGCTTCGCAGAGCGCACAATCGACGTGACCGCCACATACAGCAGGAGGGGCAATGAGCCGCTTTCTTCGGCGTTGCGCGATCGGCGCGTTCGTTCTCGCAGCTTCGGTGTTGACGTCGCTGGCCGCACCGCCTGTCAGTCGCGCCGACGACTGCGCGCCCGGCTGGGCGTGGAGCGTCGAGCTGAACGAATGCATATGGGTGCTTCCGGCCGCTAACGGCCCTGGCGGGCCGGGTGGTCCCGGCGGACCGGGTGGGCCCGGCGGTCCCGGAGGGCCGGGTGGTCCCGGTGGGCCCGGCGGGCCCGGCCGGCACTGACATCGGGGCGGGTGTGAGTCGCTTCACACCACCGCATTTCTTAACCTAGCTAAGCGTTAAACTGGCTAAGTATCCACTCGACATTGGAGAACAGCTGTGCCACGCACCGAAAACGACACTTGGGACTTGGCGACCAGCGTCGGCGCCACCGCCACCATGGTGGCCGCCGCCCGCGCCATCGCCACCAACGCTGAGAATCCGGTAATCACCGACCAGTTCGCCGAACCGCTGGTTCGTGCCGTCGGTGTCGACTTCTTCACTCGCTGGGTCACCGGCGACCTCGCGGCCGCTGATGTCGACGACGACGAGTCGAGCTGGAAACTCGAGCACATGCCTGCGGCGATGGCCGCGCGCACCCGCTTCTTCGACTCGTTCTTCCACGACGCGATACAGGCCGGGGTTCGGCAGGCCGTCATCCTGGCCTCGGGCCTGGACGCTCGCGCCTACCGGTTGAGCTGGCCCACCGACATGACGGTGTTCGAGATCGACCAGCCCGAAGTCATCGCATTCAAGACCGCCACGCTGGAAGGCCTCGGTGCCGAGCCGACAGCCCAACTGCGCACGGTCGCCATCGACCTGCGCCAGGATTGGCCCGCGGCGCTGGTCGAAGCAGGTCTGGACACCACCAAGCCGACCGCCTGGATCGCCGAGGGCCTGCTCGGGTACCTGCCGCCGGAGGCCCAGGATCAGTTGATGGACAGCATCACTGCGCTCAGCGCCGACGGCAGCCACTTGGGCGTCGAGGCGATTCCGGACCGTCCGGAACGGGACACCGAGCAGGCGCGCGAAATGATGCGCCGCGCAACGGCAAAGTGGCGGGAACACGGGTTCGAGCTGGACTGGGAGAGCCTGGGTTTCGAGGGCGAGCGCAAGGATGTCGCCGAGTACCTGCAGCGATTGGGCTGGCAGTCCACGGGCGTCCAGATGACACAGTTGCTGGCCGAACACGGTCTGGAACCCGTTCCGCAGTCGCACGACTCGGTCACGATGGCCGACACGATCTACTACACCTCGGTACTGCACAAGTGACCGCGCCGCGCCGCGTGCTCAACGGCGCGGTCACGTCACTGTGGAGTGTGCTGTCTCCGGCTTACGACCTGCCGTTTCTGCAGCAGTGGGTGTATCGACCGCCGCACGACGAGGTGATTTCCCAGCTTCGTGCGCACAACTCGCGCAGGATTGCCGACATCGCCTGTGGCACCGGCGTGCTCAGTAGCCGGATCGAGCAGGAACTGCATCCCGATGAGATCTATGGCGTCGACATGTCCGACGGCATGCTGGCCCAAGCCCGCGCCAAGTCCCCCAAGGTGCAGTGGTTGCGGAGCCCGGCCGAGCAACTGCCGTTCCCGGCCGGGTCGCTGGACGCGGTGGTGACGACGTCGGCGTTTCATTTCTTCGACCAGCCGGCGGCCCTGCGCGAGTTCCATCGCGTGCTTGCGCCCGGGGGCCTCGTTGCCGTGGCGACCCTTAGTGCCCGGCAGCGGATCCAGGTGCCGAGTCGCTGGAAGCCGCAACATAACCCGTCGCCGGCGGAGATGCGGGATCTGTTTGAAGGCGCCGGTTTCACTGTGAACGACCAGCATCGGATACCGCGGCCCTTATGGACGCAGATCATCTCCGATCTGCTCACCGCCGGCACGAAGGGCTAATCGGCGGGCGGAATCGTCGCGATTAAGCGGGCGACTGGCCAGGTCGCATGCCGGCGCCGAAACCCTTCTGCTGCGTGACCGGTCACACCAGGTGTATCCGCGGGCGCATTCGGGTAGCCCAGAATCCGTGAGTGGTTCCACGTCAAGCGATCCGGTCGGCATTGGTGATGCCGACGTGGTAGGTGACTCGCATAGCGGGACCGCCGATCCGCACACCGTGGCCATGATTCGGCGCAAGTTCGGCCACTGGCTGGACCAGCATCTGGAAATGGACGAGGAGCGCCTCGCCGATATTCTGCTCGCCGCCGACGAAGCGATGTCGAACTGCGCCGACCACGCCTACCGGGTGCACGACGACGTAGGTGATCTCACCCTCAAAATTTCCTATTACCCCGTCACGGCCGAGCTCAAAGTGTGCGTCATCGACCATGGCCATTGGCGCGAGCCCGACACGTCACCGTCCAATGCGCGGGGTCGCGGCATCGTCTTGATGCGGGCCTTGGCCGACGACTGCACGATCGACGGAAGCGCCGAGGGCACCACCGTGTGCCTGCGCTTTTACGGCTGCCCGCCCAACAGCTACGTCTTCAGCCAAGCAAGTTGATCGCCGGGTACGGTCCGGCGTTTCAGTACCGGCAAATGCGGTTAAACCTCGGCAGGTTCATAAGTGAGCCGTCAGAGACCGGTCACCACGAGTGGTTGAGGAGCGCAGCATGAGCCGTGCCGTCACCGAAGTCTTTGCCACGCCGCTGCGTTTGAGCCCGCGTCTGGTCTCTGAACTGGGTGCCGAGAACAGCACGATGCGCGCCGCTGTGCAGGGATTCGAATCGGCGGTGATCGTCTATCTCGGGGGCGAGATCGACGCCTGCAACGACGAAACCTGGCGGCTGCTCCTCGCGGAGGCCTCCTCGTTCGCGGCCGCGCCTCAGCTGTTCATCGTGGACGTCAACAGCGTGGACTTCATGTCCTGCTCGTCGTATGAGGCCCTGGCCGAGGAAGCCCACCGGTGCCGCGGACGCGGCGTCGAGTTGTGCCTGGTCAGTCTCAACCCGAACGTCGGCCGCATCGTCTCCGCGTGCGGGCTCGGCGATGCCCTGACCGTGCATGCCACTGCTCCGCAGAGTTTGCAGAGCGTGGAGTTGACGCACCAAGTCCAAGCCTGCTGAGCCGCGCTAGGGGCGCCGCAGGGTGACGATGGTGATGTCGTCCTGGGTGTTGTGAGTCGCCAAGGCAGTCGAGATCCAGGACGCCTGCGCGTTGCCGGTGCGACTCAGCGTCTGGGCCAACCGGTTCAAACCGTCGTCGATCGACTCACCGCGTCGTTCCACCAGGCCGTCGGAGTACACGACCAATCCCTGTCCCGGCTCGACGATGAATGCGCTGGGCGCATAAGTCACGCCTCGAACGCCGACCGGCGGGGAGAGCTGAATCGGCGCTGGGGCGGCGTCGCCCACGGAATCAGTCAGGAACGGGATCAAGTGGCCGGCGCATGCCGCCTCAACCTGGCCCGAATCGAGGTCCACTCGCGCGGCGATGACGGTCGCGAAGGCGCCCGGCATCATGTGCAGGCAGAAGTCGTTGAGTTGCTGCAGCGCCTGAGCCGGTGCGGCGCCGGCGAACAACTGCGCACGCAGGGCGTTGCGCAGCTGTGCCATGGTGCCGGCTGCGGTGACGCCGTGGCCGGCGATGTCGCCGACCAGCACAATCAGCCGCCCGTCGCGCAGCTCAAAAGCGTCGTACCAGTCGCCGCCGACGTTATCGCCCGCCGCCGGCTCGTAATGCGCCGACAACTGCCAACTCTCGAGGGTGGGAATCGACTCGGGCAACAGGCTGCGCTGCAGCGTCTCGGCCACCCGCAGCGCGCCCCGCGTGCGGCGGTACATTGCCTCCACCAGGTAGCGTCGCAGCGCCTCGGCGGACTCGCGCTCGGTCAACGTCCATGGCTCGCTGCGCCGGTGAACGGTTTCGCGCCAGCGATCGAACGACTTGCGCGGACTGAGCCGTATCTCGTCGCCTTCGTTGGTCGCAATCGCTTTGTTGTGTGGGTCGCCACCCCAGTCCACCGAGCGCAGCACCTCGCGCCGGAACCAGATGGCGGACTGTCCGTCGGGCAGGTTGAGGACGAGAGCGCCCGCGGCCAACTGCGAATCGAGGTCGAGTTCGGGTAATTCGTCGGACAGGCATTCGCTGCTCGCGATTTCGTCGCCCGCGCCACGGGCCCAGGCGGCAACGGCGGACACGATGTCCGGTGACGGAACCGATCCGCGTACCCCGCGATCGCCCTGGATGTCGACGACGACGCCGTCGGCGGGCACCAGGTCGAGCAGGTCGGGTGCCCCGAGCAGGGTTGTCGACAATGCTTCGGTGTCGTCGGCCGTGGCAGCGGTGAGCTTGGCCAGCAAGGCCTGCGCCCCCAATCGCTTCTGCAGCAGGTCGCCCTCGAACCTGTCGACCAGCCGCAGCGACAGGGTCGACCCGAGGAACTCGGCCGCAGCCCGGGTCCCGAACGGCGGCAGGTGTGGGCCGGCGTAATGGTGGCAGGCGATGAGCCCCCATAGCCGCCCGTGCCGCAGCAACGAGATCGACATCGACGCGTGCACGCCCATATTCCCCAGGTACTCGAGGTGAATGGGGGAGACGCTGCGCAGGGTGGCGAAGGTGAGGTCCAGGGGCGCACCGCTTGACGGGTTGATCGTCGGCACGATCGGGACCGGCGCGTAGTCGACGTCCGAGATCAGCCGTATCCAGTTCTTCTCGTACAGGGCCCGGGCCTGGGCCGGGATGTCGCTGGCCGGGTAGTGCAGGCCGAGGAAAGAGTTGAGGTCCTCGCGTTTGGCCTCGGCAACGACTTCGCCGTTGTAATGGGCGTCGTAGCGGTACACCATGACCCGGTCGAAGCCGGTGAGCTCGCGCACGGCGCGTGCGGCCATCTCGTACAACTCGGCGAGGGTGGCGGCCCGATTCAGGTCCTCCACCGAGCTGCGGACGGCCTGATAGGTATTCGGAAACGAGAAAGGCCGCTCGCCGTAGGCGATCTCGATTTCGACCAGTAAGACCCCGCCGGGGTCACGGTGCAAGATGACGTCGAACGGCCGGGGCTCACCGGCCACCTCGATCACGCACTCGACCGGGTTGCGCTGGGCGAGATTGCCGAAGGCGGACGCTGTCTGTTCAACTCGCGCTGCCTGGTCCGGACCGAGCAGCGCGGAGAGGTGCCGACCCAGGACGGTGTCGACCGGACGGCCCAGGAGTTTCTCGACGTTGGCGCTGACCTGTTGGACTTCGAAGCCGGGCTCGCGCACCACCGCGAGCACACCGCGGGGTTGAATGCTGCCGGGGATATGGATGGGCTCACGCGCGCAGTTGTCCAGGTCGATGGGAGTGCCTACCGGAACCAGGTCAGGGACAGGCTGACCCTCCGGTGCTGATGTCGGGATCCGACTCACACGCAATGCACCAATATTTTCCCGACCCCTACCGGGGTCTCACGATCGTCGGCGCAGAGTGACTTCTCTTGCCCGATTTCGGATCTTGCCCGATTCCGGACTGACTCCACACCATGTCGACTTCGGGCTGTACGCTCAACCCGATAGCCAATCTACGCATACTCGCGCCGGCCCGCACGATGCGCGCCGCAACTATTAACGTCGACGGCGATTAATCAGGTAGTTGTCGACGCTGCAGATCACCGCGTGTGTGCACCTCAATCGAAATTCACGCTGACCGATACCCGGCCACGCTCATCGCGGTGGGCGACGGCGTGACCGGTGCGGTCGGCACCGTCGAAATCCAGCAGGGTGATTGGCCCGCCGGAACCGAGGAAATTCCGCCACCATGACTTGCCCTCCGGTGCGGCTACGTTGATGACAACCGACCCGCCCGGGCGGCGGCGATCTCCGACCGGAATTTCGAAGGTATTGCCAGAGCGACGGCCCTGGTAGCGGATGACGATGAGCCCACGGCGTACCACGCCACCGATCACCGGCGCGTTGATGAGCGAGACGGCCAGCGCATTCACCGTCCGGACGAACGCCGACCCAGACATTCCAGAAGCCATGAAGGCCAGGCTAGCGACGCCCCCCGGTTCACCGACGATTCACATCTCGCTAAATTCGGGTGCGATAGTCGGCAGAGCTAGGAAGGAACCGTCATGAACGCGCAGGTCGAGCAGTTGGAATTCCAGGCAGAGGCCCGGCAACTGCTGGATTTGATGGTGCATTCGGTCTACTCCAACAAGGACTCGTTCCTGCGGGAGCTGATCTCCAACGCCTCCGATGCGCTGGACAAGGTGCGACTGGAAGCGCTCCGCAACAAGGATCTCGATGTCGACACCTCCGACCTGCACATCGAGATCGATGTAGACAAGCCAGCGCGCACCTTGACCGTCCGCGACAACGGCATCGGCATGACGCGCGCCGAGGTGGTGGACCTGATCGGCACCCTTGCCAAGTCGGGCACCGCCGAGCTGCGTCAGCAACTCCGGGAAGCCAGAGACGCCAAGGATGGGAATGCTTCCGAGAAGTTGATCGGCCAGTTCGGCATCGGCTTCTACTCCTCGTTCATGGTTGCCGACAAGGTCGAACTGCTGACCCGCAAGGCCGGCGAGAGCGAAGCCACCAAGTGGGAATCCAGCGGCGAGGGCACCTACACCATCGAGGCTGTCGAGGGTGCACCTCAGGGCACCTCGGTAACCCTGCACCTGAAGCCCGAGGACGCCGAGGACGAGCTGCACGACTACACCTCGGACTGGAAGATCAAGAGTCTGGTCAAGCAGTACTCGGACTTCATCGCCTGGCCGATACGCATGGACGTCGAAAGGCGCACGCCGGCCGAAGAAGAAGGCGGCGAAGAGACCGTCACCATCGAGACCGAGACGCTGAACTCGATGAAGGCCCTGTGGGCACGTCCCAAGGAAGAAGTCTCCGAAGAGGAGTACAAGGAGTTCTACAAGCACATCGCACACGCGTGGGACGACCCGCTGGAAGTCATCGCGATGAAGGCCGAAGGCACCTTCGAGTACCAGGCACTGCTCTTCATCCCCTCCCAGGCCCCGTTCGACCTGTTCAACCAGGACGCCAAGATCGGGGTGCAGCTGTACGTCAAGCGGGTGTTCATCATGGGCGACTGCGAAGACCTCATGCCGATCTACCTGCGTTTCGTCAAGGGTGTCGTCGACGCACAAGACTTGTCGCTCAATGTTTCTCGCGAGATCCTGCAGAAGGACCGGCAGATCAATGCGATCCGTCGCCGGTTGACCAAGAAGGTGTTGTCCACCATCAAGGACATCCAGTCGCAGCGGCCCGAGGACTACCGCACCTTCTGGACGCAGTTCGGCAAGGTACTCAAGGAAGGTCTGTTGTCGGACTTCGACAACCAGGAGACGCTGCTGGCCGTTTCGTCGTTCGCCTCGACGCACAGCGATGAGGAACCGACCACGCTGGCCGAGTACGTCGAACGGATGAAGGACGGTCAGACCCAGATTTTCTACGCCACCGGTGAGTCCCGTCAGCAACTGCTGAAGTCCCCGCATCTGGAGGCATTCAAGGCCAAAGGCTACGAAGTGCTGCTGCTGACCGACCCGGTGGACGAGATCTGGGTGGGCGTCGTCAACGAGTTCGACGGTAAGCCGCTGCAGTCGGTGGCAAAGGGTGAAGTCGACCTGGACTCCGACGAAGAGTCGTCGACAGCCGAGCGGGAAGAACAGGCGAAGGAATTCGCCGACGTGCTGAACTGGCTCAAGGACACGTTAGACGAGCACGTCAAGGAGGTGCGGCTGTCGACCCGGCTCACCGACTCGCCGGCCTGCCTCATCACCGACGCCTTCGGTATCACGCCGGCACTCGCCCGGCTGTACCAGGCATCCGGACAGGACGTCCCGGTGGGCAAACGAACCCTGGAACTCAACCCGAATCATCCGCTGGTGACCGGGCTGCGGCAGGCCCATGCGGACCGGCCGGAGGATGCCACCGTCGCCGAGACGGCCGAATTGCTGTACGGCACGGCACTTCTCGCCGAGGGCGGGGCGCTGGAGGATCCGGCGCGGTTTGCCGAACTGTTGGCTGATCGGTTGGCTCGCACTCTTTAACCAAACCGGTGCCGCGGTTGAATACCGCCCGAAGTGGTTATTCGCATCGCATGACTGTGTTTCGGGCCATCGATCCGCATGGTCAGGTGGTCGCGACCCGCGACTTCGACTCTGCGGAAGCCGCGCACCGGTGGTTTGCTGAGTCGATCGTCGGTCGCTACCAGCATGGCTGGCGGATGGAAGTGGACGACGACGGTCAGTGGGCGGGCTTCGACGACACCGGAGGCTTCACCGCCCCGCTGAGTCGGCGTCGCGTCGCCCACTGACTAACGTCCCAGCTTCTCCTTGACCAGGTCGGTGATGAACCGGCCGGTTGAGATCGGCTTGAACGCGCGCGCCGCGGCGGTGAGCGCGTCGCGGGATTCGGTGCTCAACTCGATATCGGCGGCGGCCACGTTGAACTCCAGTTGCTCGACGCTGGAGGCCCCGGGAATGGCCACCACACCGGGCAGGCTGATCAACCAGGCCAACGCGACCTGTGCCGGTTTGGCGCCGACTTCGGCTGCGACATCGCGCAGCGTCTGCAGGAGCGGCTCGATGCGGCGCAGGTTCTCGGTGCCGAACAGGGGATTGGCGGCGCGCACCCCGCCGGGGCGGTTGTCCACGCTGTATTTGCCGCCCAGCAGTCCCTGGGCGAGCGGACTGTAGGCGATCACGATGCGGTTTTCGCGCTGCGCCCAGGGCACCATGTGGTCCAGCACGCGTGGCTGGGCCAGCGAGAACTGCACCTGGTTGCTGATCACGGGGCGTCCGAGCGCTTCGTCGGCCCGCTGCCACCGCGACAAGGAATAGTTCGACACCCCGGCTGCGCCGATCTTGCCCTCGTCGAGCAGGTCACGCATACCGGGCATGATGACCGAGTCGGGGACCAGCGGGTTGGACTGGTGGATCTGATAGAGCGGGATGCGGTCCAGTTGCAGCCGGCGCGCGCTGGCACGTTCGCGCTGCTTGATCACCGCAGGAAACGGCGCGACCGGAAAGATCTTGCTGGCCACCGCCACATCGGCGCGTTCGTCGCCCAGTGCCTCGCCAAGAATCCGTTCGCTCTTGCCCAGCCCGTAGACCTCGGCGGTGTCGAACAGGGTGACACCGAGCGCGCGGGAGCGCTGCACGATGTCGCGGGCCGCCCCGGACGCGTAACTGTCCCCGTAACCCCATTCCCGGGAACCGAATTGCCAAGTGCCAAGACCGATGCGACTTACCTGCCCGACGCCCTCTACCTCCACGTATTTCATGAACCCACCGTATACCGGGGGACCGGCTAGGCCGTGGGTCCGCTTCTTGACGTTGACGATCAAGCGCGCATTTACTTGTTGCTTCCTGGGACGGCGCTCGGATGAACGAAGGGGAACGATGAAAGTTCACCACCTCAACTGCGGCAGCATGGCTCCGCCGGGCACCCCGCTGGTGTGTCACGTGCTGCTCGTGGAAACCGACCAGGGTCTGCTGTTGGTGGACACCGGGTTTGGTTCACTGGACTGCGCCGACCCCGCCCGAGTCGGCCCGTTCCGCCATGCCATGCGTCCGGCGTTTCAGATAACCGAAACCGCAGCCCACCAGATCGAAGAACTCGGCTTCCGTCGTTCCGACGTCCGTCACATCGTGGTGACACACTTCGATTTCGACCACATCGGCGGAATCGCTGATTTCCCAGAGGCGTTCATCCACGTGACGACGGCGGAGGCGCGCGGTGCCGTGCACGCTCCTTCGATCCGTGAGCGTGTGCGCTACCGCAGCGTGCAGTGGGCTCACGCGCCAAAGTTGGTCGAGCACAGCCCCGCAGGCGAAGCATGGCGGGGTTTCGCATCAGCCAAGTCGCTGGACGAGGTGGGCGACGGTGTGGTTCTGGTGCCGATGCCCGGTCACACCCGGGGCCACGCTGCAGTCGCCGTCGATGCCGGTAACCATTGGATCCTGCACTGCGGAGATGCCTTCTACCATCACGGGACGCTGGATGGTTCCAGGGTGCCGTTCCTGCTGCGGGCCCAAGAAGAATTGTTCTCGTTCAACCGCAAGCAGCTCCACCAAAATCAGGCGCGGCTCGCCGAGCTCTACCAACGGCGGCAAGCCGATCTGGTCATCGTTTGCGCACACGATTCGACAATGCTGGACGCTGCCCGCGCAATGGCCTGAGTTCAGCTGCTGGGCGGCGGGGCAGGCGCGTCGGAATGTGCGCTGTGCCAGTGCAGTTCCGCCGCGCGAACCTGGCGGTGAGCCCGCCGCAACCAGGTCAGCCCGGCGGCACCGATCAACACGCCGGACACCAGGCACCCGGTTCCGGCCAGCACGCTGCCATTGGCCAATGCCGCCAACCCGATGACCATGACGGCTACAGCGATTGCGATCGCGACAATGCCCGGCGCATTCGTGCCGTTCTTCATCGTTTCGCCGGCGTGCTGCCGGGTGGTCCGATGGTGGTCAACTGGGTCGATCTCGGGATTGGTCACTTCTACTCCTTGCGTGAGCAGCAGTTTTACCCTGCCGGAAGGGGTGCCAAAACGTGACCGCGACCACGCGACGTTTCGGCAACGCCATGCTGCCAAACCGGTAACCCCGTTCTCATCGGGTCCGGGCGGTATGACATGCTCGCTACGGAGGTCCATATGGCGAAAACTGTGGTGATCGGAGCCTCGAGCGGGTTGGGGCGCTGTATTGGTGTCGGCTTGGCGCAACGTGGCGATGAGGTCGCTCTGCTTGCCCGGCGGCGGGACCGCATCGAAGCCGCGGCTCACGAGGCGGGATCCGCCGCAGCCGCGATCGAATGCGACGTGACCGACCAGGCATCGGCGCAGGCCGGCATCAGCGCGGCGGTCGAGGCGCTCGGCGGAATCGACAACGTCGTCTACGCGCCGGCCATCAGCCCGTTGGTCCGGTTGATCGATACCGATGCCGATATATGGCGAAGAGTGTTTGACACCAATGTCATTGGGGCTTCGCTGGCGACAGCGGCGGCCGTGCCGCACCTGTCGGCATCCGGTGGCAAAGTGGTGTATCTGTCCTCCGACGCGGGCACGTTCGGTCCGCCATGGCCGGGGCTCGGTGCGTACGGCGTGAGCAAAGCGGCGCTGGAGCGGCTTGTCGAGGCTTGGCGCGCCGAACATCCCGAGATCGGTTTCACCAATCTCATCGTCGGCGAGTGCGCCGGTGGTGAGGGTGACGCCCAGACCGGCATGAACGAGGGGTGGGATCGCGAACTCGCCATGCAGGCCTACCCGCTGTGGGTGTCGCGCGGTTGCATGCCGGGCAAGCTGATGCCGGTGGAGGATCTGGTCGAGGTGGTGCACACGATCCTGCGCACCAACGCGTCGACGTCGATGCCGGTGGTGATCGCCAGGGGCGCGCCGGCGGCCGCTGGAGCGGTCCTGGGTCAGCGGGCCTGATCGCCCGCGGCACCGGATGGGCCGCGCATTGCGCAACGACCAGGCTTACGGTGTGCGCACTGGATTTGCGTGTGTGTTCAGGGCGGTCCGGCGGCCCGAAATTTCACCCTCACTAGACAGCGAAATGCTAAGAAGCACACTCGAATCCGGGTGCGCTAACGACGCGGGTGGATGAATATGCCTTCGGCGGACACCATGACGCCGCCGGCGCCGCTGATCTGTCCTACCGCAAAGGTCTTGACACCTTCGATCCGGTCCACCCAGGCGTCAGCGCGCAGTGGCTGCCGCAACGGGGTGGGTTTGTGGTAGCGCAACGTCAATGTTCCGGTGTAGGCGGGCTTGCCCGGCCGGTGCGCGGTCGCGCCGAGCACGTGGTCGAGGATCAACGCCGACACCCCTCCGTGCACGTGCCCAACGGGTCCCTCGAACGCGGCACCCAGATTGAACTCCGTCCACACCGATCCGTCACTCTCGTGGTGGACGACCAAGGGCGGTGCCGACGGATTGCGAACGCCGATAACGACATTGCCGGATGCGATGCCCTGCCCGTCGTCGACTTCACGTTCGCCGAATGTGCCGGGCATGAGTTCGGCACTGAGTTCGGCGGTCACACTGTCGATTTTGGCTGTGGCGGCGGCGATCGCGTCGTGATCCACCTCGGTACGGATCGTCGCATCGATCAAGCGGCGCACCGATGCGGCCAGTGACTCGTAGACGGGCAACGAATCAGTCAATGACGCAAACGAATCCACCATGCCCGTCACGATAGAGCAGCGCAGATTTTCCCGGTCAGCGGTCCGTGCCCGAGCGATTCGGCGGTCCGGGTTGTTAACCTGGCGGGGTGAGCGAACCCAGCGACAAGGTCAAGTCGTCGCTGGCCGCAACCAGCTGGGCGTTGCTGGGCATGATGTCCTACGAGGAAGAGATCTCGGGCTACGACCTGAAGAAATGGATCGACTGGAGCGTCGATCTCTACTACTGGAGCCCGTCCTACAGCCAGATCTACACCGAGCTGAAAAAGTTGGAGAGCCTGGACCTGGTGACCTCGCGCGTCGAGCGCGACGAAGGCACCCGCAGCCGCCGCCTCTACAAAATCACCCCGGCCGGCATGGCCGCCATCACTGACTGGACCAACAACGCGCCGTTAGACCCGCCCGTACTCAAGCACAGCATGTTGCTGCGGGTTACGTTCGGCCACCTCAGTAACCCCACGCGGCTCAAAGAACTGCTGGCCGAACACGTCGCCTATGCCGAAGCCAGGTATCGCAAGGCGGTCGAAGACGCCGAGGGCGCCGAGGTGCAACCCGCGTGGGCGTATTCGGTGATGGCGTTGCGCTGGGCGGCGAAGTACTACGCTGCCGAACGCGAATTCGCGCTGGAGTTGATGAAGGACATCGACGAGGCCGGGGCGATCATCGAGACCGCCGCCAAGGGCGGGTTCGGCAAACCGCGTCCCGCGCCGGGCTATTGGCGTGAGGTGGAGAAGCAGGTTCAAGCCAAACGCGCGGCCGACTAGCCCACCGCGTCGCGAGCCGCTATGTAGCCGTAGACCAATCCCTGCGCGATCGTGGCGCCCGCACCTGGATACGCGGTGCCGAATGCGTTAGCGGCGGTATTCCCGATGGCGTAAAGCCCGGCGATCGCGGTGCCGTCCTCGCGCAACACCCGCGCCCGGTCGTCCGCTATGAGCCCGCCGCAAGTGCCTAGGTCGCTGAGCACCAGCTTGACCGCATAGAAGGGGCCGTTGCTCAGCGGGCGAAGGTTGGGGTTGGGCCGGACAGTCGGGTCGCCGTAGTAGCGATCATAGGCGCTGTCCCCCCGGGCGAACTCCAGATCCTTTCCAGCAGCCGCATTTTCGTTGAAACGCCCCATCGTCTCAGCGAACTCGGGCCCCGGGACGCTGATCCGCGCCGCCAACTCGGCTAACGTGTCGGCTCGTGCGGCGATTCCCGCGTCGTACCAGGCTTGTGGCACCCGCATCCGCGGAAAGAGTTCGGCGCCAAAAACATAACTGTTCCGGTATTGCTGATCGAAGACGATCCACATGGTGTCGACGGGATTGCCCGAGCGTTCCAGGGCGAGCAGCCGCTGACCGAACGACATGTAATCCGATGCCTCATTGGTGAATCGGCGCCCATGCTGATTCACGATCAGACAACCGGGCAACGACCGTTCGGCCAGTAGCACCGCAGGTGCCTTGCCGGGCAGCGGCGCGATCGCCGGGAACCACCAAGCCTGGTCCATCAGGGCGATGCCGGCACCCATCTCCTGGGCCACCCGGATCCCGTCGCCCGTGTTGGTGTCGGCGCCGAGGCTCAAGTTTGCGCCCAGTGACTCCGACTGGAACTTCCACCGCATGTCCATGCTGTGGTCGAACCCGCCAGCGGCCAGCACCACGCCGCGCCGGGCAGACACGGTCACTTCGCGCCCACCATGGTTCAACACCGCGCCGGTCACCCGGTCACCATCACCGAGCAGATGCGACAACGCGGTGTCGGTCCATACCGGGATGCCCGCCCGCAGCACCCCGGCGAACAAGCCGGCGGCCAGACCTTGGCCGCCCGCCGCGTAACGCCGGCCGATCAGCCGCCCGCCCATGCCCTGGGCGATCCGTTTGCCGAAGGTCGGTATGCCCTTGCGCGGTACGCGGGTGACGAGATTCATCCACCGGTAGTCGGCACCCGTCGTTGGTATGGCGAATCCCGTTTCGAGCACGCCCGGGCGCAATCGGGTGCGGTAGGCACCCAGGATGGCGGTGTCCAAGGGGTGGCACTCGCAGGTGCGGCCCAAAGCGCTCCCGCCGGGTTGTTCTGGGTGGTAGTCGGCGTAATCGCGGGCCCAGAACAGCCGTAACGGTGTAGTGCGGCGCAACATTTCGACCAGGGCGGGTACCTGTTCGATGAAGGCGGCCGACCGCCGCGCGGGTGCGGACCCGGCGACCACCGCGTCCAAATAGGTGGTGGCCTTCGTTGTCGAGTCGTCGGCCCCGGCTTCCTGCAGCACGGGCCCGGCGGGCAACCATAGGGCGCCGCCCGAGCGAGCGGTCGACCCGCCGACTAAGGACGACTTCTCCACGATCAACACCGACAGTCCCAGCTCGTGGGCGGCCAGGGCCGCAGCCATCCCGGTGCCGGAGCCGACCACCAGCAGGTCCACGCATGTGTCGGCAACGGCAAGCCCCGCGGGGATCGTCGCGCTGGGTGCAGTCACAGTGCGCCACGCTAGGCCGGTGGGACGCGGCCGCGGAAGAGTCTTCCTGATCAGTGGAACATCGCCGCCCCAAAGCCAGACCGAGAGGCGTTCAATGGGGGTTATGACGTCGCAGCCCGAAGCCGACGAGATTCGGCTCATCGAAGCCCAAGGCGCGCCTGCGCGGTTCGCTCGCGGCTGGCACTGCCTGGGCCTGGTCCGAGATTTCAGCGACGGTAAACCGCACGCGGTCAACGCATTCGGCCAGCGACTCGTGGTCTTCCGCAGCGGCGATGGCAAGGTCAATGTGCTGGACAGTTATTGCCGCCACATGGGTGGTGACCTCTCGCAGGGGCAGGTCAAGGGCAACGAGATCGCCTGCCCGTTCCACGACTGGCGGTGGGGTGGTGACGGACGGTGCAAGCAGGTGCCCTACGCGCGGCGCGCGCCGCGGCTAGCTCGTACGGCGACGTGGACGACCATGGAGCAGGACGGCATGCTGTTCGTGTGGAATGACCCCGAGCGCAACCCGCCGCCGCCGGAAGTCGGCATTCCGCGCATCGAAGGGGCGAGCAGCGACGAGTGGACCGACTGGCACTGGTACACCACCGTCGTCGGTAGCAACTGCCGCGAGATCATCGACAACGTCGTGGACATGGCGCACTTCTTCTACATTCATGGCTCGCTGCCCACCTATTTCAAGAACATTTTCGAAGGGCAGGTGGCGACGCAGTACATGAACGGCGAGGGTCGGCCGGACATGGGCGGTGAGGGTTCGAAGATGTTGGGCACCACCTCGGTGGCGTCCTACTTCGGGCCCTCTTTCATGATCGACGATCTCACCTACCACTACGAGGACGGTGACCAGCAGACCGTCCTGATCAACTGCCACTATCCGATCGACGCGAATTCGTTTGTGCTGCAATACGGCATCATCGTCAAGAAGTCCGAGACGCTACCGGGTGAGGCGGCCATGCAGACCGCGATCAGCCTCGGCGATTACGTGAAGATGGGTTTCGAGCAGGACGTCGAGATCTGGCGGCACAAGGCGCGCATCGACAACCCGCTGCTGGTCGAGGAGGACGGTCCGGTCTACCAACTGCGACGCTGGTATCAGCAGTTCTATGTCGACGTGGCCGACGTGCAGCCAGACATGGTGGACCGCTTCGAGTTCGAGCTGGACACCACCAGGCCCTACGAGGCGTGGATGAGACAGATCGAGGCGAACATGGCCGCGAAGGCGGGCTCGGTGTCATGACTGTGGTGGCACGTGCCGATAACCGCCTCGACGACATGCCGATGGCACCGGTGGCGTGCCGGACTTGCGGGGCCGCGGTGCTGGCCCGCAAGAGCAGCTGGAATCAGACGAGCGTGCAGTGGAACGCCGAGGCGTCCGCGCTGTGCACCGAACGGCAGGACGCCGACCGTATTGCCGGGCACCACCGCCAGCCGTTCCTGGCGTGCTCGGCGCTCCGGGCATCGATCGAAACCGCTGTCGCAACTGGGGAATTGGCAATTGTCGACAAGCAGTGACCCGGCGCCGGTAGCGGTGGTCACCGGTGCCAGCCGCGGTGCGGGCCGGGGTATAGCTGCGGCGCTGAGCGCGCGGGGCTGGCGTGTCTACGCGACCGGACGGACCATCGCCGACGCCCCGCCGGGCGGGATTGCGGTCCGGCTCGACCACAGCGACGACGACGCGGTCGCTGCGTTCTTCCAGCGCGTGCGTTCCGAAGGTGGGCTGGACTTGCTGGTGAACAACGCCGCCGTGATCTCTGACGAACTGGTCAACCCGAAGCCGTTCTGGCAGAAGCCACTCGACTTGGCCGAGGTGTTGAATGTCGGTCTGCGCTCGTCCTATGTGGCCTCCTGGCATGCCGCGCCACTACTGGTCCAGCGGGGTCGTGGCTTGATCGCGTTCACCTCGTCACCGGGATCGGTGTGCTACATGCACGGACCGGCCTACGGCGCGCAGAAAGCCGGAGTAGACAAGATGGCCGCTGACATGGGGGTGGATCTGCGCGGCACAGGCGTTGCGACGGTGTCGATCTGGATGGGTATTCTGCTCACCGAACGGTTGCGTGCGGCTTTCGCCGGCAATGAGGAGGCGCTGGCCAAGACCGCCGAGCACGCCGAAACACCGCAATTCACCGGCTATTTGATCGACAAGGTGTACCGCGACGCTGACCTGGCCGAGCTGAACGGGCGGACTTTCATTGGCGCGGAGCTGGCAAAGCGATACGGCATCACCGACGAGGGCGGCCGCCGCCCACCGTCGCACCACCACCTGGGTACCCCGCGGGAACCGTCGGGCGTGGTGATCCGGTAGGGCCGCGCGAGCGGGGACGCTACAACTGGAAGGCACTGATCGGCGCCTCGTCGGGGTATATCGACGGCCCACCGAGATCGAATGCCGCGTTGAGCGCACCGATGAACTGTGCGTCGTGCAACGGGTCGCTGGGTATGTCCAGCTTGATACCGCGCGCGTTGGCGTCGTCGACCAAGATGTCGATCGCCTTCTCCACCGTCAGATCGTCGGAGCCTTCCATGTTCTTCTTCAACTCGTCGAAGTCGGCGAACACTTCGGCGGACCAGTGCACCAGGAACCGCAGTTCGTCGGTGCGGTGGCGGGCGATCACGTCGTCGCCGTTCTTGAGCAGCCACTGGTCACGATCGGAGGGATCCCCGTCGAATACCGTGTCGAACGCCAATCCGGCTGGAATCTGTTGTTCCACCGGCCCATTCGCCTCGCCGCGGTGCACCATCATTTCGTTCTGCACCACCACGCCGCGGTTGTAGATCGGCGGCAGCACCCGCTTCGGTGCCTGCAGCGGACCGTCCGGCCAATAGGTGAACCCGCTTCCGCCGTCGTGCGAGAACCAGGTGATGACCTGAGCGGTCTTGATGAGGTAGTCGGTGAACAGACCTGATTTCCCCATCACGCTGGTGAGCCACGTAGGAGCATTCTCGTGCCGCACCCCACGGAAACTCGGTGAGTCCAGGTGCCCCGGGTCGCGATTGGCGCACGGCCCGTTGATGTTGAACAGCATCAGTTGCGGCTTGGCGTATTGGGCGCGCCAGTAGCTCTTGGCCATCTCGAGGAACCGCGCGTTGTAGAAACAGTCGTGCAGTTGCGGGTGAAGCACCGCTCCGTAGTTGGCCAGGTACCCCCGAAACGTCGGCGTCAGAAACAGATCCAGCGACGGCGTGTATCCCTCCGGAAACAATCCGCTCATGGTCGCGATCAGCTCGTCGGCCGAGGCGAAGTGCTGCGAGATGATCAACCGCCACGGGCCCTCGGTGCGCACCACATCGAGCAACCGCTCACGCTGATCGTCGGTGTAGACATTGTCGACCTCGCGCGGCGGTGCGGCCGGCCGCAACACATCGGACAGCTCCATCCGCCGCTCCTGGGTGAGCATGAGTTGTCTCCTTCTGCCGGCGCGAATCTCCTGTGATTCTGCGCAGTATCGACGCGTCGCGGACGCGGATTGTCCAGTGAACGGGACGTTACGAGCAGAGGGGATGGTCAAACCTGGCGCGCAGCAACCCGCCGATCTCGGCGACGGCCAGTCGGCCGCGTGCCGTCGCTTCAGAACGCATCAGAAATCCGTGGTACATGCCTGGATAGCGCGTGCACGTGGTCTGCACGCCGGCGTCCCGAAGCCGCGAGGCATACCTTTCGCCCCAGTCCCGGATCGGGTCGCAGCCCGCGGTCACCACGATGGCCGGCGGCAGGCCGGACAAGTCTGTCGCATACGCGGGAACGAGGTAGGGGTCCGAGCCGACGTCAGCGAGGCCGTTGAGGTATTCGATGTCGTCACGGCTGAGGATCGGCGCATCGGCGAGCAAAGTGATTGACGGCGCGGTCATGTCGCGATCCAATCCCGGGTACAGCAACACCTGGGCGCATATCGACGGGCCGTCCCGGTCGCGCGCCGCCAACGCCACCCCGGCCGCCAGCGACCCACCCGCGCTGTCGCCGACCACCGCCAATCGGGCCGCGTCGACACCCAGGTCACCGGCATGCGACGAGACCCACTGAGTCGCGGCGTAGGCATCCTCGAACTGGGCGGGCGGCGGCGACTCGGGGGCCAGTCGGTAGTCGACGGCAACGACGGTCGCACCCGACGCCGACGCCAGCGCCCGGGCCAACGGCTCAAACGAGTGGTTGCTACCCATTACCAGGCCGCCGCCGTGGAAGTACACCAGCACCGGCTGTCCAGATGCATTGGTGGGCCGGTAGATCCGAACTGCGAGGTGCTCGGGGAGCACCGAATCGGTGACGGCGGCCATTTCCGGCATGTCGTCGGGCAGGGGAGCAGACTCGATCGCAGCTCGCACCGCCTCAAGGCCCCTCACCCGCATCGGTGGGACCTGACCGAACGCGGCGATCCGCGCGGCGGCATCTGGGTCTAGCGTCATTTCAGCGACGGAGGACGTTGCCTGGCAAGGACTTCCGCACGCCGCTGCATGGCGGACAGCACCGACTCCTGGGTGACCAGATAGAAGCGGCCATCTGCTGCCTGATCGAACAGCGTCTCAGCGGCGGACAGTGGGTCTATGGCCGCGGCCTTGATGTCGAGCATGGCGGCCCGTTGCGCCTCGGCAGCGTCGAAGTCGCCTGATCCGTCGACCCCGCCCGCCGATTCGAAGATGTTCGACACCACCGCACCGGGCAGCACCGCCTGCACGCGGATGTGGTGACCGTGCCCCGCGGCCTCGACGTCAAGGCGCAGGCACTCGGTCATCGCGAGTACGGCGTGCTTGCTCATGATGTAGGGCGTCTGCAGCGGGATCGCCGTCACTGCGCCGACCGACGCCAGGTTCCACACCCACGCCTGCTCGTCGCTCGCCATCATTTTCGGCAGAAACGCGCGGACACCGTGGAATACGCCGCTGATGTTGATGTCGACCACACGCTGCCAGTTGGCCACCGGGGTGTCCCACAGATAACCGAATTGTTCGACGCCGGCGTTGTTCACCAGCAACCGCACTGGGCCGACGTCGCGGAAGGTGCGATCAGCCAACTCCTGTACGGCATCTGGGTCGCGCACGTCGCAGACAACTGCAACGGCGTTGGCCAGTTCGTCGCGCAGTTCGGTGATGGCATCGGCGTCGACGTCGGACAGCACCACTGTCATGCCCAAGGTATTCGCGTACCGAGCAAGTCCGGCACCGATTCCGGCGCCCGCGCCGGTAATGACGGCGACGCCGCCGGAGAACGTTTCGCGGGCGTTCACGACCCCGCGCTGGCGTGCCGTTCGGACAGCAGCACCGAGTTGGTGGTATCGAGGATGACGTCCATCTCGGTGAACTCTAAACCGCGCGCACCGCGGCGCACACTGACTTCCGCGACGCCGCTGGACACCGCGAACGGAACGTAGTTCGCGATCTGGTTGACCAACAGGTAGAACCGGGCCCGGGTGACGTCCCCTTCGGAGCCGATGCGGTGCAGGTTGGTGGTGTGGTGGCGCAACGGGTAAGGGCTTTGCTCGCGGTGCTCGGTCAGCCACTGCATCACCGCCTCGCGGCCGCGCAGCTCGGGCGACATCAACTCCTCGAAAGGACTTGCGCCACTGTCGCTTCTGCTCACATAACGAATATCATCGGCATAGCGTGAGGCCAGTTCCTCGTAGCGTGCTTCGTCGTAGTGGTACCAGAAGCCGGCGATGAACTCTTGCAATTCCGGCAGCGCGATGTCGTCACTCATGCAGTGAGTCAACCCCGGTCCGGCATCGATGGCACCCGAGCGGCCCGGTCAGTGGAACACCATCTCTACCCGGTGATCAGGTCCCAGAGGCCGCCGGCGCTGGCGTGCAGCGCCGCGTCGGTGACCTGCTCGTCCCAGTAGCGCATCGAACCGAACTCCGAACGCCAGGCCAGCGCTGCCCGGGTGAACTCGTGCAATCGGTGCTCGCGAGTGGTGCCGATCGCGCCGTGCACCTGGTGGGCATTGCGCACCACCACCGAACTGGCGTGGCCCGCGCACGAACGCGCCGCGGCCACCAGAAAATTCAGGTTGAACGCCGACCATCCGCTGCTGACGGCTGCGGTGAGCGCGGCCTCCGTCGCGGCCCGGGCGAGTGCGGCCTCGGACGCTATATCGGAGATCATGTGTTGCACCGCCTGAAATTTCGACAGCGGCCGCCCGAATTGGACCCGCGCGGTCGCGTGCTCCACACACAGTCGCAGGATCTGGTCGAGCGCGGCGCAGATCTGAATGGACCGGACCAGTGCCGCCTTCAGCCGCAACTCGGTGACCAGGGCCAAGGTCACCGCTACCCCGCTCAGGCCGGCAAGGTCGGCGACCACCGTGTCACGGGGTTCACCGATCAGGTTCACGCCGGGGGTGGTGACCAGCTGCTCGATCGCGAGGTCGGCGATCTGGTAGCCACCAGCAGGCCGCCATACGACCACCACCCGGTCGGCAGACGCGGCCCACGGCACCGCCGCTGCCCTGCCCTGCTTGTCGAGCATGGCCACCGTCCGAACCGCGCCGTCTGACGGCAATCCCACCGACTCCAACAGCCAGCATGACAGTAAATCGTGCTCGGCCAACGGAATTCGAACACCGTGCCCAGCGGCCGCGGCCAGCAGTTCGGCCGCTTCATACCAGCTGGCGCCGCTTCCACCGTGCTGTTCGGCACCGGTCAGCCGCACCAGGCCGAGTTCGTCGAGGCGTTGCCAAAACGCCGGATCGCGCGAGACCCCCGCCCCGGGCGGATGCTGCTCACGGTATTCATCGAAAACTGCACCCATCATGTCAACGAGGGCCGGGTCGACGTTCACCGCAGACCCAATCCGCGCGCGATCACTCCGTGCAGCACCTCGTTGGTGCCGCCGCGCAGGGTAAAGCCCGGCCGTTGATCCACGGCAGCCCGTGCCAGCTCCGCGAACACCGAATCGGGCGGGTCCTGCAGGTCGGCGAATTCGGCGATATCCCCCTCAGTAGTGGTGCCGAGCACCTTGACTACTGCCGCGGACAGGTCGGCCGGCTCATGCCGTCCGAGCGCACCGGCCACCGCGGTGGACATGCGATGCAGGCCGGCAATCCGGGCCACCAGCCGGCCCAGATCAGCATCGCGGGGGATCGAGTTGGCCGCCATCCGGTCGGCGCAGGCAGCCAGCAGCACAAAGGTGGACAGGAAACGTTCCGGTCCGCTGCGTTCGAAGCTGAGTTCCGACGTAACCTGCTGCCAGCCGTTGCCGATCTCGCCGAACACCATGTCGTCGGGCACCATGACGCCGTCGAGGATGACCTCGTTGAAGTGGTGCGCGCCGTTCATGGAAATGATGGGACGGATCTGGATGCCGGGCTCGCGCAGATCGACGATGAACTGGCTGAGTCCGGCATGCCGATGCTGCGGGTCCACCGGCGCCGTCCGGGCCAACACGATGAAGGCTTCCGCGAGATGGGCCCCCGAGGTCCAGACTTTGGTCCCGGACAGCGACCAGCCGCCGTCGACGCGCTCGGCCCGGGTACGCACGCTGGCCAGGTCGGAACCGCTGTCCGGCTCGCTCATTCCGATGCCGAAGAAACACTCGCCGCGCACGATCCGCGGCAGAAAGCGCTGCTTCTGCGTCTCGGTGCCGTACTTCAGCAGCGACGGCACGATCTGGCGGTCGGCGATCCAGTGTGCAGCGACCGGAGCGCCGGCGGCCAGCAACTCCTCGGTGACCACGAACCGCTCCTGAAACGAGCGTCCGTGCCCGCCGTACTCGACTGGCACCGTCATGCCCAGCCAACCCCGCGCGGCGAGGGCTGCGGTGAATTCCTCGTCCCACCGCGACAACCACGCGTCGACGGCAGGATTGAACGCGTCGGCCGCCAGCTGCTCGGCGATGAACGCACGAACGTCGGCACGCAGTTCGGCGGTCGCCTCTTCGTCGGTTCCGGCGGACGGCACCAGCCGGTTCACTGGGGCGACCGCCACTTGGCGATGCGTTGTTCGTGCTCGGGGTCGCGGTGTGCGAGCGGCTGCATCGCGGCGGCCATGCCCAGCGTCGACTCGAGGGACCCGGTGCGAGACTCCTGAAGCAGTCGCTTGGCCATCCGCAGCGCGTGCGGTGGGTTCTTGGCGATGCGTTCGGCCAGCTCCCTCGCCTGCGGCAACAGGTCGTCGGGTGCGACGACGCTGCTGACCAGGCCCCACTCCAACGCGGTGGCGGCGTCGATGCGGTCGCCGGTGAACGTCATCTCGGCGGCGCGTTGGTAACCGATCACGCGCTGCAGGAACCAGCTGCCGCCGTCGCCGGGGATGAGGCCGAGCTGCACGAAGCTCTCCGCGAAAGACGCCCGCTCGGAAGCGATTCGGATGTCGCACATCAGCGCCAGGTCGCAGCCCGCACCGATGGCGGCGCCGTTGATGGCGCCGATCAGCGGAACTTCGAGCCGCGACAACGCCCGCGGAATCCGCTGAATTCCGTCAATGTAGGCGTGTCGCTGGTCGAGAGCGCTCAATGCGAACATGCCCGCCTGGTCGGCCATTTCCTTGACGTTGCCGCCTGCCGAGAAGATCTTGCCCTCGCCGGTGAGGATCACCGCGCGCACTTCGGTGTCGGCGTTGGCGTCATCGACGGCCGCCTCGAAGTCGGCGATCACGTCCTTGCCGGTAATCGCGTTGCCCACCTTCGGGAGGCTGATCGTCCAGGTTCGGATGGGTCCGTCGGTGCTGATGTCCAAAGCGGTACTCATGCTGGCAACTGTAGGGACCCGGGTTTACGGAGCCGTCGACGCGCGGGTAAACCGCTCCCGCAGTGCCCGCTTGAGCAGCTTGCCGCTCGGGTTTTTGGGCAGCGATTCGACGAGAAACACCTGCTTAGGCGTCTTGAACCCGGCCAGATGCGCCCGACAGTGCGCGATGACGTCGTCTTCGTCAAGAGTGGCGCCATCGCGCAGCACTACCGCGGCCACCACGGCTTCCACCCAGACTGGGTCCGGCAGGCCGAACACCGCGACTTCTTGCACGCCACGGTGTCGGTACAGCACCTCCTCGACCTCCCGGCTGGCTACGTTCTCACCGCCGGTTTTGATCATGTCCTTCTTTCGGTCCACGACGTGCAGCAGACCATGCTCGTCGTAGTAGCCGAGATCGCCGGAGTGGAACCAACCATTGCGGAATGCCTGCGCGGTCTTGTCCTCGTCGTCGAGGTAACCGAGCATCAAGTGCGGGCTGCGATGTGCGATTTCCCCGACGGTTCCCGGGGCGACGGGGGCGTCATCGTCGTCGAGGATGGTGCTCTCCACGTTGATGACGGGCCGTCCGGCGGCGCCGGCGTGGGCGTCCTGCTCGTCGGGGCCGAGCGCAGCAGCCAGCGGCGCCATCTCGGTTTGGCCGTAGAAATTCCATAGCTTCAAGTCCGGTAGCCGGCGACGCATCTCGCCCAGGATCTCGGTCGGCATCGCCGAGGCGCCGTAATAGCCTTTGCGCAGACTGGACAGGTCAACCTCGTCGAACAGCGGAGAGCGCAGCAGGCTGATCCAAACAGTAGGTGGCGCAAAGTAACTGGTGACCGCGTACCGCTCTATGGTGCGCAGTACGTCCGCCGGGTCCGGACGCGGCAGGATGATGCTGGTGGCGCCGAGGTAGATGTCGGGGATGAGGAAGTTGTCCAGCTGAGCGCAGTGGTAAAGCGGCAGGGAGTGGATCTCAACGTCCTCGGCGGACTTGTCGCCGGCGATGATTGTGCTGATGTAGTTCCACATCAGGCTGCGACTGCTGTGCATCACGCCTTTGGGACGAGACTCGGTACCGCTGGTGTACATCAGCCGGATGACCTGATCGTCGTCGATATGCCGTTGGGGTGCGACCGTTTCGGTGTTCAACCACTCGGCGAAATCGGCCAGCGTTGCTTTGGTCGTGATTGCACCGGCCGACCGCATTGCTTGCTCGGCAGTCGCAAGGAACTCTTCCTGGATGATGAATCCGGTTGCCCTGCTGTGACCGAGGATGAAGCCGATCTCCTCGGCGGTCAGCATGAAGTTGACGGGAACCAGCACCACCCCGGCCCGCGCTGTGGCGAACGCCAGCACCACGTACTGCCAGCAATTGCGCGCCAACAGCGCAATGCGGTCGCCGGCCGCAAATCCGTTGTCGTGCAACGCGGCCGCGGCTCGGTCCACCAGGTGCTCGAACTGGGCGAAGGTCAGGACCACGTCACCGTCGATGATCGCCGTCTTGTCCGGTTGCCGGTGGGCGGAGCGGCGGGGAATGTCCCCGAGCGACTGACTGCGTGCGGCTTGCATCATTCGAACATAGGCCTCTCGCATACGTGCGTGTCCCGCTGAGAGGAAAGGACTGTCGCTTGGGTGTCCGACACCTTCGATACTGATGGCATGGCCACGCCCGATCCCGAGGACCTGCGGGAGAACCTGCGTCTTGCGGACCCGGGTGTTCTGGTTGCCGTGTTGGCGCAGCTCACCGGTGATCCGTCGGTGGTGGACCGCTTTGGGCCGAAGATCTTCCACGTTCCGGATCCGCCGGAACGTGCCGGCGTGACCGATCCGGCCACGGCCGAGGCCCTGGTCGATGCGGTGGTCGCGGCGCTGGACGGGGACCGGCCGGCCCGCTCGGACGACCCGGAACTGTTCCGGCGGCTGCTACCGCTGGCACTGGGGTCGCAGATCGACGACGAGTTCGTTCCACTATTGCTCGAACAGGGCGGTTTCCAACTCTCTCAGCCGACATTGCCGCGTTCGGTGCCGATTCCGGAGACGACGACGGTAGCCATCATCGGGGCGGGCCTCGCCGGCATCATCACCGCGCTGGCCGCCGCCGACGCCGGGGTTGCCTACCGGATCTACGAGCGAAACGACGACGTTGGCGGCACCTGGCTGACGACGACCTATCCTGGCATCGGCGTGGACACCCCGTCGGCGTACTACTCGCTGTCACGGGAAGTGAACCCGGAATGGACGAGTTACTACCCGCAGGGTGCCGAGTACCAGTCTTATCTGGTCAAGCTGGCCGACAAGCACGGGCTTCGTTCCCACACCCGGTTCGGCACCGAAGTCGAAGCGCTGTGGTGGGACGACAATCGCGCGCAGTGGCAGATCCACGCGGTGGACCGAGCCGGCAACCGTGAGGTCAGCTTCGCGCGCGTGGTCATCACCGCTGCCGGTTATCTCAACCGGCCGCGCTGGCCGAAGCTGCCGGGGCGGGAAGCTTTCGCGGGCACAAGCATTCACTCAGCCCAGTGGGACCCTTCCTTGGACCTGACCGGCCGCCGGGTCGCGGTCATCGGGGCCGGTTGCACGGCGGTGCAGATCGTAGATGCCTGCGTCGACGAGGTCGAACACCTGACCGTGTTTCAGCGGCAACCGCACTGGGTCGCGCCACGCAAACGGCTGACCGACGACGTTCCAGGCCACCGTCGATACCTCGGCCGGCACCTGCCGTACTACGCGAACTGGAACCGGCTCAAGTCATTCTGGGGTACGGCAGACAACAACTATCCGGTCATTCTGCGCGACCCGGAATGGGCGGCAACCCATCTGTCGATCTCGCCCGCCAATGATGTGCTGTTGCAGATGTGTAGGGACTACATCGATCGAACGTTCGGGGCGGGAACAGAATTGGCGAGGAAGGTTACGCCCGATTTTGCGCCCTACGGTAAGCGGATCATCCGCGACCCGGGCGGTTACTATGCGGCGTTGACTCGCGACCATGTGCACGTGGAGGCCAGTGAGCCGCGCGAGGTCAATGCGAAAGGCATTGTCACTCAGGACGGTAGGCAGATCGACCTCGATGTCATCATCTACGCGACGGGTTATCACCTCGACTTCCTGTCCACCATTGACATCCGCGGCCGCGGCGGCATTGCCCTTGCCGCCGAGTGGGGCGACAGTCCCGCGGCCTACCGCGGCGGTACCGTCCCGGGATTCCCGAATCTGTTCATCAATTCGGCACCCAACTACAGTCCCGGGCACGGTGCCGGAGCCAACTTCTCGATGGAAGTGATGGCCCACTACGTCATTGAGTGTTTGCAGCTCATGGCGCTGCGCGGTGCCACGTCCATGGAAGTGACTAGAGCGGCCTATGACGAGTACGTCGCCGGAATCGACCAAGCGATGGCCGGCACGGTGTGGTGTCACACCCCCAACGCACACACGTACTACCGCTCCAAATCGGGTCGGGTAGTGGTGGCCACTCCGTACCGCCTGGTCGACCTCTGGCATGAACACCGTGCCCCGATCGAAGCGCATTTCGAACTCCGATGACGGGGTTGCTGTTCGGCAGAACGGCTTTGGTGACCGGTAGCAGCCGGGGCATCGGCCGGGCCATCGCGCAGCGACTCGCCGCCGAAGGAGCCACGGTGGTGGTGACAGCGCGGTCGTTTGAGCCGTCGTCCTCGGTGCGGGCGGGTGTGGGAGCTATCCTGCCCGGCACGATAGACGAGACGATCGCGTTGATCGAAGCGGCGGGTGGCCGGGCGATCGGGGTGGCGGCGGACCTAGAGGATCAGGCTCAGCGCGACAGTCTCATCGACCGAGTACTCGACCGCGCCGGCCGCATCGACATCCTGGTCAACAACGCGGGATTCGCCGATTACGCGTTGGTCGAGGACATGTCGTTGGAGACGTTCGACAGGACCGTTGAACACTATCTGCGCGTCCCGTTCATGCTGACCAAAGCCGTTGTACCCCAGATGCGCAGCCAGGGGGCGGGCTGGATCGTCAACATCGGATCGGTCACCGGGGTGCCTCCGGTGCGGCCCTACCGTGATTACAACAAGACCGCCGGTGACGTCATCTACGCGTCGTGTAAAGCCGCGCTGCACCGTCTCACTCAGGGTGTGGCCGCCGAACTGCTTGATGCGAACATCGCCGCCAATTGCGTCGCTCCGTCGACAGCTGTCCACACTGCCGGTGCGGCGCAACTCATTCCGGAGTCGTTCCCGACCGAGCCGGTGGAATATCTGGCCGAGACCGTATTGGCAATGTGCCATCGGCCCGCCGCCGAATGCACTGGCCTGGTGGCGTTCAGCCTGCACTACCCCTGGTCGCAGGGTCTGCCGGTGCACAGCTTGGACGGTATCTCGGTGCTCCCGTCGTTGGGGCCGCCGGAGGCGGCGAACCCCAACATCAGGCCCGCTGGTTGGTAACTCACTGCGTCATTCGGGTTCGTCGTCGTCCTCTTTGGCGCAACAGTATTTCGGGATTATTTGAGGTGTTGATGCGGGGTTGGCCGCGAACCATTGAAGTACGTGGCTAAATGCCACTGCTGAGGAACGATGTGGATGGACGACGTGCTGACTGGCGCCGACGCCATGACTGGCGAGCCCGGAGCCAGCGGCCATTACGTGGGCGCCTCATTACGGCGCGGTGTAATTAGGGCCGTACTTGAGTAGAAGTCGGACAAGCTCAACTTGGCGGTGGGTGTCCGTCTTGTCGAAGACATGTTGCAGATGGGTGCGAACCGTCGTCAATGAGACCGACAACTCCTCTGAAATCTCCTTCATGTCCGCGCCGTGCGTCACGCGCAAGGCAACGTCGGCCTCGGCATCGGTGAGGCGGTAAAGCCGCCGCAAAAGCGCTGCGGCGGGTTCAGGCTCGTCCTCAGGATCGATGATGAGAATCAAGGCCATTGGCTGCCTGAGTGGCGCGTCAGCATTACGGCGGTGGGAGGGCAGCACATGAACGACATACGGCCGCCTACCCGAGGGCCGAACAGAGATGAGCGACTTGCCCGCCCGAATGGTGGAGCATCCGCCGCCTAGGGCATCGTCGATGGCGCGATGCAGCTCTCGTTCGGTGTGCGCGCTCGTCGGGGCGATGCGTCCTGACCGCACGCAGAGGCCATCTCCGGAGCGGAAAATTCGTTCGGCAGCCGAATTCAGGTTCTTAATCAGGTGTTCGCCTCCGACGACGATGACCACTCCGTGCCGAACAACCTCCAGTGCTCCCGCCAGCTCATCGGTGCTGTGGGCAAGGGTGGCGAGCTTATTCTGTGTGCGCAGGGCCTGTTGCAGGTGTGGAAGCAGGCCCCTCATCAACCTGACACGGTCAGTTGTGTCGAACGACTCGGTCCGTCTCGGTGCCCCCACGAGGAAACACGTAGGTCTTGCCCCGCCCGTTAGCCGGACGAACAACCCGTCATCGATTTCGAGGGGACGCAACCACTTTTCGTGGAATTCCGTCTTCCAGACAAGCGGCATCAACTCCGTCCCCGTCCGCACCGCACCCGGCGGTCCCCGCCCGACGGCGGCGAGCACGTGGTCTAAACGGTGGTAGTACTCGGCGTAGATCTTGGCGACGTCCGCGGGAAGGGTCGAATCAAGTAGGGACCAGACCGTACTATCGGCCGTGAACAGCCCGCCGGCTATTCCATCCAACGTGCGGCGAATCTCGCCTAAGGCCGCTTCCCAGTGATCTGGAGTCACCGCCGCGGCGTAGATGCCAGATACTAGGTGCGAATATTTCTCGAGCGTGACCATGGCCCGGGCTCCGATTCACCGGTTGGTGCCCGCATCGGCAAACCTTCCTCGCTGTCAACCCTCATGCGGAGGCCTCCAGCAAAGAATAGTCGGATCTCATCCAGATAGAAATGTCATCCATATAGATGACGAGTTGCCCACGTCATGGTGATTGTCTTACAGGTGTTCGATAGCTGTCACTCGGGTAGTAGCCCGCAATCATCGAAAGGCATTCGCCATGTTTCACTTGCTACCCACATTGCACTCACTACCCGATCCTCCGGCGCCCGATGTCGAGCCAGCTTCGGCCGCGGTGAGCATGCGGATCGACTGCCTCGATACGCAGCAGACGACCGTCGACTCCGCGCGAGACGCCTCGACACCGGTTCTCATCAGCGAACAGGAAGTCCTGTTCAACTCCGCAGTAGCCGCATCGGTATCGCCGGCAACGACTCGTCGCCACTGGTCGGACGCAGCCTTGATTACAGCAATCGGCCATATCCACCTCCGGCTGCCCGAGCCGCGGCCTATTTATACGCGCCGTGAGGCCAGCTATTTCGAGGGTGGACGGATGTCTCGCATGATGGAGCACCTCTGATGGGGGGCTAGTGAAAGGCGATGGTCCAGGGGCGCTCCCCACCGCAATTCCGCCGGGGCGCTAGACCGGGCGTGCCCGTCACGGCCGAGACATCAGGTAATCACGAAAGGAACTGAAAATGTCAGAGCAAGAACAGAACATCAAGCTCATCAAGAAGGGTTACGAAGCCTTCAACGCTGGTGACGGCGACACAGTGATGAGCCTGTTCGATGACAAAGTCGAGTGGATCCAGCCGGGCGACAGCGCCATCAGCGGCACCTACCACGGCAAGCAGGAAATAGCAGAGCTGCTGGCCAAGATGGGTGAGAAGCAAACTTCCGTCACTAACGATCACATCCTCGCCGACGGCGACTTAGTGGTCATGCTCGGCCAGACCACCGTGGCCGGGGAAACCACGGACGCTGCGACCGTGTTCACCGTGCGCGACGGTCAGACCGTCCGGGTACAGGCATACGGCGACACGGCTGCGCTGGAGCGCATCTTCGGCAAGAAGCAGGTCGCGACGGCTTAGTAACTCGCCTCGAAACGCTGAGCTTAGGGTGCCGCCCAGCTCTTCGTTGCTGGCTTGTGCGGCAACCTCATTGATGACGGCATGCTGGGGTGTAAGCAACCGGCGGCTCACCCGCTCCAAACGTTCCAGAGCACGCAACCGCTCAGGGGTGGTGAACGCGTCAAAAGACAACTCACACAACCGATCCAACTCGGCCTCGAGCGCTTCGAAGACCTCGACGATTTCTTAACGCGTGCTCGACGGTATACCCCCGAATAGTACTGAGCGCCACCGAACAAGAAGTTCCCACAAGGCAACAGATTTCGCTTACTCGGCCGCAGGAAGATTGTCCCAGTTTGCGGTGTCGGGCAGCACGCAGAAGCTGTGACACACCCGATCCCGCACAATTACCTCGGGACATTCGGGGTCAAACCAACGATCCACCACCGCCCAGTGGATCGGATGCATCATGTATTGGCCCACCAGACCATCGACGTCGGTGAACCCCTGCTCGAAAACATGCGTCCACGGCGAGGTCCCGACGGACTCATCGACGCGACTCAACTGCCAAGCGGTGATTGTGTTTACGTAGTCCGCCATCGACCGGAGTTCGTCCTCGAAGCGGGCGATCGTCTCGGTGGCAGCGCCGGGGGACACCCGCAAGAGCAGCGTGCGATACACCGTGCCGCTGGTGATGTCCGTGCGCAGCGGGCTACCCGCGTAGTTGGCGCCGTCGACCCGCGTCACCGCGGAGTCCTCGATTACCGCGTCGAAATCTAAAGCGAGCGAACGCCATTCGCCTTTCGAACCGAAACGCAGATGAGCGAGAATGTCACCGCCGTAGCGCGAACCCGGCATCGTCGGTTGCACGATCGAATACGGTGAGCCCGCCGCAACCGCACGCAGATCGCGAAGTATTCGATCGCGTTCTGATTCGTGCACGTCGAGCAACCTGATGACGCTATACATCGCACAGATCATCCACGTCATCTGCCGCCGCGGCGAACGACCGCGACCGTTCCACCACCAATTCGCTGATCCGCGACCACCATTCGGCCAAACCCGGATCCGGACGGCCCTGCCACGTCATCTCCCACCACGCCTGCACGCTGGGCAGCGTCCAAGTGATCGTGATCGTGTTGACCGCGTCGTCGAACCAGATGGGCGGGCTCACCAGAACGTCGCGCAGCGTCATGCCGCGTTCCCGCGCGCCTGGGGCGTACTCGGCGAGATAGGAGTCCACGAACCGCCGAGCATGGCCGGGTCGGGTCACCACCCGGTCGATCACGAAGACTTCGCCGTCAGGCATCGAGCGGCCCCAGCGCCGAGCCAAGCGCCGCACTCGCTCGGTCACGCGCTTCCCGAGCGATGTCCAGTAGAGGCATGCTCATAAAGCCATGTATACCGCCGTCGAATCGAAGCAGCGTCACGGGTACCGCGGCCGCATCGAGGGCCGCGGCGTATGCGAGCGCTTCGTCGCGCAACGGGTCATGCCCGGCGACCACCAGAACAGCGGGCGGTAAGGCACGCAAATCGGCATGCAACGGTGATGCGTAGGGATGTGTGCGATCCTTCAGGCGAGGCACATACTGGTCCCAATACCACTGCATAGCGGGCTTTGGGTTGTAGTAGCCGCGGCCGAACAAGCTATAGGAACCGGTGGTGAAGTCAGCGGCGATCACCGGGTAGATGAGCAGTTGCGCCGAGAGCACCGGCCCGTTGCGGTCGCGGGCCATCAATGCGGTCACGGCGGCCAGATTCCCACCGGCGCTGTCACCGCCCGACGGCAATGCGGCTGCAATCGCCGCCGAACGCGCCGGCCGCCGCCGACTCGATCACCGCGTAGACATCGTCGGCCGCGGCGGGCCAGCGATGCTCCGGCGCCAGCCGGTACCCGACCGAAACGACAACGGCAGGAACGCTATTGGCGAGACTGCGGCACAGGCCGTCGTGACTGTCCAGGTCGCAGAATACGAAACCGCCGCCGTGTGCGTACACCAACACCGGCAGATCGTCACCGTCAGGGCAGTAGATGCGCACCGGGATGTCGCCTCCCGTTCCGGGGACGACCGCCTCACGAACCTCGGCGACAGGCTCGGGCGCGAAGGCCGGCACGAACCGGTCGCGGATCACCGCCCTGGCTTGCGCACCGGTCATCGTGTGCACGAGCGGGAAGCCGGCGTCCAGCTCTTCGATCAACGGCGCGATCTGTGGATCGAGCTTCACGCGTATCGAAGCAGCGGCCTCGTCGGCTGCAGTGTCGGCGCAACCCGGCCGTCCTCAACGTTGCGCCAAATATTCATCGCGGTCATGCGCACCGGCGCGACCAGTCGTTGATCGAACATCATGCGGCTCATTGGACCACACACCGATACCGCGGCCACAGCATCTCCGGGTCCACCGATCGGTGCTGCGACGCAACCGAATCCAAGAAGCGATTCCTCCCGGTCGAACGCAAAACCGTGGTCGCGGATCCTGGCCAGTTCGGCTCTCAGCTGTGCCGCAGAGGCGATGGAGTACTTGGTCTTGCGAGTGGTCAGGTCTATCGGCTCCCGGTCGTCCCGGTAGGCGAGCATGGCCTTGCCGACCGCCGCGCAGTGCGCCGGTTCACGGCCGCCCACCCTGGTCGGAATCGGGGCGACCAGTCGATCGCCGATCTTGTCGAGATAGACAACGTCTGATCCGTCCAGCACTGCGAGATGGATGACAAGCCCTGTGGCCCGGTGCAAATCACCCAATAAGGGCTTAGCTGCGCGCACCAGGCGGTCCTGATGTACCGCCAGCGATCCCAGTTCGACCAGACGCATGCCGAGCTCATAGTCACGTCCGTTGCGCCGCAGCCAGCGCAGCTGTACCAGGCGTTCCAGCATCCGGTGCGCCGATGACCGCGGCAGGCCGGTGCGGCGCACGATCTGCGCCAACGTCAGCCGTCCAGGCCCTTCGAAAGCATCGAGGACCAGCGAGATCCGGTCGATGACGGCACTGGGGGTGGTCGCTTCGGGTAGCGCGGACGCGGTCGCTGGCATCGGTCCTCCAAGAACTCAGCCTATCTGGCTGCAATATTCCTATTAGGAATATCACACCGACGGGCGTGCTGTCACCGATCCCGCGCGAGCAGACGCAGAATCGCGCAAAAGTCCGCGTTGCGGTGCGATCCTGCGTCTGTTCGCGGAGGTGAGTTGCCACCTACCGCCGAGGGCGCGCCTCAGGGCCGCATGGCCGCTGGCATTTCTCCGACCCACTGATGGCCCCAGTAGCTGTCCGCAGTGATTTCCTCTGCGGTGTAATGGTTTTCGTCGACCCGCATCCCGTCGGTACCGAACTCGATGTCCCAGTCGCCCGGGGTGCGGACGTAGAACGAGACCATCTTGTCGTTCGTGTGCCGGCCCAGTGTGGAGGACAACTGAATTCCTTCGGCGTTGACCCGATCCAGCGCCTGTCCGACCGCGTCTAGGCTGTCCACCTCCACCATGACGTGTACCAGCCCAGGGTCGCGTTGATGCATGGCCGGGCAGATAGCCAGGCTGTGGTGCCTAGCGTTGATGCCGAGGAACCGAACCCGGATGGGGCCGAACTCCGGCGGGGCCGGCACCCGGAACGCGCCGCGGGAACGAAAACCCAGCACCTCGGTGTAGAAGTCGAACGCTCCGGCAGGATCCATGGCGGGCACGACGACATGGCCCAGGCCCTGATCACCGGTTACGAACTTCGCTCCGAAGGGAGTGATCACCGGGCTGTGATCGAGCACCGCACCGTGGAACACCTCGAGGGTGATGCCGGCCGGGTCCTGGAAAGTGATCACCTCTTCGACGCGGCGGTCGTCGGCGTCCTGCTGGGAGAGTTCTTTGAAGGTCACGCCGGCACCGTCCAGGCTGGCCTTGACGCGCTGCAGCGCGGCACGGTCGCGCACTTCCCAGCCGACCGTCATCACCCGGTCGGTCTCGCCCGGAACGACGATGATGCGGGCCGCGCGTTCGTCCATCCGCAGATACAGCGCCGAACTGTCGGTTCCCTTGCCCTGCGCGAAACCCAGCACCCCGAACGCGAAGTGCCGCCACCGTTCGATGTCGCTCGTCGAAACGGTGATGTAGCCAAGGCTTTTCAAATCACCCATAGCCGTCTCCTAGATCAGGGCCCGCAACGGCCCCATTGGCGGCTCCGCACCGAACGAGCTCAAAGCCGACGCATGGTAGGTGGAGCCCGGAACGTGGATGGCATGCATCTGGCCGACGTGCACATCGCGCCAATAACGCTGCAACGGCTTGTCCATTCGGGAGGCATTGCCCCCCGAACGGGCGAAGATCTCGTCGACCGCCGACACCGCCCGCCACACCGCGCGGATCTGGGTGCGCCGCCCGGCCGCCCGGTCCGCGAACGACACTTCCTTGCCGGCGGCGACCATGTCATAGATACGGTCGGCGTTGGCCAGCAGCTCCTGACGTGCCGCGTTGATGTCGGCCGCGGCCTCACCGATGGCATACATAACGTACGGGTCGTCTTTGATCGCCGTGCCGGTGGCGCCGACGCGCTCCCGCTGGTAATCCAGGTGCGCGGCCAACGCGCCCTCGGCTATGCCGATGGTTGCCGCGGAGATGCCCAGCGGGAACATCGTCGACCACGGCATCAGGTAGAGCGGCTTGGTCATGCCGGCCTCGCGCTGCGCCGTGCCGTCCATCACCTTGGTCGCGTCCATCGTTCGGTAGGTCGGGACGAACGCGTCTTTGACGATGACGTCCTTGGAGCCGGTTCCCCGTAGTCCCACCACATTCCAGGAGTCGTCGACGATTTCGTAGTCCTTGCGCGGCAAGATCATGTGCAGCATCTGCGGCGGCATCAGCGGGACGCCCTCGGTGTCGGCCCGCATGGCGCCCAGGATGATCCAGTCGCAATGATCGGTGCCCGAGCTGAACTGCCAGCGCCCGTTGAAGACGTAGCCGCCGTCCACCGGCCGCGCGACACCCTGCGGCGCATAGGGGGACGCCATCCACGTGTCGACGTCCTCAGCCCAGATCTCGGCGGCGACCTTCGGGTCCGCATATGCCAGCTGGTAAGGATGCACCCCGACCACGCCGACGATCCAGCCGGCGGCCGGATCCAGGGCGGCCGTCGCCATCGTCGTCTCCGCGAACTCCCGGGGATGCACCTCAAAGCCCTGGTATTGCTTGGTCTGCAGCAACCGGATCAAACCGGCCGCCTTCATCATCTTGACCGTCTCGTCGGTGAGTCGTCCGATGCGCTCCGCTTCGGCGGCCTGCTCGCGCAGCTGATCCGCCATGGCCACGACTCGATCGAGTACCCGCTCGCTCATGTTGTCGTCCTAACGTGTGTGGGCCTGTCAATGTGTTTACTCCACTCGGCGTGCCTCCTCGTCGGCGATCCCGGTGAGCGGACGAAACGCCCCCCCGGTCCGGTCAACGGGAGGGGGTTGGGTTCGCCGCCCTCGAGGTCCTACCGTGGGTGGTTGTGAAGAGTCTGGACGTAGTGGTGGTCGGCGCCGGGTTCGCCGGTCTGTATGCCCTGCACAAGCTGCGTGGCCAAGGGCTCTCCGTGCGTGTGATCGAGGCAGCGCCGGAACTTGGTGGCACCTGGTACTACAACCGTTATCCCGGCGCCCGCTGCGACGTGGAAAGCGTTGACTACTGCTATTCGTTTTCCGAGGAATTGCAACAGCGCTGGGATTGGACGGAGAAATACGCGACCCAGGCCGAAATCCTGCGGTACCTGAACTGGGTCGCCGACGAACTGGACCTGCGCCGCGATATCTCGTTCAATACGCGCGTAACCTCAGCGGTTTTCGACGAGGCGGCCCTGCGCTGGACAATCACCGCCGACACCGGTCAGAGATTGACGGCGCGCTTCGTGCTGATGGCCACCGGCCCGTTGTCGGACGCGTTGATACCCGACTTCAGCGGTCTGGACATGTTCGAGGGCGAGATTCTGCACACGGCTCGATGGCCGCACGAACCGGTCGATTTCACCGGTAAACGCGTCGCCGTTATCGGCACCGGATCCTCAGGCATCCAATCGATTCCGATCATCGCAGAGCAAGCCTCCCAGCTCTACGTGTTCCAACGCACCCCGAACTTCAGCGTGCCCGCCGGCAACAAACCACTCTCGCCCGAGGAACTGGACGAAATCAAGGTCGGCTATGCCGAGCGACGTCGACTGTCCTGGCGCAGCGGGGGCGGGTCGCCACACATCACCGCAGCCAGGCCGGCAATGGAATTCAGTCCCGAAGAGCGGCGTGCCGCCTTCGAAAAGCGCTGGCAGCTAGGTGGGGTGCTGTACTCCAAGACCTTTCCCGATCAGATGATCGATCCGGCCGCCAACGAGGAGGCCCGCAAGTTCTACGAAGAGAAAATTCGCGCGGTGATCGACGATCCGGCAGTCGCCGACCTGTTGATCCCGAATGACCATCCGATCGGCACCAAGCGAATCTGCACCGACAGCAACTACTTTCAGACATTCAACAAACCCAATGTGACGTTGGTGAGCGTGCGGACTACTCCGATCCAATCCGTCGACCGCACCGGAATAAACACCACCGATGCGCACTACGACCTCGACATGATCGTACTGGCAACGGGTTTCGATGCTTTGACCGGAGCGCTGGCCAAGATCGACATTGCCGGCCGCAACGGTGTCGCCCTGCGGGATCATTGGGCCCACGGCCCACGCACCTATCTGGGCCTGGGCATCGACGAATTTCCCAACTTGTTCGTGATATCGGGTCCCGGAGCGCCCGCCGTGCTCGCCAACATGGTGTTACACGCTGAGGCGCAGGTGAATTGGGTGGCGAGGACCATCAAGTATCTCGACGACCATCAATATGCGGCGATCGAGGCCCGTACCGACAGTGTGGACGCGTGGGGTGCCGAATGCGCCCGTCTCGCCGAAGCGACCCTGTTCACGAAGGCCAATTCGTGGTACATGGGCGCCAACGTCCCGGGAAAGCCAAGGGGTTTCATGTTGTTCGTCGGCGGCTTCGCCACCTACAACGGGATCTGCGCCGAGGTCGCCGACGCGGAATACAAGGGATTCGACCTGATCCAGAAGTCATGCTGACAGGCCTGCGCGACAAGGTCGTGCTGGTCACCGGCGCTGCCCGCGGCACCGGGCGGGTGCACTGCCAGCGATTTGCCGACGAAGGCGCCGACGTGATCGCCGTCGACTTTCCTGAGGCAGCTGACGAACTGACTTCGCTGGCAACCGAAATCGGACAGCGCGGCCAGCGCTGCGTGACCGGAGTGGCAGACGTCGCGGATCTGGATGCGGTCACTACCGCCGTCGCTGCCGGCGTCGAACAACTCGGCCGCCTGGACGTCATCATTGCGAATGCTGGAATTCACACACCAGGCGCGCCCACCTGGGAACTCGACCCACGGGATTGGCAACGCACCATGGATATCAACCTCACCGGGGTGTGGCACACCGTGCGGGCGGGGGTGCCGCAGATCGGTACGGACGGCGGGTCGGTGGTCATCATCAGCTCAACCAGCGGGCTACGCGGCACGGCGAACGCGGCCCACTACACGGCGAGCAAGCATGCGTTGGTGGGGTTGGCCCGATCGCTGGCCAATGAGCTGGGACCCCGCGGCATTCGGGTCAACACGGTGCATCCAGGGGCCGTGGCGACGCCAATGGTGCTCAACGACAAGACATTCCGCCGCTTGCGGCCCGATCTGGACAACCCGACTGCCGAGGACGCGGCCGAAGTGCTGCGGGCACGCAACCTGCTGCCAGTGCCGTGGGTCGAGCCGGTCGACATCGCCAATGCTGTGGTGTTCCTCGCCTCCGAACAGGCCCGCTACATCACCGGTACCCAACTCGTCGTCGACGCCGGTCTGACGCAGAAGACGACTTGAGAGCCCGGGATTATCAACCGACCGTCGCGAAGCGTCTCGCGGGCGCGGTCTAGTCGCGGGTCAAAAACGCCAGGACGGTGCTCTCGAAGGCGTCTTTGGCCTCGATCATCGCCCAGTGCCCGCAATTGGGGAACACGTGCAGTTCGGCGTTCGGGATGGTGCGCATCGGGATGATCGCCATGTCGAGCGGGCTCACCCTGTCATCGCGTCCCCAGGTCAGCAGTGTGGGGGCCATAACCTTGTGCATTACCGCCCACGGCATCGGCCGGTCGGCGGCAGCCATCGCGGCCATCATCGCCGAATACGCGGCCTTGCCGTACATTCGGCGTGCCGCCGCCAACGTCTCCGGATCGGTCGCCAGCCGCCAGCGTTCCTCGATGAGTTCCTCGGTGACTCGGGACTGGTCGTAAACCATCGACTTCAGCCAGTCGACGAGGCGTTGCCGGGTGGGGTCCTCGGTGAACTCCTGCAGCAGTCGGATGCCCTCGCTGGGACCAGGACTGAAAGTGTTGGTGCCGATTCCGCCGATCGTCACCAGGCGACCGATGCGGTCCGGGTGCCGGATGGCGAAATTCAGGCCGACACCGCCGCCCATAGAGTTGCCGACAATGTGCGCCCGATCCACTCCGAGTGCATCCAGGAAGGGCCTCACCGCGCCTTGCGCGGTGACCATCGGGTGGCCACCGAAATCGTCAGTGACGCCGAAACCCGGGAATTCCAGGATCAGACAACGGAAGTGCTCGGCGAACGTGGGAAGGATCCCGCGGAAGTTGCGCCAGCCGGTTACGCCGGGTCCGGACCCGTGCAGGAACAAGAGCGTAGGGGATTGCGCGTCACCGGCATCGTAGTAACGCAACGTCCCGGCTTCGACGGCGATCTCGCGTAGATCTGTTTCGAGGTCTGTTTCAGAAGTGTTGGCCACGTACGTAACCCTGCCATGCCACGCGCAGGCAAAGTGGGTCAGCTTCCCGACCCGATAGCTGACCACGACGACGGCCAGCCTTACCGCGAGCGCGAAGCCACGGTCACGTTCGGCGTCGAACGTGAAGCCACTGTCACGCTCGGCGACAAGTCCTGAAACGCACACTCAACGTGTCTCAGCCGGCGTGCCGGAGGTGGCCCGCCCGGTTACCGGCACGCGACCCGACTCGCCGTATCGCCGCAGCCGTCAGTACCGTCCCCCAGGCGCGGGCGGCGCCGCGCCGCATCCTTGCTGGACTTCCCGTGGTGAGGAATACGCGCGCGGCCGGCTGCGTCGCCGACTGTGCTTGCGGATGCCGGTAAGCGATTGCGGCTGCCAGGTGTTCTGCCGGGTCGATCAGCAGCGCGTTCGGCAACGCCTCGGCGAACCACCTCCGCGCGGCAGGGTAGTGCGTGCAGGCCAACACCAGGGCGTCGACTTGGCGTAGCGGCGCGACGATATCGCCGAGGTCCTGGAGGAACTGCGCAGAACCTGCGCGGCCGGCCTCGATGTGCGCAGACAACGGCTGCGCAACTCGACTCAGCACCGTCCGTCCAGGTCGGGCCAACCCGCGCCGGTAATGGCCGGCCTCGATGGTGCGCAGTCCGCCGGCGACTCCGACGGACGCGAGTTCTTCTGGGACGGAGGCTAACCCGTGGGTGATGATGCCCTCGACAGGAACCGGAGCCGACTCCAACCGTCCCACCACGGTGCTGGCCGCGTTGCAGGCCAGCACGACCTCGGTGGCACCGCGCTCGGCGAGATCGGTGACCACGGTCAGCAGGCGGTCGGTCAACTCGTCGGCGCTCATCCGGCCGTAGGGTGTGACCCCCGCGTCCGACCAATAGAGCAGCGGTAACCCGGGCGCCAGCCGATCCAGGGCGTTGACCAAGCCCACCCCTCCGATGCCCCAGTCGACGATGCCCAGCCGGGCGTCTGGCGCGGCCATCACGGGTAGGAGAGCGGGGCGGTCTGCCCCTTGGTCAAGGGCCCGGAGTCGAAGGCCACTACCCGCGCGGACGTGGTTGTCGTCAACGTCTCGAGCTCGGCACCCGGGAAGCGGCTGCCGAAATACCAGCGGTATTCGTGTTCGGCACGAATAGGGTTGTTTTGCAGCATGTCTCGCCAGGCTGGATGCTCTGTCAATGCGGCGAGGTCGTGGGCGAATTGAGGGCGGGTGCGTCGCGTCCGTAGGTGCGCGACAGCCGAACGCGCCAGAACGGGTAGGTCGCGCAACCGCACCGGTCGCTCCACCATGTCGACCACCCACAGCTGGCCGCCGGGGGCGAGAACGCGACGAATTTCGGCCATGACGGGGTCCCAGTCCAGGTAGCGGAACGACAGGAAGGAGATCACCACGTCGACGTGGTCGTCGGGAACATCCAATGCGGGCCCGTTGACCTTGCCGAATCGCAGCCGCGGGCGGTCGCGGTTGCGTTCGCGTGCTCGGGCGAGCATGCCGTTGGAACTGTCCATTCCGACGGCGAAGTCGATGGCACCTTGGTCGTCCAGCGCTCGCAGCAAAGCTCCGTTGCCACAACCGATTTCGAGCACACGAAGTCTGCGGCCGAGCTCGGCGTGCAAACCGGCCAAGCGACTCGCTATCCATCGCCATTCGGCTTCACGGACCCGGATGTCGGCGTAGGCGCGGTCATAGAGTTCGGCCACGCGGTCGTAGGACCGTTCCGGGTGGGTCGCCGCGGGAAGGCTTTGCACCATCGGATCGGCGGTGCAGCCGAGATACTTGCGCACGCTGCCGGCCCAACCGTGTGACTTCTTGCCCGGTGTGGCAATCAGGTAAAGCTTCGGGCGAGCCGTCGGATGACGGCCCGCCCACGCAAACCGGTCCTTACGAGTGGACACGGTGGTGTAGTTCTGGTTGCCGAAAGCGGCGACGCCGAACACATCGGCGAAGAACGGTGTGAACCATCGGGCCGTCCGGCACGCGTGGAAATAAGCCTGGCCCCCCGTGGCGAAGGGGATCGCCATAGCTCGCCATTCGTGCGGCGAGAACTGTTCGGGCCAGTCGGTGGAACCGAACATCGGTCCATACATGCCGGCATGGCTGATCAGGTGGAGTTGGTCGATCACCCGCCCGGAGCGGGTGAGGCGCGCGAGTTCAGCCTCGAAATCGGCCTTGCGGTGCAGACCGGAGACGATTACTTCCGCATCGGGGTGCGCGGCAGCCAGTTCCAGTCCCATTGTCTGTGCCGCGACCGCGAATTCGGCCGAACCACCGCGGTAGTGAGTGGTGTGTGCGATCCAGATGACGGGTTTCTGTGCGGGTTTGGGTGCGATCGCGCTGAAGGGTACGCGCGGGTGCTCCCCGTGCGGAATCCAGGCACCGAAGTCGCCGACGAGTTCGAGCGCCTGGCCGCACTGCAGATCGAATACCCGCATGCTGCCGGGCGGGGGACTGTACAGGTGCAACGTGAGGCCGTTCGACTCGGCGGCCATGTCGTGGATGTCCTCGGGCGTGATCGCGATCGCGGTGCCTTGCCGTCGCGTGTGTGACTCCGCGACTACCAGTTCCGTTGCACTCCAGTCGAATCGACGTTCGTGGAAGTCGCCCTCCACCGCGATGACGAATCCGCCGGAGCCGCCGTGGTCGTGCGGCGCGCAGCTGTGGCCCGGCCGCCAGCGGGCCAGCATGATTTCGACTTGATCGTCTACCCGCAGTACCGACCGCGAATAGGGTTCTCCGTCGTTGGGTTCCAGCGCCAAAGCAGCCAACAACGGCTGTGCCGCGGCAACGCGCGCGAGTAATTCGGGGTCCGGGGTCTCACCGCGCATCGCGACCGCGGCCAGTGCGTCGAGCAGTGGTGTTAGCCCGGTGAGCCCGTTGCGGGCGATGATCGCCTCGTCGTGCGCGGTGTCGGTCATGTCTGTCCCTCTTCGACGACCAAGCCGGCCCCTGCTGGGTTAGCCACCGTGATGCTTTTGATTCGTCGCTTTTGCCCCGTTGTTACCAATGCACACGCTCGCGCCAACCGCTTGGAGGATCCTTGACGGATTCTTGGAACCAGTGGGTTTGGGGCAGGGGGCGCGGCACCGGCGTGACAGACTGCATCCGTGCGCGGAATCGACTTCAGCTCGGTGGCCCCGATCGTGCCGGTGCTCGACCTCGACGCCGCCCTCGAGCGGTACCGTCGCCTCGGCTTCGACGTCCGCGGTTACGAAGGCCCGGAACGATACGGCTTCGTCGACCGCGGCCTCGTCCAGATGCACCTGACGGAATGGGCCGAGCACGACCCGCTGCGCACCGCGTCCAGCGTGTACCTCTACGTCAGCGACGCCGACGCGCTCTACGCCGAGTGGAAAGCGCTGGACGGCCTCGGCGGCCGCTTCCACGCGCCGCAGGACACGCCGTACGGACTACGCGAATTCGCCTATGTCGACCCCGACGGCACGCTGCACCGCGTCGGCTCGCCGCTTCGCCCGGCGACAACGCCCTCCGGGGGGCCGGGCTGAGCCAAGCAATTAGTTCAGCTGTTGCGGTAGATCTTGATCGCGGTGGCGATCATCGGGATCTGCATTGGCAGCCGCGCCAGCGCAATCGCCTTCATGTACCACTGCTTGTCCCACCACAGCCGAACCATGTTGATGTTCCCGGGATACACCCCGATGAACAGCGCGACGGCCGCTGCGGCAGCGGCTCGCCGAGTGCGTCGCGGCAGCAGCAACGCTCCGATGACCAGCTCAGCGACTCCCGAAGCGTAGGTGTAGAACCGCGCGCTGAACGGCAGCTCGGCTGGGATGATGCCGTCGAAGGGCTTGGGTGCCAGGAAGTGCAGGGTGCCGATGCCGAGCAGGCCCACTCCGATGCGGTAGGCAGAGGTCCGCGTGGAGTCGCGCTGAACTAGAGATTCGGTGGTCATAGGGACATTGTTGCCGCTGAATCTCTGTTTGGTCTTACCGGGCGGCTCCGGGGACTCTATCGTCGGCATGTGCCAACCATCGATCAGGTGATGGATCAGGCAAGCGCACAGACCGGCCTGACGGATTTCGGCGAGGATTCGTTCCGCGAAGGCTTGCAGATGCTGCTGTCCGCGCTGCAGAACGAGGCGCGGCTGAACGAGCGCGGCGAGGCGTTCCTGCAGGGGCGCATCGTCGGATATCTCGCGCAGCGACTGCAGGTTGAAGACTGGTACCGCCGGCACTCAGAAATCGACGACGTGCCCATCACTGCGCCGTTGATCGGGCTCGGGCTCCCGCGGACCGGTTCGACGGCGCTGTCGATGCTGCTTGCCCAGGATCCCGACGCCCGGTATCTGCGTCGGTGGGAGTCCTCTCAACCGTGCCCGCCGCCGTCGACGGTGCGGGGTACCGATCCCTGGATTCCTGCCGACAAGGGCGAGATGGTGGGCACGCGCTATCACGTGCCTGCCGCGACGCATGGCCCGATGGAATGCCACGAGCTGATGGCACTGGACTTCAAGTCGCACCTGTTTCAGTCATTCGCCGAAATCCCCACGTACTCAACCTGGTTGCTGGAATCCGCGGATCTGACATCGACCTACCGTTACCAGCGGCGGGTGATGAAGCTACTGCAATTCGGCGAACCGCACCGCACCTGGCGACTGAAATGTCCCTCGCACGTATTGTGGCTCGATGCACTCGACGCGGTGTTCCCCGACGCCCGGTTCGTGATGACGCATCGAGACCCCACTGACGTGATCCTGTCGGTCGCAGACCTGTATGCCGACATCATCGGCTCGTTCTCCGACGACGTCGACCGCAAATACATTGGCCGGCTGAACGTCGAACACTGGTCGGAAGGGATGCGGCGCGCCCTGCAATTCCGCCGCGGCGCGCCGAAGATCGTTGCTACGACATAGATTTCATCGCCATGCAGCGTGATCCGATCGGTGAGGTCACCGGTCTGTACGAGTGGCTCGGGTTGCCGGTCGGTGCGCAGTTCGCGGCACGGATGCGCAGTTGGTGGACGGAAGCGGCCGCCGAACGCGAACCCGCCTCGCACGCAGACCCGCAGGCATTCGGCATCGACATCGAACAGGTTCGCCCGCTGTTCGCCGAATACGTTGCCGCCGCACGCAACTGGACGAAGGAGCCACATGGCCGTTGACCTCACCGGCGGTATCGACCCCACCCGTGAATTGGTGTTCCGCCAACGACCCGACGACCCCGAGATGCGGGATTCGGTCAGTTTCTGGGTTCTCGACGACCGGGGGGAGATCGGCCTGCCGCGTGTCGGGATCGAGGCGGTCGCGGCAAACTGGGATGCCCATGACATCCAGGTCAACGTCGCGCTCCCAGATGGCCGGGTGTATCGGCTGCGGGCCAATGGGCCGTCCTGGCCGGCGCAGGACGACACCGGTTTACCGACGGTGCTGGGCGCGGGAGGTCTGGGATTCCGGTGCGTCGAGCCATTCAAGAGTTGGACGATGAGTTACGACGGGCCGGCGGTGCAGACTTCGGCGGGCGACCTGGCCGAGGGCCGTGCCGACGGGCCATTGATAGACATCGGTTTTCGTGTCGACGCCACGATGGTGGTTCCGCCCTGGGTGCAGGGTTCGTTGCAAACCGACGCGGCGCTGCAACTGAAGACATCGGTCGGCAAGATCATGGGCGGTCCACGCTACGAACAATTGTTCACCGCGACCGGGTGTATCAATATCGCGGGTAGTGCCGAAAAGCATTTCACGGGAAGCGGATTGCGTATCCGGCGGCAAGGGGTGCGCAAGTTGAGCGGCTTTTCGGGACACAGCTGGCAGTCTGCGGTGTTTCCCAGCGGACGCGCCTTCGGCTACATCGCCTACCCGCCGCGACCCGACGGTCAACCCACCTACAACGAGGGTTTCGTCTTCACCGGTGACGGCTCACTGATCCCGGCGCGGGCAGTGCAGGCACCGTGGCTCACCCGACTGCAATCGGGAGCCGAGGATGTCTCGCTGGTCCTGGAAACGGCTGAGGGACAGATCGGAATCGAAGGTGAAACGGTCTTCTGCACCCACGACATTCACCACAACGACGACATGTATTCCATGCAGGCGCTCAAGCAGGAGATGTCCGACTTCCCGGCGCTGCAACAGGCCGGCGTGCGCTACCGCTGGGACGGTGAAGAGACATTCGGGATGCTGGAGCGGTCCAATCCGTTGCACCAGCTCGCGCGCTAGGAGTGCGTGATCAGGATCCGGTGGCCCGGCGGTTGATCTCTCGCAGCACCCAGGGTGGGGCGACGTTGGCGATCGTCATCAGCGCTTTGCCCTGTCCGCCAACGGCGAAATGCGGGCCGTGTGGCAACCGCGGCCGGCCGCGTGCGACTTTCAAGATCGCCTCGGCCACGTCGTCGGCGGACAGTGAGACACCCATCGTGCGCGTGCTACCGGTATCCACGCCGTCCACCATGCCCGTATCGACGAACAGCGGCCACACCGCACACACTCTGATATCGTCTGCGGCCCACTCTATTTCGAGTGCCTCGGTGAGTCCGCGGATCGCGAACTTGGATGCCGAATAGGTCGCCAGCTCCGCCTGTCCGTACATTGCCGACGCCGAACACACGTTGATGACTTGTGCGTTAGGCGTCGCGCGAAGGTACGGGTAGGCCGAATGGCAACCGTTGAGTGCACCGCCGACGTTGACGTCGATGATGCGGCGCTGATCCTGCAAAGAAATGTCTGCGAACCGGCCTGAACTGAGAATGCCGGCGTTGTTGATCAGCACGTCGAGCTGGCCTTCGGTGTGCTCGGCCAACTCGGCGAGCCGGGTAGCCCAGCCATCGGCGTCCTGCACCTCGAGGGAGTCGACAACGGCCTCCGGCCGCAACTGCGCGCGCAGCTCGTCGAGAGCCTGTTGGTTGCGACCATAGGCGGCCACGCGGTAACCGGCGCGATCGAAACGAAGGGCCGTGGCGCGACCAATTCCCGCTGTTGCACCCGTGATAGCGACAGTTTTCATGGTCCCCGCAACTGTACGCCGGACAACGACCCGTCCATCGGTGGCCGACGTATTCCGCGTTCGTTGCGGCAATTCCGGCGCGGTCTAACATGCACAGGTACGCGCACCGCAGGAGGAGATCTCATGGTCGAGATTCACATCGAGCGAACCATCGCGGCGCCAGTGGAAAAGGTCTTCGACTGGCTAGCGGATCCGGCGAGTCTGACCGGGGCGCCGCTGGTCATCAAATCCGGCTGGGCCAAGGACTCGCCGCCCCCGGGGAAAGGGGCCGTCCGCGTCGTGCTCGGGACCGGCATGTGGTTCCGCGAGAACATCACCGCCTACGACCGGCCACACAAATACTCGTATTTGATTGTCCGCTCCGTTCCCGCCTTCAAACATGACGGAGGCACGCTGACCTTCACCCCGTCCGGAAATGGAACCCACGTGGACTGGGTGACCAACTACACCCATCCCCGGTACTCCGGCGGCAAGGCGATGGAGCGGGTCAGCCGTCCATTGCTGCGGTGGAATTTTATGGCGATCCTGGCGGCCTGCGCCAAGGCGCTGGAGAGCTGAGCGTGACCCGCGCCAAGGGGCGCACGTTCGTGGTGACCGGCGCGGCTTCGGGCATCGGCCTGGCCACCGTTGAGCGCCTGCTGGACGATGGCGGCACGGTGATCGGCGCCGACCTGGCCGCACCGCCCGACCTCGGCCCTCGATTCCACTTCGTCACAGCCGACGTCACCGACGAGGCCGCTGTGAGCGCGGTGTTCCGTGCGGTGCCGGAGCGTGTGGACGGGGTCGTTCATTCCGCCGGGGTCGCGGGCGGCGGCCCGGTACACCTGCTCCCGCAAGCCGAGTGGGACCGAGTCATCGGAATCAACCTGACCGCCACCTTCCTGGTCGCAAAAGCCGCGCTGGCAAAGATGATCGAGCAGCCTCGGGTCGACGGCGAACGCGGCTCCATTGTCACGCTGGCCAGTGTCGAAGGGCTGGAAGGCACCGCGGGCGGCAGTTCGTACAACGCCGCCAAAGGCGGAGTTGTGTTGCTGACCAAGAACATTGCGCTCGACTACGGTCCCAGCGGGATACGGGCGAACACCATCTGCCCGGGTTTCATCGAAACACCGATGCTCAAGTCCGTGTTCGCGCTGCCGGGCATGGACGGCCCGCTGGACTCGATCACCAAGGAGCACGCCTTGCAGCGACTCGGGCGCCCGGAGGAGATCGCGGCGATGGCGGCGTTCCTGGTTTCTCCGGACGCGTCATTCGTCACCGGTCAGGCGATCGCGGTTGACGGCGGCTACACAGCCGGACGCGATCACGGCGTCGTCAAGCTGTTCGGCCTGCCCGACTGATCAATCGCCTTTTCCGCCTTTGGGTTTCTTGCCGTGCTTACCCGGGGGCCCGCCGCGCGGCGGTGGTGCTGGCTCCGGGATGCTGGCGACCGTGGTCGCGGGTGCCACGGTTGTGGTGGGCGGTGGTGGTGTGGGCGCCAAGGGCGCAGTGGTGCCGGCCGGCGACGGCGGGGGAGTCGAGAACGGCTGGATGAAGACGATCAGCAGGACAGCCACCAGGAAAGTGGCGATCAGCGCCGCCGCCCACAACCCACGCCGCGAGGTCGGCGCGTCAAGTGGCGGCCCCACGAAAGTCGCATCGAGTGGCGGCGCTACGAAAGCGCGGGTGCCCTTGGCCGGCAACGGCGCCGTCATCGCCCGCGTGGGGTTCGGAGCCGGCGGAGATGCCGGGCCGGGACTGCCGAGCGCGGCGCGCATCTGCACAGCGTGATGGAATCGCTGCGCCGGCCCGCGGGCCATCGCCTGCTCGATCACCGCGGCAAGATGTGGCCACACATCCGGCCGCAGGGCGGCGATCGGCACCGGCGATTCGTGCATGATCGCCTGCGCCAACGGGCCGAGTTGGGTTTGCGGGAACGGCCGGCGTCCGGTCAGGGCCTCGTAGCCGACCACGCCCAGGGCATACAGGTCATCGGCGGGTGTGGCGGGTTTGCCTGTCAGCCGGTCCGCGCTCAGATAGGCCATGCTGCCCACGATTTCGCCGGTCATGGTCTGCACGCCGCCGCTGGTCTTGGCGATGCCGAAATCCGCGAGCTTGGCTTCGCCTGTCGCGGTGAAGAGCACGTTGCCCGGTTTGACATCGCGGTGCACGATGCCGGCGTGATGGGCGACGGCAAGAGCCTCGAGTACGTCTTCAAGGACCGACTGGACGAACGCTTGAGGTAACGGGCCCCGAGCGATGTGGTCGGCCAGGGACTCGCCCGGCAACCGCTCCATCACGATGTAGGGCACCCCGTGGTGCTCTCCCACATCATGGACAACCACAATGTGCTGGCTGCTCAGTGCCGCGGCGGCGCGCGCTTCCGTCTCGAACCGCAGCCGATTCTCCGGCCGTGTTTCGTCTAGTGGGCTGAGCAGTTTGATCGCTACCTTGCGGCGCAGCTTCCCGTCCCACCCCTCGCGCACCTCGGCCATCCCGCCGCGACCCAGCACCGGACCGAGTTCGTATCGCCCGCCGAGGAGCGTCGACTCCGACAGCGCCGCGTCAGCGAGGCGGCTTGCGGTGTTTCCAGGATCAGTTTTCATGGCAGGTTCAAGTCAGGCGCGGTCAAGCACAGGGCTCCGGGTCGGGTAGCCGAATGTCCAGTGGGCGAAACCTGCGGCGTACTGTTCGGTTCGATGTCCAGGCCCAATGGCGGGTGAGCTGCGATAGGAATCACATGACGTCGGTGAAGAGCGAACAGGTCGTTTCACTGGCCCGCGGTATGCGCGATCTGGTGCGCGCCGAGGCGGCCCAATCCGAGCAGAACCGCACGTTGACCCACGCGATCGTCGACGAGATGTGGGCCAGCGGTTTGATGACGGCGTTGAGCCCCACCGAGGCGGGTGGCATCGAGCCATCGCTGGCCGAGATGATCGAAGCTTGGATCGAAATGGCTTGGCAGGATGGCTCTTTCGGGTGGGTGGGCATCGCCAATCTGCCGTCGCGGTTTGCGGCCGCCACCTACCTCACTGACGACGGTTTTGCCGAGGTGTTCACCGCTAACGACAACCACGTCACCATGGGTGGGCAATTCTTTCCGAACGGGCAGGGGACCGTCGTCGAGGGTGGCTACCAACTGAGTGGGTCGTGGAACTTCGGTTCGGGGGTCGGCCACTCCGAGTACGTCGCGGCGGGATTCTTTCCGATGGACAACGGCGAGATGCGTTGGATCAGCGAGGGTATTCCGGACATGCAGGTGGCCGTAATTCCGCGCGACCAGATCCAATTCAACGACGGCTGGCACGTGCAGGGGCTCAAAGGTACCGGCTCGTACGACTACAGCGCGGAGAACGTGTTCGTACCCGCTGCCCGGACGTTCGGGTTGTTCACCCGAGAGCCCCGTCGCGGGACGTCTCCGGCCACGCGGATGGGACTGATGCCGGTGACCGCAGCCGGTCACGCCTCGTGGGCGCTCGGCGTTGCCAAAAGCATGCTCGACGACGTCGCCGAACTAGCCGCGACAAAGTTCCGGATGAGCGACATGGCGTCGCTGGCCAGCCGCCCAACCTTCCAGAAAGGCCTGGCACACCACGTTGCGGCGTGGCGTGCCGCACGGTTGCTGGTGCTGGACGCATTCAGCACCGCCGAAGCCGCGGTGGCCGCGGGGGAGGATCTCAACCCGACCCTGCGCGCGGACATGCGCGCGGCTGCCGTCTTTGCCACCGACACCGCTCGCGAGTGCGCGGAGTGGGCCCACCTGGTAGCCGGCACCAGCTCGATCCGTGAGGGCAGCCGCCTCGAACGCGCCTTCCGCGACCTGTACACCGGCACCCAGCACGCCTTCATCAGCGAAAAAGTGGCTATGGACTGCGCGCAGATCTGGTTGGGCATCATCGACGACCAGTTCGGGCTATGAGTCGATTTGTTTAACTATTCCCATGACTGACCATGAGCTGGCCGCGCGACTGGCCACCGACGCGGGCCGGCTGCTGCTCGATGTCCGTCTGGAGTTCGCCGATGCCGACCCGGGTGAGCGGAAAGCCGCGGGGGACAAGCGGTCTCATGACTTTCTGATGGAAGCGCTGGGCGCCGAGCGACGTGAAGACGCGGTGCTGTCGGAGGAGGGCGCTGATGATCCGGTGCGGCTACGGTCCGAACGGGTGTGGATCGTCGATCCGCTCGACGGCACGCGGGAGTTCTCTGAATCCGGGCGCGACGACTGGGCGGTGCACGTCGCCCTGTGGCAGGCGGGCGAACTCGTCGCCGGTGCGGTCGCCCTGCCGGCACAGGGCATCACCCTGGCGACACCCGCGGTGCAGTCGCCGCCGGCCACGCCCGACAAACCACGGATCGTGGTGTCGCGCACTCGCCCCCCGGCTATCGCGCTGGCCGTGCGGGACGCGCTGGACGGCATTCTGGTCGAAATGGGTTCGGCCGGAGCCAAAGTCGCGTCGATCGTGCAGGGTCGCTCCGATGTGTACGTCCACGCCGGAGGTCAGTTCGAGTGGGACTCGGCCGCGCCGGTAGCGGTCGCGCGGGCCGCCGGTCTGCACACTTCCCGCATCGACGGATCCCCCTTGGCCTACAACCAGCCCGACCCTAAGCTGCCTGACCTGGTGGTGTGCCGACCGGAGTTCGCCGACGCCGTGCTTGCCGTTACTTGCCAGTCCTGACTCGTCAGGCCCGGGGTGTTTGCGCGGTCCGCGCCCGCGAGCGGGCCCCGGCTACTGCCTGGCGGCGGCGAGCTTGGCGAGGATGCCCGATGCCACGCTCCCGGCGACGATCAACCCGATACCGAGCCACAAACCCAGGGAGTCAGTGACCATCCCCGCGATGCCAGTGACGATGACGAAGGTGGGCAACCAGTCGATCGTCTGCAGGATTGAGGGCACCTGAGCCGGCTCTCCGTTGTCCAGGTCGAACATTGCCGATGCGTAGTCGGGATAGAACTCGGTGAAGGCGACCGCGAAGAAAATCGCCGCCAGCTGCAATATCCAGCCGGTCCAGAAGTTGCCGGCGTCCCGCAGCACCAGGTCGCCGAAGAAGCCCACGGCCGCTGCGAAGGTGAAAGCGCTCGCCCACACTGCAGAAATCACGTTGTTGATGCGGATGAACAGCGGACTGTTCCAATGCTCTTGCGGGGTGCTTTCTTTCGCGTAGGCCATGGTGAACGGCCGACGGATCAGCAGTGTGAACCAGGCGAACGCGGCAAGCGAGATATTGGTCAGCTCCCCGGCCCACAGTTCGAGGAAGCGTATTACGTTCTCGCTGGCGAACAGGCCGACGACGGCCATCGCCCCGAAGAACACCGCGCCGAACGTCTCCAGCAGGTGGACTTTGATCCCACGCAGAAGTCCGACGATCAACACCAGTATCGAGAAGGCCAACGCGGACGCCACCGCAAGCTCGAAGCGGCCCGGGGCGGACAGGATCGACAGCAATGCCCACGGCGCGATGCCGGAGAACGGCGACTTCAGGAACCCGTCGAGGAGGCCTCCAAGGCTGCGACGCGAATCCTTGACCTGGTCAGCGGACGGCCGGGCATCACCGGGAACTGGTTGCGTCATCACGGCTCCGATCATCACATTCCAATTTAGACAGGTCGATAGTGACATGAGACTAATGACATGTCAATCGTGGAAGGTTATGATCGGGCGGTGAGCCTACGACATGCCGCCCTGGGGCTGTTGTCCCAAGAACCCGGAAGCGGATATGACCTGCTGAAACGGTTCAAAGAGTCGATGGACAACATGTGGCCCGCGACCCAGAGCCAGCTGTACGGGGAGCTCAACAAGCTGGCGACTGCGGGCCTGATCGAGGTTTCGGACGTCGGCCCGCGGGGGCGCAAGGAATATGCGATCACCGATGCCGGGCGTGCCGAGTTGCGTCGGTGGATGACCTCGCCGCAGGAGGACCCGCCGATCCGCAACGCTGCCATCCTGCGGGTTTTCCTTCTTGGCCAACTCGAGCCCGCCCAGGCGCGGGAGTACCTGAAGTCACTGCTGGCTGTGGCTGAAGAAGAGCACGCCCGCTATGCGGAAATGCTTGACTCCTACGACTGGTCCGTCGACGACGACGCGTTCTTCGCCCGAGCCGCGCTGGAACAGGGGCTGCGCTGGACACAGCATGAGATCGAGTGGGCCACCTGGGTACTCGACGGGCTGAGCGAGCGGCGTCGCAATGCATCACCGAGCGTCCAGATCGCGACGCCAAGCAGCACCACGTCTTTGAGCAGGAACTGACCTGGTTGTGCGGTCAAGACGGGGAGTCCCGCGGCGTGAGTGGCGAACAAACCCGGCGTGGTGAACAGGAAACTCACTGTTCCCAGGAACAGTACGACGGCCAGGGCACTGCCGACCGCGGACAACTTGGGCGACCAGGGAACAATCGCAATCAGCAGCGCCGCAACGATTTCCGTCGTTCCCAGCATTCGCGCGACGGTCGTAGCACTGGCGAAGTCGTAAATCCAGCTCAGCAACGGACTGTTTTCGATCAGGACCCTGGATTCCATCTTCACGTACTTGCCGAACCCGATCCAGGCCAGCACGAGTACCAATCCGTAGCGGGCCACCAGCTGACCCAGGCCCGTGAATTTGTCAGCAATAGGGGACACAGCTACTTGTCACGGAGTGGCCGGCTCATCGGTTCAACGCGCGGCCCATCCGGGAGACGGCTTCGGTCAGGATCGCTTGCGACGTAGCGAAATTCAGGCGGACGTGTCCGGTGCCGCCGCTGCCAAACACGTGGCCGGAACTGAGCGCGACGCGGGCATGGTCGCGGAACCAGCGGGCCGGCCCGGCCAGGTCGGCCACCACCTTCAGCCCGTCGCTGTGTTCTTCGTCAACGCCGAGGGCGCGGCAATCCAGCCAGGCCAGGTACGTGCCCTGCGGACGCAGTAGCCGCACGCCGGGCAGGTGCTCGGTGACCAGCTCGCCCAACAGTGCGCGGTTGCCGGCCAAACCCTGCAGCAGCGCGTCGAGCCAGTCGCCACCTGCGCTGAACGCTGCGGTGTGTGCGATGAGGCCCAAGTGGCTGGCACCATGGCCCACTTCTTCGGGCATCCGGTGAAGATCCGCAGCCGCCTCTGGACCGGCGATGGCGAGCGCCGCTTTGATTCCCGCCAGATTCCAGGCCTTCGACGCCGACGTCAGAGCGAACGCATTCTCGGCGCCCGGCACGCTCAGATAAGGCGTGAATCGTGCCCCCGCCAGCACCAGGGGAGCGTGAATCTCGTCGGAGACCACCCGCACGCCGAACCGCCGAGCGAGCTCGGCAACCGCGCCCAATTCCTCGGCGGTGTGCACCGCTCCGGTGGGGTTGTGCGGGTTGCACAGCAGGTAGGCGACCTTGCCGGCTACGCCGGCGGACTTCCGCGCGCGCACGAACACTGTCGTCAGTACTTCTATGTCGATGCGTCCGTCGGCACCCAGCGGTGCTTCCACCACCACCCGCCCGTCATGCGCCACGAACGCGTAAAACGGTGCGTACACCGGCGAATTGACGATGACGGTGTCGCCCCGGTCGGTGACCAAGCGCAACGTCTCGACAATGCCCAGCATGACGTCGGGAACAACCCGGGTACGGCCCACTGACAAGCCGTCCCACTGCCAACGCTGCGCCGCGAATTCGCTGACTGCCGTGGCATACCCTTTGCCGTGCGGGTATCCGGTGTCGCCGGCATCGATCGCTCGGTGAATCGCTTCGGCGACGCTCGGTGCGAGGTTGACATCCATCTCGGCGACCCACAACGGCAGCACGTCCGCGGGGTACGCACGCCACTTCATGCTGGTGCGGCGGCGCAGCTCGTCGAGCTGCAACTCCTCCAGTGGGTTGTAAGCCACTGATGCAGATTAAGACGTGACGAATGCGTGTCGGGGGATGGTCAGCGGCAAGTCCACCAAACTCAACGGACCGGGTTGTGCGGCAACGACATACGGGACGACGTTGAGGGGTGACCGTCCCTCAGGCCAGCTGGACTCGGCCGGTGATCAGATCCATGATCGGCTTGCCCGGGGCGAAAGACCCGGTGATCGACGCCATGGCATGACCCTGGTCGACATTCAGCGTGATGCCGTTGACGGACGCCGAGGCGTCGCTGTTCAGCATGATCATCGCTTTGCCGATGTCTTCGGGCGTCAGGGTCGCGCTGCCGGTGTCGTCGCGGTAGTCCTGGGCGAAGGTCAGCCACAGGTCGGCGTTGGCACGGGCCAGCGGAGTGTCGGTGGGGCCGGGGCATACCGCGTTGATCCGCACACCCTTCTTCTGGAAGTGGTAACCCTGCCAGGCGACGTAACCGTTGATCGCCTTCTTGCTGAATCCGTAGTGGATGATGCCTTGTGGCTCGCGCTCCTGGCACCAGTCGTGCGCGGCCTTGTAGTCAGGGGTGGCCAGGAAGTCCTGCACCAGTTCCAGATCGTTTTCCCACCCCATGCCGGCCACCGACGAGATGAAACAAATCGCCGCGCCCCGCTGCAGCAGGTCCTTCGCGAACAACCGTTCGATCAGGTGCCGATGCCCGATGAAGTTGACCTGCATCAGCTTTGGGCCATCCGCAACACCGGCGGCGGAGAACAATTTGTCGACCTGGCCGTCGAGTTCGTCGACCGCCCGGTCGATCGAATCCTGGTCGCTGAGATCCAGCGAGATGACGCGATCGGCCTCGAAGTCCACCGGCGCGAAGTCCATCACGGTGACGTGTGCCCCGAGGGACTTTGCGAGCTGAGCCGCGGCAGCGCCCATACCGGTCGCGCCGCCGACCACCAGAACACGTTTTCCCTCGTAGCCCAATAAGTCTGACGCCGTCGTCATCTCATCCCCTTTTCCCTGGTGGTTCGTGCACCGACGTTACAGTATCCGGACCAGATGTAAGTTTCAAACCCGATGGTTGACCGCCATCACGGGTCCCACGTAGCGTACGTGAGACAAATATTAGGTCGGCTAGGAGTAGCTGTGTTCACGGTGCGCTTCGACATGCGGGCCCCGGCATTCGGGGCCGACCCGGCCGAGCTGTATGCCGCGGTGCCAGAGATGTGCGCGTGGGCCGAAGATCGGGGCTGCCTGGCCGCGGTGTTCTGCGAGCACCATGGATCCGAGGACGGTTACCTGCCGTCACCGTTGTTGCTGGCGTCTGCGGTGGCGGCCCGCACCGAGCGACTGGCGTTGACGCTGATCCTGATTCTTCCGTTCTATGACGCGGTCAGACTGGCCGAGGACGTCGCCGTCCTAGACATCGTCAGCCGGGGGCGGGCCTCCTACATCATGGCGCTGGGGTACCGGCCCGAGGAATACGAGATGTTCGGGTTGGGACTGGAAGCCCGGGGTCAGCTGGCGGATGAGAAGCTGGGTCTGCTGCGCCAGTTGCTCGCCGGGGAGACCGTGGTGAAAGACGGGCGGCGAATCATGGTGACGCCGCAACCCCTTACGCCGGGCGGTCCCGGGATGATGTGGGGCGGCGGCAGCCTGGCCGCGGCTCGTCGGGCCGGCCGGTACGGGTTGGGCATGCTGGCGAACGCCAATATCGACGGCATGCGCGAAGCCTACGAGGCCGCATGTCGCAAACACGGCCACGAACCGGGTCCGGCTTTCTTTCCTGACCGCAACACGCCCTCGGTCACTTTCGTCGCCGACGACGTGGACCAGGCCTGGTCGGAACTCGGTGAACACCTGCTGCACGACGCGCGAACCTATGCCGCCTGGAATCCCGGTAATGAGACGTCGGCGGGCTTCTCCCATGTGTCCACCATCGACGAGCTGCGCGAAACCGGAAAATCACACGTGATCATCACGGTAGAGCAAGCGATTTCGCGAATCCGCGCCGGAAAGATGTTGACGCTGTCGCCGCTGTGCGGCGGGCTGCCGCCCGACGTGGCATGGCCATATCTCAAACGGGTGGCCGAGGTCGTCTTGCCCGAAGCCGCCCGTCCGGTAGCCGCGGAGACCGCATGACATCCACCGAAGTCTATTACGACCCTTTCGATTTCGACATCGACGATGATCCGTATCCGACGTGGAAGCGGATGCGCGACGAAACCCCGCTCTACTACAACGCGAAATACAACTTCTATGCACTGAGCCGATACGAGGATGTCGCGCCCGAGCTGACGAACTGGGAGACATACCGTTCCGGGCGCGGCACCACCATGGACATCATCATGAGCGGGGTCCGGGTGCCGCCCGGGGTAATTCTGTTCGAGGATCCACCGCTGCATGACCTGCATCGGCGCTTGTTGTCGAGGGTTTTCACGCCGCGGCGGATGGAGGCGATCGAACCGCTCACCCGGGATTTCTGCGTACGCGCGCTTGATCCGCTGGTCGGCTCCGGCCGGTTCGATTTCATCGAGAACCTCGGTTCGACGATCCCGATGCGCACCATCGGCTACCTGCTGGGTATCCCGGAGGAGAGCCAGGCGAGCATCCGTGATCGCGGAGGCCGAGCGATCAACCTGCGTGAGGGGGCCTTTCGGACGGTCGACGAGGACCTGTTCGAGAAGAGCTATGAGGTGTTCTCCGAGTACATCGATTGGCGCATAGACCATCCATCCGACGATCTGATGACGCAACTGCTCAACGCCGAGGTCCAGGAGAACGGGGTCACCCGCCGCTTGGAGCGGACCGAAGTGCTGATGTACACCAGCATGATCGCCGGCGCCGGCAACGAGACGACCACCCGTCTCATCGGATTCATCGGTCAACTGCTGGCCGAGCATCCCGACCAGCGGCGTGAGATCGTGGCGAATCCGTCCCTGATTCCGATGGCGATCGAGGAAGTACTGCGTTACGAGGCGCCCTCGCCGGTGCAGGCCCGGTATGTGGCGCACGACGTGGAGTCCTATGGGACGCTGATTCCCGAGGGTTCGATCATGTTGTTGCTCAACGGATCCGCCAACCGCGACGAACGCAGGTTCGTCGACGCCGACCGTTTCGACATCCATCGCGGTGGCGGCCATCTGAGCTTCGGGCATGGCTTGCACTTCTGCCTGGGCTCGGCGTTGGCGCGCATGCAGGCGCGGGTGGTGTTGGAAGAGGTCATCAAGCGCTGGCCGGACTGGGAAGTCGACTATGCCAATGCCAGCAAGGCGCACACCAGCAGCGTGCGGGGCTGGGCGAAGCTTCCGGTGATCACCGGGTAGCGACGGGGCTAGCCTTGCAGCTGGTCTATCAGCACCGCGCCGTCGGGCCGGTTCCCGAGTGTTTGCAGTTGCAGTGCAATGCTTTCGGCTTGCACCGTGAGCCGTATGATCTGCGCCAGTTCGGCGGGTGCGTCGCATTGCAGATAGTGGTCGGCGGTCGGCAGCACCCAATAGCGGCTTCGGGCCGGCATCTTCCGCAGGTACGAGTGCCAGACGTGGTTGGCCACCCGCAACGGCGCAACGGTGTCGTGCAGCCCCCACACCAGCGAGACGTTGACCGGGAGCTTCGACATCGACTCAAGCCAACGCTTTTCGTCGGCGGCGCGCTCATGCAGATATTGGATGGTGTCGGGCAGCACTCGAATGCCGTCGTTGTAGGCAAAGCACTTAGCCAGGGCGGCGATATCGGGATCTTCCAGAGTGCGGCGCGGCATGAACGTGGTGAACCCGAGACCGGCGGCCAACATCTCCGGTGTTGTCTCTGCGGCCGCGTCTCGGCCCGTCGCGTTGTCGAGCAACGCAGTCTGAAATGCGGTGAGATTGGACAGCGGCAGGTAGATGTTGGCGTTGGTGATGATGACATCGAGTGGCAGCGCTGATTTTTCGGCTAGCAATCCCAGCGCGATCATGCCCACGCTGCTACCGCGGTCGTGGGTGATCATCCGGTAGTCAGTCAGCTTCCACACGTTGGTGATGGCATGCACGAGCAGACGTGCGTCGTCGTACAGCGAATAGATGTAGGGCTGGGGTGGTTTGTCGGATACGCCGTAACCGGGAAAGTCCAGGGCGAAGATCTCGAATTCGGACTTCAGTTCACGAGCCAACGCGTAGTAGTCGATGCTGGATGTCGGAAAACCGTGTACGCACACCAGCGGCGGTGCTCCGGGTGTGCCGAACCGCCGGAGGAAGACCGTGACTTCCTGCCTGTCGTTGGCGTCAGTAGTGGATCGCCATTGCAATTCGGTCCCAGCGCTGTTCCACTCCACGAAAACGTCCATGTACCGGCCTTTCTGGGCTAGGAGAGCGGGAAGGTCACGATGGAAAGCAGCAACGGCAACTGGTTTCCCTTGAGTTGGGCGGCGGCCAAGACTTCCGGTCCGAAGAATGATCCGCTCAGGTAGTTGTCGGCGCTCCACACTTGTGCCGCACTGACCTGTCCTTGGTAGCTGAAACCTTCCATCACGTAGGGCAGTCCGTCGGCCTCGAGCAACGAAGGACCGCTCATCAGCTGGAAGTGCAGGTGTGGGGCGTTGGAGTTGCCGGTGTTGCCCAACTTCGCGATCTGCTGACCCTTCTTCACCTTGTCCCCGGGCTTGACGAGCAGTGAGCCCTGGATGAAATGCGCGTACATGGCGTACACGCCGTCACCGATATCCATGATGATGTGATTGCCGTCGATATTTTCCACGGTCAGCTTGGCCGCCAGCGCGGGCTCGGATGCGGGCAGGATGCCGGGGACGTTGGCTTCGACATTGTCCAGTGTCGACACCACGGTGCCGTCGGCGACTGCGTACACGGGAGTCCCGTAACTGACGAAGCTTTCGTTCTTGGTCCGGTCGCCGGCGTAGAAATTGCCCTGGTCATTCATCCGCATCCAGTCGATGGCGAAACGCTGACTGTTGTTGAGTTTCATGTTCACCGGCAGGATGGCGTCGCGGTGTGCCCAGCCCGGATCACAGCAGCCGTTGAAGGCGACCCAGTTGTTGCCGCGTAACGGGGAACCGATGATCCGCGGCATACCGGCCGAGATATTGAACGGCGCTCCCAATGTGTCGATCGGGCTCGGCTGGGTGGATGCGCCCGGGTTGGTGACACCGGTGCCGTGCAGTCGCAGCATCACCGCTTTGGGAAAGTCCGACAAGTTGTCAAGCCGGAAGTCGATGAGTAGTGACCGGGCCGACTGCGGCGGTATGTTGACGTCGGTAGCCGGCGCGGCAGGGACCAGCCGCAGCCGATTGCAGTTGCCGTAATTGCATGCGGGGTCGACCATTTGATTGCCTGTGAACGATGCCAACACCTTGTTGGGGTCCCGCGCATCGACGACGTCAACTCCGGTCAGCGTGGCGGGCGTGGCGGTTGAGTTGGTCACCTGCATGTCGAATGCCAGGTGATATTTGTCGTCCGAGCCCGGGAACGGAAATGTCGGCCGGCTGATTGGGCTCACCGTCAGTGGGGTGAACGCGTCGGGTACGTTGATGCCCGCCATCGGGTCGGTGCTGGGTGGCTGGCTGGTGGTGCCGGGAGGTTGTCCAGGCGTCGATGTGCAAGCGGCGGCGGTGAGCAGAACCCCAAGGAACACCAGACTTTTCCAACGGAACACCCCGCATTGCCGGTGCCGCTTCCCCATCTACAGTGCCTCCCTGGTCAGATCGGCTGAGCATAGTCTCGCGGACCGCGATCGCATCACGACATGCAATCGCTAAGCAAAAATAACGATAACGAATATCCAACTACCCGCCGTCTGGCGTGAAAATCGTGCGCAGGCAAAGTTCAGCCGACTTCGGCCGTTGCGCCGAGATCAGCGACAAGGAAAACAGCGAGTTCTGGCACCCATGAGCGACGAAGCACTCGGCGGGATAGGGGGATCGTGCTCAAACGGTTCCGTGTCGCGATGGTCCTGGTGGTCGCGTCCTGGCTGGGCGGGGGTTTGGCCGAGGCGGATCCCGGAGAGGTCGCGGAGGTGATGGTGGCTGCATGTGAACAGCGGACACTGGTGCTCACCGCGTTTCCGGCGGAAGCGGACGCGGTACTGGCCCACACCATGCTCGACGCGAATCCTGTTGAGGTATACGACCGACAGTATTACTACCGCGGTTCGATCGCCGGTAAGAAGGTCATCGTCGCAATGACCGGTATCGGACTGGTGAACTCCGCCCGAGTCACCGAGGCCGCGTTGCGCCGCTTCACGTGTGCATCCGGCATTGCCATTGGTGCAGTGGTGTTTTCGGGAGTTGCCGGTGGCGCGGGCCGCACCAGCATCGGTGATGTGGCCGTGCCTGCCCGGTGGACTCTGGACAACGGAGCAAACTTTGCGCCGGTCGATTCCGGCATGCTGGCCGCAGCGCAAACATTGGTCGTAAACCTCAGTGGCGTCAACAATCTCGGCAACCCGATATGCCTGTGCCGCCATGTGCCCGTGGTCAACCTGATGGATCTCAAGCGCCAGCCTCAAGTGCTGGTGGGTGGCGACGGTTACAGTCACGACTCCAACAACGGCCAGGCGTTTCCGTGTGTGCCCAACAGCGGCGACGTCTTTGGGTGCCAACCATGCAGCGCACCCGGTCGGTCGCTGTTGTACACCGGCAACTTCTTCCAAGCGATCGGACCGTTTCTGGCAAAAGGGCTGCTGAGCAATCTGAACATTCAGACGGCGCAGAACCCGGCCTTCGACGCGGTGGATCAGGAGACCGGCGCGGCACTGGCGGTCGCACGGACCCACGGGGTTCCGTTTCTGGGGATCCGCGGCATGTCGGACGGTCCCGGTGATCCGCTGGGCCTGCCGGGCTTTCCGTTTCAGTTCTTCTTCTACAAGCAGATCGCAGCGGAGAACGCCGCCAGGGTGGTCGAGGCGTTCCTGGCGAACTGGGCCGGTGCCTGAGGGGTTGTCGCTACAACCGGGCAAAGGTCCACAGCATCGGGGACGGGCTACTCACGATTCGCCGCCCCGAGCAACGGGTCGTTGCGGATCCGAACTCCACTCCGACCACGAGCCGGGAAAGAGAGCGGCCTCATGGCCGGCGGCGGCCAGAGCTGCGATGACCACCGTGGCCGTCACCCCGGATCCGCAGTAAGCCCCGACGGGCACGGCCGGATGAATGGCGCGCTCGGAGAGCAGACTCGCCAGGGTTTCCTCGTCGAGGAACGTCCCGTCGGCGGCCAGCATCTTCACGAACGGCAGATTCTTCGCGCCGGGGATGTGCCCGCCGACGGGGTCGACAGTCTCGGAATCGCCGCGGTAGCGCTCCGGTGCGCGCACATCAAGGAGCGGCATGTTGCCGGCGTCGGCTTGCGAAGCCGTCAACGTGGGACGGCTTCCGGAATAGAGATTGTCATGCAGCACAGTCACATTCCCAGGCTGAGGTGACACCGCCCCCGTTTCCACCTCGCCCCCCGAGGACCGCCACGCGTCCCAGCCGCCGTCCAGAATGCGCACCTCGGTCAAGCCCGCCGCAGTCAGTACCCACCACGCCCGCCCGGACCCGGCGCGATTCCAATCGTCATACACCACCACCGGCACGCCTTGCCGAACTCCCCAACGACGCAACGCTTCTTGAAGGTCTCGGCCCGACGGTAGCGGGTGACGTCCGCGACCGGTAACCGTGTGATCGCTCAGTTCGTCGTCGAGCGAGACGTACACCGCGCCCGGTATGTGACCGTCCAGGTAGGCGGGACGTCCGTCCGGAACGTCGATTCGCCAGCGCACGTCGAGGATGGCCACCGGTTCACCCGCTTGGATCCGAGCGGCGAGTTCGGTGGGTTGGATCAGAACCTGCTCGCGTGCATTCATTGCTTCACCGTAGCTGGGACGGCATTGTCCTTGGCGCGTAGCCGCGGGGAATCGGGACGAGGAAGCTTTGCGATCGAGGCGGTACCGCGCTAGATTCTAACAATGCTCGAATTGATTCGAACGCGGCTCGAATGACGACTTCCGTTCGGAGGGCATACGGCGAACTCGACCGCACCCAAGTGGTGTCCGCGTTGCGTAACCTGGCGCGTCGGGTGGGCGTGCAGCAAGTCACGATGCGGGAGCTGGCGGCTGAGCTGGGTGCCGCCGCACCCTCGGTTTATTACCACGTTCCGGGGAAGCAAGCCGCGCTCGATCTGCTGGCCGAATCGGTGCTGACTGATATACCGGTCCCCGATGCCGGCCCGTGGGACGTTCGCCTCACCGAGCTCTATAGTTCGGCTCGCGACGTTATCCTCAGCGTGCCGGGGGTGGCCGCAATCTTGCAGTCTGGCGGTGGTGGGGAGCGGGCGAAACGTCTCGATCGGCTCAGCCGCGCGTTGCTCACCGAGGCCGGACTCACCAAATCGGTTGCCGCCGCGGCACATACGGTCCTATACACCTACCTGCTGGGCTCGGTGAGCTTGGCGGAGTCGCGGGGTAAACCCGACTCCAGCAAGCGGTTTCGCGCGGGCCTGGATGTGATCATTGCCGGTATCAGGGCATCGGAGGGGGAGTCATGACCGTGCCCCGGTTGGGCTCGTTGAAGGTCGAGAACCAGGACACTCCCGCCGATCGGGACGCCGCCGCCGTGCTGGACCCCGACACATTCGTCGTCGGTGCTCCGTTCGATGCGCTGAATAGGCTGCGCGCGCATGCCCCGGTGCACCCCGTGCAGATGTCCGGCCTACCGCGGGCCTGGCTGCTGACCAAGCACGCCGACGTCAGAATGGTCAGCCGCGACACCGACACCTTCACCAGCAGCAGGGGCAACACCCTGGTGGAGGTCGAAGCCGGCCCCACCTCGGCGATGCTGCCAGGGATAGACCCGCCACGACACGTGCACTACCGCAAGCTGATCAATCAGGGCTTCACGGCTCGCAATGTGCTGCGCCTGGAACCGCACATGCGGCAGGTGGCTCGCAGGATCGTTGCCGACATCAAAGACAAGGGCGAATTCGACGCAGTCCCGGACATTTCCGCGGAGATGTCCCTGCAAGTCATTGCCGACGTGCTCGGTGTTCCCGCCGAAGACCGGATGGAGGTGTTCCGCTGGAGCAATGCCATCGGAACCCTGGGCATCGAGGACCCCGACTATGCGCCGACACCCGAAGCGCTTGGTCAGGCCGCCGCCGAGATGTTCGCCTACTGCAACCAACTCGTCGAACACCGACGCACGCACGGACTCACCGACGACATTCTGTCAGCTCTGCTGGCTGCCGAAGTAGATGGAGAACAGCTCAACCGCGACCAGCTCAACGAGTTCTTTCTGCTGTTGGCGATCGCCGGCAACGAAACCACCCGGAATACGCTGAGCCACGGCATCTTGGCCCTGTCGGAGCATCCGGAACAGCGGTCCCTGCTGGCACGCGAACCCGCATCGGTGCCGACCGCCGTCGAAGAGTTGCTGCGCTGGGCGACCCCGGTGATGCACTTCCGGCGTACCGTCACCCGCGACGTCGAGATACGCGGGCAGCACATACCCGCCGGTGACTGGGTGTTGATGCACTACCTCTCGGCCAACCGTGACGAGGAGGTATTCAAACGTCCCGACGAATTCGACGTCACCCGAACCGATTCGGGGCATGCCGCGTTCGGCGGTGGCGGAGTGCATTTCTGCCTGGGTGCCCAGCTGGCCCGCCTGGAGCTACGGGTGCTGCTGGAAGAGCTGTATCCGAGCGTGCCGGGACTTACCGTCACCGGTCCGCCGGACCGCTTGCGGTCGTCGTTTTTCCATGGGATCAAACGACTGCCGTGCAGCACGGGCTAGGCGCCACCGAACCAGCGTGTCAAGGCCGCATGCAGACGCTGCTCGGCAGAGCTGTCGAATGTGTCTGTCGCCCAGGCGACATAACCATCGGGCCGGATCAGCATCGCAACCGCGGGCGCTGCGGCCATGCTGGTGCGTACGAGGTCTACGCGGTGCGCCCAACCCCGGGCCGCATCCGCGGCGCCGCAGCCACCGAGATCCAGCAATACCGGATGGCCCTCGTGGAGTAACTCGGCGACCCGCCGGCCATCGCCGATCGTCAGGTCGGGCACCAGCCGCCCCGACAGAGGATGATCATCGCCGACGTCATAGCCCACATCGGACCCGGCCAGCAACTCGGCCATGTGCTGCAACACCATTGGCATGGTGAACAACTCGCCCAGCAGTTCGCGCAGCGCGCCCACTTCCGGTCCCGGCGACATGAGGGCGGTCTGGGCCAACGAATGCATCATGACCCGTTTGCCGACCGGGTAGCGCTCGGACTGATAGGTGTCGAGCAGACCTGGCGGCGCCCACCCATGGATCTCGGCCGCCAGCTTCCAACCGAGGTTCATCGCGTCCTGCAGGCCCAGGTTCAGGCCGGGACCACCAATCGCGCTATGCACGTGGGCGGCGTCACCCAGCAGCAGGACCCGACCGTCGCGGTAACGCTCCGCCTGGCGGGTGTTCCACCCATTGATTCGCCGAAGGGCGTGCGGCCCTGCGCCTTTGGGTTCCTCAAGCGGGAGGTCGACGCCCAGCAGTCGGCGGGCGCTCTGTCGTAGCTCGGTGACGGTCATCGCTGTGTCCTCGACCGGGGGCCCCACTTCGAAAGTGCCGAACATCGGCCTGCCCGGTTCGAATTCGGCGTAGATCAGTCCGCCGCGATCCACCCGCGTGTGGCCGAAACCAAGCCGGCCGAAACCGGGAATCTCGAGGCCACCGTAGCCATCCCGGAGGTGTTCGGGGATGTGCACATGTGCTATTCGGGCCACGGTGGGCGACGTGCTGCCGGGGAAGCCAATCCCCGTCGTCTTGCGGACGAGACTACGTCCGCCGTCGGCGCCGACCAGGTAATTGGCAACGATGCGGTAGTCGCGCTCGGGTGAGGAGACGCTGAGCGCAATGCATTCCGGCTCCGGGCGCAGCCCGGCGAGTTCATGCCCCCAGCGCAGATCGACGCCGAGGTCGCGTGCCCGCTTCTCGAGCAGTCGCACCAGTCGCGGTTGAGAGATGCGCAGTGCGTACATCGGATTGTCGGTGAGGCCCAGGAAGCTCAGCGGCATTGCCGCGAACATCCAACCGGGCGTTGGTTGTGGCGGGCCTTCCTCGCCGCTGAACGTCTGATACAGCCCCCGCTGATCAAGCATCCGAATGACCTGTCCGACCAAGCCGTTCGCCTTCGGTTCCAGGCTTGGCCCGGGCAGTCTATCGACCACGACAGGCCGGATACCGGTGAGCGCGAGCTCGCAGGCCAGCATCAGCCCGTTGGGTCCGGCCCCGGAGATGACGACGACGGCGCTTTCGTCAGTCATGGCCGTCCGGCTGGTTCCGGCAGACCGGCGGCGACGGCGGCCAGACCCTCGCGGATCAGTGTGGTGATCGCGACCGGTGGATCGGCGGCGACGTAGGCATCCGCGGCCGCGTCACCTACCGCGCGGACCACCGCTACCACCAACCGCGGGTACATGTCGTGCCGGGGATCGGTGCCGGTGCGTTCGGCGATCGCCTCGAGCCACCCGTCGAACACCTCCTGGGTCACCGCATTGCGAATCTGAGCGCTCAGCAACAACTTTCGAACCTCGACGAGTTCGCGGCGGCTCGGCACCCGATTCTCGTCACTGCCGGCGTCCGCGAAATCTTCTTCGAGAGGTGTAAGCACCGCATGGGTGATCGCGGTCCACAGTGGTTCTTCGGGTGGTCGCCTCCGCAACTCGGCGACGCTGCGCCGCATCCGCTCGGTCTGCCGATAGGCCAGCGCCTCGTACTTGCCGCTGAAGTAATTGGTGAACGTACGCAGGGACACCCCGGCTAAGTTGGCGATGTCCTCGCGGGTGACGTTATCCAAACCGCGGTCGAACGCCAGGCGCAATGCGGCGTCACTGAGCGCCCGCCTGGTGTCGGCTTTCTTGCGTTCGCGCAGACCTGGACCCGCCATACCGCGACGCTAGCAGAATATTGCACATCGGGCAAAATTGCCTGAAAGGCAGTTATTCCAAGTCGGCGGGTCCCAGCAAGCGCACCTCTTCCAGATCCAGGTCGGCCTGCAACTCGCGCAGCACAATGTCGTCGATGTGGCGCTGATCCCGAAGTTCGGTGATGGCTTGGCGTTGGCGGTCTAGGACGCGTAGCCGAACTTCACGAAGCAAGTCGCTTTTCTCGGCCAGGTGGTTGTTCCCGGAGTCATCGGCGGTGGCTTCGACAAGCAGCGCGTGCTCTTCGTACTCCTTCTGCAGGCGAGCCAGTATCTTTGGGCCGGCGCCCAGTTCGGCGGCGACCTCGGGTAGTGCCGCCAGCGCGGCTTCGGCACCACGCGTACGGGCCAGCTGCACTTCTTCGGCCCGTGCCACGTCCTCGGGCAATCGCGCCCACCGCACGACGGCATTCAGCGTGCTGCCCTGCACCAGGACGGTCAGCAGGATCACCACCGAGACGACGAAGATGATCAGGCTGCGGTCCGGAAATGGCGCGCCGGTGTGAGTCACCAGCGGTACGGCCAGAGCGGCAGCCAGCGAGACCGCACCCCGGAAGCCGGCCCAACTGGTGACGCAGCGCTGACGGAAGTCCACATGATGTGTCGGGTGCCGCAAGGTCTTGTCGATGACACGGCCCAGGACGGTGGTGACTTCCACCCAGGCGAACCGGGTGAGGATGACCACCCCGGTGACCGCAAGGGCCAGATAGCAGGCGTGCCTGAAGCCACCGTCGATGCCGGCGATCCCGCGGATGTCGCCGGGGATCTGGACGCCGATGAACACCCACAACGAGCCGTTGAGCAGGAAGGTGGTGATGTCCCAGAACGCGAAAGTCTGCAGGCGGGAGCGGGCGCGGATCACCCGGGGACTGACGTAGGTGATCACCAGCGCCGACACCAGCACCGCCACGACCCCGCTGCTGTGGAATTCTTCGGCGAGCAGGAATGCCGCGAACGGCGTCAGCACGCTGACTGCGCCCTCCTCGAGGGGCGCGTCGATCCGGCGCCTCAACAGTGTGACCAGACCGCCGACGATCAACCCGGCGGTGATTCCGCCGAGGTAGGAGTAGACGAACCGGCCGGTCAGCGCGAGGGGGCCGACGGCATTGCCGCCCACGGCAACGGACACGGTCACCCCGAACAGCACCAGTGCGGTGCCGTCGTTGATGAGGCTTTCCCCACGCAGCACGGTGAGCGCGCGGCGCGGCAACCTCTTCGCCAGACCGGCGACGGCAGCGGCGTCGGTGGGGGAGAGCACCGCACCCAGGACCGAGGCCGCATGCGATTCCATCCCCAGCGCGCGTGCTGTCCAGGACACCGCCACTGCGGTGGCGATCACCAGGCCGACGCTGGTCATCACGATCACCCGGATATTGGCTTTGATCTCCCGGAAGCTGGTGTTGAGACTCTCCCAGTAGAGGATTGCGGGAAGGAACAGCAGCAACACCAGTTCGCCTTGAATATGGATATTGCCGAATCGCGGGATCAGACCCAGCAACGCGCCGAGGAAGATGAGCAACACCGGGGGGCCGACGCGGTACTTCTGGCCCAGGATGGTGCCCACGACCACCGTGGTGACCAGCGCGACGATAACGATGAGGGCAAACACCTGACCATCTTTGCCTATGGGTCAGGCGGTGTCGCTACGAGCAGTCGCAGCAGTCTCCGCAGTCACAGCAGCAGGCGTCGCCCTCACAGCAACAGCCGTCGCCCTCACAGCAGCAGGAGTCACAGCAGCACTCACACTCCCATTCGCAGCAGGTGTCGGTGCAGGTATTCCAACAACGTTCCCTCTTCTTAGGCTCCATGCTGGGGGGAAGCTCGCCGGGCGTCCCGGGGAAATTGCCGAAGCCCTGATCGCCGAAGTTGATGCCGTCCTGCTGGCCGTGCGGCGTTCCTCTGGAACCGGGGTAGTTGGCTCGCGGGACGGTGCCGGCGAACGTGCGGGATACCGCGCGTCGCATCTCCTTGATCAACAGTCGCCGGGCCAGGCGTCCGTCGGTGAAGTCCACCTCGGCCAGGGCTAGTTCGATACCCAGCACCGCGTCGTCACACAGCGCGCGCACCTCGGCGGTGGGCGTCTCGGTGGCCGCCAGCGGGTTCCATTTCCCGTGTGCCACGTCGTGGTGATAGTCCTCGACCGCGTCCAACAGGTGGGCCACCCGTCCGAACAACTGCCCGATCTCGCGCAATGGCGCCGCGTTGGCGGGCCGACCGGCCAGCACGGCAGTGTGCGCGAACGCGGCGGCGACGGCGGTCTCGGTGGGTTCGGTCACCGCGAGCAGTGAGCTGCCGGGTCCGGTCGAGGTTTCCAGCGCAGTCTGACGGTCCATCGCGGCGACCAGCACGCCGGCGTCGAAGCCCAGTGAGTGGCCGGTGTCGGTGCCGCGGCGAACCCAGTGTTCGGCGAGGCGGCGCGCCGCCGGGCGGACCGGGGCCGCGCCGACCAGGCCGTCGCGGTCGTCCGCGTGGTCACGGACCTTGGCCGCGGCGAGGGCCAAGGACACCACCGCGGCCAGTCGGACGCATTCGCCGGTAGCCACATCCGCGCGCTTCATGCCGCGCAGCGGGCACGGACCCGCGGTGCGTCGTGTCGGCTGGCTGTTCGATTGTGCTTCGACCAGAACTGAGACGATCAAGCCGTCGTAGTTGGTGGCGATCCGGGCCGCTTGTCCGTAGTCGTCGCGCAGCGCCAGGCACAGGCCGCACAACTGCGCTCGCCAGGCCGCGGTGAGTTCGCCGCCGAGGCGATGACGACAGGGTCGAATGATGCCAAACACGCATAGAAGCTACCCGACGGTTTGCTGGCGTGTGTACGAATCCCATTTCGGGTGTGGCGCGGCGGACGGATAAATGATGAAACCTGTTGTGTTGCAATGGGGCTCACGGTAACAGCCGGCATAGTCCGGTTGACGGTCGCGGCACCCGAGGCCCAAGGGCTATTGTGCTGTGATGGCGGTGAAGCTGCTGGCGGCGGTGGCCGCGTTCATCCTGCTCGTAGGGTGTTCGAACGGGAAAAAGGCGACCACACCCATTGATGTCTCCATCGACGACGTGCTGAACCAGAGCGCCATTACCCGCGATGTCACGATGGCGGTCGGGGACACCCTGAAGGTGTCGTTGGGGGCCAACCACAGCACCCCGTACCGCTGGACGCCGGATCCGAAGATCGGCGACGCAGCCATCTTGAAGCAGGCCAGCCACGAGTATGTCCATGGCAGCACCGACCGGGTGGGTGCCCCCGGCACCGAGGTGTGGACGTTCAGCACGTTGAGTCCCGGGAAAACGACCATCGTCGCGAGCTACGGCAGCATCGTGGGCGACGCCGCGCCGACATGCGTCTTCACCGCCAACGTGACAGTGCAATAGCTACTCGCGCAACCGATTAGCGGCGAGAAGGAGAGCGGCAATGGGCGACGACACTGTGGTCGATTTCCACTTCGATCCGATGTGCCCGTTTGCGTATCAGACCTCGGTATGGATCCGCGCGGTTCGCGAGCAGACCGGCCTGACCATCAACTGGCGCTTCTTCAGCCTGGAGGAGATCAACCGGGCCGAGGGTAAGAAGCACCCCTGGGAACGCGAATGGTCCTACGGATGGTCCCTGATGCGGATCGGTGCCTTGCTGCGCCGGACGGACATGACTCTGCTCGACCGCTGGTATGCGGTGATCGGCCACGAGTTGCATGCTCGCGGCGGCAAGCCGCACGATCCCGAAGTGGCGCGCCGGTTGCTTGCCGAAATCGACGTCGATCCCGCCATTGTCGATGCGGCACTTGCGGATTCGACCACCCACGACGAAGTGCGCATCGAGCACCAGCGAGTGGTCGATGCCGGTGGCTTCGGGGTGCCGACGCTTTTTCTGCACCGGCAGTGCCTGTTCGGACCGGTATTGGTCGATCCGCCGACGGGCCCGGACGCACTCAAATTGTGGAATGTCGTGACCGGCATGGCCGAGTTGCCGCACGTCTACGAACTGCAGCGGCCCAAGTCGGCAGCCGACGCCGAGTTGATCGGACGCAGCCTGCGGCCCTACCTCGACGGCAGGGACTGGGTGAGCATCAACCGCGGCGAAGTAGTTGACGTCGATCGGTTGGCGGGCCGCTAAACCATCGCGAACGGGGACACCTTCAACCCAATTGTCAAGGCACCCGCCAGTTCTCGGCTTGTGTCGTAGTCGAAGATGACGTGCCCGCTCATCACGTCGATGTCTCGTTTGGCCCGTTGCAGCGGATTGTCCAGGAAGTGCGCACTGGCGCCGGACGCCTCGAGGAGATTGCCGATGACGGTGCGCGACTCCTTGACGATGTGCGCTGCGGCCAAGCGGGCGTCGGCGCGCACCGCACGCGGCACCCGGTCTCCGGCCGCGATGATCGTTTCGATCCGCTCGATGTTGTCGGCGAGCAACGCCGGCAGGGCGCGCAGCCGGACGCGCGCTTCGCCCAGCCGTGCCTGAGCCATCGGCTTGTCTTTCTGGCGGCTGCCCTCGTAGGCGATGACCCGCTGGGAAAGGCGCGCGGTGAATAGCTCCACCACCAGTTCGGCCGTCCCCAACGCCGGCATCGCGGCCAGAAACGACAGCGCGGGCACCAACGGCCACCGGTACAGGTCTACGTCATGCAGTTCCGCTCCTGGTGTGGTGCCGGCATAGATGTCGGTGACCTTGACCAGCCGGTGGGCCGGCACGAATACGTCGGTGACGACGACGTCATTGGAACCGGTGGCCCGCATGCCGTCGGTCTGCCAGACATCGACAATGTCGAAATCGGCGGCTGGCAGCAGCGCGAGCGCGGGGTAGACCCCGTCGTCGGGACCGCAGAGCGCGCCGACGATGGTCCAGTCGCCTTCCATCACCCCGGTGGCCCATGACCAGCGCCCGCTCAATCGAATGCCGCCGGGCGCGGGTGTGCCGCGCCCGGTGGGAGCCAGTGGCGACGACGCCAGGAACGGTTTGCCCGCGAACCCCTCGTCTTGGGCTTGTTTGTCGAACAGGGCCAGCATCCAGTTGTGCAGGGTGAAGAAACCCGCGGTCCATGCGGTCGAGGCACAACCGTGCGCCAGGCGCCGGACGGGATCCAGGATCGCCTTGAATTCGGCCTGCCGGCCGTCGTAGCGCGCGGGCCTCAACAGGTCGAAAAGGCCCGACTCGCGAAGCTCGGTGACAGTGTCGGTCGGCAGGCGCCGTAGCTCCTCGGCTTCGGGGGCCCGCTGCCGGAGCCGATCGATGAAGGACTCGGTGATGCCCACCGTGGGAGGGGTCATTCGCCCAACATACCTTTTAGTATGGTCAAGGGCGCAGCAGGAAGTCGAGGAATCTCTCCCGTTGCAGCGCTTGCTTGTTGGGTGTGGGACCGGACAGGTGCAGGAGTCCGACGCCGGCGGCGAAGGTTGCGTTGGCACGCAAGTCGGCCTCTGCGGCGTCAAACCCGAAGTCGGAGAATGCTTGTCGAACGGCCTTGAGAAGTCGGCGATCGGCTGTGCGGACCGCGGCGGCCACGGAGTCGTCGGAACGGGCCCACTCGCGGATGGCGCGCTCTAGCGACCAGTGTCGCGGTCGGACCAGTGCGGCCATCATTCGTGACAGTCGTTCCCGCGGTTCGAGGTCGCGCATGCGCTCGATCTCGCTGCGGTCTTCGTCTCGCAACTGTGCCCAGGATTCGATCAGCGCTTGCCGATAAGCGGGCATGTCGGCGAAATGCCAGTAAAAGCTGCCCTTTGTGACGCCGAGGCGGGCGCACAGTCGATCGAGCTTGAGCGCAGTGAGGCCCTCCTCGGCCACGATCGCGTAGCCCGCCTGCAGCCAATCGTCCACCGACAGACGGCTATTGCTGGACGGTCGACGAATCGTCATGGCACCGCAGCCTACTTCGTGGGCGGTACCCGGGCGGAGGTCGTCGGTACCCGGGCGGATGTTGGTACCCCGGGCGGATGTCGTCGGTACCCGGACGGATGTTGGTACCCCGGGCGGATGTCGTCGGTACCCGGGCGGATTACGTGAACGGCCGGAGGGGAACCCTGGTGGCGCCCTTTGGTCAGGAAGGATTACGCATGACATCGCCGCATCGCGGCCTGCGACTCGGTACCCGCTTCGGACCCTACGAACTGCGCTCTCTGATCGGTGCTGGCGGAATGGGCGAGGTGTACCGGGCTCTCGACACGACCAAGGACCGGATGGTTGCGCTCAAATTGCTGCGTGCCGAGCTGGCCGCAGACCCCGTCTTCCAGGAACGCTTTCGGCGCGAATGCCAACTGGCCGCGCGCCTGCAGGAACCCCATGTCATACCGGTGCATGACTTCGGGCAGATCGACGGTGTGCTGTTCATCGACATGCGGCTGGTCGAGGGCGGCACCCTGAAGGATCTGATTGCGACCCGGGGTGCGCTGGATCCCGCGCAGACGGCCGCGATAATCGCTCAAGTCGCCGCTGCGCTGGATGCCGCGCACGCCGACGGGCTGGTGCATCGTGACGTCAAACCGGAGAACATCCTGCTCACCGCCGAGCATTTCGCGTATCTGACCGACTTCGGCATTGCCCGCACCGCCGGTGCCTCCAACGTGACGGCGAGCGGATGGCTGGTCGGCTCCTGCGCCTACATGGCACCGGAACGGTTCAGTGACGGCTGGGTGGGCCCGCAGACCGACGTGTACTCGCTGACGTGCGTGCTCTACGAGTGCCTTACCGGGCAGCCGCCCTTCGAACAGCCCGAGATCCAGCAACTGATCAGTTCGCACATGTTCTCGGTGCCGCCGCGCCCGAGCATCATGCGCCGGGGAATCGATCGCGCCTTCGACCGGATCGTCGCCGAAGGCATGGCCAAGCAACCGGCCACCCGGTTCGCCACCGCGGGGGAACTGGCTATGGCGGTCCGCGCGGCGGCTGGGTCGGGTCTGGCGCCGGCACCCGCTCGGGCATCGGGGCCGGCTCGGGCATCGGCGCCGGCCGGGGGTACGGCGGCGCCGCCCCCACCGTCACGCACCAGGGCTTTCCCGGTGAGCTACGAGAACCCGAACGACACCGGTTACAGCCCCTATCTGCCATCGCCTTTCCAGCCCAGCGCGCAGCCGGACGAGCGACGCGCCCGCGGTTTAGGACGCGTGCCGATGCTCCTCGGCGCAATCGCGGCGGTGATGCTGGTGGTCGCGGCCATTCTGGCGGGAGTCTTGATCCTGGGCAACCGGTCCACTGACGACGCCGCGGCCCCGTCGCCGTCGTCGCCTACACCGAAAACGCCGGCACTGTCGCAGCCCGTGGACGGCGCCGACGGCTTGGGCTTCATCGGGCATCCGGCCCGATGCGACCCCGGTCACCCGCCGGCGGCGGTTCTGCGAACGGCGCAGTCGTTGGCGGTGATCTGCCAATCCGGCCCGAACAGTTTCTATTACCGCGGCGAGCGCATTCGTGACGGAGCCAACATCGAACTCGCCAATGCGGTGCGATCCGGGGACGGATTCGATGTGACCAACCCCGCGAACGGCGTCCGCTACGAGGTGCGTCCGCAACGGCTCACCATCCGCAGCGGCGGCCATGTCGACTCGGCAGAACCGGTGCTGCAGTACGCGGTCGCCAAATAGCGGGGTCGGCCGAGCAGCGTACGGTAACCCAGCCGCCGAGCGAACTCAGTCTGCGGCGAAAACCACACCGGGGTTGAGAATGCCGGCCGGATCGAAGCTCTGCTTGATGCGGCGCATCAGCGCCAGCTTGGCCGGATCTTCGAGCTTGAGATAGTACGGCGTCTTAGCCCGACCCAGCCCATGCTCACCAGAAATGGCACCACCCAATTCCATTGCGAGCGAGAAGATCTCGTCCATCAACCGCTTACGTTTCACGGGATCCTTCAGGAAGACGGCCAGGTGCACGTTGCCGTCGCCGGCATGGCCGCACCCGGCCGCCGCGCCACCGGCCGCCGTCGCAAAATCACGCGCGGCGGTCAGGAAGTTCGGCATCGCCGACCGCGGCACCACAGTATCGATGATGTCGTCCGCGCCGATCGCCTTGGCCGTCCAGAACGCCTTCTCACGGGCCTGGACCAATTTGCGGGCCGCGCCACCGTCGAGAACATAGGCGTCCACCGCGCCGAGTTCGGCAAGCAGCCCACCGGTCCGCTCGACGTCCTCGTCCAGCCTGCCGGATGTCCTACCCTCAAGGCCCACAACAAGATACGCGGTACAGCTATCGCGGATCTGGTCCGGTATGCCTAATTCGAGGTGCTGGGTGTGCACCAGGCCGGCCATGGTGACGTTGTCGATGTACTCGAGAATGTAGGGCGCCAGGCCGTCCGCGAGGATGGCCGGCACCGCCGCCATGACCTGGTCGAAGTCGGCGAAGGGGGCGAGCACGGTGGCGCTGTGCTCGACCCGCGGATGCAACTTGACGACGACCTCGGTGGCCAACGCCAGGGTGCCCTCCGAGCCGACGATCAGCTGGGTCAGGTCGTAAGCCGTTGACACCTTGGCGATCTTGCCGCCGGTCCGGATGATTTCGCCGGTTGGCAGCACCGCCTGCAGGCCGAGCACATTGTGGCGGGCAACCCCATACTTGACCGCGCGCATCCCCCCGGCGTTGGTCCCGACGTTGCCGCCGACACTTGCGGACAGTTCGCCGGGATACACCATGTACCGCAATCCGAATTCTTCTGTCGCCGCCGCGAGTTCGGTAAGCGTCACTCCGGGTTGGACGACGGCGACCTGGTTAACGGTGTCGATTTCCAGTACGGAGTTCATCCGCTCGAACGAGATCAACAGGCCACCGGCCACAGGGCGCGCCGCACCGGACAGGCCGCAGCCGGAGCCGCGGGCGGTAACTGCAACTTTGTGCTGCGACGCCGCTGTCAGCAGGCCGGCAACCTCCTCAGCGGTGGCGGGCTTGGCGAGATAGGCCGGTGCCTGCGGTGGCTGCGTCAGTTCCTCGTCGTGCCAGTAGTCTTCTGCGATCGCTGCACCGGTCTGCAGGTGGTCGGCGCCGACGATCTGTGCGAACCGAACCGTCATGCCGCTCATGAAGGACTGCCCCTCTCCGGTGGTGCGCGGTACACGCCTTCCCGGGCGTGGCGCTGTCCGCGCAATCTTGTGACGTTACGCCGGGAGCGGCGGGTGGTTGACGGTGTTGCCGAGCGTTCCGGAAGTCGGCACGGTCGATTTCGCCGCATCGCTAGCGCGCCTCACCCAAAAGTCTCAACTACAGCTTTACCCTTCCCTTCGTGATGGTCAGGGAGTGCTTACTTCTGCCGGGGGCCGAGGTTTTGTCGGCACTGGATTTCGACTGCGAGATTCCGTGCATCTGCCGAAAGTTCTGCGACGAGGCAGACCATACCGCGGACTGGTGGATAACGCTCTCGTGCGGCTGCCGATACCCGTTCTGCAACAGGGCGTTACGCATATCGAAGATGCGATTGAAGATCCGACCGTTGACCTGTCGGCTGTGCTCGGCGGACAACATCGTGATCAGCCGGGTGCGGCGTACCTAGCCTCGTTACTGGCTCGTTACTGGCTCGGCTACTTCCGCCGCAGCGCCACGATCTGATTGTTGTGCCCACCGACATAGACCGTCCCCACGTTGTCCACCGCCAACCCCCACGGGTTGTCCAGACCGGTGAAGTGCAGCTCCTCTTGGGTCGAGGAGCCGGACGGGAGTTTCAGCGTTCGGCTGTTACCGGTGTCGGTGACATACACGGCGCCCTCGCTGTCCAGGGTGACGCCACCGGGCTGCTTCAAACCGGTAAAGGGCAACACCACCTGTTTCTTGGTGTCGGTGGGCAACATCAGGACGCGATTGTTGCCGCCGTCGGACACGTACACCGTTCCGGTGCTATTGACCACCAGACCGGTCGGTGCGCTCAGGCCGGTGAACGGCACCTCGGTTTGTGCATTCGAACCTGCGGCCAGCGCTACTACGCGATTGTTCGCGGTGTCGGTGACGTAGACGGTGCGACTGCCGTCCACCGACAGACCGGTCGGATTGCTCAGGCCGGAGAACGCGAGTACTTCTTGTTTCTGCTTGCCAGAGCGCAGTACCAGCACCCGCTTGTTGCCGGCGTCGTTGACGTAGACGGTGCCGGTGTTGTCGGCCGTCACGCCGGTCGGATAGTTGAGTCCCTCGAAGGGCAGCACAACCGGCTCATTCGCGCCTGCGAACAAGGCCAGAATCCGGTTCTTCGGAGTGTCAGCGACGTACACCGTGCCGCCACTGTCCACTGACAGACCCTGCGGATCATGCAGACCGGTGAAGGGCAGCGTCACCTGCTCGGTTTCCCCGCCCTTCGGACCGGGCTCGTTGACGACGACCAGAGCGACCACAGTGACCACCACAGCGAGCAGTGCGGCCGCCGAGATGGCGACAGCTTTGCGGCCCCACCACCGGCGTGAGCGCACCGACCGGTCTGGTGGTCAAGAGCACCGGAACGGTGTACGTGTCCGACGGCGGCAACAATCGCGTCCTGATGTTGCCCACCGACACCA
>NZ_LZLQ01000014.1 GCF_001673315.1 Mycobacterium asiaticum | reverse complement strand
ATCGCTCCGCACGCCACCGACGTCGACGAGAACTCCAGGTTCCCGCAGGAGGCCCTGGATGCGCTGAACGCCTCGGGTTTCAACGCCGTGCACGTGCCCGAGGAGTTCGGCGGACAGGGAGCAGACTCGGTGGCGGCGTGCATCGTCATCGAGGAGGTCGCCCGCGTCGACACCTCGGCTTCGCTGATCCCCGCGGTCAACAAGCTCGGCACCATGGGCCTGATCCTGCGCGGCTCCGACGATCTGAAGAAGCAGGTGCTGCCGCAGATCGCCGACGGTACGGCGATGGCCTCGTATGCCCTCAGTGAGCGGGAAGCCGGTTCCGACGCCGCATCCATGCGGACGCGCGCCAAGGCCGACGGCGACGACTGGATCCTCAACGGTGCCAAAGCCTGGATCACCAATGGCGGCAAGTCGGCCTGGTACACCGTGATGGCGGTGACCGATCCCGACAAGGGCGCCAACGGCATCTCCGCGTTCATGGTGCATATCGACGACGAAGGTTTCGTCGTCGGCCCCAAGGAACGCAAGCTGGGCATCAAAGGCTCGCCCACCACCGAGCTGTACTTCGAGAACTGCCGGATCCCTGGGGACCGGATCATCGGCGACCCCGGTACCGGTTTCAAGACGGCACTGGCCACGCTGGACCACACCCGACCGACCATCGGAGCCCAGGCCGTCGGCATAGCTCAGGGCGCTGTGGATGCGGCGATCGCTTACACCAAGGACCGGAAGCAGTTCGGCCAGTCGATCAGCAACTTCCAGGCGGTGCAGTTCATGATCGCCGACATGGCGATGAAGGTGGAAGCCGCCCGGCTCATGGTCTATTCGGCCGCTGCGCGTGCGGAACGTGGCGAGGGCAATTTGGGATTCATCTCGGCCGCGTCGAAGTGTCTGGCCTCGGATGTGGCCATGGAGGTCACCACCGATGCGGTTCAGTTGTTCGGCGGCGCTGGTTACACCGTCGACTTCCCGGTGGAGCGGATGATGCGCGACGCCAAGATCACGCAAATCTACGAAGGCACCAACCAAATTCAACGGGTCGTCATGTCGCGCGCATTGCTGCGCTGACTTTTCTCGATCCGGGCGGAATATCCGAGTCCGACCGCATAGGATCCAGCTGACCGTCCAAGAGATTGAGCCGCAGTCGGGCTGCGGCGCAACGTTCGGGACATCGGTTTACCGGCTGCCCAGGAGAGTGTGAGGTGATCGGAACTTGACGTCGGTCGGTCATTCCATCGCCCCGGCGCCCTGGCAATCGCTGTCCTTGTTATTGGTTGAAGATGACCGCGCCGACGCGGTGCTGGTCGAAGACTTGATCGCTGACGCGGTCGCCAACATCGAGGTGGTGTGGGCTCAGTCCATGGCGCACGCCGAGCGCGCGCTGGCCTCGGCCCGCCCCGATTGCGTCTTGCTGGACTTGAACCTGCCCGACGCCAACGGAATTGACGCTCTGGACCGCATCCTGAAGAGCGATTCCACGGTTCCCATCGTCGTGCTGACCGGCCTCAACGACGAATACTTCGGCGCTTCCGCGGTCGCCGCCGGCGCGCAGGACTATCTGGTCAAGGGACGCGTCGAACCGGAAATGCTGCGCCGCGCTCTGCTCTATGCGATCGAACGTAAGCGTGCCGAACTGATCGCCGCCGACCTGCGGGCCAGCCAGGTCCGCGCTCGGGAGAACGCGCTGCTCGAGCGGGGCCTGTTGCCCTCCCCGTTGCTGCTGGAAAACCCGGGTGTCGACATCGTTGCGCGGTACCGGCCAAGCCGGGAGAACGCTCTGCTGTGTGGCGACTTCTACGATGTTGTGCAAACGCCTGACCGGGTGACCCATGTGCTGATCGGTGACGTTGCCGGCCACGGTCCGGACGAAGCGGCACTCGGGGCGGCACTGCGGATCGCTTGGCGGACATTGACATTCGTCGGTATTCACGGTGCGGCGCAGATGTCGCAGCTGGAGCGGGTGTTGCACGCCGAACGGGCCGGGAACGGCGTCTTTGCCACCGTGCTGAGCCTGGCCATTCCGCCGGGGCCGCCCGGCGACAGTCCGGTGCGCGCGGTCCGCGCGGGCCATCCGGGGATGCTGCTGCACGGGCCCGGAACAGTGGACTGGATAGAACCGCCTTATGGACCTGCGCTGGGCCTCAACGGCAACGACTGGCCGCAGTGCGAGTTGATCCTGCCGGAGGGCTGCGGGTTGCTGCTGCTGACGGACGGCCTCTTCGAGGGATATTCGGGGCAGGGCAACGAACGTCTAGGCGAGGACGGTCTGCTGGCGCTGGCCCGCAAGCACGCGGTGTTGCCGGGCAAGCAGTTCGTGGACGCATTGATCGACGGCGCCCAGCAACTCGCGCAGGGCCGCGGGGGACTGACCGACGACATCGCGGTGGTTCGGGTGGAGCGGACCACCGGGTGAGAAGCGACGCGTCGGGCTCGCTGGACCGGCCAGGGCTGACCGTGCGGGGGTGGCTGGCCCTCGTACTTTCCACTATGGGGCTGCTGGTGCTGATCGGCGCGCTGGTCGGGGCGCTGTTGCTGGATCGCATCGACGAGGAGTCTCGGTCGCTGCAAGACGATATCCAACCGTCGCGCGTATCGGCGTTCCGACTGCAATCGGGGTTGCGTGATCAGGAAACGGGACTACGCGGTTACCTCATCTCTGCCGATCGGCAGTTCCTCAGCCCCTACTACGACGGGCTTCGTACCGAAGCGGCTGCGTCGCAGGAGATCCGGAAACGCCTGAGCCGACATCCCGACCTGATAGCCGACCTCGATGCCATCGAGGCGGCGGCCGCCAAGTGGCGCAGAGATTACGCCGAGCCCCTGATCGCCCGCGTGACCCCCAACACGCCGATCGTCCTGCCGGACGCCATGTCGACCCTCGGCAAGGGCGAATTCGATCATCTGCGAGCGCTTTTCGGAGTGCAAAACGAGCATCTGACCAACGCCCGAGAACACGGTGCGGCCAAACTCGTGCGAATGAGCGACTGGCGTGACCGGATGTTGGGCGCCATGGTGCTGATATTCGTCGGCACGGCGGCGCTTTTGGGACTCCTCGTGCAACGTTCGGTGACCCGCCCGCTCGAACAGTTGGCCGCGTCCTGCCGCCGTATCACCGACGGCCACTTCAGCGAAACGATCCCGCCGCCGGCGCGTCCCGCCGACATCCGCGGCATCGCTGTCGACGTGGAGCGCATGCGGCAACGGATAGTGACTGAACTCGACAGTTCCCGCTCGGCTCAGGCGCAACTGGACGAACAAGCCAGTGAATTGCGGCGGTCCAACGCCGAACTCGAGCAGTTCGCCTACGTGGCTTCGCACGATCTGCAGGAACCGCTGCGCAAGGTTGCCTCGTTCTGTCAACTACTCGAGAAGCGCTACAGCGACAAGCTGGACGAGCGCGGTATCGAGTACATCAACTTCGCCGTCGACGGCGCCAAACGAATGCAGGTGCTGATCAACGACCTGCTCAGCTTTTCTCGGGTCGGCAGGCTGAACACCCGATACGGCGCGGTTGCCCTCGACACCACGCTGGACATGGCGCTGGGCAACCTGGCCGCCGCGAGGGAGGAATCCGGGGCCGAGATAGTGCGCCCCCGGCAGCTGCCCGAGGTCTTCGGTGACTCCACGCTTTTGACCCAGCTCTGGCAGAACCTGATCGGCAACGCGATCAAGTTCCGGCGGGACGATGTCGCGCCGCGCGTCGTCATCGACTGCCGGCAGGGCAGCGCGGGGGACGACGACTTCTGGTCGATCACGGTGACCGACAACGGCATCGGCATACCGGCGGAATTCTCCGACAAGGTATTTGTCATCTTCCAGCGCCTGCACGGTCGCGACGCGTACACCGGGACCGGACTCGGTCTCGCGCTGTGCAAGAAGATCGTCGAGCATCACGGCGGCACGATTTGCATCGACACGACCTACACCGGGGGAACCCGATTCGAGTTCACGCTGCCCGTCGCCACTCGGGACAGCGCGGAAAACCACTTGGCCACTGTAGAGGGAGCAAGCGATGGTGCCGACCGGTAGAGCGATCGATATCCTGCTCGTCGAAGACGACCCGGGCGATGAGTTGATCACTCGAGAAGCGTTCGAGCAAAACAAACTCAAGAACAGGTTGCATGTCGCCCACGACGGCGAAGAGGGACTGAACTACCTCTACCGGCGCGGCTCGTATGAGCATGCGCCGCGGCCCGACCTGATCCTGCTCGATCTGAACCTGCCGAAGTACGACGGTCGGCAGCTGCTCGAAAAGATCAAATCAGACCCCGACCTGTGTCGTATTCCGGTGGTGGTGCTCACGACCTCCTCGGCCGAGGAGGACATCCTGCGCAGCTACAAACTGCACGCCAACGCCTACGTCACCAAACCGGTCGATCTCGACCAGTTCATCACTGCCGTCCGGCAGATCGACGAGTTCTTCCTCCAGGTGGTGCGGCTGCCGCAGAGCTAGCCGATCAGCTACTTCGCGCTGGCTGATTCGACTGTGCCGGCTGATCCTGTGCCGGCTGATCCTGTGCCGGCTGATTCGGTGGGGTGCACAATCCCGTCTTTATCCACCTCGTGCACGTGGACCGTCGCGAAATCGAAGAACATACCCACCACGTGCAGTTTGCCGGCGGCCACCGCCGACGCCAGGATCGGATGGCGGGCAAGCCTTTCCACCTGGACGGCCACGTTGACGATGGCCAGTTGGTCGGCATCGCTGAAGCGGTAGCCATTCGAGGTGGCGCTGGAGCGCGCGGCATGTCCGTCGCGGTACCGGACCAGACTCTCTTCGGCGTACTTTAGCCACCGATCGATGGCACCGGAATGATCGCCGGGCTGATCCGTGGCGTGATCCAGCAGTGCCTGCATTGCTCGGCAGCACGAGTGTCCGCACACGACAACCGAACTCACGCCGAGCTGATTGACCGCGAAGTCGAGCGCCGCGTCCACCGAGCGCTCACCCGGATCGGTGGGAACCAGGTTGCCGACGTTGCGGACGATGTAGAGGTCACCGGGTCGGCTGGCAGTGATCACGTCCGGCAGGATCCGCGAGTCGGCGCAGGTGAGGAACACCGTGTCGGGGTTCGCCGAATCGACCAGTTCCGGAACGTGGTGGTGCAATACGCCGTTGCGGTGATAGTGCTCCACGCCGTGGCGAATCGACGACTCAGCGTCGGCGTGATGGTGGTCCCTGCGCGACGGCCACGGCGCCTCGTCCAGGAATCGGGGCCTGAAGTGCCGCTTCGGCGGACTGCTGTGCGCGGCGGACATGGCGGCGGGAGACGTCTCGCGGATGGTCACCGTGCCGCCGCCGGCCTCGTGGCCGGCCTTCCAATCCGAGATCGCCTCGGAGATGGAGTGGTCGATGTAGTCCGCGTTGAGGTTCAGCGTGACATCGGAGCCCTGCGGCAGAGTCGCGAGCACGCCGGTCAGGCGCGGCATCAGCAGGAAGCTCAGCGTGCCGTCGATGTCGACGCGCCATTTCTTGGCCTCGTCGCCCACCGGCCTGGCCTCGATCGGCGCTCGCACCACCCGAACCAGCAGGAACAGGATCGCGACGCCGAGCCCGATTGCCACGCCCTCGAGCAGGTTGAGGAACACCACGCATACGATGGTGATGATGTAGATCACGAAATTGCCTGTGCGCCAAGCGAGTTGGACGTGCGCCAGCTTGACCAGCTGAGCGCCGATCACGATCAGCAGCCCGGCCAGCGCCGCTTTCGGGATCAGTTCCACCAGATTGGTGAACAGCGAGGCGAACAGCAGCACCCACACGCCGTGCAGGATTGCCGACATCCGGGTCCGTGCACCGGCCGCGACATTGGCCGAACTGCGCACAATGACGCCCGTGATCGGCAAACCGCCCAGCAGACCGGACAATACGTTCGCGCTGCCCTGGCCGATCATCTCGCGGTTGAAGTTGGTGCGCGGGCCGCTGTGCAGCTTGTCGACGCCGACCGCACACAGCAGCGATTCGACGCTGGCAATCAGGGCGATCGTCAGGACGCCTACGACGATGGCGCTGATCTCGTGCGTCCAGGGCTGACCGCCGGGGCTTTTTTCCGCCAGGTGGGGGAGGCCGATGGCGTCGAAGAAGCTACCCGACAGATTGATGCGCTCGACGTCGAGTCCGACGAGCTTGGCGAGTACGGTCGCCAGCACGATGGCCACCAGCGCGCCAGGAATCATGCGCAATTTGGGCGGCAACTTCCCCCACGCAAGCAGAATGCCGATCACCGTTCCGCCGACGATCACCTCGTGCAGTTCGTGATGCAAGATGCCGTTGGGCAGTGCCACCAGGTTCTCCCAAGCCGAGCTGTGGGAGGTTCCGCCGACCAGCACGTGGATTTGCTGCAGCACGATCGTGATGCCGATGCCGGCAAGCATGGCGTGCACCACCACCGGGGCAATGGCCAGGGCGGCGCGCGCCATCCGGCTCACTCCGAAAAGGATCTGTAATGCCCCCGCCGCCGCGGTCATGATGCACAACATTTCCCAGCCGAGATCTTGAATCAGCTCGGCGACCACCACGGTCAGACCCGCAGCCGGGCCGCTGACCTGCACCGCCGAGCCGCCCAAGGTCCCGGCGACGATGCCGCCGATGACCGCGGCGATCAGCCCCGCGGCCAGCGGAGCCCCCGAAGCGATCGCGATGCCGAGCGAGAGGGGCAATGCGACGAGGAAGACGACCAGCGAAGCCGGCACGTCGTAGCGCAGATTGTCGCGGATTCGGTGGGATTGGGGCGCCGTGTCGGAACTGTTGACAGCGCTGCTCATAGAACTCCTTGGGCCGGTCCTGCAGACCCTTCCGGAACGTCGTTAACGGAGTGGGTCGTCTGGGTGTCCGCCGGGCGTCGGAAGGGGAGCGCATATTTGCGGCCAGCAAATATATGAATCCCACCTCGCCGTACGTCCAAATACTCCCCGCAGGTGTGGCCGCGCGCAAAACCCAACGCTGATTCATTAGTAATTCAAAGAAAAAGAGAGTTTAAGACCGGCGACCAAGTCAGTTAGGCGAGAAACTGCTCGTTGTGTTGACCGGCGGCCGGGGGCAGCTCGGCGACCCGGGCATCGAAGGTGGAATAACGCGCCGGGGTGCGGATCACCGTGACGGCGTCCTCGCCGCTGCCCACTGCTAACGCGAGGTCATTCTCGGCAAAGAGTGGCGTATCGACCACCTGTTTCCAGGTGTAGGCCAGGCAGGCCATCAGGCCCGCTTCCTGCAACAGCTCGACCCATTCGTCGGCGGTCTTGGCGGCCAGCGCGGATTCCAGCTCGTCGGTCAGCTCGGGATAGTTGATCGCCCGCGATCGCTGGTCGGCGAACCGCTCGTCGTCGACCAGCTCGGGTCGACCGATGACTTCGCACAGCTTGGTCCAGTGTTTCGGAACGTATGCGCTGATCACCAGATATCCGTCTGCGGCCTTGAAGGCATCAGACGGCTGGGTGGCAAAGCCCACCCCCCGGCGCTTCTTTGCCGGCGGCGCCACGGGCTTCGCAGGAGCCTGCCCGGCGCTGGGCTTGTTCAGGTGGATGGTCAGCTGATTGGCCTGCAACCCGACGGCGACGTCGTACATCGCGACCTGCACGAGGTCGCCCACGCCGTGGCGTTCCCTGTTGAGCAGAGCCGCCAGCACCGCCTGGGCCAGCACGTGGCCACTGGCGTTGTCGACCAACTGAAATGGAATGATCTGCGGTTTTCCGGTCGGCGTGGGCATGCCGGTGCTCATGCCGGCCTCAGCTGCCACCATCAGGTCGACCCCCGGGCGGGTGCCATTGGGTCCGTTTCCGCCGAACGCGCTCAGCCGCGCGTAGATCAACCGGGGGTTGCGCCCCCGCAACTCGTCGGGCCCCAGGCCCAGCCGTTCCATCACGCCGGGTCGGAATCCTTCCAGTACGACGTCGGCGGTGTCGGCCAGGCGCAGTATCTGCTGTTTGGCTTCGTCGGTGGTCAGGTCAACCGCCACCGACTTCTTGCCCCGGTTGTTGGGCAGAAAATAGGTGGCCAGCGGCGGGCGGCCGGGCAGCACCGAGGTGAGCCGCCGGGACTGCTCGCCGCCGGGGGCCTCGACCTTGATGACCTCGGCACCCAGGTCGGCCAGCACCTGACCGGCCAGCGGACCGGCGACATTCTGGGTGAAATCGAGTACCCGGAAACCGTCCAGCGGTTTGGGGGCGTTGTTGGGCATCAAATGCGCCTTCCTGGATGCAGCACCGCAGTGCAGTAGTAGTTCTGGGTGAACAGGGTTTCGTCGGCGGAGTTGTCATGGGCATGGGGCCGGAATCCGTTCCCGACGAGCAACTCGTTGAGTGCCGTGCGCGTCACCCGCCAGCCCTGCCCCGCCAGGTAGGTTGCGACGTCGTTGCGGTCGCCGGGGTAACCCAGCCGGTCCATCTCGACGTCCAGGCCGTGTTCATACCACCGGGCGAAAATCGCGTCGTAGAGCTCACGGCTGGCGGGGGCGCTGAAGAACACCTCGGCTACCAGTCGGCTGCCGTCGGCGCTGAGCGCGGTGACGTTGGCCAGCAGCCGGTCCTGGCCCTCGGGTGGCAGATAGCCGAAAAGTCCCTCAGCGGTCCACGCGGTGGGCGCTTCGATGTCGAATCCGGCTTGGCGTAACGCCAACGGCCAGTCCTGGCGCAGGTCGATCGGGACCGCGCGCAGGTCGGCGCCCGGTGCAGCGCCCAACCCCGCGAGCGTGGCGGTCTTGAAGTCCAGAACCTGCGGCACATCAATCTCGAAAATCGTGGTCCCGGTGGCCCACGGCAGCCGATACCCGCGCGCGTCGAGGCCTGAGGCCAGGATGACCACCTGGCGCACCCCGGCCGCCTGCGCTTCGGCCAGAAAACCGTCGATGTAGCGGGTGCGGGCGGTCTGCTGGTCGGTCATGCGTTGCATTCCCCAGGGCGCATCGGGGAAGTCGACTTGGTCGGCGTCCAACTCGCCGCAGGCCCAACGGGTGAAGAACTCGATGCCGACCGCGCGGACCAGCGGCTCGGCAAATCGGTCGTCTATCAGGGCTGCTCGACTGGCTCGGGCGCGTCCGGCGGCCACCATGGTGGCCGTGGCGCCAACGCTGGACGCCAGGTCCCAGGTGTCGTTGTCGGTGCGCGCCATCCGGGTTCTCTCTTCCGCGAGCTACTGGTTAGACACATTAACCAGCCGCCGACTACGTCGAAAACGGGGTTTATGCGCTGAATTCGCCGAGATTGCGGGCTTGTGGCCGACACGCAGAACGTCGTCGACGCGTTCGGCGCCGCTAGCATCATGGAATGGAAATCGCGGCCCACTCCCACGCGCCGGCGACGTCGGGAGCGACGGACCCCAACTGGCAGCGCAACGTGCGGTTGGCGCGCCGGTTGGCCTGGGTCAGCTTGGCGGTGCTGCTCGTCGAGGGCGGGGTCGGGTTGTGGGAAGGCCTGACGGTCGGTTCCATCGCGCTGACCGGGTGGGCGTTGGGCGGCGGGTCGGAAGGTCTGGCCAGCGCGATGGTGATCTGGCGTTTCAGCGGCGATCGCGCCCTCTCCGAGACGGCCGAACGGCGGGCACAGCGCGGCGTCGCAGTGTCGTTCTGGCTGGTGGCGCCGTATGTGGCAGCCGAGTCGGTCCGCCACCTGCTGAGCGGCGAGCACGCCGACACGTCGCTGCTCGGCATCGTGTTGACCGCGCTGGCTTTGGTGTTGATGCCGATTCTGGGCCGGGCCAACCACCGCCTGGGCGCAAGACTGCATTCAGCGGCCACCGAGGGCGAGGGGACGCAGAACTACCTGTGCGCCACCCAGGCCGCCGGGGTACTGATTGGGCTGGCCGTCACCGCGGCCTGGCCCGGCGGGTGGTGGATCGACCCGGTGATCGGGCTGGCCGTCGCCGGCATCGCCGTGTGGCAGGGCGTGCGCGCCTGGCGAGGCCAGGACTGTTGCTGACGTTTCTGGATAGCCCGTGACTCTGCGTTAAGGGCGCGGTCCACTCACACTTTCTCGCCCTGGCCGCAGAGTCAGCGGAAACTCTCGCCCTGGACGCAGAGTCAGCGGAGAGGCACGTGCGGGCCGTATCGCCGCGATGTAAATGCCTGGCGGCCATTGTTGTTCGGTCCGTGCCGTACCCCCACGTATGAGCAGGATATGTGTCCGATATGTCCTTACTGCTTCGGCGGGCACGGCCTGCGTAGGCGATGTAGCGTGGGCTCTTTCGTGGCGTGGTCATCGGGGGCGCAGCACCACGCGCGGCGCGACGACTTCATTCCGGCCAAGGTGCTTGAGGAGCAACGTAGCCATGGATTTCGGCAGCTATCCGCCTGAGATCAACTCGGCCCGTATGTTTGCCGGTCCTGGGTCAGGGCCGTTGTTGGCCGCGGCCGAGGCGTGGGGCGCGCTTGCCGGGGGACTGCATTCGGCGGCGAGTTCTTACCTAGCGGCGGTATCGGCATTGACCGCTGGTCCCTGGTTGGGGCCGTCGTCGGCGTCGATGAGCGCTGCAGCCGCGTTGTATGCAGAGTGGTTGCGAGTCACCGCCACTCAGGCCGAAGAAACTTCCGCTCAGGCCGAGGCCGCGGCGGCTGCCTACCAAGCAGCGTTTTCGGCGACGGTTCCGCCACCGATGGTGGCGGCCAACCGCAGTCAGCTGATGACGCTAATCGCGACAAATGTCTTCGGAATAAACACCCAGGCGATCGCAGCCACCGAAGCAGAGTACGCGGAGATGTGGGCCCAGGACGCGGCGGCGATGTACGCCTACGCAGCCTCGTCAGGCTCGGCGACGGCGCTGACGCCGTTCAATCCACCCAAGCAGACCACTAACCCAGGCGGCCTGGCTAATCAAGCCGCCGCCGTCGAAGCCACCGGCATCGCGGAAAGCGGTGTCCAGCGAGCCCTCGCCGCGGTGCCCGGCGCGCTGCAGGGCGCAGCGGCCCCGGCAGCGGCCGCGGAGGACCCATTGCTCCTGCTGGCCTTGCTGGCCGACGTGTCCGCCGTATCAGCGGCCCTCGCTACCTTGGGTCTCGGTATGCCTGCCAGTGCACTCGGAGTGGTGAATTTTCCGGTGGCGGTCTACGGCACCCTGGTGGGCATTCACAGCGACGAGATCCTCAGCGGCTGGAACGGTGAGGAGCCCTTTCCGGGCACCGGGGCGGTGCCTGCCAAGCCGTTCCCGGCGCCGCTGCTCAACTTGCGGTCGGGCACGGTGCCGCCGGCGAGTCTGTCGGCCGGGCTGGGTGAGGCGAACACCGTCGGGGCGCTATCCGTGCCACCGGCGTGGACCATCGCCACCCCGGCGGTGCGACCCGTCGCGTTCACGCTGCCGGCGTTGAGCGAAGCCGCAGTGAAGGTCACCGCCGCACCGGCCGCGGAAATCAGTTCGGGCAGCACGCTCAGCCAGATGGCACTGGCGGGCATGGCAGGGCGGGCCACGGCCGGAATTGTTGGCACGGGTGGGGGCAAGGCGGGCAAGAAAGCGGCCACGCGCGCCAGAACCGCGGCGACCGCCAGCGGCAATGCGGAGACTGGCGAAGACGGCGAGGCGCCCAATGGCAAGCCTCGGACTGTGGTCACCGGAGTCGCGGCCGAGTTACGCGAATTCGCCAAGCTCCGCGACGAGGGGATTTTGACCGACGAGGAATACACCGAGCAGAAGAACCGGCTGCTCGGTCGCTGAACTCTCCGTCTAACAAAAGCGGCGGCCGTCCAAAAGAGGTATGCGCAGCAGTGGATTTCGGAATCTATCCGCCGGAGGTCAACTCCGGTCGGATGTACACCGGGCCGGGGCCGGGGCCGATGCTGGCTGCTGCGCAGGCCTGGGACAGCTTGGCCGACGAGCTGTATACGACGATCTCCGGATATCAGTCGGTGGTGTCCGAACTTACCGAAGGGGCTTGGTCGGGTCCGTCGTCCGCGGCGATGAGGGCAGCGGCCGGGTCGTATGTGGAATGGCTAAGCGCCACCGCTGCGCGGACCGAGCAGACCGCTGCCCAAGCATGGACGGCGGTCGCCGCTTACGAAGCGGCGTTCGCAGCCACGGTGCCGCCACCGGAGATCGCCGCCAACCGCAGCCTGCTGGCAGCACTGGTGGCGACTAACTTTCTGGGACAGAACACACCGGCGATCGCGGCCACCGAGGCGCTTTACGCCGAGATGTGGGCGCAGGACGCCCTGGCGATGTACAACTACGCAGCTTCGTCAGCAGCAGCGGTCGTGCTGACTCCGTTCACCTCCGCGCACCCGAACACAGACCCGGGTGGGACGGCTGGCCAAGCCGCCGCGATCAGCCAGTTCGGCAGCTTCGCCGGCAATGTTCAAGATGTCATATCAGTTGTGCCGCAGGCGTTGTCCGCAGTCGCGTTACCTGTCCAGCTCGAACAAATCGAGATTCCACTCAGCGTGATCGCGCTCCTTATCAGTGCACCGACTGACGCAGTGGGCGTTTTCGGGGTTATACCGGCAGATGTGATCGGCTCGTTCGCGGATTTCCCGTTCGGCACGTTCACCACTATTTCCGGGGTCGATGACGATGAGACTTTCAGCGGCTGGAACGGGACGGAACCCTTTCCGGGCGCCGGACCGGCACCTGTGCAGCCGTTTCTGGTTCCTCTTCCCGGATTAACCCCTGGCGGCATTCCTGCACCGACGATGTCAGCGGCCTTCGGCGGGGCGAACATGGTCGGAACATTGACGGTGCCGCCGAGCTGGACCCAAATGACTGGTGCCGCAACCGAAATTCGTCCGACCGCGCTCACCACACCGCTGTCGAGCACGAGCGCGGCAGCTGGCCCGGCAGCTGAGTTAGGCGCGGCAAACGCGTTGAACCAGATGGGAACTGGCGCATTGGCGGGCCAGGCTATAGCCGGCGCACCTGCTGTTGCGAACGTCGAGAAGAACGCCGGGCCGGTGTCGCCCACCGGCCGCACCGAGGACGCGCCGGCCGACGACGTCGAGGCCTTGCCTGCGCCGCGGACCGTTATGACCGGCGTAGCCGCCGCTATCCGCGACCTCGCCCATCAGCGTGCCGCTGGGCTGTTGAGCGAACTGGAATACACCGAGCAGAAACAGATCCTGCTCGAAATCTCGTTCGGGCCATAGACATTCGGCGAGCGACGAACGCTCATCCGCAAAACGGCTCAGTCCAGCCGGTAGCGGATCAGCCGCGAACTGTTGGCCACCACGGCCACCGATGACGCGTTGTGCAGGATCGCGGCCAGCACGGGCGACAGTGCACCACCCGCCCCGATCAGCAACCCGGCGGCGTTGACGGCGATCGACATCCCGTAGTTCTCCCGAATGACATCGACCGCGCGAGAGCCGAGGTCGCGGACATCGAGTAGGCGGTGCAGGTTGTCGTTGGCCAGCGCGACATCGGCGGTCTCGACTGCGACGTCGGTTCCGGCCAGCCCCATCGCAATGCCGATGTCAGCTGCCGCCAGCGCAGGCGCGTCATTGATGCCGTCGCCGACCATACCGACGACGTAACCTTCCTCCTGCAGGCCGCGCACCACCTCGAGCTTGTCTTCAGGCATTACCTCGGCGCGCCATTCGTCAATGTTCAGCTCGTCGGCGACCACTTCGGCGATGTCGGGATGATCGCCAGTGAGCATCACGATCCGGCGCACCCCGTTGGCGCGTAGCCGGGCCAGCACCTCGGCCGCTTCGGGCCGCACCTCGTCGCGCAAACTGATCAGGCCCACCAGCTTGCCGTCCACGGCCAGCAACAGTGGCGTCTCGGCCTGGGCTCGCAGCTTGGCGACCCACTCCGAGGCCTTCTTGGAAACCCTGACCTTCTCGGAGCGCAACAGCCCCGGACTGCCCAGCAACAGGGTGCGGCCGTCGGCCCAGGTCCGCATGCCCAGCCCGACCAGCACCTCGCACTCTTCGTGCGGCGGAATGCTGATGTGGCGTTCCTCCGTCGAGCGGATGACGGCCTCGGCAAGCGGGTGCCGGGAGTGGATCTCCGAGCTCGCTGCATAGGCCAGCACCTGCTCGGGCTCCCAATCCTTCTGTAGGGAAACGATATTGGTCACCACCGGCCGCCCGACCGTGAGCGTTCCGGTCTTGTCGAACACGATCGCGTCCACCCGGCCGGCCTGTTCGAGGTGGGATCCGCCCTTGATCAGGATGCCGCGCCGCGCGCCGTTGCCGATCGCTGCGCTGATCGCCGTCGGGGTGGACAAGCCGACCGCGCACGGGCAGGCGATCAGCAGCATCGTCATGGCGCGCCGGACGTCACCGGTGATCAGCAACGTGATGGCCGAGACGATGAACGAGGTCGGTACGAAGCGGCGGGAGAAGTTTTCGCCGACGGTCTGGATCGGGGCCCGATCGTGTTGCGCCTCTTCGACTCTGGTGATGATGCGGCCGATGGTGGTCTCGTTGCCGACCGCCTCCGCGCGCACCACCAGCCGCCCGCGCACCACCACCGAACCCGCGTGCACGCGGGCGCCGGTGGTGACGCTGACCGGCAGATTCTCCCCGGTGATCGCGGACTGGTTGACCACCGCCTCGCCGTCGACCACTTCGCCGTCGACCGGGATTGCGACGTGGTCATGCACCACCACTTCGTCGCCGATCTGCACGGTGTCGATGGCCACCTGCACTTCGGTGCCCGCGTCCGGACCTTGCGTCAGCCGGACCCAGGCGGTGTCCTGGTTGCCGCGCAGCAGCTCCGAGATGGCCCGCCGGGTACGGCGCAGCGTCAGATCCTGCAGATACTCCCCGATATTGAGCAACCACAGCACGGTCAGCGCGACGACGTTCTCCCGCAGGATCAGGCTGGCCACCGTCGCGGCCGAGACCAGGGCGTCGGTGCCGAGTTTGCCCGAGCCCACCGAGCGTAAGGCGCCGCGAAGGAACGGGTAGCCGGTGAAGATGGTGACACCGGTGGCCACCACCCGCCCGCTGGGACCGAGCAAAGGTGGACGGGCGAACACGTAGCGGCGCACGCCGAGCAGCACCAGCGCGGCACCGCCGATCACCATGCGCAGCACGTCGGCGTTACGAATCTCCGATGATTGCGGCTCGCGCATCGGGATCAGCTCTGCGGCGACATGGGCGGCGTCGCTGATCGCCGTGAGCACCGCGGCGCGATCGCATCGGCGGGGTGAGTACCAGACCACCACGCTGCCGGTACGCGGGTAGGCGTGCACCACGCGAACGCCGTTCTCTTTTGCGACGGCTTCCTCGACGGCAACCGCGCGCCGCGAGTTCGAGCGCAGCCAGTCGACTCGGACCCGCATACGACCCGCGGCGTCCGAAACTACCTCGAGAGCAGAGTCCGTTGGTTCGAGGTCCGGCACCAGCGCGAGGGCCATGGATCAGTGATCGTGATCGTGGACGTCGCCGACGGCCGGGGTGGGCGCCTCTTCGCCGATGCGTTCGCGCGCTTCTGCCATCACGTCGGCGATCTTCAGCCGGGCGGACTCCGCGGCGACTTCGGCCTTGCGGGTGCCGCGCAGCCCCAGTTCGGCGCCTTTGACCGCTGTCTCATGCAGCGGTGCCTTCTTGGCGGCCTTTTTGAGCACCTCATAGGCGGTCACCCCGGCCAAACCGGTGATCACTGTCGAAGCCGCCTTCGCCAAAAGCACCTGCACCGCCATCACTCAACCTTCCGTGTAGTCGTCGCCGTTGCCGACGTTAACATCGCGATATCGCAATATCAATATGTATTGGGGGTGGGGCGTCTTCGTCGGTGCGAGCGTGGCTTGTCCGCGGGCGCCCATTGCGGCCCTTGCCGGCGAGCGTGCACCAAATGCCAGTGCCGACGGCGTGTCGCCGTACATGTGTGCACGTTCGCGCCCGAGCGGGCGTCGCCGCGAGCGGCCCTTGCCGGCGAGCGTGCACCAAATGCCAGTGCCGACGGCGTGTCGCCGTACATGTGTGCACGTTCGTGCCC
>NZ_LZLQ01000013.1 GCF_001673315.1 Mycobacterium asiaticum | reverse complement strand
CCGGATTGCCGTAGTAGGCGGCTACGGCGTCCGGCCCGTCCGCACCGATCAGTGCCGCCATCCGCGCAGCGATGTCCGAGATGGCCTCGTCCCAGGACGCCGGCACGTACCGGTCACCGACGCGGCGCAGCGGCGTCCGGATGCGGCGGGGATGCTCGACGAGTTGGGCGGCGTTGCGTCCTTTCGCGCAGAAGTCCCGCCAGCTGTGCGGGTTCTGTTTGTCCGGCGATATCTTGCGCACCCGGTTGTCTTCGACTTGGACTTCGATGCCGCACGAGGCCAGGCAATACCGGCAGAAAGTGAACACCGTCCGCGGTTCCACCTGCTGGTCTGCCATCGTCACAGCGTGACATTTTGGGACATTTTTGTATAGGTCTGCTGCAGATTTCAGCAGCTCAGAAGGGTAGAGTCCGCGCCATGAGCGACCAACTGCGCGATATCCGGGAGCTGACCGGGGACTCCGAGGCGTATCGGGATGAGCTGTACCGACGTTGGACCGGCCTACTCAGCTACCGCTACATCGGGCGCAAACATTCGTCGATGGACCTCGGCGAGGTGGACAACACGGTCACCATCCGCCGCGACATGCGCACCGACGCCGGAGGACTGATGGTTGCGCCGCTAGCCATCTCGTCGCCGGAAGGGTGCCAGACAGACATGGTTGCGGTGCCTAATCCGGTCATCGCGTCGGTCCAGATCATCGATCCGGGTTATGACGTCACCAGGATCGAAATCGTCGATTCCGGCATCATGCATCAAGGCCGCACCATGGGGTATGGCCGCTGCAAGATCGTGGACGCGGACAACCCAGAGCGGGTGATCGCGTTCAACGAAGGACAGGGCGCAATTATCGGTATCCCACCCGAAGGGCTTGGCCGGATGGATGTTTCGGGCACGGAGCTGGTCATCGAGGACTCACCCGAGTTGCCCCCGCTGTGGGCGGCCTTCGGCGCAGCCAAGCGCGACGACGGTCACTGGGTGCTGCCGGGGCTCAGCGCCGAATTCGCTTCGCCGGACGCGGCATTGCACATCGGTCCGCAGCACGTGCTCTTGGAGACCGCGGCGACCGACCTAGCTGCTGAGGTCGCAGGCACCCGCCGGCTGCAGGTGATGAGCTGGCACGTGATGTTCATGTCGCGCGGCAAGGTGGGTCCGTTCCGTGCCGAGGGCACCGCCCACGTCGGCGGGTCCGGACGGGTTGGGGTGCGCATCCTGCTGCACGACGAGGGGAACGCGGACAAGGCGATCACTTCTGCGGCCGCCGTTTTCGACGTGGTGGCCTGAGCGGTTAGCGTCGCGCGCCGGTACTAGAACCACCGGCTAGTTGGTGGGTGGTGGTTCGGGTTCGAACGGCGTGTACCACCACCAGTCGGCGCGTTCGGTGGAGTCGTTGGTGGCCTGGAAAACCGCTTCGTCTTCGG
>NZ_LZLQ01000012.1 GCF_001673315.1 Mycobacterium asiaticum | reverse complement strand
CACGGTCGTCGGCGTGTTGTGTGCGCAGCTTCAATCTCGGCGGGCTCGCTCGTCAATCTCGGCGTGCTCGCGCCAATCTGGGCGTGCTCGCGCCCAAATCGCGCCCAATCTCGGCGGGCTCACGCCAATCTGGGCGTGCTCACGCCAATCTGGGCGGGCTCGCGTCCCAATCGCGCCTCAATCTCGTCAATCTCGGGGTGGCCGTTGGTCGTTGGGGTCATTCGGGTCCGGCTCACCGAACCAGCGCGACGGCTCGTGTTGACCGTACTGGTCGTGCCAGTCCCACCACTCATACGGTTTGGTCTGCGGATAGCCCTCCGGTGAGTCCTCCCAGTCCTCCTGTCGCCCTAACGCGGTCATGTCCAGCAAGCTCCAGGTGTTTCCCAACGCCTCGTCTCCGCGGTTGTTGATGAAGTAGGTGCGGAAGATGCGGTCACCATCGTGGATGAACGCGTTGGTGCCGTGCCACTCGTCTACGCCGAAGTCAACGTCGAAATCATCGGTGATGGTGTACCAGGGCATATGCCAACCCATCCGCGCCTTCAGTCGCTCGATGTCGGGTTGTGGCGCACGCGAGGCGTAGACCAGCGTGGTGTCTCGGGCGTTGAGGTGGGCCAGATTACCGACGTGGTCGGCCATCATCGAACAACCGCGGCAGCCGTGCTCGGGCCAGCCGTGGATATCGGGTCCGTAGAAGGCGCGGTACACCAGCAGTTGCCGGCGACCGGCGAACAGGTCCAGCAATCCGGTCCTGCCGTCGGGGCCTTCGAACGCATACTCCTTGTCGACGGGCAGCCACGGCATCCGGCGGCGCTCGGCGGCCAGCGCGTCACGCGCGCGGGTCAGCTCCTTCTCCTTCGCCAGCAGACGCTGGTGTGCGGCGGTCCACTCCGGCGCGGACACGATCGGGGGTGTCTTCATATTGCGATCTCCCATCCGTTTGCTTTCCGGTCCTTACCACTACAGACACCGTGCCGCGGCGAGAATCATCGCTTTCCCGGCAATAACTTTTCCGGGGCTTTTCCGGGACTCTGCCGGGACTTTTCCGGACTCTGCCGGGGCTCTGCCGGGGCTCTTCCGGGACTCTGCCGGGACTTTTTCGGCGATAACATGGTGGAGCCCAGCTCAATTTCGACTCGGCCCCGTTTGTTCCTCGACCCGGCCTAGTTTGTGCGTTCGCGTTGCCGCGGACGGGGTAGCCCATTGCAATCCGCGAGCCGTGTGGACAGGTGTTGAACACACCGCAAGGATTGGCGAGTACATGCAGTCGAAGGGTGACGGATGAAGATTCCGGGTGTGGCCGACATCCTCGGCACTCTCACCGGGGGGGCCACGCAGGTCGTGCGGGCCGGCGCGCAAACCGCGGCCGGTGCGGCCGGCGCAGTGCAGACCCTGGCCAGCCCGGTGACGGAATTGGTAGGTCCGGTCGTGCAGACGGTCGCGCACACCACCGGGCGGGCTCTCGGGCTGGGCGGGTCTTCCGACGGAGCTCCCGAATCGGTCACCCCGCCGGTGCGTTGGCAAAGTGGGCGACGCGTGCATCTGGACCTCGATCCGCTGCTGCCGTTCCCCCGCTGGCACGAATATGCGCCGGCGATCGAGGAGCCCGTTCGCCGGATCGCCGGCGTCGCCGAGGCCCACGTCGAAGGCGCGCTGGGCCGCTTGGTCCTGGAATTCGCTGCGGACGTCGACACCGACGTTGTGTTGGACAAGGTGCGCGACACCGCCTCGGCGGTGGCATGCGACCTGCTGTCCACCGAATCGGTCGCGGCGCCGAATGCCGCACCGTTCGCGGATCCGGGCAACCCGCTGGCCATTCTGGTGCCGCTGACCGTGGCGGCGATGGACGCCGTGGCCGTCGGCGCCGCAGTGACCGGCTGGTTCACCCGACTACCGATGGCGCCGCGCAGCGCGCGGGCAGCGGCCGCACTGATCAACTATCAGCCCCGGGTGGTGGCCGTCCTCGAATCGCGACTCGGTCGCGTCGGCACTGACATCGCGCTCAGCGGGTCGACGGCGCTGGCCTACGGTTTGAGCCAGTCGGTGGGCACTCCATTGTTGGACTTGGCGCAGCGCAGCCTGCAGCTATCCGAGGCCGCGGCGCACCGGCAGCGGTGGCGGGAACGCGAGCCGGAGCTAGCCTCACCGAACCGGCCGCAGGCCCCGGTGGTGCCGGTCCTGTCATCGGCGGGAACCGAAACGCAGACGCCGCGGCACAACTGGGCCGCGGCAGCCGCCGGTGAGGCCTCGCACGTCGTCGTTGACGGCGCTATCGACTGCGCGATCGACCACGAGAAGGGCTCGATGAAGGGCCCCATCGAGGAATACGGCGCTCAGGCCGCGAGTGGGTCGGTGGTTGCCGCCGCAGGTGCATTGTTTGCCGGTGGAGGTGCCGCAGAGGCCGCCGAGGCAATCCTGGCCGGGGTGCCGAAAGCCGCGCATGTCGGCCGGGAGGCCTTTGCGACCACCCTCGGCCGCGGTCTGGCCAACGCCGGCCTGCTGCTGCTCGACCCGGGCGCGCTACGCCGGTTGGACCGGGTGAAGGTGGTGGTCATCGACGGTGCCGCACTGCGCGGCGACCACCGCGCGGTCTTGAATGCGTGGGGCGAAGAACCTGGCTGGGACGATGACCGCGTCTACGAGGTCGCCGACGCGTTGCTGCACGGCGAGGAGGCGCCCGAACCCGATCCAGACGAGTTGCCGGCCACCGGGGCACGGCTGAAATGGCTTCGCCCGCAAGGCCCTTCAGCGACGCCGGCGCAGGGGTTGGAGCACGCCGACCTGGTTTGTGACGGTCGGCGGGTCGGTCACGTGGACGTCGGGTGGGAGGTCGACCCGTACGCGATTCCGCTGCTGCAGACCGCCCACCGCACCGGCGCCCGAGTGGTCCTGCGCCACGTGGCCGGCACCGAAGACCTCTCCGCCAGCGTCGGTTCGACGCATCCGCCAGGCACGCCGCTACTGCAACTGGTGCGGGACTTGAGAACCGACCGTGGGCCAGTTCTGCTCATCACCGCACTGCACCGCGACTTCGCGTCGACCGACACGCTAGCCGCGCTGGCTATCGCTGACGTCGGCGTCGCCCTCGACGACCCCCGTGCGGCCACACCCTGGGCCGCCGACATCATCACCGGTACCGATCTGGCCGCCGCGGTACGAATCCTGTGCGCGCTACCGGTGGCCCGCGCGACCAGCGAATCCTCGGTTCATCTGGCCCAGGGTGGCACCACGCTGGCCGGTCTGCTCCTGGTCACCGGTGAAGACAACCGAAGCAGCAACCCGGCGACGTTCCGTCGCTGGCTCAACCCGGTCAACACCGCTGCGGCCACGGCGCTGTTGTCGGGATCCTTCTCGGCTCTCCGAGTGCTGCGGCTGCCCAGTCCAACGCCACAGCCACTTACCGCCTGGCACGCATTGGACCCCGAAATCGTCTACTCGCGGCTGGCCGGCGGCAAGCGCCCGTTGGCGGTCGAGTCGGCCACTCCGACCTGGCGGCGCCGGCTTGACGACCTGTCGTATGAACCGGTGGTAGCGCCGCTACGGGGTCCAGTGCAGGCATTGGGACGGTTGGCAGGCGCGACCCGCGTGGAGTTGCGCGATCCGCTGACGCCGATCCTTGCCGTGGGTGCGGCAGCGTCGGCGATCGTCGGCAGCAATGTGGACGCGCTGCTCGTGGCGGGGGTGATGGGCGTCAACGCACTTACTGGCGGGGTGCAACGCCTGCGCGCCGAGGCCGCGGCCGCGGAATTGTTCGCCGAGCAGGACCAGCTGGTGCGTCGCGTCGTGGTGCCGGCAGTGGCGACGACACGACGCCGACTGGACGCCGCCCGCAAAGCCACCCGCACCGCGACCGTGTCGGCCAAGAAGCTGCGGCCCGGCGATGTGATCGACCTGGCCGCGCCCGAGGTGGTGCCGGCCGATGCCCGCCTGTTGGTCGCCGAGGACCTCGAGGTGGACGAGTCGTTCCTGACTGGCGAATCGCTGCCGGTCGACAAGCAAGTCGATCCCGTCGCGGTGAACGACCACGAGCGGGCATCGATGCTGTTCGAGGGCAGCACGATCGTTGCGGGACGGGCGCGCGCCATCGTGGTGGCCACCGGGGTCGGCACCGCCGCCCAGCGGGCGATCTCGGCCGTCGCCAACGTCGAGACATCCGCCGGGGTGCAGGCCCGGCTGCGGGAGCTGACCAGCAAGGTGCTGCCCCTGACCTTGGCCGGCGGCGCGGCCGTCACCGGTCTGGCGCTGCTGCGTCGCGCCTCGCTTCGGCAGGCGGTGGCTGACGGCGTCGCGATCGCGGTCGCGGCCGTACCAGAGGGCTTGCCGCTGGTGGCGACACTGTCACAACTGGCCGCGGCACAGCGGCTGACCGCACGCGGAGTGCTGGTACGTTCCCCGCGCACCATTGAGGCCCTGGGCCGGGTGGACACCATTTGTTTCGACAAAACCGGCACCCTCACCGAGAACCGGCTGCGGGTAGTGCGGGCCGTACCCAGGGCCAACGACCCGCAGGGCCCGTTCCCCGGCCCGGCGGATCCGCCGGCCATCGCGGTGCTGCAGGCGGCCGCGCGGGCGTCGACGCAGCCCCACGACGGCGAAGGACACGCGCACGCGACCGACGAGGCAATCATCACGGCTGCGATTTCGCTTGATGCCGAAGCTGATTCGGTGTGGACGGTGCTCGCCGAGGTGCCGTTCGAGTCCAGCCGCGGGTACGCAGCGTCGATCGGTAGCGATACCACCGACACCAAGCCGGTGCTGATGGTCAAGGGCGCACCGGAGACGATCCTGCCCCGTTGTCACTTCGCCGATCCAGATGCCGAGCGGCAGCATGCCGAGTCGCTGGTGCACGCCCTTGCCGAGGAAGGGTTGCGCGTGCTTGCCGTGGCACGCCGCATTTGGGAGCAGGGCACCGCGGAAGAAGACACCGACGCCGACGCGGTTGACGCCGCCGCACACGACCTCGAACTGATCGGCTACGTGGGGTTGGCGGACACCGCGCGGGTCTCGTCGCGACCCCTGATCGAGGCGTTGGTCGAGGCCGAGCGCAACGTTGTGCTGATCACCGGCGACCACCCCGTGACGGCGCGCGCGATTGCCCGGCAACTCGGGCTACCTGAGGATGTGCGCGTGGTGACCGGTGCCGAGCTGGCCAGCCTCGACGAGGAGGGGCACGCCAAGCTCGCCGCCGACGTGCAGGTCTTCGCGCGGGTCAGCCCGGAGCAGAAGGTGCAGATCGTGGCGGCGCTGCAGCGCTGCGGGCGGGTCACCGCCATGGTGGGCGACGGTGCGAACGACGCCGCCGCCATCCGGATGGCCGATGTGGGAATTGGCGTCAGTGGCCGCGGGTCGTCTGCGGCTCGCAGCGCCGCCGACATCGTGTTGACCGACGACGACCTGGGTGTGCTCATCGACGCGCTGGTCGAGGGCCGCAACATGTGGGCGGGAGTGCGCGACGCGGTCACCATCCTGGTCGGCGGCAACGTGGGTGAAGTGCTCTTCACCATTCTTGGGACAGCCTTCGGCCAGGGTCGCGCACCGGTGGGCACCCGCCAGTTGCTGCTGGTGAACCTGCTCACCGACATGTTCCCGGCGCTGGCCGTCGCCGTTACCTCGCAGTACGACGACCCCGAAGACGACGAGGACCTGACCGGTGAAGAGGTGGACGAGGCGCGCCGGGTGCGCCAACTCGAGGTGCTGACTCAGCCGAAGCCGTCGCTGGGCGATTCGCTGATGCGTGACATCGTGAACCGCGGCGTGGTCACGGCCGCCGGTGCCACCACGGCCTGGGCCATCGGCCGGTGGACTCCCGGCACCGAACGGCGCACGGCGACAATGGGTCTGGCCGCACTGGTGACAACCCAGCTGGCCCAGACGTTGCTGACCCGCAGGCACAGCCCGCTGGTGGTCGCAACGGCGCTGGGCAGTGCGGGAGTCCTGGTCGGCATCATCCAAACACCGGTCGTGAGCCAGTTTTTCGGTTGCACACCATTGGGGCCGGTCGCCTGGACCGGCGTGGTGGGCGCAACCGCGGGAACGACGGCGATCTCGGTCTTGGCACCGCAATGGTTGACCAAGGCGGTCAGCGCCGTGACGCCTGACCCGGACGAAGAAGCCGAGGATTCCTAGCTTTTCGCTCAGCCGGAAAGTTCGCGGCGCACCACCTTGCCCGCCGGATTGCGCGGGATGCTGGCAACGATGTTGATATCTCTGGGCTGCTCGAAGCGAGAAACCTTGCCTTTCAAGTATTCTCGCAGCGTCGGCGGATCGGCTTCGCTGTCCGGACGGAGTACGACATAGGCCGCCAGTCGACGGCCGAACTGTTCGTCGTGGACACCGACGACGGCATTCTCGGCAACGTCGGGATGGCCGGCCAGAGCGTTCTCCAGTGCCCGTGGATAAACGTTCTCTCCACCGGAGACGATCATGTCGTCTTCGCGGCCGACGATGTACAACCGGCCCTCCTCGTCCAGGTAGCCCATATCCCCGGTGCTGGTCATACCGGCGATGACGGTCTTTCCGCCCCCGCCGGTGTAGCCGTCCGAGGACAGTCCCCCGCCCACGAACACGCGTCCGGTGACCCGTGGCCCGACCGGTCTGCCGTTTCGGTTGAAGATGCGTACCGGGCACCCTGCGACGGGTCTGCCCACCGTCTCGGGGAATCGACGAAGTTCCGCTGGTGTGGCGAGCGAACCGATACCGACTTCGGTGGAACCGTACAGGTTGTACAGCACGTCACCGTAGGCATCCATGAATCGCCGGGCCAGACCGGGATCCAGTCGGTCGCCACTGGATATCACAACTTGCAACGACGCCAACGGGTTTCGGGCCCGCACCCGCTGCGGCAGGTCCAGCATGCGGGCCAGCATGATCGGCACCGCACTCATCGCCTCTGCCCGGTGCAGGGACGCCTGCGCGAGCACCGCTTCGGCGTCGAAGCGCCGACGGGTCAGCACCGTCCCGCCCAGGGCGATGGCCAGCATCAGGATGCCGAATCCCAACCCGTGAAACATGGGTGCCGCCAGCGCGATTCGAGATCCCACGCGCAGTCCGGTGCGTGCCAGCAGCGTCATGCTGACCCCAATGCCCGAACTCATCCGGGGTGTCCGCGGGACACCTTTGGGGATTCCGGTGGTCCCCGAAGTCAGCAGCACCATTCGCCCCGACGGTGCGACCCGCGGCCGAGGCCGGTCTTCTCGCGGCCGCACGGATTGCGGATCGATGAGCTGCATCGGCTCGTCGGTTCGGCCGAGCTGTTCGGTGAACTCGTTGTCGCAGAAAATCGTTCGGATTTGGTGGGTACCTAGCGCTCCGGTGAGCGCGTCGGCGCGGAATTCGGTGTTGACCAATACCACGTCGGCACCCACCAACGCTGTGGCGAACACCGCGGCCACGAAATTGCGTCCGTTGCGGCACATCACGCCTACCGGCTGCCCGGCCCGTACGCCGGCCTCGAGCAATTCGCCGGCAAGCGATTCGGTCAACGCCTGCAGCTCGTGATAGCGCAGCGCGCCGTCGTCGTCGATGATGGCCGTCCGGTCCGGCCAGCGTGCCGCCGAGACGGCCAGCACCGTGAACAGATTCGTGCCGCCCCGGCAGATCTCGCGGGCCAGGCGAAGTGCCGCCGCGGGACTCGGCGGTCCCAGCAGTCCCGACGACAGCACCGCGCTGGCGGTTGTGCCGACTACACCGTCGGTCACGATCGTTTACCGCCGGATTCGGAGACCAGCTGTCTGTGCCAGAGTCGAGCGGCGCGCTCGGCCGGTCCGGCCAGCAGCACCGAGGCCAGTTCCGCCGGCCCCAGCCAGGGCGGCTCGATGGTGCGCGGGCGATTGATGATCGCCTTGGCGACTGCGTCGGCGGCCTCGTCCGGCGTCAGGGCCGGAAGCCGGTTTAACAGTGGGGTGGGCTCGATCATGCGGGTCCGAACCAGTGCGAAGTAGACCGTCGAGACGTCGATGCCGTCACCGTGCAACTCCGGTGCGACGCTGCGCAACCAGCGGTCAAACGCCCCCTTGGATGCTTGGTAGGCGCCCCACTGCGGACCCGGCGCCACACGCACGCCCACACTCGACACGTTCACCAGGTGCCCGCGGCCGGCCTCCCGCATGGTCGGGAGCAACCCGAGCAACAGCCAGATCGGGCCAAGGTAGTTGATGTCGATGGTGCGCTGGAAGTCGTGCGGGCGGTCGTACTGGTCGTGCAGGGACCGCCGCAGCGACTTGCCCGCGTTGCTCACCACGATGTCCAGCGCGCCGTGATTCTCGTTAATCTGCTTCGTCAACTCGCTGACGGCGGCCTCGTCGCTGAGATCAGCCGGGTAGACGACCGCCGCTCCCCCGCCGGCGTTGATCGAGGCTGCCACGTCGTCGAGGCGTTCAGCCGAACGGGCCACGATCAGCACCCTTGCGCCGGCCGCGGCCAACTTGCGTGCGGTCGCCTCACCGATCCCGTACGAAGCTCCGGTCACCAGCACGGTCTTGCCGGAAACGGCATTGCGCAGCTTGTCGGGGTCGGATTCGCGCGCCGGATTCACAAACCTGCTGGTAGCCGCATCAATCGCCTGCAATACCGGATTCATTGACGCGTCCTCGATTGACGGTGGGTACTGTCTGACCCTTATCTTGTACCCACGTGACCCACGGTCACAACGGTGGGTGAGATGCGCCGATGAAGTTCGGTATTCGCCCTAGGTGGATCCGCGTGAATCCGCACTGTGCTGGACCGCAACCGGGCGAAACCCCGAAAGCGGTTTACACCTGCTTCCCCTCACCGCGGTGGCCGGAGAATTCGCCGGTCGAGTCCGGCATCTCGTGGCACGGGTCCTGATGCCAGTCGCCGAATGGGTCGTCATAGCTGTTCCAGCTATTCGGATCCAACATTTCGGTGTCGGTGAGCAGGGCGTCGCGCAAAGCAGCCGTCACGTCGGCGGGGTCGGCACCGCACACCAGCACCGTCATTGCGGTGTGGCGGTCGCCGTAACGGTATTCCCACATCAGTTCGGCGAAGAGTCGCCGTTCCGGATCAGCACGATTCACCTCCACGGCAGTCATGGCTGCCAACCACTTGCCCGCTGAGGCGACCCGGAGGCCGCCGCCGGCCGATTCGAGCCACATGACCTGATCGGGCCGGTTGGCGAGCCACAACCGGCCGCGGGTTCGTACCACTCCGTCCAGCAACAGGTCCACCGCAGCATGGAGGCGCTCCGGATGAAAGGGGCGGCGCGCGTTGAACTCGACGATCTGGACGTTTCCGTCGCCCACCAGTGGGGGCAGTCCGGCTAGCAGCGGTGCGTGCGGGTGATCGCTGCGCCCTCGGCGCGAATGTTTATCCAAATTCGCCAGCGCCAGCTCGATTCGCTCAGTGCCGACCGTGATTCGCGCCCGGGGAGCCAGGCGGCGCAGGACCGCCAGCGTGACGGGCTCCGGATGGCTGAGCACCAGCAGGTCAGCGAACTCAGCCTGGCCGACGGCCGCTTGAGCCACCGTGCGGCCGTCGGCCAGGGTGCCGTCACTCAGCGCTTGGGCCAGCCATTTGGTGGAGTCCACGCACGTCACCACGCCGGTGACACGCACATCAAGAGCAGCCGGGCCGTCGGCATAGCCGGGGCCGATTCGCACCGGAACGTGATTGACCGCCCAGCAGATCGGTTCGGGTTCCAGCCACTGCGCCAAGTGCACGACGATGCGGTCCACGTTCGAGCGTCGATGCAGCTTGCGCAGCAAAACCAGTAGGTCGTTCCGGATGGTGCAGGGAATGCAGCCGCGTGCCAACTCCAGGGCGTCTTCGGCGGTTTCCAGCTCACCACGGTCCAGGGTGGTGATCGTCCGCTGCACTATGTGGCCGTCGAAGTGGTGCTTGACCACTACCGTTCCGGGCTGCCTCAACAGCAGCCGGGTCACTTCGTCGGTAGCGCCTTGACCGGACACCACGAGCACGGGAGTCGCCATCACTCACCCCTTATTGAAAATGATTGTCATTAAGCTGAGTTCAGGTTACAGTTCCGGGCAGTGGTTGTCGAAAATGATTTCCATTAAGTCAACGGGGGGTTGTCATGTCAGCGCGGTGCCAAGTCACCGGCCGCACTGTGGGATTCGGCCACGCGGTGTCCCACTCACACCACCGGACGCGGCGTAGCTGGTCACCTAACGTGCAGCGCAAGACCTATTATCTGCCGTCGGAGCATCGCCGGATCTCGTTGCGAGTGAGCGCCAAAGGCATCAAGGTCATCGACCGCGACGGAATCGAGGCCGTGGTCGCACGTTTGAGAAAAACCGGTGCGCGCATCTGATGTCCCGCAACGAGATTCGGCCCATCGTCAGGCTGCGCTCCACCGCCGGAACGGGTTACACCTACGTCACCCGCAAGAACCGTCGAAACGACCCCGACCGCCTCACACTCACCAAGTACGACCCGGTGATACGTCGGCACGTGGAGTTCCGCGAGGAGCGTTGAAGTCGTCGTTACCGCGGCCGGTTGTGCAGCCTGCGCGGGTCGACCCCGACACGCGCCCACGCGTCGGCGGCCCAACTGGCGTAGATCATCCGCACCGGCAGTCGGTTGATCAGTGGGTTCAGCGCCCTCATGAAGGCAGCGAATCGCTGGAATCGCCTTTCTCGCCTGTCATCCCATCGCAGGTCACACACCTCGCGCATCTGCGGCGGGCATGTTCCGACGATGATCAGACGGGCATAGGCGTTCAATGGGGCGGTCAGCACCCGCCAGATCGCCTTGGGGATCTTGCGCGGGCCCGGGATTCCCTTGCGGATGTAGCCGGTGCCGTAGAGCACCGTCTTGTGCGGGATGAACCGTTCGAGCATGCCGTCCCAATAGGCGACGAACTCGTCGTACGTCTGCGGTTGGCCCCGGTCACTGACGCCATAAAGGCTGTACCAGATCTTGCTCTCGGCGAAGATCTGCTCCTTCTCCGCATGTGAGAGTCGCCGGATGAACATGTCGGCGTTGTAGATGACCTGGTCGACGAATGTGGCGTGCGCCCAGTAGAACAACTCCGGGTTCAGGGCGTGATACCGCGAGCCATCGCTCACGGTGCCTTTGATCGGCCGGTGAAAGTCCCGCACCGTGCGGCCCCACTTGTGCGGATCCTTCGAGTACACGGTCTTCATCAAGGGCGGTGCGGTCCGCTTGGCCCGGCCGAGGGTGTCGCTGAAGACCACTGAGTGATCGAGCACGCCCTGCGCGAGTTGTTCGATGCAGTTCTCGGTGCCTGCGACACGCTGAAACCCGAAGAGTTGGGTGCGGTAGTCGCCGTAGAACTTCCAGATCAGCGAATCCGGACCCAGCACCGGCGCCTCGTCGGCGACCTCGTCCACCACTATCGGCGTCGCTTCCCGCACGCCGGTGTCGAAACCCAGTTCAGCCGTCATTACCAACTCCTCACAGCGCAGCCGGCCGCGTGTGAATCAGAGAAACAAAATCGTGTCTTTGTGTCATACCCTAGCATTATTGGGCGCACTGTGCCGTGGGGGTCGTGGATCGATGAAGAACCGGGAGAGCAACCCCGTCGCAGATCTCGACAGCACCATCCTGGACACCGCTCGGATGGTGTTCGAGACCTACGGAGTGCGTCGCGCCAATATCGAGGACGTAGCCGCCCGCGCCGGCGTCAGCCGCAGCACGATCTACCGGCGATTCCCGACCAAAGACGAGCTCTTCGAAGCCGTGGTGCGCCGTGAGGCCGGACTCTTCTTCACCACGTTGGCTCAGGCAACCAGCGGGCGGACCCCCGCAGAGGCCGTGGTCGAAGCGTTCACTCTGGGCGTGCGTCTCATCGAAGACTCGCCGCTGTACTCGCGGATCGCCGAAAGCGAGCCGGAACTTTTCGGCATGTTCTCCCGCTCGCACGTGTTCCCCATCGGCCAGTTCGCCGACGGTATTGCGCACACTCTGCGGCGCTGTGGTGCCGACATGGACGATGCGGATCTGGCCAACGTCGCAGACATCTTGCTCAGAGTCGCCGTCGGAATCATCGTGTTTCCCACCGAGCGTCTCGACACGTCCAATCAGCAAGCCGTCCGGGACTACGCGGCGCGCTACCTGGTCCCGATCATTGACAGCCAGTCCCCAGGTCACGCAAGTACCGTGGTCAGGACCGATGAATGACGCGTCAGCCATTGCAGAATCGATGTCGCCGCACGTGCTACGCGACTACGCGCTGCTCGCCGACGGCGAGCGGGGAGTCGTCGTCGGGCCGCGTGGCGACTATTGCTGGTTGTGCCTTCCGCGCTGGGACAGCCCGGCGGTGTTCAGTTCGTTGCTGGGCGGGCGCGGCGCTTACATCGTTTGCCCGTCAGGCACCGGATTCGTGTGGGGCGGTCATTACGAGCAGCGGTCCCTGATCTGGCGATCGCGGTGGGTGACCACTGACGGCATCGTCGAATGCCGAGAGGCGTTGGCGTTTCCCGGGGATCGGCACAAGGCGGTATTGCTGCGCCGCATCATCGCGCTGGACAAGCCGGCAGAAGTACGGGTCGCGCTGGACCTGCGGGCGGACTTCGGCGCCGAGCCGATGCGCGATCTGCACCTTGGCGACGGCATCTGGACTGGGCAGTGTGGGCCACACCGATTTCGGTGGACGGGAGCGCACGACGCGCGGCCGCGCGAAGACGGATCGCTGCACGCCACCGTGCAAGTGGTTCCGGGACAGGTCCGCGACCTGGTGCTGGAGTGCTCGGATCATGAGTTGGGCACTGAGCCAGTGCGGGCGGAAGATGCCTGGCGACAAACCGAAACGGCATGGCACGACGCGGTTCCGCCTGTCTCCGACACGCTGGCCGATGTCGATGCCGAGCTTGCGTACGCGGTGCTTCGCGGTTTGACGAGCGACGGTGGGGGGATGGTTGCGGCGGCGACGATGTCGCTGCCGGAGCGGGCGGAACAGGGTCGCAACTACGACTACCGGTATTGCTGGATCCGCGACCAGTGTTACGCCGGGCAGGCGGTGGCCGCGGCCGGTGCCTACCCGTTGCTCGACGATGCGGTTCGCTTTGTCAGCGAGCGGGTCTTGGCCGACGGACCCAGACTCGAGCCGGCCTACTCGGTGGACGGTAGCGCGGTGCCGCGGGAACAGGATCTGGAGCTGCCGGGATATCCCGGCGCCGCGGTCAAGCAGGGCAACTGGGTCACCGATCAGTTCCAGCTTGACGCGTGCGGAGAAGCACTGCTCCTGTTGGCGGCAGCAGCGCGCCTCGAGCGCCTCGACAACGATCACTGGCGCGCGGTGCAGACGCTGGTGCAGACCATCAAGGACCGCTGGCACGAGCCCGACGCGGGGATCTGGGAGTTGGACGACCAGCATTGGGCACACTCCCGATTGACGTGCGCAGCGGGATTACGCGGTATCAGCGAACTGGCACCGGCGGCTGAGAGTTCGGAATGGCAGCAGCTGGCCGACCGGCTGGTCTCCAGCACCGCTTCGGACTGTTTACATCCGCAAGGCAGATGGCAACGCGCGCCTAATGATTCGCGGGTTGACGCGGCGCTGCTCATCCCGTCGATCCGAGGCGCGGTGCCGGCCGACGATCCACGCACCGTCGGCACCCTCGAAGCGGTACGCGCCGAGTTGGGGCGGCACGGGTTCGTCTACCGCTTTCAGCCTGACGATCGGCCGTTGGGTGAGGCGGAAGGGGCGTTCCTGTTGTGCGGCTTCCTGATGTCGTTAGCCGATCACCAGCAGGGCAACACGATCCAGGCGGTGCGATGGTTCGAGCGTAATCGCACTGCGTGCGGGTCGCCGGGACTGTTCGCCGAGGAATTCGACATCACGCAGCGTCAACTTCGCGGCAACCTACCGCAGGCATTCGTCCACGCGCTGTTGTTCGAAGCGGCACATCGGCTCGCCGATGGCAAGGGCGGACCCATCGGCACCGGAACCGGCCGCACGGCGACCGCGGGGCGTTTGTCCCAGCACTCCGGAGGTATCTAGCACTCGTGGCCGGTTTGGTCGGACGACTATGGCTCCGCATTTGGCAGGGCCTGCTGTCGTCTCGATTACTCACTTTCGACGGATGGCTGGCGTTTGACCTGCCCCGGACGGTGACCACGATCGGCGAAATCCTGTTGATCGGCTTGGCCACCGTCCACGTCTACTTTCTTGCCACCGAGCCGACATTGCCCGGATACTTCGTCGGCTATGCCCTGGCACTGATCGCCGGTTGCCTGATCGCCGCAGTCGCGCTCATTGCGACATTCAATGATTCTGTGCCCCAACGTGGTTGGTACCTGGGCAGTGCCGTCTGCATCATCTTCCTCGGGCTATACCTGCTCAGCCGCCTGATCGCGCTACCCGGACTCCGTTCGTTGACCGGCCGATGGGACGTGGCACCTGCGACATTGGCGATGGCTATGGCTGCAGCCTTTGTCGCCGTCCACACCACCGTTCTCTCCGGGGTCAACGTGGCTTATCCGCGCCGGCAAGGCTGGCCTGACTGAACGGATCATTTTCGCGATGACAACTCTGGATTATCCAGCGTGGCTGCGCATCGAGCACTGGCTCAACGTGCTGTTCGTGACACTGATCATTCGCAGCGGCATCGAAATTCTTGCCACGCACCCCAAGTTGTACTGGCGCGACGACAGCAAACCCGGCACCGAGTGGGCGCGCTTCACCCGTAAGGTCATGCCCCGCGACCGCCTGTACGACACACTCGACGAAGAAGAGAGCTACCACCCACTCGTTGCGTTGCCAGGCCGCGCCCAATTGGGCATGGGCCGCCATTGGCACTTCTTCGCCGTGATCGGCTGGATCCTGCTGGGCATTTCCTATGTCGTTCTGCTCTTCGCTACCGGCCAATGGCACCGGTACTGGCCGGCGTCCTGGTCGATCTTTCCCGAGGCCTGGAACGACATCGTCACCTATTTGAGTTTCAATCTGCCGCCGCTGCTGCCGGGCGAACCACTCGACGCCATCCAGAAGCTGACGTATGCCGCGGTCATCTTCGTGCTCGCGCCGTTCCAGATCCTCACCGGCGCTGCGCAATCCCCGGCAATCGCGGCGCGATTCCCGTGGTACGTGCGAATGTGGGGCGGTCGCCAATGGGCCCGCAGTCTGCACTTTCTGGGCCTGATCGCCTTCGTCGTCTTCATCGTGATCCATCTCTCGATGGTCTTCTTCTGGGGGTGGGGGTCGCTGACCGCCTTGATGATCTTCGGCTCGGTGCGCAACACCACGATGGCCACGGCGCTTTCACTGCTTATCATCGCGGTGATCGTCGCAGTCCACGCCGCCGCGACGATGTGGAGTCTTCGCAAACCCCGGTCGGTACAGCGCGTGCTGGGTGCCGTGGTTAATGTGGCGCGGCGGATTTTGCTGCGTCCGTTGGATTCTCGGCAGGACTACGCTGTCGAGAAAATCTCCGAAACCCATCGCGTCAACGGTAAACCTCCGGCCAGCACCGAATACAAGGTGATGGCGGTCCACAATTTCGTCGATTGGCGGTTGCGGGTCGGCGGTCTGGTGGAGAACCCGGTGACCCTGGACCTGGCTGCGCTGCGTGCCCTCGCCGACCGGCAATCACAGCGAGTCATGCACCACTGTGTGCAGGGCTGGACCAGCATCGGCGAGTGGAGCGGCATTCCACTGGCGCAACTGGCGGACTTGGTGCGACCCCTGCCGCAGGCGAAATACGTTTGTTTCCTGACGATGCAGGACAACGACCGAGACGAGCCCGCATCCCATGGCGGCGGACAGTTCTATGAAGTCATGGATCTCGAACTCGTCTACAAGCCCCAGACGCTGCTGGCCTACGCGATCAACGGTCAACCCCTGCCCATCCAACACGGCGCGCCGTTGCGGCTACGGGTCGAAACACAAGTCGGTTTCAAGATGGCCAAATGGATCAACCAGATCGAGTTCGTCAACAGCTACGCCGGGATCGGCAAAGGCGCCGGGGGCTGGCGTGAGGACAACGTGTACTACGACAAGAACGTGGAGATCTGAAATGGCCACCGATGTGATGGTCCGGCCCGAACTGATCGAGATGAGCGATGTTTCCCGACAACGTGTTTCAGAGCAGATCGAGGCCAAGGGCGGTTACTGCGCAAGCTGCGGCGGTACGGAGTTCGACATCGGGCATGCGTTGTATCTTGGTTTCCTGTTCCTCAACGAGGACAGCGACGCCTACATGGTCGCGTTGACATGCCGCAACACCGCGTGCGAAAAGCCGCGCAGCGGGATCGTGCTTCATCAGGACGAGTTTCTGGCTCCCGGCGCCGGAGCCTCTGCGAGTTAAGTTGCGGCCGCGCGGATTTCGGGCTGCGCGAGGTTGAACCTGCTGATCGGCGCGGAAAGCGCGCGTAGCTCGGCACAGAGCGACTCGAACTTTCGCTGACCGACTTCGTCGAGCATGTTCAACGAGCTGAAGTGCACCAGCCGTGGCAGGCGTCCGGCGAGCGCGGTGCCCCACCTGATGCTGAAGTCGTAGATTTCGCCGTCGCTCACCGCATCACGCTGGCCAAGTCGCTTGAGCGCCTCGATCTGTTCACCGAGGAACTCCAGGTCGTCGTCGATGTTCACCGACACTTGGCTTTCCTCCTCACAGGCGCGGCTTAGCAACGCTGATCGCATATTTGGCGCCCTGCAGCGTGAGGTACACGCGGTGCGGGCCCACCGCCAAACCCGACAACGGCGCGGACTGCAACGGACCGGGCGGCAGGCCCGCACGATAGTCGGTGACATGGATTATCGGGATCGTCCGGGTGGGATAGCCGGTGAAGCTGGCCGTCTTGAGCACCACCAACTGACGATCGGTTGCGGCGTAGATGCGGGTCTCGTCAGTGCCGAGCGCACGCACCGGTGCTGGCAACCTGGTCTGAGCCAGCACTTCCAATCCCGTTCCGCCACGGCGCGAATCGATCGCATACAACACGTCGTCGTCACGGCGCGCAACGTAACTGCGGGTCACCTTGGTCCCATCCCCCGCCGAGATCGCAACGTCCATAGCCATTGAACCGCGCTCGTCGGGAGGCGACGACGAACCCTTGTAGTAACGGATTCCCGATCCGCCGTACACGTGGTAGTCGATCGAGCGTCCGCGGTTGGCGCCGTCGATGGTGTCCGCCTGAGTACTGAGGGACGCGGTGGCAAGTTTCCGGTACCCGTACTCCTCGACGGGTGTCACTGAAGACCCATCCGCGGACAGCGCGAGCAGCACGCTCATGCCGGCGTCTTCGGACAGATACGCCGGGGCCGGACCGGCATCGACGTACTCCACCGGTTGCAAACTCTGCAGATCAACGACCGCGACCTTGCCGCGCTGCGGTTGGGGCACGAAAACCTGTCCGTCGTCCTTGCGGCTGATTTGGAGGTTGCGCCCGGTTGCCAGCGGCGGGGAGAACCGTATCCGGGTGTCGTGCGAGTCAGCGGGATCCGATACCTCGACGAGTCGCTGATCGTCGGTCAGCGCAACGAGCGTGTCCCGACGGTATGACCACACGGGTGCATGCAGCACGGCTTCGGTGGGTGTCAGCACCACCTCGGGTGCCGTTTCCAGCGACTCTCCCGATGCCGAACATCCCCCGACGAGCATCCCGCTCACCGCTACACAGCACCACTGGGGCCACCGGGACCGCCGGCGCAGGCGGTTGCGCCGCGTCGCCGTGCTGGTCACGATGGCTCGGAGAATTTTGCGCGGGCTGCGGTGAACGCGCGAGTGCCCTGCAGTAGGGCTGCACGGTCCTCGTCATCCATTTGTCCCACAACGGATTTCAGCGCATTCTTACGGAGCGTGAGCAATTCCCGCAGCACCGACCGGCCGCTGGAAGTCAGTTCGAGCACGGTGGCACGGCGGTTCACCGGGGAGACTGCTCGGGTGATCCAGCCGGCCTCGGCGAGCCGATCACTGAGCCGGCTAGCCGTGGACGGGAGCAGGTCGAGGTCGTCGCCGAGTTCGGTAACCAAGCTCGGTCCCAGCCTTTCCAGCGACTGCAGCGCGTGCAGCGCTTGCAGACTGATCTTTTTCTCCATTTGCTCGAGCACCTCGACGTTCACCTCGAGAAACCCGCGCGTCGCCAATTCCAGCTCGGCAGCAAACTGGTCGAACTCCCCAGCGGCTGCGCCGATACGGTTCTTGTTCCGCGGTGAGGCCATCCCGCTCCTTTCGTAGGTGCACAATACATCCCGAATTCAGGAATTGCACTGGGAATATACTGTGTATCGCACATCGTGCGCGACGCACGAACTTGGGGTATCGTGCGGAAGATGGTGGACAACGCCGGAAAGGAGCATTCATGACGAATTCCCGCACCGTCGTGGTCACCGGAGCAAGCGCCGGCATCGGCCGGGCGAGCGCACGACTCTTCGGTGCTCATGGCGACCGGGTCGGCTTGCTGGCTCGCGGCTCAGCGGGTCTGGACGCCGCGGCCAAAGACATCCAGAACGCCGGTGGGCAAGCCTTGGCGATTCCCACCGACGTGGCCGACCACCGAGCGGTGGAAGCCGCCGCCGAGCAAGTCGAACGCACCTTCGGCCCTGTCGACGTGTGGGTCAACGTTGCGTTCACATCGGTGTTCGCGCCGTTTCATGAGATCAGGCCTGAGGAGTACCGGCGGGTGACGGAGGTGAGTTATCTCGGATTCGTGCACGGGACCATGACCGCCTTGCAGCGTATGCGCGAGCGTGACGCCGGCACGATTGTGCAAGTCGGCTCCGCGTTGGGCGCCAGGGCAATTCCGCTGCAATCGGCGTACTGCGGAGCCAAGCACGCAATCAACGGATTCACCGAGTCGGTCCGGACCGAGCTCATGCACGAAGGCAGCAACATCCACATCACTGTGGTGCAGATGCCTGCGGTCAATACTCCGCAGTTTTCGTGGGTGCTGTCTCGGCTGCCGCGTCATCCGCAGCCGGTCCCGCCGATCTACCAGCCCGAGGTCGCGGCCCGGGCAGTGGTGTTCGCCGCAAACCACCCCAAACGCAAGCAGTACTGGGTGGGCGCGAGTACCGCGGCCACGATCGTAGGCCAGCGGCTTATGCCGGCACTGCTGGATCGGTATCTGGCCAAAACTGGGTACTCCTCGCAGCAGACGGAAGAGTCGGTCAGCCCCGACCGTCCGCACAACCTCTGGGAGCCGCGTGACAACGAGGCCGGCAGCGATCATGGCGCACACGGGATCTTCGACGACAAAGCGGTCGGTCGCGCGCCGCAACTGTGGCTCTCCGAACACGCCCGGACACTGGCCGGGGCGGGTGTCGCAGCCGCCGCTGCCACCGCAGCGGTCATGTTGCGGCGGCTGCCGATGTCTTCATCGACCGCGGGGGGACCGCACGCCGGTGGAGGATCCCGGTGACAGCACCGATCAGATTTCTGGAAGTACTTCGCGGCGGCTGGGGTGCAACGCTGTTGACCGCGCCCGAATTCGTTCTGGGACGGTTGCACAGGGTTCGCGTCGACCGCAAAGCCGTCGTTGTCACCCGGATCCTGGGCGCGCGCCATCTGTTTCAGTCCGCCATGTCCGGAATCCGCCCCAGCCCCGAAGTCATCGCCGCCGGCACCTGGGTCGACGGAGTCCATGCGCTCACCGCTTTCGGTCTGGCCGCCGCCGACCGGTACCGCAGGCGGGCCGCACTGATCGACGCCGCCGTAGCCGCGGTGTGGGCGTCGCTCGGGGCACACGACCTGGTCAGCGGATCCACCCCGCCACCAGATCGCCAGCGTCGTCGCGACCAGCTCGCGGGACTGATCCTGCCGCGGTTGCCCGGCGGTCAGTACTTGTGGGCCCGTGCCGAACAGTCAAGGGGCCAGTTCGCGAATTCGAAAGTTGGTGCTTAGCAAGCCATGTCAACCGATCGTTACCCAATGATTGGCCCAGCTAGCAGGAGTGTGATGAACAGTGTCTGAAACAGTTGGGGATTTCTTGTTGTCCCGACTTCGGGAATGGGACGTCCAACAGGTATTCGGGTTTCCCGGCGACGGCATCAACGGTCTGCTGGCCGCGTGGGAGCGGGCCGGGGACAAACCGCAGTTCGTGCAGGCCCGGCACGAGGAGATGGCCGCATTTCAGGCGGTCGGCTTCGCCAAGTTCTCCGGCGGCTTCGGGGTGTGCGTGGCCACCAGCGGCCCGGGGGCAGTACACCTGCTCAACGGTCTCTACGACGCCAAGCTCGACCACGTGCCGGTGGTCGCGATCGTCGGACAGACCGAACAGTCGGCGATGGGCGGCTCCTATCAGCAGGAAATAGACCTGATCAGCCTGTTCAAGGATGTATGCAGTGAGTACATCCAAATGTGCACGGTGCCAAAACAATTGCCGAACCTGATCGACCGGGCCATTCGGATCGCGTTGAGCGAGGGGTGCCCCACCTGCATCATCATCCCCTCCGACGTGTTCGAGATGAAGTACGAACCGCCAGAACACGCCTTCAAGCAGGTCCCCTCCAGCCTGGGGCTCAGCCCCGCGCGGATGGCACCCGACGACACTGCGGTCCGTGCGGCGGCCGATCTGCTCAACGCCGGTGAGCGGGTCGCGATGCTGGTGGGTCAGGGTGCCCGTGGATGTGTCGAGGAACTGACACAGGTCGCCGACCTGCTCGGTGCTGGCGCGGCAAAGGCGTTGCTGGGTAAAGACGTCCTGCCCGATGACCTGCCATGGGTGACCGGATCGATCGGACTGCTGGGCACGACAGCCAGCTGGCACCTGATGATGGAGTGCGACACGCTGCTCACCGTCGGATCCAATTTCCCCTACACCCAGTTCCTGCCGAAACTCGACCAGGCTCGCGCAGTGCAGATAGACAAGTCCGGCAAGTGGATCGGTATGCGGTACCCATACGAACTCAACGTGGTCGGGGACGCTAAAGCCACCCTGCAGGCCCTCATTCCGCTGCTGCAGCGCAAGTCCGACCGTAGCTGGCGGGAGAAGATCGAGAAGCATGTCGAGAAGTGGTGGAACACCGCGCAGCGGCGAGCGATGACCGATGCCGATCCACTCAACCCGATGCGGATCTTCTACGAACTGTCGACGCGGATGCCCGCCAACGCGATCATCGCCGCCGACTCGGGCTCAGCGGCGAACTGGTATGCCCGGCACCTGAAATTCACTGCGGGCGTGCGGGGCTCACTGTCGGGCACACTAGCCACCATGGGGCCCGGGGTGCCATACGTAATCGGCGCGAAATGGGCCCACCCCGACCGTCCCAGTATCGCCTTCGTCGGTGACGGAGCGATGCAGATGAACGGCATGGCCGAACTGATCACCATCTCCAGGTACTGGCGGCAGTGGACCGATCCGAGGCTGATCATCGCCGTCCTGCACAACAACGACCTCAACCAGGTCACCTGGGAGATGCGGGCGATGGAGAACTCACCCAAATTCACGGCGTCCCAATCGCTTCCGGACGTGGATTACGCGGGGTTTGCCCGCAGCTTGAGTCTGCACGGCGAAAACATCGACCAGGCGGGGCAATTGGGCCCTGCGTGGGAGCGCGCCCTGGCGGCCGACCGTCCGACCGTACTGGATGTTCGTTGCGATCCCGACGTCCCGCCCATCCCGCCGCATGCCACCTTCGAACAGGCCAAGTCGCTGGCCAAATCGGTGCTGGGTGGCGACGAGGATGCGGCGGGGTTCATCAAACAGGGAGTCAAGCAGAAAGTGCAGCAGTATCTACCCGGCGAGAAGAAGGATCGATCATGAACGTGATTGACACTGCGCTGCACGACATTCGGACCGGCCGTTTCGAGCGCACCCTCTCGGCGCTCACCGCGGCGGGTGCGGCGGTCACTGCGGGCGAGATCTACCTGTCCCACGACGGCGCCAGCTTCGGCAACAAGATGATGTGGTGGCCGGTCTTCGTGCTGCCGACCGCGATACCGGCCGGCGTAGCCGGGTTCTTCTCGCGTCGGGCGGCCAGAACCGTGCTGCCGGCAACGAGCGCGGCGATCGTGGTGAACGGCGTCCAGGGCACCTATCTGCACTGGCGTGGCATCGCGCAACGTCCCGGCGGCCTCACGAAGTACAACATGGAGTCCGGTCCGCCGGCGTTCGCACCGTTGTTGGCCTCGCTTGTAGGCGCGATGGGACTGCTGGCGGCCCTGTTGCGGCGGGAGGACCTTCCGCTGCCGGGCCAAGGGAGTCGTTGATGCCGTTCCGTCCTCCCAATCAGCATGCGATCACCCCGCAGGGACAAGGCCGGTTCCCCGGCTTCGACGTGCTTGACCAAGCTCACGTATGGGACGACGTGACGGCGGGCGTCGTGTTGGCGCGCCTGGCGCTGCCGAACATGTTGGCGTTCTTCACCGCACACGAAGTCGGCATCGCCGCACCGATGCTGGATCTGCTGCTCGGTCAGGACTGCGATCCGCGGGTGCCGGTACTGGCGCTCATCGACACTCGCCTGGCGACCGCGGAAACCGACGGCTGGCACTACGACGACATGCCCGAAGACGGGCAGGCCTGGCGCGAAACGCTCGCTCACCTCGACGAGGGCGCACACACTCGACACGGCGCGGGGTATGCCGAACTCGGCGAGTCGGATCAGGCCCGGCTACTGCAGGATGTGCAGGACCTGTCCGACCGGGGCGAATCATGGCACGGGTTCGTCGCCAAGCACGCGTGGAGTCTCTGGACGAGATATGCCACCACCGCGTTCTATTCCCACCCCTGGGCGTGGAACGAGATCGGGTTCAGCGGACCGGCGTACCCGCGCGGCTATCTGAACCCCGGGATCAATACGCGGGAAAAGTGGGAGGTCGCCGATCACCACGAGGCCGACCCGGTGCCATTCGCCGAACGCGTGGAACGGGCCCGCAAAGCCGACGACGATCTGTCCGGCAGGAACAACGGTGAGTGACTACCGCGCTATCCGATCGCGCAACGAATCCGCCTGGCTCATCCCCAACGACGGCTCGCGGACCAATCACCGGCTGCGCGCCGATATGCGGCGCTACCCCGAAGACGATGAGGTCGACGTCGTCATCGTGGGAGCCGGAGCCGGGGGCGGTACCCTGGCGCAGCGGTTGGCCCGAAAGGGTTGGCGCACTGTTGTATTGGACGCCGGCCCGTTCTGGGATCCCGACACCGACTGGGTCAGCGACGAGCGCGGTTCGCACGTGCTGTTCTGGTCCGAACCGCGCCAGATCGGCGGTGAGGATCCAGTTCCATTGGGTTCCAACAACTCCGGGCGCGGGGTTGGCGGCTCGATGGTGCACTTTGCCGGCTATACCCCGCGGTTCCACCCCTCGGACTTCCGCACCTTCAGCAGTGACGGCGTAGGGGCTGACTGGCCCATCGATTACGCCACCCTGCGTCCCTACTACGAACAGATCGAAGCAGAACTGCCGGTCGCGGGAGAGGACTGGCCGTGGGGGGACCCGCACACGTACCCGCACCGGCCCCACCCGGTCAGCGGCAACGGCCGGGTCTTCCTCAAAGGCGCGACCGCGCTGGGCATCCCGATGCGGGTGGGTCCGGTCGCAATTCCCAACGGCCGGTTCGGGAATCGGCCGCACTGCATCTACCGGGGATTCTGCTTGCAGGGCTGCAAGGTCAATGCCAAAGCAAGCCCGCTGATCACCCACATTCCCGATGCACTCGCCCACGGAGCCGAGATCCGGCCCGACTGCCATGTGTCGCGGGTACTGGTCGACGATCGCACCGGCCGGGCCACTGGCGTCGAGTACTTCCACGCCGGGGTCGTCCGTCGACAACGAGCCGCCGCCGTCGTCGTCGCCGGCTATTCGATCGAAACCCCACGGCTGCTGCTACTTTCGGCCACCAACCGCTACCAGCAGGGACTGGGCAACGAGCACGATCAACTCGGCCGTTACTTGATGGTACAGGGGGCGCCCCAGGTCGCAGGGCGCTTCAACGACGAGATCCGAATGTACAAAGCCCCGCCTCCCGAGGCCAGCACCGAGGAGTTCTACGAGACCGACCCGACCAAGCCATATAAGCGCGGGTGGTCCATTCAAACCGTCAGCCCGTTGCCGATCACCTGGTCTGAGCACGTCGCCGCCCAGGGGCATTGGGGCACCACACTGCGCGAATACATGCGCGACTACGTCCACTGGGCCACCCTGGGGGCACTGTGTGAACTGTTGCCGCAGGCTCGCAATCGGGTCACGCTCGCCGATGAAACCGATCGCCACGGTCTTTCGGTGGCGCATTTCTCCTATTCACAATGCGACAACGACAAACAACTCATCAAGGCTGCCGCTTCGGTCATGGAGGACATCCTGCGTGCGGCCGGAGCAGAGGAAGTCATCACCATCGAACGCCACGCGCACCTGGTCGGCGGAGCCCGGATGGCCGCGCGCGCCGAGGACGGGGTGGTCGACGCGCAGCACCGGGTGTTCGGCGTCGAGCGTCTCTATGTCGTCGACGGCAGCACCATGCCCACTCAGGGCTCTGCCAACCCGGCGTTGACCATCATGGCGCTGGCCGCGCGTGCCGCCGATCTGATGAATGAGCATGCCCGGGGGCGGGCGGAGCGGCACGAAAGATCACTCGCATGAGCCGACCGACCGCCACCGTCGAGCGCATCGACGTCGAGGTCTACACGGTCGACACCGAGACGCCCGAGGCCGACGGCACGTTCGAGTGGGACGCCACCACGGCCGTCGTCGTGCACGCGCATTCCGGTCACACCGCCGGGCTGGGCTGGACCTACAGTTCACCGGTTGCCGCGGACCTCATCTCCGAACACCTCGCCACAGTGGTCACTGGCGGCGATATCGACGACATCACCGGCGCCTGGGAGGCGATGCGCCGCAGTTGCCGCAACTTCGGCACCCGCGGCCTGGTGATGCAGGCCATCAGCGCGGTCGATATGGCGCTTTGGGATCTCAAGGCCCGGCTGCGCGCCGAACCGCTTTCCGCGCTGCTGGGACAGGCCCGCCCAGATGTCCCGGTCTACGGCTCCGGCGGCTTCACCACCCTGGACGAGGCCCAACTCGGTGAACAGGTGCGGGATTGGCATTCGGCCGGATGCACCGCGATGAAGATCAAGATCGGTCAGGACTGGGGATCCGACGTCACCCGCGATCTACAACGAGTACGGCAGCTGCGTGACCTCGCCGGTGACGGGGTCGCGTTGATGGTCGATGCCAACGGTGGCTACACCGTCGGGCAGGCTCGCCGCGTCGGCGCCGCACTCGACGATCTCGGCGTTGTCTGGTTCGAGGAGCCGGTCAGCAGCGACGACATCGAGGGGCTCGGCATCCTGCGACACGCCATGGGCTGCGATGTGGCGGCCGGCGAGTACGTGTCCGACCTGTACGAAGCCCGTCATCTCGCACCCGTGGTGGACTGCCTGCAGCTAGATGCCACCCGGTGCGGTGGCTATACCGGTTGGCTGGCCGCCGCGGGGATCGCCGCTTCCTACAACCTGCAGGTCTCCGGCCACTGCGCGCCGGCACTGCACGCTCCCGTGGCAGCGGCAGTCCCCAACCTGCGCCACATCGAATACTTCGTCGACCATGTCCGTCTCGAGCAGACGCTGTTCGACGGAGTGCCGGCCGCGACGAAGGGGGTGCTGATCCCGAACAACACCTCCCCCGGCAACGGCGTCACAGTCGCCGCCCGCGCCGCACAGTACCGAAAGCACGCGCTATCGGGGTCGCATCACTAATCTGTAGCCGTGGCGCAGGTGCCCTGGAACATCCGGACCCGCTATGCCACCTGCGGCGAGATCGACATCGCCTACCAGGTGTTCGGCGATGGTCCGATCGACCTATTGGTGCTACCCGGACCATCCATCCCGATCGATACCGTCGACTCCGAACCGTCGATGTACCGCTTCCACCGGCGGTTGGCGTCCTTCGCCCGGGTGATTCGGTACGACCAGCGAGGTATCGGTCTCTCCTCTCGCGTTTCGCTGGACTCGATCGGCCCGCGGGTCTGGGCCAGGGACGCGATCGCCGTGATGAATGCCGTCGGGTGTGAGCGGGCGACCATCCTGGCTCCCGGGTTCACCTCGATGACCGCTCTGGTGGTGGCGGCGGACTACCCGGAGCGGGTGGCCAGCCTCGTCATCGTCAACGGCGCCGCACGCACGTTGCGTGCGCCGGACTACCCGATCGGTCACGAGGTCGGCGAAGCCGATCCGTACACCACCATCGCGATCGAACCGGACGCGGTCGAGCGGGGCTTCGACATTCTGAGCATCATCGCTCCGACCGTCGCGAACGACAACGCGTTCCGCACCTGGTGGGATATGGCCGGGAACCGGGCGGCGTCGCCGAGCATGGCCCGCGCGATCATCGGCGCCGTACGAACGGCCGACGTACGCGACACCTTGGCCCGGGTCAGCGCGCCGACCCTGATCCTGCATCGCGACAACCGCAGGTTCAGCCCGCTTGCACACGGCCAGTACCTCGCCGAGCACATCGCCGGATCACGGTTGGTCGAACTGCCGGGCGAGGACACGTTGTACTGGGTGGGCGACACCGGCCCGATGCTGGATGAGATCGAAGAATTCGTCACCGGCGTGCGCGGCGGCGGAGACGCCGAGCGGGTGCTCACCACCATTGTGTTCACCGACATCGTCGGCTCGACCGAGCGGGCTGCCCAGCTTGGTGACCACCGGTGGCGGGACCTGCTGGACAACCACGACGCCATCGTTCGGCACGAAATCCAGCGCTTCGGTGGTCGCGAGGTCAACACCGCCGGCGACGGCTTCGTGGCCACATTTTCCAGTCCGAGCGCCTCGCTCGCCTGCAGCGACGCACTCATCGACGCGATCCGCGCGCTGGGCATCGAAATCCGGATCGGCATCCACGCGGGCGAGGTCGAGGTGCGCGGAACCGACGTTGCGGGGATGGCCGTGCACATCGCCGCGCGCGTCGCGGCACTCGCCGCTGCCAGCGAGGTGCTGGTTTCCTCGACGGTGCGCGACATCGTCACCGGCTCCCGGCACCGTTTCACCAGTCGCGGCGAATGCGACCTCAAGGGTGTTCCCGGGCAGTGGCAGCTCTGCGCGCTGGTGCGGGAGCACGCCACCGTGCGGTCCTAGCCGGCAGCCGGGTCGAACACCGCTTGTACGCTGGCAGTATCCGATCTGCTGACCTGAGGAGGGCTGTGGCGACTCCGCTTGTGGAGGAATCAGACCTCGGCTCCGTTCGGCGGGTCCGGCTGGACGTATCCGGCATGTCGTGTGCCGCGTGCGCGAGCCGGGTCGAGACCAAGCTCAACAAGGTGCCCGGGGTACGGGCGTCGGTGAACTTCGCCACCCGCGTCGCAACCATCGACGCCGTCGGCGTCGCCGACGACGAACTGTGCGATGCGGTGGCAAACGCCGGATATCAGGCGTCCCCGCACAGCGAATCGAACGCCGCGGCAACACAGGCCCGAGACCCCGATGCGCAGTACGCCCGCAGCCTGCTGCGGCGCCTGCTGGTCGCGGCGGTGCTTTTCGTGCCCCTGGCGGACCTGTCCAGCATGTTGGCGATCGTGCCCAGCGCCAGGTTCCCGGGCTGGGGCTATGTGTTGGCCGCGCTCGCGGCGCCTATCGTGACCTGGGCCGCCTGGCCCTTCCACTCGGTCGCGTTACGCAATGCGCGCCACCGCACAGCCTCCATGGAGACCCTGATATCGGTCGGCATCGTGGCCGCCACCGGCTGGTCGTTGGCGACGGTCTTCAGGCCGGAACAACCGCGCGAAACCACCGGAGTCTGGCAGGCGATCCTGCACAGCGACGCGATCTATCTCGAGGTCGCGGCCGGCGTCACCGTCTTCGTCCTGGCCGGTCGTTACTTTGAAGCCCGCGCCAAGTCCAAGGCCGGCGGAGCGCTGCGCGCCCTGGCGGCACTCGGCGCGAAAAGCGTGACCGTCCTGCTGCCCGACGGGACGGAGCTGGTGCTACCCGCCGGTGAGCTGAAGAAGCGTCAGCGCTTCGTCACCCGGCCCGGCGAAACCATTGCCGCCGACGGGGTCGTCATCGAAGGAACCGCAGCCGTCGACACCAGCACCATGACCGGCGAGGTCAAGCCGGTGCGTGCTCATCCCGACACAGCCGTCGTCGGTGGCACGGTGGTGTTGGACGGCCGCCTCGTCATCGAGGCAACCGCGGTCGGCGCCGACACCCAATTCGCCGGCATGGTCCGGCTGGTCGAAGAAGCCCAGGCGCAGAAAGCCCGGGCCCAGCGCCTCGCCGACCGTATCTCGGCGGTGTTCGTACCGACCGTCTTCGCCATCGCGCTGCTCGCCGGGGCAGCCTGGCTGATCGGCGGCGCCGACGCGGATCGTGCCTTCTCGGTGACGCTCGGAGTGTTGGTGATCGCCTGCCCCTGCGCCCTGGGCCTCGCCACTCCGACCGCAATGATGGTGGCGTCCGGGCGGGGGGCGCAGCTGGGCATTTTCATCAAGGGTTACCGCGCGCTGGAGACCGTGCATGGCATCGACACCGTGGTGTTCGACAAGACCGGTACCTTGACCGTCGGGCAACTGACGGTCAGCGCGGTGACGACGACCGACGGACGCGCCCGCGACGAAGTCCTGGCACTGGCCTCCGCCGTCGAAGCCGCTTCCGAACATGCGGTCGCGACGGCGATCGTGGCCGCGTCGCCAGACCCTGCCCCGGTCGACGAGTTTGTGGCGGTAGCGGGCTGCGGTGTCTCCGGCGTCGTCAACGGGCACCAGGTCGAGGTCGGCAAGCCGTCCTGGGTCACCCGGACCGCACCTGGTGGTGCCGCGTTGGACGCGGCCCGGCAGCAAGGCGAGAGTCGCGGTGAGACAGTGGTTTTCGTCTCAGTGGATGGAGTTGCGTGCGCGGCCGTCGCGATCGCCGACACCGTGAAGGACTCGGCCGCCGCAGCCGTCGCCGCCCTGCACCGTCGCGGGTTGTCAACGGTGTTGCTCACCGGCGACAACCGGGCCGCGGCCGACACCGTTGCGGCTCAGGTCGGCATCGACACCGTCGTCGCCGATGTCTTGCCCGAAGGCAAGGTCGAAGTCATCCGGGGGCTGCGCGCCGAAGGCAGGACCGTCGCGATGGTGGGCGACGGCATCAACGACGGTCCCGCGTTGGCCTGCGCCGACTTGGGTTTGGCGATCGGCCGGGGAACCGACGTCGCGATCGGCGCCGCCGACATCATCCTGGTGCGCGACAATCTCGACATCGTTCCGCAGTCCCTGGATCTGGCGCGGGCCACCATGCGCACCATCCGGATGAACATGCTCTGGGCGTTCGGCTACAACGTCGCAGCCATACCTGTGGCCGCCGCCGGCTTGCTCAATCCGCTGATCGCGGGTGCCGCGATGGCATTCTCGTCGTTCTTCGTCGTCTCAAACAGCCTGCGATTGCGGAACTTTGGGCCGGCATCCGTTCGCCGAGTGTGAATTTCGCGACGCAACACGCCGATTGGGCGTCGCGAGAATCACATTCGGCGCGGTGATACACCCCCGATAGGATAACGCGTATGGCTGAACAGACATTTTCGGTGACCGGCTTGCACTGCCAGGGTTGCGTGGAGACCATCACCACCGCGCTGACGGCACTGAAGCCGGTGACCGCGGTCAGCATCGACCTGGACACCGAAAGCGCCTCCGCCGTGCACGTTTCGTCCACTACCGGCCTCACGGCCGAACAGGTCCAGACAGCACTCAAGGGCGAGGGCAACTTCACCGTGGTCGGTTGATCACCGCCGCATTCGTGACAATTCCCGCAGCATCGCGTTGTATGCCTCGAGTTCATCGTCGGCATAGTCGCTGTCGGAGTGTCGATCACTGCGCGACGCGACCTTGCGGTCCTGACGAGCCCACTGCGACACCAACGCCACGATGACGATGATGATCGGCACTTCCGTGAGGCTCCATGCGATTCCGCCGCCGAGGTGCTGATCGTCGATGATGCTGGGCAGCCAGGGAAGATCGACCGAGCGATAGAACGTGGCGCCCACCGGCGATGCCATGGTCATCAGGGCGATGCCGAAGAAGGCGTGAAAAGGCATCACCGCGAACAGCAATCCGATCCGTCCCGGGTACGGAAGCCGGCGCGGCCCTGGGTCGATGCCGATGATCGCCCAGTAGAAGAGGTATCCGACCAGCAGGAAGTGGATCGCCATGAACTCATGGCCCCAGTGGTAACGAACGAACGTGTCGAAAAGCGGTGTGAAATACACGATGTAGGGCGACCCGACGAAGAGCACGAACGCGATGATCGGGTTGGACAAGATGCTGGTGATCCGCGAGTGGAGCAGCCAGGTCAACCACTCCCGCGGTCCGGGTGGCTGCCGGTCACCGGCGGCCGGAAGCACCCGCAGCGCCAGCGTGACGGGCCCGCCAAGGACCAGCAACACCGGAATGAACATGTTCAACGTCATGTGTTCTGCCATGTGGATGCTGAACATCGCCGACCCGTAGGCCCGTAATCCGGAACTGCTGGTGAATACCAATGCGGCGCAGCCGATCAGCCACGCCACCAGCCTGCCGGCCGGCCACGAATTGCCGTTGCGCCGAAGGATGACGTAGCCCGCCGAATACATGGCCGCCAGCACCAGCCCCGCCGTTCCCAGCAAACTGTCGAATCTCCACGAAGTCAGCGTGTTCGCCACGGTCGGTGGATTCGGCAGCTGATAGCCCAGGAAGACGTCCCAGCTGGTGAACCGATGAGCAAGGAATCGGGGGGCGACCTGTACCGCCGTCGCGGCGAGAGCAGCCATAGCCGCGACTGTCGCCAGCATGGCGATCACGCTGTAAGCGCTTGCGCGCAGCGGTCTGACGAACAGTCCCCAACAGTCACTCAGCCACACCGCGGTCAACAGGGCTCCCGCGGCCAGACCGAGATGGGCAAAGTCCGAACCGAGCGTCACGCCCGGAACCAGCAGGTACAGCAGAAGCGCGCCGTACCCGACCGCCAGAGCGCCGCAGAACACCTGCAGTATCTGCACGGCGCGGGTCGGTGTCGTCGCGGTGAGCGCGGTGGCCGTCTTGAGCCCGGTCAAGGCGGACACCGCTATCGCGAAAACAATCGCCGCACTGGTCGAGTAGTCGTGATCGGGTCCCTGGCCCGCATTGCCGGTCACCGCGGGCGCGACGACGGCGATCACGGTGGGGACCAGTAGTACCGCGTGTCCGAGCCAACGCGTGTTCAAGCGCAATGTCAGCGCGATGGGCACGCCCAGAACCGCCACCACGATCCATGCGCCCGCGGTCTCGGAGACGCCGATGGCGTCGGACAGTGCCCCGCTGCGCAACAAGTCCCCCGGGCCCACCCCGACGTCGTGCGCGGCTTGGATCACCACCATCGCCGCGGCAGCAGGCGGCCAGACCAGGGAAGCTCGCTCGGCTACCAGATGGATGCGAAACGCCGCTGCATCGAGCAACCCGTCCGGCTCCGGCCGCGACGTCATCACAACCAGCAGCAGCGCACCCAGGCAGACCGCACCCAGCAACGACGTGACGAAGTACCCCACGGGCGCGGCGGCGCTGACGAACGCGCCGGGAAACGGATTGCGGGCCTCGGCGTAGCGACGGGTTCCGGATAGTGATCCATAGCTGGCGAGGACGACCGCGAGCAGCACGAACCAGCCCGCCAACGGTGCCCTGCGCAAAATCAGCGATCGGGCAACCCGGGCGGCCGATGGCGTCTCAGTGCTCGGCCCGTCAGTCCCCACCCCTGCAGCTTACGACCGTGCGTCGTAGTCGTCTGTCGGCCGGAGCGCCTAGTGTTCGGTGACTGTGATTGAAGATCTGCCGCTGCGGTGGGTTGTCACCGGTCTGTTTCTGCTCAGCGCCGTTGGCTTCGCGCTCGTCATCGACCGCCGGTCCTGGACCTCGGTCGTGAGCTACGGGCTGCACCTGACCATGGCGATCGCGATGGCCGTGATGGCTTGGCCACAGGGGCTCGGGTTGCCCCCGACGCCCGCGGAAGCGTTCTTCCTGGCCGGGGCCCTGTGGTTCGGGATCCTTGCCGTCCTGGCTACCCGCATGGCCGGGATGCGTTTGGTGCGTGGTTACCACGCCCTGAAGATGCTGGCGATGGCCTGGATGTACGCCGTCGTTCACCATGAGCCGCTGCCCGACGAAATGCACGCTGACCACCATCACCACCACATGCCGGATGTCTCGATGCCGGACATGGGGGTAGCTCCTGCGGAGGCGCCGACCCAGGATTGGCCGGGCTGGGTCGACGTCGGCAACTGGATCTGGGCGCTGCTGTTCGCGCTCGCCGCCGCGGCCTGGGGGTATCGCCTCGTCACACAGCGGCGCGCGGGCCGGCGCAGGCGGTCCCGGGCCTGGCGCAGAACGCTGGGCACCGCGCTACAGATAACGATGGCCGCGGGAACGGCGATCATGTTCGGGGCGCTGCTGGCGCCGGCCTGAGGCGTTCGACGGAACTTTTCCGACCGTCCAGCGACTAACTGCGCAGACGCTCAGTAGATTGGGCCCGGTCGGCAGGCCGCGAAGGAGATGCCAGTGCAGACCCAGCAACCCGTCGTCGGGGCGCCGACGGGTTCAGTGCATCCCGAGCGCCATCCCAAACGGCCGTTCATCGCCAGGATGATCCACGCGCTGGCGGTGCCGATCATCCTGTTCTGGGTTGTCGTCGTCGTGCTGCTCAGCGTGCTCGTTCCGTCGCTCGAGAAGGTGGGCCAGGAGCGATCGGTGTCGTTGAGTCCGAAGGACGCGCCGTCGCTGATAGCCCTGAACCGCATCGGTCACGTCTTCAAGGAAGGCGAGACCGACAGCGTCGCGATGGTCGTCCTGGAAGGTGACAAGCCCCTGGGCGACGACGCCCACAAGTTCTACGACCTGATGATCCGCAAGCTGCGCGCGGACAAGACCCACGTGCTGAGCATCCAGGACTTTTGGGGCGACCCACTCACCGCGGCAGGCGCGCAGAGTAGCGACGGCAAGGCCGTCACCGTCCAGGTCAACCTCGCCGGCAATCAAGGCGAATTGCTCGCCAACGAATCCGTCGACGCGGTCCGCAAGATCGTGAACGAGACGCCCCCGCCACCCGGGCTTAAGGCCTACGTCACCGGCGGCGCTGCACTGGCCGCCGATCTGCATTCCAGCGGTGACAAATCCATGGCCAAAGTCACCCTGACCACCGTCGCGGTGATCCTGATCATGCTGCTGTTCGTCTATCGATCGCCGATCACCGTTTTTCTGCTGCTGGTGACCGTTGGCGTGCAACTGTCCGCGGCCCGCGGAATCGTCGCGTTGCTCGGTCACAGCGAACTGATCGGGCTGTCCACGTTTGCGGTCAGCCTGCTCACTTCGCTGGCGATCGCGGCCGGTACGGACTACGGAATCTTCATCATCGGTCGCTACCAGGAGGCCCGTCAGGCCGGGGAAGACCGGGAATCGGCGTTCTACACCATGTATCGGGGGACGGCGCACGTCATCCTGGGCTCTGGCCTGACGATCGCGGGCGCGACGTTCTGCCTGAGCTTCACCCGGATGCCCTACTTCCAAACCCTCGGTGTTCCCTGCGCGGTCGGAATGCTGACCGCTGTCGTCGTGGCACTGACGCTTGGACCGGCCGTGTTGATCGTCGGGGGCCGGTTCGGCTTCTTCGACCCCAAGCGTCTGCTGCAGGTTCGCGGCTGGCGCCGGGTGGGGACAGTGGTGGTCCGCTGGCCGCTGCCCGTGCTGGCGGCCACCTTCGCCGTCGCCATGGTCGGGTTGCTGACGCTGCCGGGCTACAAACCCAGCTACGACGACCAGGCATATCTACCCACCTTCATCCCCGCCAATGAAGGCTTCGCGGCGGCGAATCGGCACTTCTCCCAGGCCCGCATGAAGCCCGAGATCGTGATGATCGAATCCGATCACGACATGCGCAACCCGGCGGACTTCCTGGTCCTGGACAGACTGGCCAAGGGCATCTTCCGGGTGCCGGGCATCTCCCGCGTCCAGGCCATCACCCGGCCCGACGGAACCGCCATGGAACACACCACGATTCCGTTCCAGATCAGCATGTCCAACGCCGGTCAGGTGCAGACCATGAAATACCAGCGCGACCGGATGAACGACATGCTGACCCAAGCCGACGAGATGGCCAAGACTATTTCGCTGATGCAGCGGATGTACTCGCTGATGACGCAACTGGTGGGCACCACCCACAAAATGGTGCAGGACACGGTGGAGATGCAGGAGATCACCAACGAGCTGCGCGATCACATCGCGGACTTCGACGACTTCTGGCGCCCGGTCCGCAGTTACTTCTATTGGGAGAAGCACTGTTTCGACATCCCGATCTGCTGGTCACTCAGGTCGATCTTCGACGGGTTGGACGGGTTGGACGCCATCGACGAGCGACTGAACACTCTGGTGGGCGATATCAAGACCCTGGACCAGCTGATGCCGCAGATGCTGACCACCTTCCCGCCGATGATCGAGACGATGGAGAGCATGCGGGTCATGATGCTCACCATGCACAGCACCATGTCCGGCATCTTCGACCAGATGGACGAGATGAGCGAGAACGCCAACGCGATGGGCAAGGCGTTCGACGCCGCGAAGAACGACGACTCGTTCTACTTGCCGCCGGAGGTGTTCAAGAACAAGGACTTTCAGCGCGCGATGAACTCGTTCCTGTCATCTGACGGGCACGCGGCCCGCTTTATCGTTCTGCATCGCAGTGATCCGGCCTCCGAGGACGGCATCGCCAGTATCGATGCATTGCACACCGCGGCCGAGGAGTCGCTCAAGGGAACACCGCTGGAGGACGCCAAGATCTATGTGGCCGGCATGGGTGCCGTCTTCAAGGACATCTCCGAGGGCGCCAAGTGGGACTTGGTGATAGCCGGGATATCGTCGCTGTGCCTGATTTTCATCATCATGCTGATCCTCACCCGCGCGTTCATCGCCGCAGCGGTGATCGTGGGGACGGTGGCGATTTCGCTCGGTGCGTCGTTCGGATTGTCGGTATTGGTCTGGCAGCACATTCTCGGTATTCCGTTGCACTGGTTGGTGATCGCGATGTCGGTGATCGTGCTGTTGGCGGTGGGATCGGATTACAACCTGCTGCTGGTCTCCCGGTTCAAACAGGAGATCCACGCCGGACTCAACACCGGAATCATCCGATCCATGGGCGGCACTGGGAAGGTGGTGACCAACGCGGGCCTGGTGTTCGCCTTCACGATGGGCGCCATGATCGTCGGTGACGCGCGGATGATCGGACAGGTTGGCACCACCATTGGATTGGGCCTGTTGTTCGACACGTTGATTGTGCGGGCGTTGATGACGCCGTCCATCGCCGCATTGCTCGGCCGGTGGTTCTGGTGGCCGATCAATGTGCGGTCACGGCCCGCCCGCCCGCGGGTGCCCTCGGTGATCGCCGCAGGCCACTAGGCTCGAGATTGAGACGCGCGGTGGTGACGTCCTTTAGCCGCGTCGGCCGAACCAACGCGTCAGACAACTGGAACTGTAACCGCCGCGCCGAGCAGCGTCCGCAACGACGTTGGCGGAGCAGCGATTTCAGCTAGGCGTTCGACCTGCAGTGCGACGGTCGGGGAATCGGTCAGGTACTCCCGGTAGGAGCGCTCACCCAGCATCATGCCCAGACTGACCCAAGCATCCACCACCGACCACCTCCGCGGATTCTCGCCAGCCCAGTCGCTTTGATCCAGCCGCGTCTTCCACTCCTCGATATCGGTTTCAGCACAAACGAATTCGCTGAAAAGCTGGGCATACGTCACCGCTTCGGCGCGTAACACGGTGATGCCGCGCCCCAGCGCGGCCGGTGCACCCACCTCCGGCAGCAAGCGCAATATGGCGTGTGCGGCGGCTCGTCCGGTGGTGACCTCTTCGGACAGAGTCACGGCCGGGTAGGCGCGCAACGCGAGGCAGGCATCCAGCACCGAAACCAGAACGTCTGCGCTGTCCCGTAATTGATAGTCCAGACCGAGCACACGGGGCAATCGCACGACGGTGAAGTCGAGCGCGTCCGGAGCAGCGGTCACCACCAACTCGGCCATCGATTTCGAGGCCGCATAGGGATACGGCGCGGCACCGGGGTCGATGACCTCTGCCTTGCTGACGTTCGCGTTGACGACATAGGTCGACAGATGCACCAGTCGGGCGCCGTGAGTTACGCAAGACTGCACCATTGCGCTTACAAGATTCACGTTCGCCGAGCGCAGGTCCCGGTAGGGCACGACCACGTTGGTGTTTCCGATGCAATTCACGACGGTGCGGGCACGCGTGTCGCGGATCAACGCATCGATTTCCTCGGGATCGGGGTGAGCAGACAGACGCCGAACGCGGACGCCGGCGATGGTTTGCAACCCGATCCAGGGTTCCCGGTCGGGCTGTTCGGATCTCATGGCGAAAACCACCTCCGGACAGGGGGTTTCGGACTGTTTCAGATCAAGGACCGCCTGGGCGAATCCGGTGCCGAGCACCCCGGATGCACCGAGCACGAGGATTGCGTCTCGCCGCGAGAATGCGCCCGGCGCCGTCGGCAGATCGCGGACTTGCAGCGCGCCGAGGTCACCGGCTATCTCAGCCGCGGTGGCGGCATCCATCCATCCGTTAGCGGTTGTCGCCTGCACCAGGTTGGCGGCGGTGTCGGCGCTGATCAGATCCAGGATGGTGAGGTGACGATTCAGGTATCTCCGGGTATCCGGCAGGATTCTGATCAGGTCCAGTGAACCGATTCCCGCGTCGAGTAAGGAGGAATCCGTCCCCAGGGACATCCCCAGCAGTCGACTCCAGAGGTGGGCGAGGCCGGCGGCTCTCCCGCCGGTCGCGGCGTCCATCGGTTGCACGGTAGCCAGTTTCCCGCTGTCCACCTTCCCGCTGGGCTTTCGCGGGATTTTCGCCACGCCCACAACGAAAAACGCGGACACTCCGAGTGCGGACAGGACGGCCCTGATGCGGGCGGCCGTCACAGTGTCGTCGGCGTGCTGCCGGGTGCGTGAGGTTTCGAACCAGACCCCCAAACGTCCGTCGTGCAACTCGACGGCGGCATCCGACACCGCGGTATCCGCCCAGATGCGTCCGGCCACTTCCGCGATGTCCACCCTTTTGCCGGCGATCTTGACGACAGCGTCTCTGCGTCCGGCGAAGGCCGGGTAGCCGTCGGCGTCGACGGTGACACGGTCTGCGGTGGCAAACACCCGCTGTGGCAACCCATCCGGGGCCACCACGGTTCCGAAGCCGCCGCCGTCGATCCCGAGATAGCCGTGCGACACCAGCCCGCCAACGACGACGACCTCCCCGAACGCAACGACCATCGAATCGGCTACCAGCGGCCGGCCGACCCGGAGCCGGTCACCGACCCTCGCGGTGTTCTCATCGCTGATGACCGGCAAGTAGCTTGCCACCACGGTGGTTTCGGTGGGTCCGTAGGTCGAGATGAGCGAGATTTGCCGTTCGCCGGAAGGCGCGATCCATTTCTCGACGAGGCTGGCGCGGATGGCTTCGCCGCCGATGACGATTTGCCGGACCGCAGAACTGCGGATCCTGTCGACCGCCTCGTCGTCCTCGGACAATACCTGCCACACGGCGGTCGGCAGGTCTACCACGGTGACGCTCTTGGCAACCAGATCTGTTGTCAACAGCTCGAAATCACCGCTTTTCATGGCCGCCGACCGGGCTAACCGGGATCCGCAGGCGGTGGCACCGAAGATCTCCTCGACACTGATGTCCGATGTCAACGGCGCGCATTGAAGCACGGTGTCCGATGGCCCCCACCCGTATGCCGCTTTGACCGCGGCGCAGAACAAGGCGAGCGACCCGTGGGTGACACGGACGAGCTTGGGTTGCCCGGTGGTTCCCGAGGTGGGCATGACGTACGCCGTCCTGGCCGCGAGCGTCGCATCCTGCGTTACCTGTTCGATGCGCTCGAGGGCAAGCTTCCGGTCGCCCTCGACCTCGGCAAGCCTGACGGCAGCAACGTCGACCACGCGGGCCGAGGCACCACCGATGTGCTCAGCAATTGCGCTGGCTCGCAGCGGAATCTCGGCGGAGGTTTGGCAGGCGCTGTAACCGCAGCCGGCCAGGTGGCATGCAAGCAGCAGATCGATAGTCTTATCGGTGTCGTCGTCGGTGAACACCACCACATCCCCTGGGACGGCGCCACTGTGCACCAGCCACGCAATCCAGGAGTACACGGTGGGGCGGCGCGCCAGCAGGCCGCCAACTCCCCCTGCCGCGTCCCGGAACCAGGCGGCTGACGTCGAGGGCGCGACAACCTCTGGTGTCGCATCGCCCAGCGCTCCTGACGACGCGATCCCGCGCCACTCGCCGACCGTTCTGGCCAGCGGCTCATCCCACAGCCTGGCCATCGACTCCAGTGCCGCCGCAATCCGTGCGGCAACCCCGCGCGGTGCCGATCCTTCGGGCAGATCCGCGCGGTCCCAGATGGCCAGATTCAGCGTGCGATTGGCTTCATCCAACACGCTGGCCACGGTCATGCCCTCGACTGGCCCGATGTGGGTCGCGACCGGTGCATCCACCAGGAACGGGCGCAGTCCCGGCGCACACGCCTCGCGGATGAAGTTGAGCGTCAACGCGGGGACGTGCGATGTCCGGTTGATCGCCAGATACATTCGCCGGTAATGCTCTTCGCGCAGCCAACGACGGCGCACCGCCTTGACGTAGCTCCGGTCGAGGGATCGTACGACGTCGTGCACCGATGCGAACGGGGCGAACTGGACGGGGTGTGCGACGGAGTTGACCAGACACGTCGCGACCGCCAGGTCCGGGTCGCCGAACCGGTTGTCCACGGCGTGGACCACCAGGCTGTCGGTGCTCTGCCGAATGCTGGAGTACACCGCCACGGCCGCCGTGGCTACCAACACGTTGAGGGGGCACTGTTTCGTCTCCGACAGCCGTATGATTGCCTCGAAGGCGGTGCCGGACAGGGTCACTGACTCCTGCAGGGCTCCCATTGCCGCGGCGCCGGGCGTGTCCTGCGGTATGTGGTGGTGGGTGCCGTGGCGCGCTTGGTCGGTGAGCTCACGCTGCGCCGCGGCGGCAAGCCGGTGCAGCGACTCCTCGACTTTGACCTGCTCCCGCCCGTGGGCCGCGGCCAATTTGGTCAAACCAGTTGTGATACAGGCGTTGTCGTCACCGGCGTGCAGGTGGCGCGCCAGATCGGCTTCGATGATCCCGGTGGCGCCGCCGTCGAGCAGAATGTGGTGGGAGTACACGTCGAGGCCGGTGACGTCGCCGCTCGGCCCTATCCACACCGTGTAGCGGATCAAAGCCTTGTCCAGGATGCCCGACGACCAGGTGCCTGTCAGCTCGTCGATGTCGCTCTCGAATGAAGGGGGTTCAGCCGACCGCACTCGCACGATGTCACCGAACTGCAGGCGCGGCACCAAGACCGGATAATCGGGGCCAGGTTGGAGGACACATAGCTGAACCGGGTTTTCCAGAATCGTGATGCGCAGGGCAGCCAGGAATCCAGTCAAAGGCAACGGGTGCAAGCGATAGGTCTTACCGATCAGATACAGCGCGGGATCGCCATCCTGCAGTACCCCGTTGTAGAGGTTCTGCTGTGACCTGCTCAACGCGATTGGCGCGGTCACTCGAATTCCCCGTACTTCTTCAGCTCGACGACCCAACCTTCGATCGAAAGGTTTTCCGCCAGTTTGGCCGGCACCTCGGATTCCCGGTCCACCCCCAGTTGTTTCATCAACAGCACGAATCGAACCGAATCCAGGCCGAGGTCTCTCAGATCGGTGGCGTCGCCGTTAATCAGATCCGCTTGGTCGATGTAAAGCACGTCGCAGACGGCCGCGATGATTCTCTCCCGCAACATCTCAACCACGAGCGCACACTCCGGCCGGGTCCGAATTCACCGTCGCGGCCAACGAAGTCCGCATCACCTTGCCGGACTGGGTACGTGGAATGTCGGAGACGACAGCGATAGTCGATGGCCGCGCAGCCGACTCCGATTCCTGACGAAACCGGGCTGCAATGGCCTGCTTCAGTTTTCGCGCCTCAGACTCGTCCAGGTTGCCGGATGGGACGACAGCCAAACCCACCAGCGCCCCGAACTCCGGGTCGCTGATTTCGTAGCAAGCGGCCTCGCGTACACCCGGCACGCCCTCGGCAATGCGATCCACCTCGTCAGGTGCAACGTTCACCCCACCGGAGATGATCATCTCCGTGGACCGGCCTTTGATGTAGAAGAAACCGTCCGCGCGACGCTCCAGCAGGTCCCCGGTATTCACCCAGCCGTCCACCAGGACCTCCCGTGTCCGCTCGGGATTGTTCCAGTAACCCAACATGTTTGCCGGCGACTTGATCCACAGCGTGCCGAATGAGGCGGCGTGGCCGTTCGAATCCAACAGACGAACATCGACTCCGGGGTAAGGCCGACCCACGGCACCTTCCTCGATCTTGCTGATCGAGCCGTCATCGGTCGGTAAACACAAAGCGGTGCAGCCCGTTTCGCTGAGGCCGTAAACCTGCGCGGTCCGAATACCCATGGCCTCGATTGATCGCACATCGGCTGCGATCGCTCGCGAACCGCCATACCCGACCAGTCGCAGCGACGGAACCTTCGCGTCGGCGGACTTCAGTTCGGCGATCAGCTTGGACAGCAGGGTCGGGACCAGACAGGTGGTCGCCACCTCGTTGGCGTTGAGGATCTCCACCAGGGATGTCGTGTTCTCACCCCCGGTCACGCACAGGCCCCCGCGCATCAGGCAGGTCAAGATCCACCACAGTCCACCGATATGCGTCGCCGGCAGCGGCGAATAGGTGGTCTCACCGTCCACCCAGGTCACCCAGTTCAAACCGGCATCCCGCAGAATGTCCGGAATCGCCAGAAAGGTTCGGTTGGCCAGCAACACGGCTTTGGGCTCGCCGGTCGTGCCGCTGGTGAAGATCATCGCCAGCGGATCGTCAGCAGTCTGCTCAAGGACCGGGGCGTCGGGGTCCGGAGCGGGTTCGGCTGTCATCACACCGGCGGTCACATCGACGGAGATCGCCGGAACGGATCGAAGACCCTGCGGAAGCTCCGAACACCCCATCCGACTGCCGGGCGCGACGAGAATCGCACTCGGGGTAGTGATCTGACCAAACCGATCGATGGTTGCCGGCGGCAGATTGCCATCGGCCATGACGGCGATCGCCCCGACCTTCGCACACGCCAACACCGACAGGTAGGTCTCGGGCCCGTTGTCCGAAACGACCAGCACCCGGCCTCCCGCCGTAACCGAGGCCGCACGAAGAGCCCTGGCAAGCCTGTTCACCTCGGTGACGAGTTCGCCGTATCGGATCGTGCTCTGACCGTTGCACCGACGCAGCGCGATTGCCTCGGGTCGCTGCCGCGCCTGCGAGAGCACCCGCATCAGCACGGTGGGCGGTAAGTGCGTCATGACTGTAACTTCTTTCCTGCCAGTGCGTTACGGGATGTTGAGCGCCGCTAGTTCGACTTCGGCGATAGCCGCCCCGCCGTACTCGTCCCAGAATTCGATGACACACGGGACCGAGAGATAGCGCAGCGAGCGTTCCATCACCTTGAAGTTCTGACACAGCAAGCGCGCCGAGAACTTCTGGGCATGGATCGGCCTCTTGAAACGCGACGAGGTGTTCTTGATCAGCATGCTGGGCAGTTGCAGGTCGAAGTAATCCGAAATCGACCAGCCGCGCAGGACCGGGATCTCTTCGTTGAGAACGGCCGGAGCGAATGCGCAGTAGGCGAGTTGGTTGAAACACATCACCAACTCCACCGCGTTGAAATGGCCCGTGCTGCGGATGTAGGCAGGCTCGCTGATGCTGAAATTCCCATAGGCGAGAACCGAATCGGCGGTCGCCTTGTACGACGCGTCGATAAGGTAGCGGCACCCTTTGTAGGCGTACGGTTCGAGCACCCTGGCGAGCAGATGCTCCTCGATGGGGCCGGTGTCGCTGATATCCGCGAATTCAGCGCGACTCTGTGTGGACGGGGACAAAATGATGGTGCTCATACTGCGTATCCTGGTGTTTTGAGTCCGTCCAGCATGGTCAGACGGTGAGTGGTCAGATGGCCGTTGGCGGTCCCGTGCTTCGCACGGTGCATGAGGACGCGGTTGTCCCACAGGATGATGTCGCCGACTTCGTAATGCTGGGTGTGAATGAATGGTGACGAGTACTCAGTGTCGAGTTGGCCCGTGGCTTCCATCAGTTCCTGCAAGATGCTCGGGTCCAGCACGTTGCCGTCCTTGTCCTCGATCTTGGTGGTACCCGTCGCGCAGATGTAGAGGATCTCTTCGCCCGTGTGCGGGTGCCTGATCACCGTCGGCCACTGGATGGGCGGTGTGGTCCGGTTGATCTCGTCCCATACTTCTCCGATGGGCCTGTAGATGTCGCGTGGGCGAATCTTGATGTGGCGCCGAGGATCATGGGTGCTGTGGGTCCCCCGGACCGGGTCCTGTGTGGCGGCCGGCAGCGACGCCCACACCTTGGCGAGATCGATGAAGTAGGTTCCGCGGTCGTGTCCGGGCACCGTCAAGGGCAACACCATGGAGAACGCGAAGGGTTCCGGCATGAACATGTAGTCGATATGCCAGAAGGCTCCGGTCTTCGGAACACCCTGCCCCTCCTCCGTGGAAGAAACAAAGATCTCCGGGTGGTCCTTGTGGTGATACAACGGCTCGTAATACGGGACGATTTCACCGACCAGTCTGCCGAGCGTGATGAATTCCTCCGGGGAGGGATGTACGTCCTTCAGGACGACCAGCTTGTGTGTGTAAACGATGTCCCGAATTTCTTCGGTCGATATGTGCTCGAGGTTTTGTGGGTCCAGGCCGGTCACCTGGGCTCCCAGGCCCTCACCTTTCACGTTGAGCGTCATGGATTCTGTCCTCTGGTAGTTGAGTCGGCGTTCGGCCTCGCGGCGCGAAGATGTCTTGTGCGTCAACAGTTGTCGTGATGCAATCCCCCTTGGCGAGACCGGTGAGACCGGCGTGCCTGTGGCACCGGCTCAGCGTCGTCAATGTCTGTCAATGTCGTCGTCAGTGTCGTTGTTAATGGGAGAAACCTGCCACCACCTGCTTGACGTATTCTTGGCGCGTTCTTGGCGGATCCTTGGGGGCACCGGATGGTTCCACGTCATTGGCATCCCGCCGCTTCGTCGCGATGGGTGGCCCAGTCGGCGGGCAGCAACGGGACGGTTGTGCACGTTCCGCCCGCTGACCGCTGCGCCAATCCGATTGGGGCACTGGGCATCATCGCCGCAGCGCCGGTCAGGCCGAGCGGGCCGGCGCCGTGTTCGCTTTCTGTCGTCGCGGCGTATTCGTTGGCGAAAGTACCGGGAGCGCTGTCGAGGGACGCGTGCAGGAATTCGTCCCTAAAGCCGCGTGCCCCAGCGGTGTGCCGGCGTCGCTTACGGGCGCCGGCGCGGGCGGCGACGGCCAATTGTGTTGTGCCGGAGGCTCCTAACGTATCCGCGGCGGTATCGGTCGCGGTGGCTGCGGCTCTCGGCCCGGAGCCGACACCGGGCGGGGCAATGCCCGGCACCGCGTAACTCAGACCGGCCGCAGGTGAAGCAGCGGTGCCCGATGTCGCAGCGGGAGCTGCGCTGGTGGGGGTACTGGTGTGCGGGGCACCACCCGCACCCGTCGTCGCTGCGGGTGCGGTCGCGGCACTCGGGTTCGGCTCGATCCGGGATGCCGGGCTGTGCTCTGCGGGCAGTGGTGCCGGGCCGGGCGCGGGGTCTGCCAGAACGGGGAAGTTGAGCGCGTTAAGCGCAGCGAGAGCACTGAGCGCCGGAGTGAAAAATGGCAGCAGCAGAAGCGAATACGAGGCGTAGTAGGGGTACCACAGGAGGTCGTAGAGCAACAATGCAATGACGGCCAACACAAGTGTGGTGGTCGGACTGAAGCCGAACCCCTGGAAGAATTCCAGGAAATATTTGTAGGGATCGGCGAGCAGATCCGTCAGGTCCTTGAACAGCGGTCCGACCGAGCCCAACAAATTGGGTTGAGCGTCCTGCACATTTTCGGTCGTGGTCAGGATGGGCGGAGCCGGTTGCAGGGTCGGCGCCGCCGAGCGAACGGCGTCGACGGTGCCCTGGTAGACGGCCATGGTATCGGCGGCTTGCACCCACAACCTGGCGTAGTCGGCTTCGTTCAGGGCGATCGGGATGGTGTTGACGCCGAAGAAATTCGTGGCGATAAGGACGCCGTGGGTGGCGTGGTTTGCGGCCAGTTCCGCCAGGGTCGGCATGGTGGCGACGGCGCTGGTGTAGGCGGCAGCGGCCGTCTCGTGCTGCACAGCGGCCAGAGCGCTGTCCAACGCGGCTTGCTCCAGCCAGGCCAAATAGGGGCCGTGTGCCGCAACGTATTCGGTGACGCCGACACCCTGCCAGGTACTGGCCTGCACCTGGGTCAACAACATGAACAACTCGGCGGCGGCATCCTCGTAGTGCTTGCTGAGTGCCTGCCATTGCGCAGCGGCAGCAATCAGCGATCCAGGCCCACTCCCCGCGTTCAACAGTGCCGAATGCACCTCCGGAGGCATCGCCATCCATATCGGGCCTGTCAGGCTGCCACCTCCCGGAGATCGAGTACGCGACGGCATGGGCTGAGGTCGCTCGGTCGTGGTGAGGTAGTCGTCCAGGAAAGGCGGAAAGTTCCCACACCCGGCAAAGAGCCGAGCAAACCCGCGATCAGTACAGTCGGAGCCATGCCGACCGTCGACGGCCGTCATCTTGACGGCATTTCGGAGACCGCGCTGCTCACGCTGCATCAGCGGGCAACCGAGGCCGCTCGCCCCGACGGCATCATCGATGACCCGATGGCAATCGAACTTCGGGACAGCATCGACTACGACTACGACCATTTCGGCCGTACCCACCAGGCAACTGCGCTGCGCGCCTTGGCTTTCGACGATGCCGCCGGTAAGTTCCTGGCCGCTCATCCACGCGGAACGGTGGTCGCCCTGGCCGAGGGCCTGCAAACGAGCTTCTGGCGCGTCGACAACGGGCAACTGGCCTGGTTGTCGGTGGACCTCGCGCCGATAGTGCAATTGCGCCGGCAATTGCTCCCGACATCGGACCGGCTGCGGTATTGCGCCCAATCCGCTCTCGATTACTCGTGGATGGATCTGGTCGACGACACCCACGGAGTGTTGATCACCGCCGAGGGGTTGTTCCAGTACCTGCAGCGCACCGCGGTTTTCGACTTGATCCAGCACTGCGCCAGCCGATTTCCTCGCGGACAGCTGGTCTTCGACAGCGTCCCGTGGCTGTTGAGTGTGTATTCGCGACGCCGCGGGTTCAAGCTCAGCGAGCACTACACGGCGCCGCCGATGCCGTTCTGGTTCACTGCGGACCACTATCCGGAACTGCGGGCCGTCCCCGGCATCCGGTCGGTGCGTGAACTGCCGGCGCCGCCGGGCCGCGGTTTGTTGCTGCGCAGAGTAATTCCCCTGGCTTACAAGCTTTCTGCCCTCAGCCGGTTGCGTGCTCCGACGACACTCGTGGAGTTCGCCTAGACGGCGTGCCAGGTTGCCGGGAACATCTGACCGGTATTGCGCGACTATAGATGTATGGATTGTGAGGTGGCCCGCGAAGCGCTGTCGGCCCGACTCGATGGCGAACGCGAACCAGTGCCCTCATCGCGGGTCGACGAGCACCTCGCCGAATGCGCGCTGTGCCGGGACTGGCTTGACCAGGTAACCGACCAAGCCGACCTGCTGCGCCGGTTGGTGCAGTCCCGACCCGTCATCACCCCGCTCGGCCCGTTCGGACCCGGGCCGTCGAAGCGGCGTCGGGCACGGATGAGTTGGCAGCGATGGGCACTGTTGGGTGTCGGACTGGCTCAGTTGGCGCTGGCAGGCGCCCAGGGGCTCGGTGTGAGCCTGGGACTGGCCCACCCACACGGCGCCGCCCCGGCCGGCCACCTGCTCAACGAATCGACGTCGTGGTCGTTCGCACTCGCGGTCGTGATGATCGTCGCGGCCTGGTGGCCGCGTGCCGCGGCCGGTCTGGCCGCTGTGTTGGCGGTATATGCCGGCGTGCTGACGGTGTACGTGGTCGTGGATTCGCTGTCCGGGGCCGTCACGACCGCCCGGGCACTGACCCACCTTCCGGTGTTGATCGGTGCGGTCCTGGCAACCACGGTGTGGCGCAGCGGTGACGCATCCGGGCCGACGCCATCCAGTGCCGCCTCGGAGCCCGACATCGTCTTACCTCAGAACGCATCCCGGGGGCGGCGGCGCGGTCATTTGTGGCCGACGGATGGTTCGGCCGCATAGCTGGACGCCACCGCAGCGCTCCGGTCGCCACCGAAGTTGCGCAGTCGCAAGCTGTTCGAGACGACGAAGAACGACGAGAACGCCATCGCGGCACCGGCGATAAGAGGGTTGAGCAGCCCCGCGGCGGCGATCGGGATCGCCGCAACGTTGTAACCGAACGCCCAAGCCATATTGATCTTGATGGTGCGCATCGTTGCGGCGGCGAGGTCCAGCGCCAGCGGCACGACTTCGAGATCGTCCCGCACCAGGATGATGTCGGCGGCGCCGATCGCCACGTCAGTACCGCGTCCGATGGCCATGCCGAGGTCGGCGCAAGCCAGCGCCGGTCCGTCGTTAATACCGTCGCCCACCATGGCAACCACACGCCCGTGTTCCCGCAGCTGCTCGATGACGTCGACCTTGCCTTCGGGCAGGATGTCGGCGATCACCTCGTCGATCCCGACGCTCGCAGCCACCGCGGCCGCCGTCGCCGGGTTGTCGCCGGTGAGCAGCACCGTGCGGAGGCCGCGTCCGTGCAGGGCGGCGACCGCGTCTGCCGCCGACTCCTTCACCGTGTCTCCGACCGCGACAACTCCGCACGCCTGGCTGTCGACCTCGACGAAAACCGCTGTATCGCCGCGGTATTCGGCGTCGCGTCGTGCCGCGGCCAACGCGGACTCTTGGGAATTGATCCAGGACGGCTTACCGACCCGCACGGACCGGCCGGATACGGTGCCGACGACGCCGCGGCCGGGCACGGCACGGAAGTCAGCGACCGCACGTCGCGGCGCGGACGCCGCGACGATCGCAAGTCCGACAGCGTGTTCGGAAGCTGCCTCCACGGTGGCCGCCAAGTCGAGAACCTCATCGGCGGTCCAGCCACGCGCAGCGGTAACGGAACTGACGGTCAACTGACCCGTCGTCAGGGTGCCGGTCTTGTCGAACACGACTGTGTCGACCGCACGGGTGGCCTCCAACGATTGATGGCCTTTGAGGAAGATGCCGAGTTGGGCGCCGCGGCCGGACGCGACCATCATCGCGGTCGGGGTCGCCAGCCCCAGCGCACACGGGCAGGCGATGACGAGCACGGCCAACGCAGCTGAGAACGCCCGGTCAGCGCCACCGCCGGCGGCCAGCCATCCCAGCGCGGTGAGCGCCGCCACACCGAAGACGCACGGAACGAACACCGAAGCGATCCGGTCCGCGAGTCGCTGGGCGTCGGCCCGCTGTGCCTGCGCCTGCTCCACCAACCGCACCATGCCGGCGAACTGGGTGTCCGCACCGACCGCGGCCGCCTCGACGATCAGCCTGCCGTCGAGTACCGCAGTACCGCCGATGACGTTCGAACCGGGATCGACCCGGACCGGTTTTGCCTCGCCGGTCATCGCGCTCATGTCCACCGCGGCGGAGCCTTCGACGACGAGGCCATCCGCGGCGATCGTCTGACCCGGACGCACGACGAAGCGCTGCTGCTCCTTCAGTTCGTCGGCCGGGATCACCGTTTCAGACCCGTCGGCCCCCAGGACCGCGACGTTCTTGGCGCTCAGCGCGGCCAGGGCTCGCAGCGCGCTACCGGCCTTGGACTTCGCGCGGGCTTCGAAATACCGCCCTGCCAGGACGAATACCGTGACACCCGCGGCGACTTCGAAGTAAATCGCATCGCTGCCAAGCAATGCTTGCCATACGCCCCTGCGGTCGGTCGACGGGGGTGCGCCGAAAGCGGTGTGCAGCGACCAGATGGTGGCGGCGGTGATACCGACCGATATCAAAGTCTCCATCGATGCGCCGCCGTGCATGGCGTTGCGCAGTGCAACGCGGTGAAACGGCCATGCCGCCCACCCCACCACCGGCAGGGCCAGCACGGTGAGCAGCCACGCCCAGCCGGTGAAACGCGACCCCGGCATCACCGCGAACATCACCGAGAAGTGCGCCAACGGCACGAAGAACACCGCGGCTACCGCCAACCGGGTGAACAGGTAGCGGGCATGATCGGCGTCCGGATCGCCCGCTTGGTCGCTGCCGGCCCGGCGCGGCTCGGCCTGGTAACCCGCTCGTCGCACCGCGTCGCACAGTTCGGCGGCCGTGGTGCCCTCGCCGGCCTCGATCGTGGCGACCCGGGTGGCGAAATTGACGGAGGCCCGAACGCCGGGCAGCTTGTTGAGCGTCGATTTCACCTTGTGCGCGCAGGCAACGCAGGACATGCCGGTGATCTCGAGTTGTATCAGCTGCGGACGCCCGGGCTGCGCTTCGGTTACCGCCGTCACCATTGCCCCACCGCCGACATGCTGTCTCCTCCAACCCCGCTGAACGTTCTACAGATGAGTCGTTACAGCCCGCTTATTAGTTCCCCGTCCGCCGAGGGCGGTCATGGCCTACTCTCTACAACCGTGGCGACAGGTGACGACGACGACCAAATTACCCAACTCGCCAAGTCCGCAGGCCGGGGTGACCGAGTAGCGCTGACGCAGTTCATCCAGGCCACCCAGCGCGATGTGTGGCGAATGGTTGCCTACCTGGCTGACCCGGCGAGTGCCGACGACCTGACTCAAGAGACGTTTCTCCGGGCGATCGGCGCCCTTCCGCGCTTCGCCGGTCGTTCCAGCGCGCGCACCTGGCTGCTGTCGATTGCCCGGCGGGTCGTCGTCGACCAGATTCGGCACAACTCGAGCCGGCCCCGGACCACCCACGTGGTCGATCTCGACGCCGCGGTGGGGGCCGCACGGCGCGGCAGCCGGATCGAGAACATGGTGGAGGTCCGTCTGTTGATCGACGGCCTGGAACCGCAACGCCGCGAGGCGCTGGTCTTCACCCAGATCCTGGGTCTGTCCTACGCCGAGGCGGCGGAGATCAGCGGCTGCCCGATCGGCACCGTTCGGTCTCGCGTCGCACGAGCCCGCGACGATCTACTGCGTGCGGCCGACGAAGGTGACCGCACCGGGTAGCTCAATCGCGTCTGACACCCGGATGATTGCGGGCCAGGAACGGGAGTAGCAGCTCCGGTGGCGCGACCCGGAACAACCCGGACGAGATGCGGTTGGCCCATCCGGGGACGACGACGGCCTTGCCTGCGTCCAATCCGTCGATTCCGGCCTGCGCCACCTGATCGGCGGGCTTCCACATCACCTTGGGCAACGCCGACTCGGCTTCCTCTTTGGTGAAACCGGCTGCCTCGCCGAAGCCGGTGTCCACCGGTCCGGGGCACAGCGCTGTCACTGATACGCCGGTTCCCCGCAGCTCACCGCGCAGGCTGTGGGAGTAGGACAACACGAACGCCTTGGCGGCTCCGTAGGCTGCCTGCCCGGGCAGCGGCCCGAATGCCGCCACCGATGCCACGTTGAGGATTGCGCCCCGGCGCCGGCTGACCATGCCGGGCAGGAATCTGCTGCACAAATCGACCACCGCGGCCACGTCGACCTCGACGAGGTTGAGCTCGTCTTCCGGAACCGATTTCGCGACAACGCCGAGCGTGGACAGGCCGGCGTTGTTGATCAGGATGTCGGGAGTCAGACCGAGGTCGCCGATCCGGTCCAGCAGGCTCGCCCGGGCCGCCCGGTCGGAGAGGTCCGTTGGCAGTGGACGGGCTTTGGGACCCAACCGTTCGGCGATTTCACCCAGCCGGTCGGCGCTGCGCGCCACCAGGACCACTTGATATCCACGCTGAGTGAGGATCCGGGCGAGTTGTTCGCCAATTCCGGAGGACGCGCCAGTGACGACGGCCGCGCGGTCATTTCCTGCTGGTGGGAGAGCCATGGGGTGAACGTACCCGCACCTGCCCTGCCTCCGCGATGGCCGCGAGCCGGTCCAGCGAGGCGCGTAACCGATCGGGTGTGGTCGAGCGGGCGCGGTCCAGACGGTGGGGTCGCTCAACGCTGTCCAGTCACCTATCCGGCTCGTAGCGCCTCGACCGGTCCAGACAGTGCGGCCTTGACCTGTCGGGTGAGTTCGTCGGCCAGGACCTCCCCGTCGCCGTGTTCGACACCGTCGAGGATGTCGCGAGCGACGTGTCGCGGGTCGTTTTTGGGCGCATTGAGGTCGGCGATCATGTCCGTGTCGGTGTAGCCGAGGTGGACTCCGGTGACCAGCGTGCCCTGCTTCTCCAACTCTGCGCGCAACGAGTTGGTGACCGACCAGAACGCGGCTTTAGAGGCGCCGTACGCACCGAAACCGCCCATCCAGGACAGCACTGAGTGGATGTCCACCAGCGCGCCACCGCCGTTCTTCGCCAGGATCGGGGCGAACGCGCGGGCCACCTGCAGCGCACCGAAGACGTTGGTCTCGAAGATCGAGCGGATTTCGTCCATCTCGTCGGTGAGCAGGTTGTGCCCGCCTGCGATGCCGGCGTTGTTGACCACAATCTGAGCGTCGGATGCTGCTTCAGCCAGTGCGGCAACGGAATTCGCATCGGTGACATCAAGGGGCAAGCCCACCACGCGCGGGTCGGCGTTTTCGCGGGGCTGTCGTGCAGTGGCATATACCTTGGCGGCGCCGCGCTCTAGCAATTCGTCCACGATGGCCTTGCCGAGCCCGCGTTGTCCACCGGTGACCACCGCCGTCGCCCCCTGAATCTTGACCATGACCACTTCTCCCTGACGTAGGTAAACAACCTTTACCTCTGTCACCGTAATTGCGTGAGTCGACATAGGCAAGTAGTCTTTGGATATGTCTTCGTGGTACGCGTCACAGCGCTACGGGCTTGAATCGGCGCCCGGCGGATTGGGATTGGTGCAGGACTTCCTCAACACCGTGCGCATCGGAAGCTACGGGCCGGACCTGCTGACCGACCTCGAGCTTGCCCGCCGCTGGGCAACGAGCGCGGTCGAGAGTTGGTCGGCCGTCAATGGTGTCGACGCGAGCCCGCCTGTCTTGAACCAGGCCGATCTGACCAGGCTGCAAGCCCTGCGCGAGACAATCGCGAAGTTGGTCGCCGGCGATCCCGTCACGTCGGGTAGCGCATCGGTTTCGGCATCTTTCGCCGTCTCGGAGAGCGGGGATGTGCGTCTTGAACCCGTTGGCAGCGGCTGGCGCTGGCTCGCATCGGCGCTATGGACAGAAATCCTGTTGAGTCAGCAGGCCAACACCTGGCGGCGAGTCAAGCGTTGCCACAGCCCCCATTGTGATTCGACCTTTTACGACAGGTCGAAGAACAACAGCGGCGTTTGGCATGACGTGAAGACATGCGGCAACGCCGCGAATCTGCGGGCCTCTCGAGCACGTCGACGTGCTTCAGCGAACCAAACCGATCGGTAGGGGAATCAGCAGCGCTCGACACCGCGCTGCATAACGCGGACGCCGCTCACCGGCCGGGGGGATTCAAGAACGGTTCGGTGAGTCAGATGCAACGCATGGCAAGCACGCGGCTTGATGGGCACGACGACGTCAGAGTCGCTGCGACTCTCGTCTATCGAATTCGGAAAGTTCATCACGTCGTTCGGTCCTCCGTCGGTGCGACCTTCGGCCTCTGTCGAAGTGCACAGTTCAGTCGCTTGGCCCACATCTACCCATGCGGTGTGTGTACGAACCGCCCACGGGGTGAACAACATGGAAACCGCCCTGTGCATTCCGACACAGCCCAACGTGTTGCATCGGGTACGTCACAGCCGCGCCGGACCGCTTCGCGGAGGCGCAATAGAGCAGCGCGAGCTTAGTTGTCGCCGACGCCACACCTATCAAGCTGCCGTCATCGCCGCGCGCTCGAGGTCGAGCAACTGTTCGCCGTGCAGTTCTTCGTCATAGGCCTTCCGGCCCCCACGGATCCCGAACAGCCGCTTGGAAATCACGAGATACAGCACCGCTGCGACATTGATCGTCAGGGTTACCACCCTGGTCGTCGTGACGCCCTTGAGTAGGTCGTGAATCTCCAACGGCAGGAACACGGAGGTGGCCACCACCGCGAAGTACTCTCCCCAGCGTTTCAGCAGCCAGAGACCAATACCCTCGACCACCTGCAGGACGGCGTAGGCGGCGAGCAGACAAGTAATCAAGGCCAGCGTGGACGGCTTTGCGGCCAAAGCCTTTTCCAGCTCGTGAATAGCCGACATTTGATCAACCTTGAATCCGGCAGCGCGGAAGATCGGCAGATCGCGGTCGAGCGTCGCCTGGATGGCACCGCGGGACCCACGAAACGTCCATACCGCCCAGGCGGCAAGGCCGAGGATCACGGCCCGCCCCAGTCGTTCGATGCTCAGCGCACGGATGATGATGGCCTGCCGTAATGCCTTGCCGCGCATGATCAACGGTGCATCTTCGGGACGTCCGCGACCGTGCGGTTCCCCCAGCGCAAAGTCACCGCAACGCAGGCAGCGCCACACCTCGCCGAGTTTGGTGTTGGCGCTGAGCCGCTCGGCCAGCGCCTCGTCGTCGGGCGCGTAGGTGGCATGGCCGGCCACTGCGCACGTGACCAGCTCCCACCGATTGACTCCGCGGTTCTCGTTCTTGGCCACGTGCGCTCCTTCGGGCGGATTTGACGCCGATCATCAACGCAAGCAGCAAACCATGCAAGGGGACGCGTGACTACGGGGCGTCAGAATCCAACGGCGCTGCGCGGCCGTGCGACCGTTGGATTGACCGCGCCGAGCAACCTGGTCAGATCGGTGACGGGGTGCTCGTCGAGGTGCTCGACCGCATCGACTATCTGGGTGCGCAACGCACCGTCGCAGAACGGCTCGGCCAGCCAGTGAAACTTCTCGACGACACGCTCCCACGACAGGGGTTGGGTGGGCGAACCTTCGTAATCGGACTGTTGGTGGGCGAATTCCCTTCCATCGCGGGTCTTTACATACACGCGGACACCAGTGCGATGCGGATAGCCCGCCGTGAGGTCCGCGGCCGGCGTGACATCAATCCTGTTCAGCAGTTGCTGGACGTCGTCGCGGCGGACCCGCGGGCTCTCGAGTTGTTCGGGACCCACACCACCGTCGAGTAGAGCGACGGCGCTCAGATACTTGAGGTTGTAGTCGGCTTGTTCCTTGGTCGTTGGATGGTTTTTGTCGCCATACGCTCCGCCGCCGGCGATGTCATAAGCGCTCTGGATGACTTCGATCTGCACTGCGTCCACATCCGGTCCGCGCAGATCCTGGTCGGTACGGATTGCCAGCAGGGCGTCGATGACCACCTGCCCGTGGATCAGCGCACAATACTTCTTGAGGTAAGTCTGTTCGACGGCAGTGAGTTCGCGGTCGCCGGTACGGAAATCGATGGTTTGCCCGAAGAGCTGCGCCAGACCCTGCGGACCCTCGAATAGCGTCCGCGGCCCCGAGACTCCCCGGCCCGCCAACATAGTCGCGTAGACCGCGCGCATACCGGTCATCGCCGGGGAGATGCCCTTCCAGTTGGAGACCGGCTCGGTATGCACCGCCGCGAGCGACACGTTGTCCACCGCCGACGCCGCAATGGCGTCAGCGGTCTTGCCGGCATCGAGTCCCAGCAGTTTGGCCGAACCCGCCGCCACTGACATCGCAAGCTGCAGTGCATGATTGAGACCGCGGGCCATGACCGGGACTATTGCGCTGAACCGGCACTGGACTTCATACGCGACCGCGAGTGCGAGAAGAAAGTCCGAGCCGGCGGCTTCGAGATGTTCGGCAACAGCCAGGACCGCTCCCAGATTGTCGGCGGGATGACACAGCCCGCCCGGCGTCAGATAGGTATCGAGCAGATCGGGATAGCGCACCAGTACCGCGTTGAAGAAAGCGGCCTGATCCACCGACGCACGGCCACCCCCGACCAGCGTGGCGGTGGGCCGGCCGCTGAATTCATCGACGTGCGCGCGAATGGCGGGGATGAGATCACCGTCCAGCGCACCGACGGCGCAGGCGACACTGTCCAGGACGTTGCGCTTGAGCAACTTTCGCGCCTGACTGGTGAGATCGGACTGTGCCGCGGCGACGACGAATTCGGCCAAGTCGTCCACAACGTAGTCCGGCGCCATGGCAATGACAACGGAACTTTGTCCCGAACTATTTCGGCGGGCCTCATTGCGACAGCACGCCGGCTTTCGACGCAAGTGCCGCCTCTTCGACCAGTCGTTGGCCGATCGACCGGATCTGGCGTGCCGTCAATGCGCAGAGCGGGTGCGAGGCAACGATGAGCGCAACGTGATTGCGCTGGTCGAACACCGGTGCGGCGATGGTGACCACCGATTGCTTCGCCCGACCGTTCACCTCGTCGAAAAATGCTCCGCTGGAAGTGAATTCGACCAGCAGCTGGTCCATGATCTGACGCACCGAAGCCGGCATTTTGTCATTTTGCAGACTGCCCACCAACTGAATGGCCTGCGCCAGGGCGGGGGTGGTGCAGTCGACGTCAAAGCCTCGCTTTCGAGTTCGCGCCAGCACACCTTCCAACCGGCGGGCGCGGTCTGCGTCGGAACCGGCACCACGCCTGATCCATTCGCGCTGTCCCTCCGCGGTATCCCACGCTGCGAGGGCCACGCCGAACGGCGGCGCGTACGGGATGCGGTCGCCGGGCAACCCGGACGGCTCCGTGGCGGAGTCACCCTCGAATGCGGTGATCACCAGGAAGTCTTCGAATCGCTCAACCACTGAACCGGGGTAACCTACTGCCTCGGATACCCGGAGTGCCGCCGCACGTGCGGCGTGCGCGAGTGGCCGCGCGGTATCGGTTCGCGCCGCCACCACGGCCAGTGCCGGACCCAGGGCGAAGGTTTTGGTGACAGGATCTCGGCTGGCCCAGCCTCGGTCACACAGAGTCTTGAGGATCGCGTGCGCGGTCGCCTGGGTGAGTTCGAGTTCGCGCACGACGTCGGAAAAGCGCAACTGCTTACTGCCCGAGCGGGCCAGCAACTCAACGACGTCGAGGACTCGGCCGGTCGGCGCTGACGTCGCTCCGCGAATGGGTTGACTCCTTGGCGCTGGGGTTCATACAGTCATTCCGAACATTCGAGATCATATCTCAATTATTCGAGAAAGAAGGCCGAGTGTGCGCGCTGTGGTACTACGCGACGGCGAGCTGCACGTGCGCGACGTTGCGGACCCCCAGGCGGGGCCGGGTGAGTTGTTGTTGCGGACCCTGAGCACCGCCATCTGCGCATCGGACGTGCACTTCATGGATCATCCGGAACTCGGAATCGACGACCCGACCGGCCGCTCGCTGTACGACGCGGACCAAGACATCGTGCTCGGCCACGAGTTCGTCGGCGAGGTGGTCGGATCGGGTCCCGGCTGTTCGGATGAGTTCGCAATCGGTTCGCGGGTGACCGCAATGCCCGTGCGTCTGGTGGACGGAGGTGCTGGCGGGCTGCGAATCATCGGTCAGCACCCCGAGGCTCCGGGCAGTTTCGCCGAACTCCTGGTGATTTCAGCAGCCGCCGCCAAGCTGGTGACCGGTGACGTCTCAGCCGATGCCGTCTCACTCACCGATGCATTCGCCGTGGGCGAATTCTACGTGCGTTCGGCCGGGCTTGCGCCCGGTGAAATACCGATCGTCGTCGGCGCGGGCGCGGTAGGGCTTTCCGCGGTGGCCGCTTTGGCCAGCCGAGGCATCGCGCCGATCGTCGTCGCGGACTACAAAGCCGACCGGCGTGAGTTGGCACGCGACGGCTTCGGCGCACACGTCCTGGTGGACCCCGCCGAATCGTCGGTTTTCGATGCATTCCGTGCCGTTCGATCGCAACGTGGCTTACCCGGTCCGGCAGTGATTTTCGAATGCGTTGGCGCCGCCGGGCTGATCCAGGCACTCGTCGAGTCCGCCGAAATGGGCACCCGGATCTACTGCGCGGGTGGCTGGTACACCGGCGACACGCTGGATATCACGACGGCTACCCGTCAGGGCGTCACCATCCAATTCGGTGGCGGGCCCCATCCGCAGGACTGGTATGGCACGCTCGACGCGATCATCTCGGGACGACTAAATCCGATGCCCAGTGTGGGCAAGATCATCACCCTCGACGAAGTCCCAGACGCACTCGAACTCGCGCGTCGATCGGATGGTCCACCGCGAATCGTCGTCCACCCCAACGGAGACGCGACATGAGCGAACGTGAAGACCGGCAAGACATCGCCGACTTGCTGGTGCGCTATGCCACCGGGATCGACCGACGCGATTGGACATTGTTCCGAACCGTGTTCACCGACGACTGCGAGTTGGACTACGGCGAGATCGGGTCATGGCGAGGCGTCGACTCGGTGACCGAGTTCATGCAGCTGGCCCATGCTATGGCGGGGTACACGCTGCACCGGTTGAGCAATATCGCGGTCACCGTCGAGGGCGACCGGGCCGGAGCCCGTACCTACATCGACGGCTTGATCATGGCTGCCGACAACAACGGCGGTGTCAATGCCGTCGGTTTCTACGATGACGAAATCATCCGAACAACCGAAGGATGGCGAATCGCGAAGCGGCAGTTCACTTCGGTGCGGGTAGTGGCAGTCAGCTAGGAGGGGTCGGTGACGTTCACAGCGAAGTACGGTCCCTGGGCGCTGGTGGCCGGCGCCTCCGATGGGGTGGGCGCCGCCTTCGCGAAGGGGCTGGCCGAGCGCGGCGTCAATGTCGTCCTGGTGGCGCGTCGGCAGTCGGTGCTCAATCAGGTTGCTGACGAGATCGGAGCGGCGACCGCAGCTCAAACACGGGTCCTCGCAATTGATCTCGTGGACCCCGATGCGCACCTTCGCATTGCCGAGGCAACCAGCGACCTGCAGATCGGCTTTCTCGTCTACTGCGCCGGGGCTGATCCCAACTTCAAACCGTTCCTGGCCACTCCGGTTGAGGCCGCACAGGCAATGGTGCAACGCAACTGCGTGGTGCCCATGCAGTTATGCCATCATTTCGCTTCCGCGATGGTGCAAAGGGGGCGGGGCGGAATCGTGATCTTCGGGTCCGGAGCGGGGTTCGCCGGTGGCCCGAACATGGTTGCATACGCGGCCTCCAAAGCATTCGACATGGTTTTCGCCGAAGCGCTTTGGGCCGAGTTGCACGACAGGGGCGTCGACGTACTCGGCCTTATCCTCGGTAAAACCAACACGCCGGCCCTACGTGAACTCGAGTACAGCCGTGGGCAGATCACTTCGCTCGACGAGGTTCCCCCGGGTGCCGTGCCGGTCGACGACGTCATCGCCGAAGCGTTCGAGAACCTGACCAATGGGCCGACCTGGATCGTCGGCGAAGACTTGCGCGCCGCGATGCAGATGCTTGGCTCGCTGACCCGGAATCAGGCAGTCGGACTCATCTCACAGGCCAGCGCCGCGGCGATGGGGTCCATTGACTGATCCCTGTTCACGTCCCTGGTCGCGTCGCTATTCACGAGGGCGGCTCTCATGACCGGGGCGACCCGCGGTGCGCCGCTGTTCTTTCATCCGCGCTTCCAGCAAGTGCCGAACGCCGCCCTGCAATTCGTCTCGGACCCGCCGCTCGTGGTCCCGGAACGGTGACCAGTAGTTGTCATCGAAATCCTCGACGATCTGAAAGGTCCATCGGCCGTACAGGACGTTGCGGCCAACCAGTTCGGTCTCCAGACGGTCCGCGACCGCGCTGTGTCCTGCGTCGCGCAGCTTGTCGCACGCTTCGCCGAGTAACAGGTCGGCGTGGCCCATCAATTGGTGAAATGAGTACAACTCACCGCGGGCGCGTTCGACGTATTCCAAAGCCTCCGATAACCCACCGACGGCCGCGACCGTCGCCTCATCGACATCCGGAGAGTCTTCTGGCGTCATGGCGTCCGTATGCCCGAGTTACTGCGGCTTTACGCATCAGCCCGGCGCCCGCCAGGTGATCAGGACACGGCCGTAGCGCAAACGGCGCAGGCGCGCGTCGGGCAGTACCGCTCCCAGGTGGGCGCGCAGTTGCGAAAACGTGTCCGGCGGCGGCCATTTGATCGGAGCGGTGTGTTCCCACTTTCCTTTGACCCGGTTGACGACGAGGCACGCCACAGACGACAACAGGTGCCACCAAGCCGTTCGTATCGAAAATCGGACGAAGGTCACCGCGGCCAGCGTGCCGCCGGGCCGCACGAGGCCGGCCAGTCGCGTCAATGCGGCCCGGGTGTCGTCGATGTGGTGCAAGAAGGCGTTGGAAACGACGGCATCGAACCGGGCCAACTCGGTGGTCATGACGTCGCCGAGCATCCACTGCACCTCGGCGTCGGGAAACCGCGACATCGCACGTCGCAACACGGGTGCGTCCGCGTCCAAGGCGGTGACTGCCGGTATCCGTTCGGCGAGCCGAGCCGCGAGAAAGCCGTCGCCGCACCCGACGTCGAGAACTGTCCGAGCGCTGCTGGGCACCAACGCATCGACCAGGACGTTGTAGTGGATGTTGATGTTCCACGGTTGATCGGCCGACACTGTATCCAAAGTAACCCCGAAGTGCTCGTGGCTCGGCATCGATGATGGGATAGCGGGGTGACAGCGCATCGGGAAGTGCTGGCGGTGATCGGCGTCGGCGGAATGGGCCAGGCGATCGCCCGTCGGCTCGGATCGTCCAAGACGGTGCTGTTGGCAGACAACAACGAAGCGGTCCTGGCTTCGGTCGCGCAATCTCTCGCCGCCGACGGCTATCACGTCGAGAGCCGGCAAGTCGATGTCGCTTCACGGGATTCGGTTCACGCGCTGGCAAAGTTCGCGGCCTCGCTGGGCAACGTGACGCAACTGGCGCACACCGCCGGCCTGTCCCCGGCCCAAGCGTCCGCCGAGGCAATCCTGGCAGTCGACCTGCTCGGCGTCGCGCTGGTGCTAGAGGAGTTCGGCGAGGTCATTGCGCCGGGCGGGGCCGGCGTGGTGATCGCCAGCATGGCAGGCCACCTTTTCCCACCCCTGACTGCCGACCAGGAAAAGGCCCTGGCCCACCATCCGCCCGAGGCTCTGCTGACGCTCGATTTCCTGAGCAATGTCACCGAGCCGAATTTTGCGTATCCAATCGCGAAGCAGGCCAATCAGATTCGGGTTCGTGGCGCCAGTTCCCACTGGGGACGGCGCGGTGCGCGGATCAACTCCCTCAGTCCCGGCATCATTTCTACGCCGATGGGACAGCAGGAGCTGGCGTCCCCGGTCGGGGACGGCATGCGAGCCATGATCGCCATGTCCGGAACCGGCCGCATCGGGACGCCCGACGATATCGCCGCCGCGACCGCTTTTCTGCTCGGCCCCGACGCAACATTCATCACCGGGACCGACCTCTTGGTCGACGGCGGCGTGACAGCGGCGTTGAAGGCCGGTAATCCGTAACGGGTCAGCATCCTCGTTTGCAGGTCAGCATCCTCGTTTCCAGGTCAGCATCCGCGTTTCCAGGTCACCGAACGTTGAACTCGTGCAACGTCTGACTCGTGCCCTCGCTGAGCGTGACGTAGCCCTGGCCGTCGGGATGGAAGGCAATCGCTTCGCCCTGCTGTTCGCTAGCCATCAGGCCTTCCACCCCTTGCTGGCTGAAAGGTGACCACGAACTGCTCCCCGGCGCGCGGTTCCACAGCAGTACGTCGTCGTAGGTCCGGATGGCCAATTGCGTGCCGTCGGGCGAGAAGTCCGCGCTGGTGACGAGTTGCTCCTGGGCATCCGACAGATCCAGGGTGGCGACCTGGGTCAGCGTACGGCTGGCACTGCTGCTACCGGCGCTGGTCCACCCGCTGTCCGGAGTTGAGTAAACCCGGGAGATGTCACCGTCGGTCTTTTCGATGAGCAGCATGTTGTGGTTGATCGGATCGACGGCCAGCGCCTCCGAATTGAGTTTCTCCCCACCGGGATACGCCAC
>NZ_LZLQ01000011.1 GCF_001673315.1 Mycobacterium asiaticum | reverse complement strand
CGCCACCGAAACCCATTCCGGCACCACACTGACAAATGACACAACCGACCTCCGAAGTCCGCGGGAATCGCCCCAAACAGCCCTCATCGGTCACGCCCACCCACAATCAGCAACGACCCAGGGCCCAGACGTGGCCCCGAAACGCCGGATCTGACTCCGCACCCGTTGCCTACGCGAAATTTACGTCCGCGTAGAGGTCATATCAGCACCCCGCACTCGAATTCATGCAAAATGCCGAACATTGTCATTTCCACCCACACCACTGTGCAAAATGCACAACCATCCACCGTGGCGCCGCGACCTCGGGCTGCCACATCAAGCTGAGGGGTTACCTTGGCATCCACAACGGTGCGCAGCATCAAGAGAGCGCGCATGTGACGCACCTGTCATCGCTTCAGTTCGCGCCAAGCAGGCCATTCATGTCGTCGGGGAATCCTGCAAATCAACGGAATTCGGAAAGTTTGGACTTGACCGCTACGTGACAGGTGCAACACGTGGCAATAGGCACCGCCGCGTCTGAGTCGCAGCGGTGGGCGCCGGCCCACCCGTGCGCCGGTTCGGCGGCTTGATCTAAGAAGCGCAGTTATTTGTCCATTAGGTGAATAAATGTTTTCCGACATCTGTGATTCCGTAGGGCTAAATTCACGCCCTTTCTGAAAAGCGGATAATTGTGTTGATATGTACCTCCCGCTGCGGCTGCGGTGTCTTTAGGCTGCGATTTAGATACCGCCGAGTCATCCAGGTCCGAGGCGAAATTGTGCGAATTAGATTCCATAGATGAGACAAGCAACGTCGGGTCAAACGCAACTGACTCCAGACACGGTCAGTCCTTGCCGGCGACTGGGGTGTGGGGGGCTCAGCCGGCAGGCAGATGCACCGATCGGGGCTACGCGCAATGCACTCGTTTGAGGGTTTTCAGTCGACTGGCAACATTCTTGCAGAAGTGACTACGCCGAACTTTTGACGATAGTCACCAGTCATTCGGCGCCGCGGCGGCCAGCGAACATCTACTCCTTCAAGTCAGCTTGCGCCTTATCCCCGCACGCCGAACAACTGCACGCTTACCCACAGCGCCAGCACCGCCACAACCAGAGCGGTCGGCACGGTGCACAAGCCCAGTCGGGTGTACTCACCGACGCTGGGCGCCACATTGTGCTGCCGCAGTACCCGCCGCCACAGCAGGTTCGACAGCGAACCGACGTAAGTGAGGTTGGGGCCGATGTTGACACCGATGAGGACGGCCAACACAGACGCAGGCCCGCTGGCCGCTACCAGCGGCACCAGTACCAGCGTCGCGGGCAGGTTATTGACGACGTTGGCCAGCACCGCCGCCAGCGCGGCAATGCCCATCAGGGCCAGCAATCCGGTTCCCGTGGGCAGCACCGCCGACATCTTGGCGGTCATCCCGTTCAGCATCCCGGCTTGGACGACGATCCCCAGCGCTGGGACGAATACCAGGAACGGCACATTTGCCGAACGCGCGATGTCGGTCAACGTGGTGTGTCGACGGCGCAGGCTGCGTAACGCCAACACCGAAGCGCCGGCCAGCGCAGCCCATGCCGGGGCGATGTCCAGCCACTCGGCGACGGCGAACCCGACGAGGGTCAACCCGACCACCACCAGTACGAACACCGGGGGCCGGGGCGGCGGACCGAGATCCCGACGGTCGGGTTGCGTGCGCAGGTCCGGCGCGAAGAAGCAGCGGAACACCGCGTACACCGCGACCACCGCGGACAACCAGGGCAACGCCATCAGCATCGTGAACTTGACGAAGGAGATATGGGCACCGCGGAACGCCAACAGATTCGTCAGGTTCGACACCGGAAGTAACAGCGAGGCCGAATTCGCCAAATGAGCGGTGGCATAGGCGTAGGGCGGGGCGGGTGTTCTCAACTGACGCACGGTGACCAAAACCACCGGGGTCAGCAGGACGACGGTGGCGTCCAGGCTCAGTGCCGCGGTGATCACCGCGGAGATGACGAACACCTTCTTCAGCAGGCCGTGGGACCCGGAACTGCCCCGCGCCATCGCCGCCCCGGCGGCCTCGAATAAACCTTCGTCGTCGCACAGTTTCGCCAGCACCAGCACGGCACCCAGGAAGCCGACCACCCGTGCGAGCCCGACGATCTGGGCCGCGGCCTGATGTGTCGAGATTGCCCCGATGGCGATCAGGATGGCGGCCGCTGGGACGGCCGCTACCGCCTCCGGCCAACCTCGTGGGCGCGCAACGGCGAAGCCCAGCACGACAACCAGCAGCACCAGCGAGAGCGTCAGGATCAAGTTATTGCGCCCAGGGGTCCTCGCGGCGCCAGACGGTCGGCAGCTGCACCGGTATCCCGTCCTCGGCAGCCAACTCATCGAGGATCCGGATGGAGGCGTCCAGATCGTCCCCGGCATAGGGCAGGGCGCGCAACGGTTTTGACAACGGTCGGAAGAAGTCGTCCCAATGGATCAGGACCACCCGGCGCGCACCCACCGCTCGCACGGTCTCGTTCCAGTATTCGACGACATAGGACCGCGGCCGCAGACCCAACTGGCCGACGCTGAGATAGACCGCGTCGGCGCACATACCCTGCAGCGCTCCCGCGACGTAACCGGCGCTGCCCTGGATCAGCAGCCGCCGATCCGACGGGCGATGGTGGATCAGCGTCGACCACGACTCACCACAGCGGTGAGCAGAGGCTTTCACCGGCGGACGTACCGGAGCGCTGATCACTCCCGGAAACCGGTCCGGCGGGCAATGGTGTGACTCGACAAGAGTTACCTCGAAGGCGCCCAGGGTGATTGGGACACCGGACTCGGCCACAACGAGTCGATCGTCGGGCAACCCGTGTCCGCGTCCCACGTTGGCCGCTGACTCGCCCCCGACTAGTAAGGCACCAGTGCGTTCGGCCACGAGCGCGGAATCCAGCACGTGATCGATGTGAGTGTGCACGGGAATCACTGCGGCGAGTCGCGATACCTTGGCCCGGGCCAGACAGCCGTCGACGCGCGGCGCTGACGGCGCCACCTTTCCCACCGCGACGGCCGCGAGCCCCGGACGGGAGAAATAGCCGTCTGTCATCAGCGCAGACGATCCGTCGTCGAGCAGCAGTGTCGCCACGCCCATCCAAGTCACCGAAAGTGGCGAATCTGCCTGGGCTGGTGGAACATTGAAGCGATCCGCATACCGCGTGAGGTTCGGACGGCCGAGTTTCAGCCGCATCAGCAGAACGCTTCGATCTCGACGTCGGCATCCTGCAGTTCAGCCGCCACCGCACGGGCTATGTCCACAGCGCCCGGCGAATCACCGTGCACGCAAACGGATTTGACGGTGACGGAGATACATGTGCCGTCGACCGCCTCGACCCGACCGTCGGTCACCATGCGCACCACGCGCCGCGCGATCATCGCCGGATCATGCAGCACCGCACCCGGTTCGCGACGGGACACCAATCTCCCGTCGCTCTGGTACGCGCGATCGGCGAACGCTTCCGCGACCGTGCGCAGGCCCAGCCGAGCGGCTTCGTCGAAGAAGGCCGAACCGGTCATGCCAAGCACCGGCAGTGCTGGGTCCACGCTGTCGACCGCTTCGGCGACCGCGGCCGCCTGTTCACGGTTGGTGACGATCGTGTTGTACAGGGCGCCATGAGGTTTGACGTAGGACACCACCGATCCGGCCACCTGCGCCAGAGCCTGCAATGCGCCGATCTGGTAAATGACGTCGGCGCGCAGATCTTCGGCCGTCACGTCGATGAAGCGCCGGCCGAAGCCGGCCAAATCTCGGTAACTGACCTGGGCGCCGATCCGGACGCCGCGCTCGGCCGCCGACCGGCACACCCGCAGCAGTCCCGCAGGGTCTCCGGCGTGGAAGCCGCACGCCACATTGGCGCTGGTGACGATCCCTAACATCGCGTCGTCGTCGCCGAGTCGCCAGACGCCGAACCCTTCGCCGAGATCGGCATTGAGATCGATGCGGGCCACGTGGTTTAGCTTAGGCCCGGCGACGATGCGCGCCGGTTGCGGCGCGGGAGGAGTCGGGCGATTCGGCTTGGGCCCGGCGACGATGCGCGCCGGTTGCGGCGCGGGAGGAGTCGGGCCAATAGTTTGACCGCAAGCTACCTACAGTTTCGCGACTTTGCCCGCGATCTGGTTGGCGATCTCCACTGCCGACGAGCCGATTTGGTCGTAGGCGCACGTGACGACGTCGATAGCGATGTTGTTGCGCACCGTCAGCGCGCGCTGGCAGGCCCAGCCGTTACCGGCTTCCTGGGTCTGTGTGCTGGTCAGGATGCCATTGTCGTCGGTGACATCGCCCACCGACCAGATCGTGTCCGGTTGGCTCGGAGTGACATCGTTGAATCGGCGGTTGGAGCACGATTTCCAACTCTGTACCGAAGACCGGTAGAAGTCCCTTGCGTTCTGGGCGTTGGGAAAGGCCACCACGGCCTGAATGGCGTAATGCTTGCGCTTCTTCGAGTCGTCGATGCTGTCGTCGAGGCGCTGTCCCCGCATCGCGGTCCACCCCGTGCCCGCATAGACCTTGTCCTGCGCCGCGCCATCGACGGCCAGGCAGTTCGTGTCGGCGACGTTTTTGCTCCAGTCCCACATTCCTTTGGCGGGAAACCACACCTTCATCGAGGTGGCGCCCACTGCGCTGTTGATCTGGCTGGTATCCAATAGCAGGTCGTCCAGGGCGCTGACCGGGATCGGCGTTTGATTCGCCAGACCGGCTTTCGCGCCGGCGACCGCCCTGCCGTCGACGACGTCGGTGCAACCGGCGGCGAGCATGCAAGCGCCGACCAACGCGGCGAGCGCGGCGAATCGCTGGCGCACGCGGTACCCCTCCCCATCTTCATGAACCGGTTCGCAACCGTTTCTCCAGCTTAGTGCCGCGTGCTTCGGTATTTGTCCAGCAACCAGCAAAACAGGTAGATGAGAAACGAGATCGTGGCTACGAATACCGAGACCGGCACGCCCGGCGCCAGGGAGAGCACAAGGCCACCAACTGCGGCGACCTCGGCGAACAACACCGACGTTGCGATCGCCATCCCCGGGGCGGAAATCACCCGCGCCGCCGCGGCGGCGGGGGTGATCAGCAGCGACATCACCAACAACGCTCCGACGATTTGGACGGCCTGGGCGGCTACCACGCCGACGAGGGCGGCGAACACGATTCCCAGCGCACGCACTGGTACCCCGCGGGCCGCCGCAACGTCCGGATCTACCGTCGCGAACAGCAGGGGTCGGTAGCAGATCCCCAGTGCGGTGATGACCAGGACGCACACCGCGACGAGCATGGCCAGGCCGCTGTAGCCCACCCCTACGATCTGCCCGGTCAGCAATGCGAAGCTGGTACCCGTACGTCCGGGGTAGAGGTGAATGAACAGCACGGCCAAGCCCAGCCCGAACGCAAGCACCACGCCGATCACCGAGTCGCGCTCCCGCGCACGCTGGCCCAGGATGCCGAACAGGGCGGCCGCCAATGCGCTTCCCACCAGTGCCCCAACGCCGACGTCGAATCCGGCCAGCAACGCGAATGCCGCTCCGGTCAACGACAATTCACTCGATCCGTGTACCGCGAACGACATCTGGCGCATCACGATCAGCGGCCCGATCAACCCTGCCACCAGACCCAGGAGTGCTGCTGCCAGCAATGCCTGTTGCACGAAGTCATGTCTGAGCAAATGCGCGGTCAGATCGACGGCGAACAGATGGTCCAGCATGTCGGTGACACGTGCGTTCATCGATGCAGTCCGTCCGCAGCACCGACGACGAAGTACCGGTCGTTGACCTTGACTACTTCGATATCGGACCGGTACAGCTCCGACAGGGTCTGAGGGGTCATCACCTCTTCGACGGTGCCGATCCGGAAGCGCCCGTCCACCAGGTACAACACCCGGTCCACATACGGCAGGATCGGATTGACCTCGTGGGTGACGACCAAGATCGTGGTACCAGCGTCACGGCGGCGTCGATCGATCATCGCCGCGACCAACTTGGCGTTGGCAGGGTCGAGTGTCAGCAGCGGTTCGTCGCACAACATCAACGCGGGATCGCTGGCCAGGGCTTGGGCGATCCGTACCCGTTGCAGTTCCCCGCCGGACATCAACCCGACGCGGACATCCGCGAGGCGTTCGCCGTCGACCTGTTCCAGCGCCCGCTGCACCGCGGTCCGCCGGTTTGCCCGCTCGCCCCGGCGTAACGCCACTGCGCCCCAGCGGTGCCCGTCGACACCCAGGCCGACCAGGTCGCGTCCGCGCAACAGCACGTCCCGATCCATCGGATGGTGTTGAGGCACATAGCCAATGGGTCCTTGCGCCCTGACCGTTCCGGCGCTCAACCGAAGTTGCCCGAGCAGCACCTTGAGTAGCGACGTCTTGCCGCTGCCGTTGGGGCCGAGTACGGCGACGAATTCTCCTGCGGATACCGACAATTCGAGGTGGTCCCACAGCACGCGGTCGGCAAAGGCCAGGCGGGCGCCGGTCAGCGCGACCGCTGCAGCGCCCACGGCGGCTTAACGCGCCGACCGCAGCGCGGCCGTCAACTGGTTGACGGTGTCACGCTGCCAGGTCAGGTAATCGGATCCACCCGGGAGGTTCTCGGAGACTTCGGTCACCGGCACCCCGGCTCGACGGGCGGCGGCCTGCAGATCGGCGGTGGCCGGGGTGGCAGTCTGCGGGTTGACCAGCAGCGCCGCGACGTCTCGGCGGCTGATCATGTCCAGCACGGCAGCCATGTCGGCGGGGGCGGGATCGTCGTCGTTCTCGTTGGCCTCCGCGAAGGCGGCCGGCGCGCGGTTGATCAGACCCGACGCCGTCAGCAGGTAGTGCACCACGGGCTCGGTCGCGATCACACCGGTGGCCGGGTACGCGGTCGCGATGGCGCGCTCGGACGTTGCGATCGCGTCGGCGCCGCGGCCGAACTCGGTTGCGCTGGTTCGGTATTCCATCGAGTGCGCGGGGTCGATGACCGCCAGCCGCTCGGCGATCGTGGCGGCCACCGCCTTGGCAACCGTGAGGTTGTAGAAGACGTGCTCGTCGGGTGCTTCGTTCACCGGTCCCAGGTAGGAGAACGCGTCAACCTTTTGCATGCCGGGGCGTCCGGCTAGCACGCGGTCCACCCACGGGTCGTAGCCGCCGCCGTTGTAGATCACGAGGTCGGCGTCGGCCAGCGCGGCCGCGTCTGCGGCAGTGGCCTGATAGGAGTGTGGGTCGGCGTCCGTGCCGCCCAGGATGGACCTGATCGCGATGTGTTCGCCCGCCACTGCGCGCGCCACGCTGCCCCAGACCGCCGTCGAAGCCACCACAGCGACCGCGCCCGGGTGAGCCGGACCGGTGGTTGCGCACCCCGCCATCGCGGTGCAGCCAAGCACGCTCATCGCGATGACCGGGGCGACGGCACGCGGCACCGTCCGCCAGCATTTCCGCACGTTGATTCCTTCCACAGGGCTGGTAGCCAACCCATAATACTAATGAAAATCGTTTCCATTAGGAAGTCGGGTGCTGGCGGGCATCCGCATCAGCTGTAGCCTCCCGATCATGAGTCCCACACCGCGCAGGCGGGCGACTCTGGCGTCGTTGGCTGCCGAACTCAAGGTGTCGCGCACCACGATTTCCAACGCCTTCAACCGACCGGATCAGCTCTCGCCCGAACTGCGGGAGCGGGTGCTGGCCACAGCGAAACGTCTAGGGTACGCGGGACCCGACCCGGTGGCGCGGTCACTGCGCACCCGCAAGGCCGGTGCAGTTGGTCTGGTGATGACCGAAGCGCTGACATATTCCTTCAGCGATCCGGCGGCGCGGGATTTCGTTGCAGGAGTGGCGCAGTCGTGTGAAGAGCTCGGCCAGGGACTGCTGCTGGTGGCCGTCGGCCCCAGCCGAAGCATCGAAGACGGCACGGCGGCCGTGCTCCGGGCCGGCGTGGACGGCTTCGTGGTGTATTCGGTGCGCGACGACGACCCCTACCTGCAAGCGGTGTTGCAGCGGCGCCTGCCGGTGGTGGTGGTCGACCAGCCGGTCGACCTGCCCGCGGTCTCGCGGGTCGGCATCGATGACCGGTCCGCCATGCGTGAGCTGGCGGAGTACGTGCTGGGGCTCGGGCATCGCGAGATCGGTTTGCTGACAATGCGACTCGGCCAGGACCGACGTCTGGGTCTGGTGGATGCCGAGCGATTGCACTCACCTACTTTCGACGTCCAACGTGAGCGCATCATCGGAGTCTGGGAGGCGATGACGGCGGCCGGCGTCGACCGGGATTCGCTGACCGTGGTGGAAAGCGACGAGCACCTGCCAACGTCAGGAGGAGATGCTGCCAAGGTGGCGTTGGAGGCGAATCCGCGGATCACGGCGCTGATGTGCACCGCAGACATACTGGCCCTGTCGGCCATGGATTATCTTCGCGCACATGGGATTTATGTTCCAGGCCAGATGACGGTCACCGGCTTCGACGGAGTGGAGGACGCGCTCAGCCGCGGACTGACCACCGTCGCGCAGCCGAGTCTGCAAAAAGGCCGGCGCGCAGGTGAATTGGTGCTCAAGCCGCCGCGCTCCGGGCTGCCCGTGGTCGAACTACTGGACACCGAGCTCATCCGGGGCCGCACCTCGGGGGCACCTGGCTGAATCTCAGCCGGCCGACTGATCACCGATCAGCAGGCGCACTGCCAGGTCCAGCCGCTTGCTGACGTCGGTGGCCGACGCGCGACGGGTGAGCCAGGCCAGCAGGTTGGACAACCACACGTCGGAGATGACCCGCGCGATGTGGTACTGGTCCTCCGTCGGCTCGCCGTCGCTCATCGCCCGCGCGAACATACTGTCGATCAGCTTCTCCACCTGGTCCACTTCGGTGGCCGCGGACGCGTCGGCGAATACGTAGGCACGCGTCATCGCCTCGGTCAGCAGTGGATTGCGTTGCATCGCCCGGTTCAGCTTGCCGACCATGAAGTTCAGCCGCTGAAACGGCGTGCCTCCGGCGACCGCAGAACGGTCGGTTTTGGCGTCGATCCGACTGAACTCCCGGCCCAGGGCCGACACCAGTAAGTGCACCTTCGACGGGAAGTAGCGGTACAGAGTGCCGACGGCGACGTCCGCACGGTCGGCCACGGCGCGCATTTGCACGGCCTCGTAGCCGCCCTTCGACGCGATGGCCATGGTGGCGTCCAGGATTCGCTTGCGACGCTCCCGTTGGGCCTCAGAACCCAGTTCGGACTCAGCCAATACCGCCACGTTCACCACCTCGCGAGGCTGGCTGCCGGAAACGGCGCGCGGAGTCGGGTTTGCTGGCGACATGTTCGCAAACGATACGCATTCTTTGCGTCAATCTCCCACCTCCCCGCAGCCGGGACAACGACGTGTAGTGCCCGGATGACCACCGATTTGACGGTTGATCGCCTCCACTATTAGAACACGTTCTAGTGTGGAGAGAAGATACCCGGACCCATCTCGGCCATGTGGCCGCGCCGACGCGGAGGACTGCTGATGGTAGCGACCGTCACCGATGAACAATTCGCGGCACGCGAACTGGTGCGCGACTGGGCCCGAAGCGCGGCCTCGGGGTCGTCCGCGACGGTAGCGGTGCGCGCCGTCGAACAGGGAGACGCTGACGCCTGGCGCCCGGTATTTGCCGGCGTCGCCGACTTGGGTTTGTTCGGCGTAGCCGTTGCCGAAGAGCGCGGCGGGGCGGGCGGCAGTACCGAGGACCTGTGCGCCATGGTCGAGGAGGCGGCCAAGGCGCTGGTGCCGGGACCTGTGGCAACCACCGCCGTGGCGACCCTCGTGGTCTCCGACCCCGACCTACTGGACGCGCTGGTCTCCGGCGGACGCTTTGCTGGTCTGGCTCTCGAAGGTGACGTGGAGTTCGACGGGCAGCGGGTCTCGGGCACGCTGCCGTGGGCGCTCGGCGCCGCCGCCGGCGGTGTCCTGTTGGTGCCCGCGGACGGCAAATGGCTGCTCGTAGATCTCGACGCCGAGGGGGTGGCGCTGGAGCCGTTGCGGGCCACCGACTTTTCCCGGCCGTTGGCGCGGGTGGTGCTGACCTCGGCGTCGGCCACCGTCTTGGCCGAATCGGACCAGCGGGTGCGGGATCTCGCGGCGACCTTGCTGGCCGCCGAGGCCGCCGGTATCACCCGGTATGCGCTGGAAACCGCCGTCGCTTACGCCAAGGTGCGCGAGCAGTTCGGCAAGCCGATCGGCAGCTTCCAGGCCATCAAGCACCTGTGTGCGGAAATGCTGTGCCGCGCCGAGCAGGCCGAGGTGGCCGCCGCTGACGCCGCCCGCGCCGCGTCCGATCCCGATCCCCAGCAATTCGCCATCGCTGCGGCGCTGGCCGCCAGCATCGGCATCGCTTCCGCGAAAGCCAACGTCAAGGACTGCATCCAGGTGCTCGGTGGGATCGGGTGTACCTGGGAACACGACGCGCATCTTTATTTGCGGCGTGCCCACAGCATCGGCCGTTTTCTGGGCGGTTCGGAGTGTTGGCTGCGCCGGGTTGCCGCGCTGACCCAGCAAGGTGTCCGGCGCCAATTGGGTATCGACCTATCGGAGGTCGAGAGTTCGCGACCCGAGATCGCTGCCGCGGTCGCACAGATCGCCGAATTGCCGCAGGAGAAGCGGCAGGTGGCGTTGGCGGAGGCCGGGCTGCTGGCACCGCACTGGCCGGCCCCGCACGGCCGTGGTGCGTTGCCGGCCGAGCAACTCCTGATCGACCAGGAGATGGCGGCTGCGGGGGTGGTGCGGCCGGACCTGGTGATCGGTTGGTGGGCGGCGCCCACCCTGCTCGAACACGGAACACCCGAGCAGGTCGAGCGTTTCGTGCTCGCCACCCTGCGGGGCGATTTCCTGTGGTGCCAGTTGTTTTCCGAGCCGGGTGCCGGTTCGGACCTGGCGTCGCTGCGCACCAAAGCGGTGCGCGGCGATGGCGGCTGGCTGCTCACCGGGCAGAAGGTCTGGACTTCCGCGGCGCACAAGGCGGCCTGGGGGGTGTGTCTGGCCAGGACCGATCCGGACGCGCCCAAACACAAGGGCATCACGTACTTCCTGATCGACATGAAGTCGCCGGGCATCGAGATCCGGCCGTTGCGCGAGATCACCGGTGACTCGCTGTTCAACGAAGTGTTCCTGGACAACGTGTTCGTTCCCGACGAGATGGTCGTGGGTGCCGTCAACGACGGGTGGCGCCTCGCGCGCACCACCCTGGCCAACGAACGGATCGCGATGGCCACCGGGACCGCGCTGGGCAACCCGATGGAAGAGTTGCTGCAGGTGCTCTCCGAAATCGATCTGGACGCAGCTCAGCAGGATCGGCTGGCCGGCTTGATCCTGTTGACCCAAACCGGCGCGCTGCTTGACCAGCGCATTGCGCAGTTGGCTGTGGGCGGCCGCGATCCGGGGGCGCAATCCAGCGTCCGCAAGCTCATCGGCGTGCGCTATCGGCAGGCGCTCGCCGAATACATGATGGATGTCTCCGATGGCGGCGGTCTGGTACACAACCGGGCCGTGTACGACTTCCTCAACACCCGCTGCCTGACCATCGCCGGCGGGACGGAACAGATTCTGCTCACGGTCGCGGCCGAGCGGTTGCTGGGGTTGCCGCGATAGGTTCCGAGCTTCGTTTGGGGCTCCGCGGTACGATCCGGGCCGCGTTGCGGGTTGCCGCGATAGGTTCCGAGCCCCGTTTGGGGTTCCGCGATACGTTCTGGGCCGCAATTGGGGTTGCCGCGATACGTTCGAAACCCCATTTCGCCGAGACTGAAAATTTGCAGGCCGCCACTCGCACTTTCGCTGCCGATCTTCAGTCTCGATGAGCTGTCGGACCCTGGCCCCAGGATGGCGGCCATGGTCTTCCGACGAAACGAAGCGCTGCGGCGTGCCGACGTGACGCGACATGAACTCCGCCGCTGGTATCGGCCGGTGTTCCCCGGCGTTTATGTCGCTGCCGGGCAACAGCTTTCGTTGCGGGATAGAACCCAGGCGGCGTGGCTGTGGTCGCAGCGCCGCTGGGTGGTCGCCGGCCTCGCCGCATCGGCTCTGCACGGCGCACAGTGGGTCGACGCCGGTACGCCCATCGAACTGATCTGCTCCAATACGCACCCGCCGCGCGGCATCCTCGCGAGGAAGCAGACGTTGACCGACGCCGAGATCAGTTGCGTCGCGGGTCTGCCGGTCACCAGCGTCGTGCGAACTGCGTACGACCTTGGCCGCCTCCTTACCCGCGCCGAGGCGGTCGCCCGCTTGGACGCGCTGATGCGCGCCACGAGTTTCTCCGCCGATGCCGTGCTGCATCTGGCCGAGCGATACCCAGCAGCACGCGGCATCCGCACGTTGCGAGCGGCCTTGGATCTGGTGGATGCGGGTGCCGCCTCACCTAGGGAGTCGGCGCTGCGACTGCTCTTGATCGACGCGGGCCTTCCCGCGCCACGGACTCAGATCCCGATCGTCGTCAAGTACCACACCTTGGCCGTGCTGGACATGGGGTGGTCGGAGTACGGGGTGGCCGTCGAATACGACGGCGACCAACATCGCGCTGATCGTGGCCGGTACGTCTGGGATCAACGGCGGCTACGCAAGCTCGAGGACTTGGGCTGGATCATCATCCGGGTGATCGCCGAGGACCCTCCCGACGAAGTCGTCGAACGCGTCAAGCATGCCTTGTTGTTGAGAGGCTGGCGCGCGGGAGACGCGCCAGTGCGCGCGCTGGCCGGATAGCCCGTCGAGACTGAAAATCTGCACGCCTCAACTCGAACTTCTGCTGCAAATTTTCAGTCTGGGCGACGCTGCTACGCGTTACGTAACCGGGCGTTACCCAACCACGCGTTACGTAACCGGCGTCTGCGCACAGGTGCTGGGCGAGGTGAGGTTCACCCCCGGATAGACGACCTGGATGTGCGTGCAGACGAAGAGCAGCGTGTTGGTGGACATCGGCTGGCCCGTCTGCCAACTCGTCGAGTTGATGACGCCGGTGGACTGGTACTTGTCGGGCGGCCCTTCGCCGAAGTACTGGGTGGTGATCGTGTCGATTCCGCCCTCTTTGAACACCCGCTCGAACTGGCCGGTGGCGTGCGCGTCCAGATAGGCCAGCCGATTGTTGGACCGGATCTCGGTGGTCTGTCGCGCCCATAACCCGGGCGGGAAGCCGGCCGGGCCGTCGGGCGTGCGCAGGTTGGCACCCACGACGAAGTCGCACGTGCCACCGCCAGGGCAATTGACGAAGGAGCGCGTCTCGATCTGGGTCGCCTCGTCCACCGGAAACAGCGTGACCGCGGTGTTGTCTCCGGCGGCCGCGGTGGGGCTGGGCAGCACCGCCAGCAGCAATCCGGTCATCGCGAGACCAGGTACCAGCCGTTTCATCTGCTTTTCCTTCCCGGTGACGCTCTGCGCCTACTCGTCGTAGGTCACTTCTACCGAATCAGATTCCGGGTGAGATTGACAGGCCAAAATTAGCCCGTCGTCGAGGTCTTCCTGCTCGAGCACGTCGTTGACCTCCATCGAGACTTTGCCGCTGCGCAGGGTGCACGCGCAGGCGCCGCAGTGGCCCTCCCGGCAGGAGAACGGTGCGTCGAGGCCCTTCGCCAACAGCACGTCGAGCAGCTTGGCGTTGCGCGGCCAGGACACGGTGTGGGTTTCACCGTCGAGTTCCACGACCGCGGTGGCGGGTGGCTCGTCACCGGTCTGCTCGACCTTCACCGCTGCGAACGGGTCCGACTCCAGCGACTTGAACACCTCGATGTGCACCTTGTTGGCGGGCACGTTGAGCGCGTCCAGGGCTTGGCGCGCCGCCTCCATGAACGGTCCGGGCCCGCAGATGTAGGCGGGCCGCGCGGTGAACGGCGCGGCCAGCTTGGCCAGTGCCGCCGCGCTGGGCAACCCTTGCAGCGATTCGAGCCAGTGCACCACCGTCAAGCGGTCCGGATACTTCGTTGCCAGATCCTGCAGCGCGTCGCGGAAGATGACCGACCGGTCGTCGCGGTTGGCGTAGACGAGCGTCACCTGGCCGCTGCCTTCGACGAGCGCCGATTTGCAGATCGACATGATCGGCGTGATCCCGCTACCGGCCGCCAGTAGCAGGAAATCGTCGTCCAGCGTCTTCGGCACGAAGGTTCCCGACGGGGCCAGCACATGGATGCGCATGCCCTTGCGGGCGTTGTCGCACAGCCAGTTGGACCCGTAACCGTCGGCCGTCCGCTTGACCGTGACGGTCAGCGCTTCGTCGGTGAACGGTGAACTGCACAACGAGTAGCACCGCGCCACCGAACCGGTGCGGTCGCTGGGAATGCGCAGGGTCAGGAACTGGCCGGGCGCGTAGCGAAGCCGTCCTGACCCGACGTCGGGGTCTCCGGCTCCGTCCGGGACGGTGAAAACCAATGACCGCGCATCGTCGGTTTCGGTGACCACTTCGGCGATCTGCAGTTCCAACACATGGTCGCCGAGCGGCTCGTCGGGCACGTCCCCGGGGACATCCGCTGTCACGACCTACCCTTCCTGCCAACTGAACTAGAACATGTTATAGAAAACCCGATATATATCGCTACCAGCCGCAGGAATACCCTGCTCGACACAAATCGGAACGTGTTCTAGTCTTTCTTTAAGTCGAAATCGGTGCTCCGAGCTCAGTCCGCTCTCCCAGGAGGCAAACGTAAGTGACGTCCATTCAACAGCGTGATGCGCAGTCGGTCCTCACTGCCATCGATGATCTGCTGCCTCGGATTCGGGAGCGCGCCCAAGCGACAGAGGACCGCCGCAGGCTGCTCGACGAGACCGTCCAGGAACTCGACGAAGTTGGATTCTTCACCCTGCTGCAGCCCGAGCAGTGGGGCGGACTGCAGTGCGACCCGGCGCTGTTCTATGAGGCGACCCGACGGCTTGCCAGCGCGTGCGGTTCCACCGGATGGGTCAGTTCCATCATCGGCGTGCACAACTGGCACTTGGCGTTGTTCGACCAGCAGGCCCAGGAGGAGGTCTGGGGTGACGACCCGAAGACCCGTATTTCGTCCTCCTACGCACCGATGGGCGCCGGGGTCGTGGTCGATGGTGGCTACCTGGTCAACGGGTCGTGGAACTGGTCGTCGGGGTGCGACCACGCCTCCTGGGCGTTTCTCGGCGGACCCGTGATCAAAGACGGGCGACCGGTCGATTTCGGCAGCTTTCTCATCCCGCGCAGCGAGTACCGCATCGACGACGTATGGCATGTCGTGGGCTTGCGCGGCACTGGCAGTAACACCGTGGTGGTCAAGGACGTCTTCGTGCCCCGGCATCGGTTCCTCTCCTACAAGGCGATGAACGACGGGACCGCCGGCGGATATGAGACCAATACGGCCCCGGTGTACAAGATGCCCTGGGGCACAATGCATCCCACCACCATCTCGGCGCCGATCGTCGGCATGGCCTACGGCGCCTACCAGGCGCACGTGGAGCACCAGGGTAAGCGGGTGCGTGCCGCGTTCGCCGGCGAGAAGGCCAAGGACGACCCGTTCGCCAAGGTGCGCATCGCCGAAGCCGCCAGCGACATCGACGCGGCGTGGCGGCAGTTGAGCGGCAACGTCGCCGACGAGTACGCGTTGCTGTCGGCGGGCAAGGAGATCCCCTTCGAGTTGCGCGCCCGCGCCCGGCGCGACCAGGTGCGCGCGACGGGGCGGGCGATCGCGTCGATCGACCGGCTCTTCGAAGCCTCCGGTGCCACGGCGCTGGGCAACGATCAACCGGTGCAACGCTTCTGGCGCGATGCCCACGCCGGCCGGGTGCACGCGGCCAACGACCCCGAGCGGGCCTACCAGATCTTCGGGAACCACGAGTTCGGGTTGCCGCCCGGCGACACGATGGTATGACCACGACCGAAGAGCTGACGTTCGAGGCCACCTCGCGTTATGCGGAGGTCGACGTCGACGGTCCGCTGAAGCTGCACTACCACGAAGCGGGAATCGGCAATGCCCCGACGGTGGTGTTGCTGCACGGCGGCGGGCCCGGCGCGTCGAGTTGGACGAACTTCTCCCGCAATATCGCAGTTCTGGCCGAGCACTTCCATGTGTTGGCTGTCGACCAGCCCGGCTACGGGCATTCCGACAAACGCGCCGAGCACGGGCAGTTCAATCGCTATGCCGCCCGAGCGCTCAAGGGCCTGTTCGACCAGCTCGGTCTGGGACGCGTTCCGCTGGTGGGCAATTCGCTGGGCGGGGGCACCGCGGTGCGGTTCGCGCTGGACTACCCAGACTTGGCCGGCAAGCTGGTGCTGATGGGTCCGGGCGGTTTGAGCGTCAACCTGTTCGCGCCTGACCCGACCGAGGGTGTCAAGCGGCTCGGGAAGTTCTCCGTCGACCCCACCCGGGAGAATCTCGAAGCCTTCCTGCGGGTGATGGTTCACGATCAGAAGTTGATCACCCCCGAACTTATCGACCAGCGTTTCGAGTTGGCCAGCACGCCCGAGTCGTTGACCGCGACCCGGGCGATGGGAATGTCGTTCTCCGGAGCCGACTTCGAGCTCGGCATGATGTGGCGCGAGGTGTACAAGCTGCGGCAACCGGTGTTGCTGATCTGGGGCCGGGAGGACCGGGTCAACCCGCTGGATGGTGCGCTGGTCGCGCTGAAGACCATCCCGCGAGCTCAATTACACGTGTTCGGGCAGTGTGGACATTGGGCTCAGGTGGAGAAGTTCGACGAGTTCAACAAACTCACGATTGATTTCTTAGGAGGTGCGAGGTGAGCATCCGGTCACTGGGCTATCTGCGCATCGAGGCCACCGACATGCCGGCATGGCGCGAATACGGCCTGAAAGTTCTGGGCATGGTTGAGGGTAAAGGCAACACCGAGGGTGCCTTGTACCTGCGGATGGACGACTTCCCGGCCCGCTTGGTCATTGTGCCTGGTGAGCACGACCGGCTTTCGGAGGCTGGTTGGGAATGCGCGAATGCCGCAGGGCTGCAGGAGATTCGGAATCGCCTCGACGTCGAGGGAACCCCGTACAAAGAGGCGACCGCCGCGGAATTGGCAGACCGCCGGGTCGACGAGATGATCCGGTTCTCCGACCCGTCGGGCAATTGCCTGGAGGTCTTCCACGGTGCAGCGCTGGAACATCGGCGGGTGGTCAGCCCCTACGGTCACAAGTTCGTCACCGGTGAGCAGGGGCTGGGCCATGTGGTCCTGTCCACCAAAGACGACGCCGAGTCGCTGCACTTCTACCGGGATGTGCTCGGCTTCAAGCTCCGAGACTCTATGCGTCTGCCGCCGCAAATCGTGGGCCGGCCCGCCGACGGGGCCCCGGCATGGCTGCGCTTCTTCGGTTGCAATCCGCGCCACCACAGCCTGGCTTTCATGCCGGCTCCGACACCTTCGGGCATCGTGCACCTGATGGTCGAAGTGGAGAACGCCGACGACGTCGGATTGGGCCTGGATCGCGCGCTGCGCAAGAAAGTACCGATGTCGGCCACCCTGGGCCGGCACGTTAACGACCTGATGCTGTCCTTCTATATGAAGACACCCAGCGGTTTTGATGTCGAGTTTGGTTGCGAGGGAAGGCAAGTCGTTGACGACGACTGGATCGCCCGGGAAAGCACCGCGGTGAGCCTGTGGGGTCACGATTTCTCGGTCGGCTTCAAGAGCTGACTTAGGGGCTGTTCATGACTGCTGCGCCGATCGACCCGCGGACGTTCCGCAGCGTACTGGGTCAGTTCTGCACGGGGATCACCATCATCACCACCGTGCATGACGACGTGCCGATCGGCTTCGCTTGTCAGTCATTCGCGGCGCTCTCGCTGGATCCGCCGCTGGTGCTGTTCTGCCCGACCAAAGTCTCGAGGTCCTGGCAGGCCATCGAGGCCAGCGGCAAGTTCTGCGTGAACGTGCTCACCGAGAGCCAGCAGCATGTCTCGGCGCGCTTCGGTTCCAAGGAGCCCGATAAGTTCGCTGGAATTGATTGGGAGCCATCGGAACTGGGTTCGCCGATCATCGAAGGATCGCTGGCCTACATCGACTGCACGGTCGCCTCCGTGCACGACGGCGGTGACCACTTTGTGGTGTTCGGTTCGGTGAATTCGTTGTCCGAGGTGCCGAAGATCAAGCCACGCCCACTGCTGTTCTACCGCGGTGAGTACACCGGCATCGAGCCGGACAAGAACACACCTGCCCAGTGGCGTGACGATTTGGAAGCTTTTCTCACGACGACCACCCAAGACACCTGGCTGTAGGTTTGGCGGTCGCGTTGCGCGGAAACGCGTTGCGGTATGCCGGATAAGCGGGCCGTCGGAGCCCTCACTGATTACCTGAACACTCAGCTCAACAAGATCGCCGCCGGTGATGCCGGTCTCCGCAGCGGTGCCGACCCAATTCATGACACCCGGGTGGCGATCCGCCGGCTGCGCAGCACGCTGCGGGTGTTCCGGACGGTGCTGGATGATTCACCGCTCGGTGGCATGGACGACGAACTCAAATGGTTCGCGGGTCTGCTCGGGGAAGTTCGGGATTGCCAGGTCCAGACGCGCCGCTTCGGGGAAGCGCTCGACGAACTTCCGGACACTTTGGTCCTGGGCCCGGTGCGGTCGCGAATTCGCAATGACCTGAAGGCAATTGAACTCCCGGCCCGGGCCCGGGTCGGCGAGGCGATGGAATCGGAACGTTACCAGGACCTGATGGCGGTGCTGCGTGGCTGGCGCGCTGACCCGCCGATCGACACCCGGCTTACCCGCAAGGAACTACGCAAACGCGCGACCAGAGCGCGGCACAAAGCGGACCGGCGCTTGGCCCAAGCCCTGAAGGGCAGTTCCGATGATTTGTTGCATCGCGCCCGCAAAGCCGCCAAGCGTGCCCGCTACGCCGCTGAGCTGACTGTCCCGCTCGACAAGCACGCGAAGCGGGTCGTCAAGCGATACAAGCACATTCAGACGGTGTTGGGTGACCATCAGGATGCGGTAGTCGCCACCGACGCACTTCGTCGGCTGGCGACTACCGCGGGAACCGCCCCGGGTGAGAACGGGTTCACCTACGGGCTGCTGTACGCGCGGGAGCGGCAGATCGCGCGTAGCAGCAGAAAAGCGGTGCGGCGACTCTGAAAAGCGGTGCCCGGTCCTGAATTGCGGTGCCCGGTCCTGGACTGGCGGGACCGGGCACCGAAGTATGTTGCCGTCAGGTGTTCACGCCGCGGTAGTGTTCGGCGTCGTGCTGCGGAGCGGTGTCCTGCTGCGGATGGGTGTCCCGCCCCGCGAGGTTGGTGTTCTCTTGACTCCACGCCCCGTCCTGTGGCGTCTCGTCGCGGGCGTCGCCGCGGTGGTTCTTGTCTTTCCTGACGTTAGGGTCGAGAGTGTCGGCCCGTTTCAACTGCGCATCGAGCTGTTCACGCGACGTCGCCACCTCGTCCTGGTGGGCGGCGGCACGATCCTGCAGCCGGGCGGCTTCAGCCGCTTTGGCCTCCGCCTCCGCCTGCGCGGCGCGCGCTTTGGCAGCCGTTTCCTGTGCGAGTGCTTCGCGGCGTTCCACCCGCGCGGCGTCTACTCTGGCCTGCTCGCGAATCCCTTCGGCCTGCTCGAGTTGGCGACGACGCTTTGACCTGGCCGAAACCGCCACGAGCGCGGCGATCAACGCGATCAGCACTAACGCGGCAATCACGATCCATACGATATTGCTGGTACTCATAATGAGCTCCATTGATAGACGGTTTGCGGTTGTGCGGCAGCCGTCTATAGCGGATCCCCATATTCCACAGCGATAAAACAAATGCGCTAATTGAAGTCCAACGCCTCGACCGTCGCGGTGCCGCCCTCGTGCGAGGGACGATTAGCGCCACCGATCACGTAAATCGTCTGGCCGACCGTCGCAACGGCCTCACCGTGCCGCGCGGTGGGCATCGGGGTCAGGGTGGACCACTTCCCCTCGGCGACGTCGTACGACTCCACTGTTGCCAGCACCCGGGTCGGTTCTTCGCCGCCGACGGCCACTACCCGGCCGTCGATGTAGGTGGCGCCGTAACTGCCGCGCGGGGTGGGCATGTCGACCAGCTTGGTCCACGCCCCGGATGCGGGGTCGTACCGCTCGAAAGCCGCGGAGTTCTTGTCGGCCGACAGGAATCGTCCGCCCACCGTGTACACGTAGGTCCCGTCCGAGACGGCAGCCAGGTGCTCGCGCGGAGTCGGCATGTTGGCCGAGTCGTTCCACGAGGTGCCATCGAAGACCTCGGTCTGCGGTACCACCTGTTTAGCGTTCTGCCCACCGACGACCACCAGCTTGTCGCCCACCACCGCGGCCGCCGCGCCCGCGCGCGGGTGGGTGAGAGGTGGCAATTCGACCCAGTTGTTGCCGCGCAACGCGAAGACCTTCTTGGACGCGTCCGCGATGTTGTCGGTCGCGCCGCCGAGCACTACTACCTCGCCCCGATAGGTTGCCGCGGTCGCATGGTGCAGTGCAACGGGTAAGGGCGGGCCGGTCTCCCAGACACCGCTGCGCGGGTCGTAACTCTCGACGGTGTTCAGGACGGTTCCGTTCAGGAGACCGCTGATCATCCAGATTCTGTCGTTCAGGACCGTCCACGCCATCATCAACCGCGGCGTCTTGGCGTCAGGAAGGGTGCGCCACTGCGATGCCGGCTGGGTCTTGCGCGCCGGCAGCGTCAACGCCTCCGCCGACGAGACCACCTGCTGATCTCCTGCTCCGGTCGAACCCCCGATTGCATAGACGGTTTTCGTCACCGCGGCCACTGCCATGCCGTGCCGCGCCGCCGCCATATCCGGCAGGGCGTCCCATGATTTCGCTGTCAGGTCGAACACCGACACACTCTTGAGCACCTCGCCACCCGACAGGCCGCCGGCGACGACCAAGCGTCCATCGGCGATTGCCACGCCCAGATCGCTGCGGGGGCGCGGCAGTGGCGGCAACGTTGCCCAGGTCTTGGCGGCCGGGTCGTACGCCTCGACAGCTGCCGAGTCCGTGCTGCCGCTGGCTCCGCCGACCGTATAGACCAGTTTGCCGTCGGTGGCTGCCGCCAGCGACTCCCGCGGCGTCGGTATCGGGGTCCCCAAAGTCCAGGCGTTGCCGTCGAAGACCTCGGTGGTATTCAGCAGTGCCCCATTGGCATCCACACCGCCGGTGACGATGATCCGGTCCCCGACCACCGCCGCTGCGCCGCCTCCCCGAGGTTGCAGCAGGCGGGGCAGCTCGACCCAATGACTGTTGATCATGCGCCAAACCTGGTCATTGGCAGTCGGTTTCGGCCCCGCAGTTTTCCAGCCGCCCAGGACCACGGGATTGCCCTGCCAGGTCACCGCTGCGGCCCGCTGCACCGGCACGGGCAGGTCGTCGCCGCCTTTCCATTCGTCGATGGCGGGGTCGTAACCCTCGTGGCGTGCGGTAACCGACCCGTCGCTGCCGATGCCGCCGAAGATCCAGATGGTGCCGTCGGATTGCGTCGTCGCAGTCCCATCCCGTGCGGTGCGCGCATTGGTGATCGGCTTCCACTGAACCGGCGCCTGGGTGGGCGGCTGACTCGTCGCGGTGTTGTGCTTGCTGTCGTCGCCGCTGATCGCGACGAAGACACCTCCGGCGACCAACAGCAGCACCGCCGCGATCGCGGCGGCCATCACCAGCCGGCCCTTCTTGGTTGCCGGCCGGCTGAGGATCGTCTTCGCCCGCGCCGGCTTACCCGGCGGTGTCGTGTCGCCCGTGCCCGTGCCCGTGCCCGTGGCCGGCGGGTGGGCAACCTGAGGCTGGGTGTACGCGCCTCGCGCGTTCCGCAGGATGCTGGCGATCTCGGATGGGTCTTCCCGACTGGAATCGCCCGGGGGACCAACCGGTTGACCGATCACGGAGGTATGGCTGTCCGCGGGCGGCTCGGGTGGACGGACCTGCCGGGTATTGCCGGTCGGGTTCGGCGAGGTCACCGGGACGGTCGGGGTCACGATCGCGGTTCGGCCGGTGCTGTCCCCCGACCGGGTGATGGCCATCGCGTCTGGCTTCAATCCGTTGGCTCGCTGCGCTGCCTGCAAGTCGTGGCCGAACTCCTCCGCGGTTATGGGGCGGTTCGCGGGTTCGATCGACATCGCCTTTTCGATCGCCGCGCACACCGTGTCCGGAATTCCTTCCGTGCGCATATCCGGGACGCCGGTCGAGCTGATACGCAGATACTGGGCGATCAGGTCTTCGCCTTTTCGGCGCTCGTGGGCGGCGTTGCCGGCGATCAGCGCGTAGATCGTGGCGCCGAGCGAGTAAATGTCGGCTGCCACGGTCGCCGGATTGCCGGTCATCACTTCGGGTGCGGTGTAGTCGATGGTGCCGGAGAAGAAACCCGTCGCCGTTTCGTAGCCACCCTCGATGTGGGCGATGCCGAAGTCGCTGAGCTGCGGTTCGCCGTAATCGTTGATCAGCACGTTGGCGGGTTTGATGTCGCGGTGCAGGGTGCCGTTGCGATGCGCGGTTTCCAGTGCTCCGCACAGCTTGACGCCGATCCGCAGCGCTTCGGGCCACGGAATCGGACCTTCGTGCCGCAGTCGCACCGCCAGCGAGTCCGCTGGGTGGTAGGGCATGACGATGTACGGCCGGTTGCTGGTCGTCATGCCGACGCGGAGGATATGGACGATGTTCGGATGGCCAGAGAGCCCGCCCATCGCGTAGCCCTCACGAAGGAACCGCTCTCGACTGTCCTCTTCGTCGAGATGGGACGGCAGCACCTTGACGGCGACGCTGCGACCCAACGCCCTCTCGTAACAGCGGTAGATCACCCCGGCGCCGCCGCGGCCCACCTGCCGGGCGTCCTCGAACCCCGCCGCGGCCAACTCCGCCATGATGGCGCTCGGTGCCGCGCCTTCCGCTGAGGTATCTCCAGGCATGCTTGTGGCAACCTCTCCGGTGTTGAATTCGAGTCAACAGTAGCAACCGCGCTGCGCGTAGGAACCGTTCTGGCAACCATCGATTCGACGAGTCTTCTGGGCCAAACATCCCCGAGGCAAAGCCGGGCGGCCCCCGTCCGGGCCCACCGGCGTCCGGTCGGAGAATGGCTGTTATGGCACTGGATCTGAACGAATACTTCGATCGCGTCGGCTACCGCGGGGCGAGCGAACCGACGCTCGACGCTTTGCAAGGTCTGGTGGCGGCGCATACCAGGGCCATTCCGTTCGAGAATCTCGACCCGTTCACCGGTGTCCCGGTCGCTGACTTGGGTCCAGAGGCGTTGTTCGACAAGCTGATTCGCCGCCGTCGGGGCGGTTACTGTTACGAGCAGAACGGCTTGATGGGTTACGTGCTGACCGAACTCGGGTATCGGGTCCGGCGGCTGGCCGGCCGGGTGGTGTGGATGCGGCCGCCCGACGCACCGCTACCGGCTCAGACGCACACCGTGCTTGCGGTGACATTTCCCGGTTGCCCGGGGCCTTACCTCGTCGATGTGGGTTTCGGTGGTCAGACACCGACCTCGCCGCTGCGTCTGGAGACCGGCGACGTGCGACAGACGCCGCATGAACCGTACCGACTCGTGGACTGGCGCGACGGCCTGATGCTGCAGGCCCAGGTGCGCGGCGAGTGGCAGGCGCTCTATGTCTTCAGCACCCAGACCCGGCCGGAAATCGATCTGACGGTCGGCAGTTGGTACGTCTCGACCCACCCGGCCTCGCAGTTCGTCACCGGACTGATGGCGGCAGCTGTCACCGACGACGCCCGGGTGAACCTGGCCGGCCGCAATCTCACCATTCACCGGCCGGACAGCAGCGAGAAGATCGTGCTCGAGGACGCGGCGGCGGTGGTGGAGACGCTGCGTGAGCGGTTCGGCATCAATGTGGCGGATGTAGGTGATGTCCTCGAATCACGTATCAGCGCACTACTGGCCGGGCAGCCAGGATCCGATTCGGCGTAAGGCCTCTTCGATGTCGCTGGTCGGGCCTGCGAAGGAGAGCCGGACGTAGGAGTTCCCCTGGGTGGGGTCGAAGTCGATTCCGGGTGCGATCGCTACGCCGGTATCCACTAACAGCTTTGAGCAGAAAGCCAGTGAGTCGCTGGTGAATTCGCCGACGTCGGCGTAGACGTAGAACGCACCGTCGGTCGGGGCCAATCGGTCCAGCCCCAGTTGGCTCAGGCCGTCGAGCAACATCCTCCGATTGAGGGAATAGTGCAGCAGGTTGGCCTCGGCCTCGGCGGTTGCCTCCGGAGTGAAGGCCGATACCGCGGCGATCTGAGACAACACCGGGGGGCAGATGGTGAAGTTGCCAGTCAGGCGGTCCACGGCGCGGCGCAACTCGGTGGGCACCACCAACCAACCCAACCGCCAGCCGGTCATCGCGAAGTATTTGGAGAAGCTATTGACTACCACACTATTTCGCGATGTCTGCCAGGCGCAGCTGGTCCGCGGCGCCTCGTCGTAGACCAGGCCGTGATACACCTCGTCACTGATCAATCGCACACCGGTGGCGTCGCACCAAGTTGCGATCGCCGCAAGTTCCTCCGGCGGTATGACGGTGCCGGTGGGATTGGCCGGGCTGGCCACGATTACGCCCTGAACGGGTGGGTCGAGTTCGGCCAGCATCTGCGCAGTGGGCTGAAACCGGGTATCCGGCCCGCACGGGATCTCCACCACCTCACATCCCAGCGCCGCCAGAATGTTTCGGTAACACGGGTAGCCGGGACTGGCCATCGCGACGCGGTCACCGACGTCGAAGCACGCCAGAAACGCCAGCAGGAAGCCGCCCGATGAGCCGGTGGTCACTACGACGGCATCGGGCTCGATGGAAATCCCATGCCGGCGTTGGTAATCCGCCGCAATCGCGGCACGCAGTTCCGGAATCCCCAGCGCCACCGTATAACCAAGCTGGTTGAGGTGCAGCGCGGCCGCGGCTGCGGCTCGGACCGGCTCCGGGGCACCCACGCTCGGCTGTCCGGCGGACAGGTTGACCAGATCGCCATGGCTGCGCTGACGTTCAGCGGCCGCCAGCCAGACATCCATCACATAGAACGGCGGGATGCCGGCCCGGGCGGCTACCTGATCGTTCACGGTGCGGGAAGCACCTCAGCCTCCAACCGGCGCAGCAACTCTCGCGGGGGTTCGAGCAGCTGCGCACTGCCATGCGCGCGTTTGAAGTACAGATGCATGTCGTGTTCCCAAGTGATCGCGATGCCGCCGTGCAGCTGGATGCCTTCGGCCGTCACCATGCCCAACGCTTCGGTGGCGGACAGTCGCGCAGTGGCGGCGTTGGTGGGCGTTGGCTGGACGCAGGCGTCATTGACCACGGCGCGAGCCGCGGCGATCACCACATACAAGTCGGCCATCCGGTGCTTGAGCGCCTGAAAGCTGCCGATCGGGCGGCCGAATTGCACCCGGTTCTTGGCGTATTCGACGGTCAGTTCGAGGCAGCGTTCCGCAGCGCCAATCTGCTCGGCAGCCAACAGAATTGCCGCGGTGTCGGCCAGTCCGGGGTCGGTGCCCACCGGGTTCTGCTGTTGCGGTTGCAGGCGGGCCAGCCGGCGGGTCAGGTCCATCGCAGTGACCGGTTCGGCACTGAATTCGGTCCACCTGGCCACCTGACCATCGGTGGCGGCGACAACGACATCGGCGATGTCACCGTTGACGACGTAATCCGGGTCCAAAACCAGCGCGCCGATGGATGCACCCTCGGCAAGGGCCGCCAGCGTCTCCGCGTCGGGTTCGTCGGCGGTCAGCAGGGCTAGCTCGGCGAGCGTGGTGCCGAGCAGGGGAGAAGGCACCAGGGCGCGGCCCAACTCCTGCAGGACTGTCGCCGCGTCGGCGAGTTCGCCGCCTGCTCCGCCCAACTCCTCGGGTACCACCAGCGCGGCCGCACCCACCTGCTCGCACAGCAGCTGCCACAGCGACTCGTCGTAGCCACGCTCGGATTCGATCGCCGCCCGCACGGCCGCCGGGCCGGCGTGCTTGGTGACCAGAGCCGCCACGGTTTCCCGCAGCATCTCCCGTTCGTCAGTCATCTGCGCCGCTCCTCCTCATCCCTGCGATATCCCTGCGATCTAAATTGTCGCGGGCGCGGGATCACAACGCCTCCAATACGCGTCGCCGGTGAACCTCTGCGGTGCCCCAGGCCGACCGCAACGCTTGCACGCGCAGCAACAACAGTGACAGGTCATGTTCCTGAGTGAAACCGATCGCCCCGTGGGTCTGCAACGCCGACCGTGCGGCCAGCAGGCCCGCTTCCCCGGCCGCGACTTTGGCCGCGCTGATGTCGCGGGGTTGCAGCGTCACCGCGGCGCCGTAGACCAGCGGGCGGGCCAGCTCGACCGCGATGTGTACGTCGGCAAGCTTGTGTTTGATCGCCTGGTACGAACCGATCACGCGACCGAACTGGGACCGTTGCTTGGCGTACTCGACGCTGCCTGCCAACAGCGCTTCGGCCGCACCCACCAGTTGCGCCGCCGTGGCCAAAACCCCGAACTGATAGGCACACGCCACATCCGCCTGCCAGCTGGCACCGGTTGCGGCCACGTCGTAAACGTGACGGCTGGGATCGACGGATTCGTGACGCTCACCGGTGTGCGCTTCGGTCACACCGCCCTCCCCGGCCATCAACACCAGTCCAGCGATGTCGGCATTGACCGCCCGGGGCACGTCCGGCGGCAACGCGACGCTGACGATCAACTCGCCGGCCGCCAAACCGGCGGCACGATCATCATCGGCCAGCAGAACGGGTGCGACGGCAATGGATTCGGTGACAGGACCAGGCACGCACCAGTGCCCCAGACGTTCCAGGGCGACCACCAGATCCACCGCTGACGCGTCGAGACCGTCGAACTGCTCCGGAACCATCAGCGCGGTGACTCCGAGGTTGGCCAACTGCTCCCATACCTTCAGCCCCGGCGCGGCGTCACCCGCCGACCAAGCCCGGACAGCGCCGGGCAGATCCGCCGCGCCCAGCGCGGCATCGATACTGGCCGCGAAGTCACGTTGTTGTTCGTCGAGTGCGAATTCCATCAGCGCTTCTCCCGGGGCAGGCCGAGCAGTCGTTCGGAGATGATATTGCGCTGAATTTCGTTGGTGCCGGCGTAAATCGGGCCACCGAGAGCGAACAGGAGGCCGTCGGTCCACGGTCCGGCCAGTTCGCCGTCAGCGCCACGGATGTCCAGTGCGGTCTGGTGTAGCTCCACGTCCAGGTCAGACCAGAACACTTTGGTCACCGACGATTCGGCGCCCAGTTCACCGCCGTTGGCCAGCCGCGTCACGGTGCCGAAAGTCTGCAACCGGTAGGCCTGTGCCTTGATCCATCCGTCGGCGACGCGCTCGGCGAACTCCGGCGGCGAACCGCTGTCCTTCCAGAGCTGCACCAATCGCTCGGCCGCCGCTAGAAAGCGCGCGGGGCTGCGCAAGGACATGCCGCGCTCGTTGCTGGAGGTACTCATAGCTGCCCGCCAGCCGTCGTTGGGGGCGCCGATGACGTTTTCGTCGGGCACGAACACGTCGTCGAGGAAGATCTCGCCGAACCCCGTGTCCCCACCGAGTTGGACGATGGGGCGTACCGTGATGCCCTTGGCCGTGAGGTCGAACATGAAGTACGTGAGCCCGTTGTGCCGTTGCGCGGCCGGATCCGAGCGGAACAGCCCGAAACCCATGTCGGCGAACGGCGCTCGCGAACTCCAGATCTTCTGTCCGTTGAGCAACCAACCGCCGTCTGTCCTGGTGGCAGTGGAACGCAGCGACGCCAGGTCGCTGCCGGACTCCGGCTCCGACCAGGCCTGCGCCCAAATCTGTTCGCCGCTGGCCATTTTCAGCAGTATGCGGTCCAGCTGTTCCGGGGTGCCGTGCGCAAAGAGGGTCGGCGCCAGCATGGATGTGCCGTTGGCGCTGGCCCGGCCCGGTGCGCCGGCCCGGAAATACTCTTCCTCGAAAACCACCCAATGCAGCAGCGGAGCATTCCTGCCGCCGTATTTCTCCGGCCAGTTGATCACCGACAGGCCCGCATCGAAGAGCACCTTGTCCCAAACCCGGTGCTGGGCGAAGCCTTCGGCATTGTCGTAGGACTTCGTCGGGATCGAATCGCGATTGGCCGCTAAAAACTCGCGCACCTCCGCCTGGAAGGTCAACGTTTCTTCGTCGAAAACTAGATCCATTTCAGGTCCATTCCAGGTCCGTTCAGGTCCATTCACGCCAACTCTCGCAGTTGTGGTTTGACCACCTTGCCGCCGGGATTGCGCGGCAACGCCTCGACGAACCGCACCGAACGCGGTGCCTTGAAGTTCGCCAAATGTTCACGGGTGTAAGCGATCACTGACGCTTCATCGAGATCGGCGCCGGGACGGGTGACCACGAACGCCCGACCGACTTCACCGAGGCGCTCGTCGGGAACTCCGATCACCGCTGCGTCGGCGATGCCGTCCATCCGCGCCAGCACCTGTTCGATCTCGGCGGGATAGACGTTGAAGCCGCCACAGATGTACATGTCCTTGAGGCGATCGGTAATCCGCAGGTTTCCGGCGTCGTCGACGGTGCCGATGTCACCGGTGTGCAACCAGCCCTCGGAATCGATTGCGGCAGCGGTCGCGTCGGGGTCGTCGAGGTAACCCAGCATCACGTTCGGTCCGCGCAGTAACACTTCCCCGGATTCGTCCCCTGTTCCGGCTATGCGCAGTTCGAAGTCGGCGAAGGGCCGTCCGCAGGTGGTCGCCACCGTCACGGCATCGTCCTCGGCCCGGCACATCGTCCCCATGCCGTTCGCCTCGGTCAGCCCGTAGGCGGTGAGCACGATGTCGATGTCGAGTTCGGACTGCATGCGTTCCACCAGCACCACCGGCACGGTGGCCGCGCCGGTGACGGCGAACCGTAGCGAACTCAAGTCGTAGTCGCCACGGGCCGGGTGGTCGAGCAGCATCTGATAGATCGTGGGCGGTCCGGGCAGCACGGTGATGCGGTGGTGTTCGATCGCCTGCAAGGTCCGCAACGGGTCGAACGTCAGGTGCGGAATCAACGTCGCTCCGGTCTGCAGGCAGGCCAGGATGCCGGCCTTGTACCCGAAGTTGTGAAAGAACGGGTTGATGCACAGGTAGCGGTCGTTGCTGGTGATCTTGCCGTTGGCCGCCCACGCCGCCGAAGCGCTGAGTGACTGCCGGTGCGCACACAGCACGCCTTTGCTGCGGCCAGTGGTGCCGGAAGTGAACAGGATGTCGCTGACGTCGTCGGGACTCACCTGGGCGGCGCGCGCCGCTGCCCGTTGCCGGGCGTCCTCGTCGTCACCCCGGGCGAGGAACTCATCCCACGTTCCGTCGGCCTCGTCGACCGGGATGCGCACAACATGCTCAAGCGCCGGCAGGGCGTCGCGATCCAGGTCGGCCGTCCGGTCGGCGCCCAGGAATCGTCCCGCCGCGAACAGCACCGGGGCATCCGTGCGGGCCACGATGTCGGCGGCTTCCGCGGCGGTGTAACGCGTGTTCAGCGGCACCATGGCCGCGCCGGCGTGGTGGATTGCCAGGCACGCCACCACCCAGTGCCAGGTATTCGGCGACCAGATTGCGACACGGTCTTTCGGCTCCACGCCCAGCGCGATCAGAGCGGCGGCGGCCCGGTGCACCTCATCACGCAGGCTCGCGGCTGTGAACGTGCGGTCGTCGGTGATCAGAGCAGCATGATCGGGGTGCAGATGGACGAAACGATCCAGCGCCGCCGGCACGGTGCGGGGATCGTCGGTCACAGGGATACTCCTCTGTCAATTGCCCGGTTCCTCCTCCCGCGGCTGCGCCGCGCGCATCGTCGCCGGGCGAACAAAGCAAGTGCTTGGTAGGTTAGCCTACAGGTTATGCAGGACGTCGAAGAGTTCCGGGCCGAGGTCCGCGAATGGCTCGCCGACAATCTGGTCGGTGAATTCGCGGCGCTCAGGGGTCTCGGTGGGCCGGGCCGTGAACACGAGGCGTTCGAGGAACGCCGGGCCTGGAATCAGCACCTCGCGAAGGCCGGGCTGACTTGCCTGGGCTGGCCGGTCGAGCACGGCGGCCGCGGGCTTTCGGTCGCGCACCGGGTGGCGTTCTACGAGGAGTACGCCCTCGCCGATGCCCCGGACAAGGTCAACCACTTCGGCGAGGAGCTGCTCGGGCCAACCCTGATCGCGTACGGCACCCCGGAGCAGCAGCAGCGTTTCCTGCCGCGCATTCTCGACGTCACCGAGCTGTGGTGCCAGGGATATTCCGAACCCGGCGCCGGTAGCGACCTGGCCAACGTTTCCACCACCGCTGAACTCGACGGCGATCAGTGGGTGATCAACGGTCAGAAGGTGTGGACTTCGCTGGCGCATCTGTCGCAGTGGTGCTTCGTGGTAGCGCGCACCGAGAAGGGTTCCAAGCGCCACGCCGGGTTGTCGTATCTCCTTGTGCCGCTGGATCAGCCGGGAGTGCAGGTGCGCCCGATCATCCAGATCACCGGGACCGCTGAGTTCAACGAGGTGTTCTTCGACGATGCTCGCACTGATGCCTCGTTGGTGGTCGGGCAGCCCGGTGACGGCTGGCGGGTCGCGATGGGCACGTTGACCTTCGAGCGGGGTGTCTCCACGTTGGGTCAGCAGATCGTTTATGCGCGTGAGCTTTCCAATTTGGCTAAGCTCGCCCAGCGCACCGGTGCGGCTGACGATCCGTTCATTCGGGAGCGCCTGACGCGGGCCTGGACCGGGTTGCGCGCAATGCGATCGTATGCTCTGGCGACCATGGACGTCGAGCAGCCGGGTCAGGATAACGTCTCAAAGTTGTTGTGGGCGAACTGGCATCGCGATCTGGGGGAGTTGGCGATGGATGTCATCGGCAAACCGGGCCTGACGCTCACCGACGGTGAATTCGACGAATGGCAGCGGCTGTTCCTGTTCACTCGCGCCGACACCATCTACGGCGGATCTAACGAGATTCAGCGCAATATCATCGCCGAGCGAGTGCTCGGCTTGCCAAGGGAGGTTAAAGGGTGAGTCTGTCCGAAGCGCCCGAAGAGATTGCCGGGCACGGTCTTCTCGAGGGTAAAGTGGTGGTGGTTACCGCCGCTGCGGGCACCGGCATTGGTTCGGCCACCGCTCGTCGCGCCTTGGCCGAGGGGGCCGACGTGTTGGTATCGGATCATCACGAACGCCGCTTGGGTGAGACGGCGTCCGAACTTTCCGCGCTGGGGTTGGGCCGGGTGGAAAGTGTGGTGTGCGACGTGACCTCCACCGCTCAGGTCGACGCTTTGATTCAATCGACCACCGCGCGGCTAGGTCGCTTGGACGTGTTGGTGAACAACGCGGGGCTGGGCGGCCAGACGCCGGTAGCGGATATGACCGACGAGGAGTGGGACCGGGTGCTGGACGTCTCGCTGACGTCGGTGTTTCGCGCCACCCGTGCTGCCTTGCGCTACTTCCGCGACGCACCGCACGGCGGGGCGATCGTCAACAACGCCAGTGTGCTGGGTTGGCGAGCCCAGCACTCGCAATCACACTACGCGGCTGCGAAAGCTGGCGTGATGGCGTTAACCCGTTGCAGCGCAATCGAAGCCGCGGAGTATGGGGTGCGGATCAACGCCGTCTCGCCGAGCATCGCCCGGCACAAGTTCCTGGACAGGACTTCCTCGCCCGAACTGCTGGACCAACTTTCGGCCGGGGAGGCGTTCGGTCGTGCTGCCGAGCCGTGGGAGGTAGCGGCCACCATTGCGTTCCTGGCCAGTGACTATTCGAGTTATCTGACCGGCGAAGTGATTTCGGTGTCCAGTCAGCATCCGTGACCCGGCGGTAGCCGCTGTCCAGTCAGCATCCGTGACCCAGCGGCCGCCGAGTGTGAACTAGGCGACGGGCGATCGGCGTGTCGCGTCGTATAGCGCACACTCGGCGATGAGTCGGCCGAGAAAGCCGAACCCAACGCCCCGGCCAACCCGCCCACGCCGTCGAGGCTCCCAGTAGCGACGCCAGCCAGACGCTGCCGAAGTGCGGACCTTGAGTTGCCTATCCGAGGAAGCGGTTGAGACCGAAGATCCCGGACAGCCTGGCGCCGAAGTTCAAGAACCCCGAATTGAAGCCGCTGACAATGTCACTCGGATCGGCGCTTAACGCGCTTGGAATGCCGAAGTTGAACAGGCCCGAACTGCCGCCGCCCAACTCCGGGGAGCCGGTGACCGTGTTTCCAAGCCCGGAAAGCGAACCGCTGCTAGCCGAGTTGAAGAATCCCGAGTTGTTCTCGCCGGAGTTGAAGAACCCGGAACTCGTGGCGCCACTGTCGGTCGTCGCGCCGAACCCGGTGTTGACGCTGCCCGAGTTCCACAAGCCGGTGTTCGTATCCCCTGAATTGCCGTTGCCGGTGTTGAAGAAGCCCGAGTTGTCCCAGCCCGTGTTGTATCCGCCGGCGTTGCCGAAACCAGTGTTGACAATTCCGCCGTTGGCGAAGCCGGTGTTGACGCTGCCGCCGCTCCCGATGCCGGTATTGCCAAACGCCGCGTTGAACAGGCCGACGTTTTTTATGCCGGAGTTGCCCAAGCCGAGGTTGTTCAATCCGGATCCGATCCCGGTGCCGGAATTGAAGAAGCCGACGTTGTCGTCGCCGGAGTTGAAGAAGCCGATGTTGCCGTTGCCGGAGTTGAACAACCCTAGGTTGCCGCTGCCCGAGTTCAGCCCGTGGAAGTGGAACTGTCCGGTCGTCGTGTCGATGTAGGCGTTGCCGATACCGACGAGATTGTCGCCGGTCAACCCGAAACCGACGTTGTTGTTGCCAGTGTTGCCGGCACCGCGGTTGGCATCGCCGCTGTTACCGAAGCCGATGTTGTTGTTGCCGCCGTTACCGAACCCGATGTTGTCGTTACCTTCGCCGGCGAACCGTAATCCGTTGCCAAGGCCGCTGTTTCCGAAACCGAGGTTGCGACTGCCGAAGTTGCCGCCGCCGATGTTCTCGTTGCCGACGTTTCCGCTGCCGATGTTGAGGTCGCCGGTATTGCCGCTGCCCAGGTTTGAACTGCCGGTGTTGCCGCTGCCGACGTTGCCGCCGCCCAGATTGCCGTTGCCCAGGTTGGCATTGCCAAGGTTGCCGAGGCCCAGGCTGGGCAGCGTCTGCACCAGTTCCCGCAACTGCGCCGGCACGGGGATCAACTCCGCGGCCGCGGCGGACGCGCCGGAGTAGTACTCGAACATCGCCGACACGTCGGCGGCCCACATCTCCTCGTAGAGACCTTCGGCGGCGGCAATCGCGGGCGCGTTGAGGCCGAGGAAATTCGAACGGACCAGTTGGACGAAGGCATTGCGATTGGCCTCGACCGCGAGCGGATGAACCGTGGCCGCCCGCGCCGCCTCGAAGACGCTCACCATCGTGCTGGCTTGGGTGGCCGCGCCGCTGGCCTGTGCCGAGGCTGCTTGCAGGAATCCGGCATACGGTGCCGCTGCTGCTGTCATCGCGGCGGCCGCCGGACCCTGCCACGCCTGGTCGGTGAGGGCACCCGTGACAGACAAGAAGGTGCTTGCGGCGGTGCTCAATTCGTCGGCCAACCCGGTCCACGCTGCCGCTGCTTCGAGCATCGGTGCCGAACCCGCGCCGATGAACATCCGCAACGAGTTGATCTCCGGTGGTAGAAGCGCAAAGTTCACCGCGATGTCCCCCCTGGCCGTCCCCGACCGCGTTTGAGTGAGTTTTAAGCAGAATGTGGACCCCAAATCCACGACATCGAGCACTCTACGGCGCACATTCGACGGAAACGTCAGTTTTCGTCGAACTTGCCGGTAACCCTTGCGGCGCAGGAGATCCGAAGGTGCTGGACCGTCTTCGCTCCGCGGATGTTTTGCGCCGGAAGCGGAAGAACCTTGGCTTCGGCAACTCGACTTGAAGGCGCTGGCGATGTTGCCGGCGTTTGCACAACGCGGTGGGAGGCCGATGGTTGAAGAAGGTTGAGGAAGCCGTTACCCGCCACCGCGGCCCCGCCAACCGAGTTGCCGAAGCCAAACAGGGAACCGCCGCCGTCGTCCGGATTGAGGGATGCCCGAGTTGCTGTTGCCGGAATTGAAGCACCCGGAACCAGTTGCGCCGCCGTCGGTCATCGCCAGAATTTGTGCGGAGTATGCCTCCGGAAGCACCTTAGGATCAATCAGGCGGCTGTCGTCGAGGTGGCCGAGCGTACGGGGGAATCAGTTAACCGCTGCTAGGAGAGTTGTGCCGTGACCGATAGGCCCGATCCCGGACCCTGGGGCCACCCGCCGAATCCCGCCGACGGTGCAACTCAAGCCGGCTGGCTGCCAACGGCGCCGCCCGCGCCAGCCCCTACGTTGGGATGGGCCGACCAAGCACATCAACCGCCGCCGCCGGGCCCGACGCCGGGATGGCCCGGCCAAGGACACCAAGCGCCGCCGCCTCCGGGCCCGACGCCGGGATGGCAAGGCCAAGCACCCCAAGCGCCGCCGCCGGGTCCTCAAGCATGGCCGGGCGGACCCCCATTTCCCGGTCAATTCGGTCCGCCGGCGGGACCGGGCCAGCGCAACCGGAAGCCGCTGATCATCGGCTTGAGTGTGGTCGCCGCCCTAGTGCTCGTCGTGATCGTCGTCGTGTCGATGGTGTCTATGAGCGACAACGGATCCGGGGGCAAGGCCGGTGACACGGTCACGGGATACCTGGATGCACTAGCGCGCGGTGACGCCGCAGCAGCATTGAGCTATAGCAGCGATCAGCCTGGCTCGACTCAATTTCTGACTGACGACATTCTCAAGAGGCAGATCGCCCGCTGGCCGATCAGCGGGGTCAAGATTCTCGACGACAACTCCGAACATAGTTACGGCTTTGCCCGGGTCCACGTCGTGGCAAAGTTCGGTGAGAACACGTCCGACGTCACTCTGTCGGTCAAGAAATCCGGCAAGGCTTGGAAGCTTGAACATGCCGCGACCAAGATAGAGCCGCTGGGTGCTGTCGACAACGACGCGCTGAACACGTTGCTGTTCTTCGGAAGTCCAGTGGGCAACGCGCCCGTTTACGTCTTCCCGGGTTGGGTCGACGCGACCAGCAACAACTCGAACGTATCGGTCAAGCAGAAAAAGCCGTTCCTGCTCGACGCGCTCTCGTCGTCCGGCGGCTACTTCAATGACTTCGAGTTCACCCTGAGCGACGCTGGGCAGTCGGCGATTATGACGGCGATAACGTCGGGGCTGGCCTCATGCACGAAATCCAACCAATTGGCGCCGCCGGGCTGCCCGCAGCGGGCCCGCGATCCCGACATAGTGGACGGCACCGTCACCTGGGGAACTCCGGACACCAGCGGGCTCAAGCTCAGCTTCTTCGATCCGTACCACCTCGAAGCCAGGCTGAGCGGCGACGTCCAATTTCCCTTGATGGGGAAGACCAAGTCGGGCGGAGACAAAAGTGGCGTCGTCAAGGCCTATATGAGTGTGAAGGCCGATGTGTCGCAGAGTCCGCCGCAGGTTTCTATGCGGTGATTCCACCTGGTCGGCTCCTACAGGTCACACGGCCGCAGGCGTAGGTTCTGGTCTTTTTCGCCGGATGAACGAAGATTCCTCGGCTAATTCCTGGCGGCTCGCTGGATCACCTATTCAGTGGTGGTGAACGAGCACGTCATTCTTCAGCTCATCAGGCTTCTATCGCGGTGAAGAATCGCGCGCCGGTCAGCTCAGTTCTTGCAGCAACCGCGTGATGCTGAAGAGGCCCGCCACGTTCGTACCGCTATTGAGCAAGCCCGAGTTCAGCCCAACGATAATGTTGCCAAACATCGTCCCGGGGGAACCGGTGTTGAAGAAGCCCGAAATCTGTCCATTGTTGCCGAGAAGTGCGCCCCCACCACTCGCGGTATTGAAGAATCCTGACATTGCACCGTTGACTGCGGCACCGGATGCCGTGTTGAAGAACCCGGAGCTTCCAACGTTGCCAGTGTTGCCGACGCCCGAGTGGGTGTTACCGGAGTTCGTCGTGAAGCCGGCGCCGCTGTTCACGTTGCCGGAGTTGAAGAATCCGGTGTTCGTGTTGCCCGAGTTGCCGTCGAAGGTGTTAAAGCTGCCGGAGTTTTCCATGCCGGTATTGAAGTTGCCGGCGTTATTAAATCCAGTATTCAGGAGACCTGCGTTACCGAAACCGGTGTTCAACACCCCTGAATTACCGAAGCCGAAGTTGCCCTGGCCAGTGTTTCCAAAGCCGATGTTGCCGAATCCACTGTTCCCGATACCGACGCTTTGGAGCTGTCCCAGGTTTGCGGGATTGATATTGGCACCGGAGTTGAAGATGCCGACGTTGCCGTCGCCGGAGTTGAAGAAGCCGATGTTACCGTTGCCGGAGTTACCGAAGCCGATGTTGTTGACGCCGGAGTTCAGGCCGTTGAAGTGGAATTGGCCGGTCGTGGTGTCGTAGAAGGCGTTTCCGATGCCGACGAGGTTGTTGCCGGTCAGGCCAAATCCGATGTTGTTGTTACCGGTGTTGCCGGCGCCCCTGTTGCCGTTTCCGGTGTTCGCTATGCCTTGGTTGTTACTGCCGACGTTCGATAGTCCATTGTTTCCGCCACCAATTCCTGCAGCGTTCCCGAGACCAATGTTCCCATTGCCTTGGTTCCCAAAGCCAAAGTTGTTGTTGCCAAGGTTGCCACTACCGACATTGCTGTTGCCGATGTTGCCGCCGCCGAAGTTGCCGCTCCCGGTGTTGCCGTTACCGATATTCCCGCCGCCGGTGCCACTGTTGTTGCCGTTGCCGATATTGCCGCCGCCCTTATTGCCGACGCCAATGTTCGGGTCACCTGGCGCGGCGGCACCGATCCCGCCAAAGAGTTGCCCGATACCGGGCAAGCCCTGCAGTGTCTGCTGCCACGACGACAACTGCGCCGCTGCCGCGGAAGCGCCACCGTGGTAGCCGAACATCGCGGCGACGTCGGTGGCCCAAAACTCCTCGTAAAGGCTTTCGGCGGCAGCGATCGCCGGGGCGTTGAGCCCGAGGAAGTTTGATCGGACCAAGTTCACGAACGCCTGGCGGTTGGCCGCGACAATCTCGGGGTGAACGGTGGCGGCCTTCGCCGCTTCGAACGCGCTGGCCACCGCGTTGGCTTGGCTGGAGGCGCTCGCGGCGCGAGCAGAAGCGGCTTCCAAAAACGCCGCGTACGGCGCTGCCGCCGCGGACATGGCCTTGGCCGCCGGGCCCTGCCACGCCTGACCAGCCAGATTCGACGTCACTGAAGCGAACGAGTCCGCTGCCGATCCCAACTCTTCGGCCAACCCCGACCAAGCCATAGAGGCCTGCAGCATCGGTGCCGAACCCGCGCCCAGGAACATCCGCAAAGAATTGATCTCTGGTGGGAGTACCGAAAAGTTCATAGCGTGACCTCCAATGACCCCGTCGCCCGTGACTGAGCAAACCCGAACGACGAGACCATACGGCTGCCTAATACAACGTGTGTCGAGAATGGCGGAAATTCTCTCGGGAAAGTCAAAGAAAGCAGCGGAATGTTTGCTCCAAGTCGTAGCGCAGACGTATTGGCCGAGCAAGCGCTTGGTTGATACCCTGAGCGGGTGGAGCGAGTGGCCGGTCAGGCTAATAGTCGCCGAGACGAGCTGTTGGAGCTCGCCGCGGTGATGTTCGCCGAGCGCGGCCTGCGGGCAACCACCGTTCGCGACATCGCTGACGGCGCCGGCATCCTCTCCGGCAGCCTGTACCACCACTTTGCTTCCAAAGAAGAGATGGTGGACGAACTGCTGCGCGGATTCTTGGATTGGCTATTTGCGCGCTATCAAGAGATCGTCGACGGCAATTCTAATCCGCTCGATCGACTCAAGGGCCTGTTCATGGCTTCGTTCGAGGCCATCGAGCATCGACACGCGCAAGTTGTCATCTATCAGGATGAGGCGCAACGACTTTCGTCGCAGCCCCGGTTCTCATACATCGAGGACCTCAACAAGCAGCAGCGGCAAATGTGGATCGAAGTCATCAACCAGGGCATCGCGCAGGGTTACTTCCAGCCCGACTTGGACGTCGACCTGGTCTACCGCTTCATCCGGGACACCACCTGGGTATCGGTGCGTTGGTACCAACCCGGCGGACCGCTCACCGCACAGCAAGTCGGCCAGAAATACCTCGCCATCGTGCTGGGCGGAATACAGAAAGAAGGAGACTGAAATGCCGGAGGCCTACGTCATCGACGCGGTACGCACCGCGGTCGGAAAGCGCGGCGGTGCCCTGGCCGGGGTGCATCCGGTCGACTTGGGCGCCTTTGGCTGGCGCGGACTTCTCGACCGAACCGACGTCGATCCGGCCGCTGTCGACGATGTCATCGCCGGTTGCGTTGACGCGATCGGCGCCCAGGCCGGCAACATCGCACGGCTGTCGTGGCTGGCCGCCGGTTACCCCGAAGAGGTGCCGGGCGTCACCGTGGACCGGCAGTGCGGCTCGAGCCAGCAAGCTGTGTCCTTCGGCGCGCAGGCGATCATGTCCGGTACGGCAGACCTGATCGTTGCGGGCGGTGTGCAGAACATGAGTCAGATCCCGATCTCGTCGGCCATGCTGGTCGGCGAACAGTTCGGCTTTACCTCGCCGACGAACGAGTCCAAGCAGTGGCTGCATCGGTATGGCGACCAGGAGATTTCCCAATTCCGCGGGTCGGAGCTGATCGCCGAGAAGTGGAATCTGTCGCGTGAAGAGATGGAGCGCTACGCGCTGACCAGCCACGAGCGCGCCTTCGCGGCGATACGTGGCGGCAACTTCGACAACGAAATCATCGCTGTCGAAACGGAATCCGGGCCCTTCCGGGTCGACGAAGGTCCGCGGGAGTCCTCGCTGGAGAAGATGGCGGGGTTGAAGACGCTGGTCGAGGGTGGCCGGCTGACCGCCGCAATGGCGAGCCAAATTTCTGACGGCGCCAGTGCGGTGCTGTTGGCGTCCGAGCAGGCCGTCAAAGACCATGGCCTGACGCCGCGCGCCCGCATCCACCACATCAGCGCACGCGCTGCGGACCCAGTGTTCATGTTGACCGGGCCGATTCCTGCCACCCGCTACGCGCTGGAGAAGACGGGACTGTCCATCGACGACATCGACACCGTCGAGATCAACGAGGCCTTCGCGCCCGTCGTACTGGCCTGGCTCAAGGAGATCAAGGCGGACCCGGAAAAGGTCAATCCCAATGGCGGCGCGATTGCCCTCGGGCACCCGCTGGGCGCCACCGGCGCCAAGCTCTTCACCACCATGCTCAATACATTGGAGCGCACCGGCGGTCGCTACGGTCTTCAGACGATGTGTGAGGGCGGCGGCACCGCGAACGTGACGATCATCGAGCGGTTGTAGGCCACTGCCACTTGGCGACCTCGCCACCCAGAAGGTTTGGGTCCCAACCTGCCGCTGAACGTCAACGGCCTGGGCAGCTATGACC
>NZ_LZLQ01000010.1 GCF_001673315.1 Mycobacterium asiaticum | reverse complement strand
TGCGGGCCACGCCACCAAGTCCACGCCATTGCCGGCCGCATCGACGGCCCCGCCCGGACAGCCGGCGCCCGGCCAGCAACCGGCCGATCCAGCGCCGCTCGATCAACCGGCGGCTGGTTCACCCGCGGCCGCGCCCGCGGCCCCAGCTCCGGCGAACCAACCCGTGCCGGCGCCCGCTGGCAAGACACCGTGTGAGATCGCTGCCGACGAACTGCCCAAGGCTGGGCAATGACTCAGGAGGGCCGAATATCTAGCTCTTGGACATAACGCACGGCCTCGCGGGCATCGGGGGTCACTGGCCGCACCACCAGGGTCGTCACTCCCAACGACACCTACCACGTCAGCCGGCGGAGGTACCCGTCCAGTACTCGGCGAACAGCAATCCGTCGTCCGCAAGCCGCAGGATGTCGTTGCCGGTGAACTTGACCGGCCCGTCGGGACCGCGTCCCGTTCCGCTCCACCGGCCGGCGATCAGGTTCCCCTCCTGCAGGGGGCCGATCTCTATGCTGAACGTCAACTCCGCCAATATCTTTCGCGTCTCGTCAATGATCTGCTCGAGTTCGGCCGGTCCGCGCACGTCCCGGTCCGGCCAGTGACCCACGAAGTCATCGGTGACGATCTCGCCGGCGACGGCCCGCCCGGCCCACAGCTCGTTGATCCAACGCCGGTAAAGGTCGTGCGCGGTGGTCATTTGAGTAGCGCCACGATCTTCTCTTCGGGCGTCACCGAGAGCGACTCGGGGTCCAACGGCTCGGTCCGGGGCAGCTGCACGTCCGCATCGGCGAAGTCTCGGTAGGTCTTGTCGCCACCGAGGGTATGCAGCAGATAGCCGGTCAGCAGGGCCCGAACCGCACGCTGGGTCTTGCGATCCGAGCCGGCCAGCCCCAGCGCCTTGGGCAGCCGCCGGCCCTCTACCAGGCCGCCGGGTTCGGACTTGCTGATGATGCGCAGCGTCGCGGCGTCCCACGCGCCCGACAACGTCAGCGCGTTGGAGTTCAGTGTCTTCGGGTCGTCGGGCGCGCTCATGATCAGACCGGGCACCTCGAGGGTCGCGGCCGGCTGTTCGGCGGGCGGCACAGTCACCGTCGGGAAAAGCACGGCCGCGCATTTGAGTCGGGCGGGCATTCCGGCCGCAGCGAACACCGCCGCCGAACCGCCGAAACCGTGACCCACCACACCGAGCTTGCCGGGGTGCACGCTGATCTCACCCGGACCCAGTCGCACGCCGGTCACGATGTCCAGCGCAACACCGAGATCGAACGCCAGATTCAGCACAGACGGCACGATTCCCCGCTGAGTGTCCGGCGCGGCGGCCACGATGCCCCAGGACGCCAGGTGCTCGAGCAGGCCCGCGTAGTGGGTCGAGACGGTCAGCCAGTCGTGACCGAACGCGATGGCGGGCAGGTTCAGTCCGGATGCCGGTGTGTAGACCACGCCGGGTAGGCCGGCGAATGCCAGGTCACCGCGCAGAACGCGATGTGGACCACGGCGGTTGAGGGCGGCGACGAGCTTACGGGTGCGGGCCACCCTCCGAACCTTAGCCCGCGTTAGCGGGGACCCGCGGCATGGGTGAAGCTCGTCCACGTCGCGCCGTCCCAATAGCGCTGGCCAGGCACCCCGGACGGGTCGGGATACCAGCCCGCTGGCGTAGCTCCCGGCGGCGGCTGCGGGACAGTTGCCTGGGGGTATTGGGGCTGCTGAGCCAGGCTGCGCACCCTACGAATGGCGCTCCTGTTGTGGAACAGGGCAATCCACTTCAACACGACGATGGACCCCAGGCTCCACCAGCCGGCAAGCAGGCAGTGGGTTTGCGCACCCCGGTATGCCTGTTCGCATTGCTGCAAAGTCCCGGTGAACCGGACGGATTGCTGATACCAGAAGATCACCGCGCCGGTGTGTTTGAGCAGCCCGATTTGATACAGCGGACCAGTCTGTTGATACGGCTGGGGTTGGTGATACTGGCCACCACCATGGGGGTAGGGATAGGACAAAACCGCTCCTCTCGGGCGGATGGACAGGTAAACGATACCGTCGGTACCGCTGGTAAATCCGCGCCTGCACTACCCTGTTCAGAATGTGCGGAATCGTTGGCTACGTCGGGCATCGCCCTGCCTGCGACGTCGTCATGGATGCACTGCGACGGATGGAATACCGCGGCTACGACTCTTCGGGCATCGCGCTGGTGGACGCGAAAGGCAAGTTGACGGTCCGTCGCCGCGCCGGTCAGCTGGCCAATCTGGAGGCCGCGATAGCTGAGATGGCCCCCGCCGAACTCGGCGGCTTCGCCGGCCTGGGCCACACCCGGTGGGCCACCCACGGACGTCCCACCGACCGCAACGCGCACCCGCATCGCGACGCTGCCGGCAAGATCGCCGTCGTCCACAACGGCATCATCGAGAACTTCGCCACCCTGCGCCAGGAACTGGAGATGGCCGGGGTTGAGTTCGCCAGCGACACCGACACCGAGGTGGCGGTGCACCTGGTTGCGCGGGCGTTCCACCAAGGTGCGACGGCCGGTGACTTCGTCGCGTCCGTGCTGTCGGTGTTGCGTCGGTTGGAGGGCCACTTCACCCTGGTGTTCGCCAACGCCGACGAGCCCGGCACCATCGTCGCTGCCCGCCGCTCCACCCCGCTGGTGCTCGGTGTCGGCGACGGCGAGATGTTCGTCGGATCCGATGTGGCCGCATTCATCGAACACACCCGGCACGCGGTGGAACTCGGCCAGGACCAGGCGGTGGTGATCACCGCCGACGGCTACCGGGTCACCGACTTCGCCGGCAGTGACGACCTGGGCCCCGATGCATACCGCGAATTCCACATCGACTGGGACTTGGCCGCCGCCGAGAAGGGCGGCTACGAGTACTTCATGCTCAAGGAGATCGCAGAACAACCCGCCGCGGTTGCCGACACGTTGCTCGGGCATTTTGTGGACAACCGCATCGTGCTCGACGAGCAGCGGCTCTCCGACCAGGAACTGCGCGAGATCGACAAAGTGTTCGTCGTCGCCTGTGGCACCGCCTACCACTCCGGGTTGCTCGCCAAGTACGCGATCGAGCACTGGACGCGGTTGCCGGTCGAGGTGGAGTTGGCCAGCGAATTCCGTTATCGCGACCCCGTTTTGGACCGCAGCACGCTGGTAGTGGCGATCTCGCAGTCCGGTGAGACCGCGGACACGCTGGAAGCTGTGCGGCACGCCAAGGAGCAGAAGGCCAAGGTACTGGCGGTCTGCAACACCAACGGCTCCCAGATTCCGCGGGAGTGTGATGCGGTGCTGTACACCCGGGCGGGACCGGAAATCGGCGTCGCCTCGACCAAGACGTTTCTGGCCCAGATCACCGCTAACTATCTGGTGGGACTGGCACTGGCGCAGGCCCGCGGCACCAAATACCCAGACGAAGTCGAGCGCGAGTACCACCAGCTGGAGGCGATGCCAGAACTGGTAGCCCGGGTCATCGCAGCGACCGATCCGGTGGCCGAGTTGGCCCACCGGTTCGCCAAATCCTCGACCGTGCTGTTCCTGGGTCGCCACGTCGGGTACCCGGTGGCGCTCGAAGGTGCCCTCAAGCTCAAGGAACTGGCCTACATGCACGCGGAAGGATTCGCGGCCGGAGAACTCAAACATGGCCCCATCGCTTTGATCGAAGACGACCTGCCGGTCATCGTCGTCATGCCCTCGCCCAAAGCTTCGGCCATGCTGCATTCGAAGTTGCTGTCCAACATCCGCGAAATCCAGACCCGCGGCGCAGTCACCATCGTGATCGCGGAAGAGGGTGACGACACCGTACGCCCCTACGCCGATCACTTGATCGAAATCCCAGCGGTCTCAACGCTTTTGCAGCCGTTGTTGTCGACGATTCCGCTGCAGGTGTTCGCCGCGGCGGTTGCCCAGGCGCGCGGCTACGACGTCGACAAGCCGCGAAACCTAGCCAAGTCGGTCACCGTCGAGTAACTGCGACCAAGATATGACCATGAGATGGGGCGTTGCCAGCGTCGCGGGCTTCGTCGCGGCGTATGTGGGACTGGCCGTGTTGTACGCCGTCACCGGCATGGGGCCGCCCCATCCGGTCACCGACGGTCAGCCCGCCGCCGACGGCACCACCGTAACCGTGGATGTCCAGACGGTTCAGCCCTACAAAAGCGCGCTTCTGGTCGATCTCACTGTCGTGCCGGGGCCCGCTCTTTTGGATCCGCAGACCGGCAACCTCACCGAAGACCTCAGTGTCTCAGTCACATCGGCGACAACACCGGTTAGGCGCTCCTGGCCGAAAGGGACCCAGCCGGGCGTGTTTCCGATCTCGCTCAATATCACTGGCGACGTCTCGGACTGGCCTTTCGACAGCTATCGCTCAGGCCCCGTCACGGTCGAGCTTTTCCGCGGTGCTGCGCAGGCACCGGAACGGGCGTCGGTGACATTCGTCGATCGTCTCCCCGGCTGGAAAGTCGAAGTGCCGGGCGGTCGCAAAGACGGTGTCGCTGTGCCCTACCGCGCGGAGTTACAACGATCTCCGAGTACGGTCGCGCTCGCGGTCGTGCTGCTCGGCGTTCTGGTCGCCTTGGCCTGCTTCGGATTGTTCGTTGCCGTCCAGACGGTGCGGAACCGGCGGAAATTCCAGCCTCCGATGGCAACGTGGTTCGCGGCCATGCTGTTTGCGGTGATACCGCTGCGCAATGCGCTACCCGACTCGCCGCCCTTCGGCGCCTGGGTCGATGTGATGATCGTGATCTGGGTGATTGTGGCGCTGGTGATTGCGATGGGACTCTACGTGTCCTGCTGGTGGCGTCACCTCGCCCCCGATTTCGATGCAGCTGCGAAACCGGTGCCGACACAAGCTGAGTCGCCACCGAAATAAGTCGCGGCGTGCGAAGGTAGTCCCCGTGACGAGGACAACGGTGTGGACGCGCAGCATCGTCGCCGTCGTGCTGTTCGTCGCCGCGTATGTCGCTTCGATCGCGTTGTACATCAACGGCGGGATGGGTCACCGCCACCAGGTGTCCAACGGGTCGGGAGACGGCACCAAAGTGACTGTCGACATCGAAGACATCCAGTCCAACAGCGGCACGCTGATCGCCATAATCACCGTGACACCGGCTGCCGGCCTCCTGGAGCCGCAGACCGGCAATCTGCGGGACGACCTCAATATCGTCGCCACCTCGGTACTGCAGGCCCGCAAGCAAACGTGGCCTAAAGGTTCGGTACCCGATGCGCTTCGCGTGTCGATCAGCCTGACCGGTGACGTCGCAAACTGGCCTTTCGACCTCTATCAGACCGGACCGATGAACGTCCGACTCTTCTCCGGCGCCTCGCAAACCCCCGAACAGGTGACGGTGACCCTGGTCGACCGATTGCTCGGTTGGGAATTCGACGTGGGCCGGGTCAACAGCGAACCCCACGCCCCCTACCAATTGCTCCTGCACCGCTCACACAGCACGACGGCATTCGCCGTGCTGATTCTCGGTGTGCTCATCGCGTTGGCCGGCCTGGCTTTCTTCGTGGCGATTCAGACGGTGCGCAATCGACGGAAATTCCAGCCGCCGATGACCACGTGGTATGCGGCGATGCTTTTCGCGGTGATGCCGCTGCGGAATGCGCTGCCCGACTCGCCGCCATTCGGCAGTTGGGTCGATGTGACGATCGTGCTCTGGGTCATCGTTATCTTGACGATCTCGCTGGTGCTTTACATCTCGTGTTGGTGGCGGCACCTGGCGCACGAGGCCGGCCCGCGTCCGAATGAGGAAGTGCGGACATGAAACTCGGTATCGCAGGGCTGTTGTTGTTCATCGTGGCCTACGTCGCCTCGACGTCGCTCTACGGCAGCGCCGGCAAAGGCCCGCACGACCTCACGCAAGGGCAACCGATGACCGACGGGACGCGGGTGACCGTCGACCTACAAGACGTGCAGCAGAGCAACACGGTCCTGGTAACCAACCTGGCGATCGCCCCGGGCCCGGGCCTACTGGATCCACGCACCCACGGTTTGACCGAAGATCTCAGCGTCGTTGTCACCTCCGCGGTGTCGCCGACCAAGCGTTCCTGGTCGAAAGGGATGCTGCCCGGCACCTTTCCCGTCCCGCTCACGCTGAGCGGCGACGTGGCCAACTGGCCGTTCGATCGCTACATCTCCGGCCCGATCACCGTCGAACTCTTCCGGGGTCCCGAGGAGGTGCCGGAACGGGCAGCCGTGACGTTCGTGGACCGGTTGGCCGGCTGGCAGATCAGCATTCCGCCGCCGAGCAAAGACGATCCGCACGCGCCGTACCGGGTGCACTTGCAACGGTCGGCCGGCACCGTGGCCTTCGCCGTCGTTATCGTCGGCGCCTTGATCCTGTTGGCCGGGATCGGTCTGTTCGTCGCCATCCAGACCGCACGGGACCGCCGGAAATTTCAGCCGCCGATGACAACGTGGTACGCGGCAATGCTCTTCGCTGTGGTGCCGCTGCGCAATGCGCTGCCCAACGCCCCACCGTTCGGCTCCTGGATCGACATCCGGGTGGTGCTATGGGTGATCGTTGTGCTGGTGGTCTCGATGCTGGTCTACATCACTTGCTGGTGGCGGCATCTGGCGCCGGACTTCGACAAGCCGGCAAAGCCGTCCGAATCAGTGTCGAAATAACCGCTGCGCTGCCCGCATGGGAAGGTTGACCCGTGGCAAGGACACCAGTGTCGGCTCGAGCGCGCACGTTGGTGCGTGTCGTATGGCACTGGATCATCCGTGCGCCGTTGACGTACGGCTGGCTGCTCGCGCTGGCCATTACGACAATCCTGCAGAACGTGCTGACCGGGCAGCAGCTGCACTCGGTGCTCCTGCACCGCTACACCAACATCCACGCGCTGGCAACGGATCCGCTGGGCGTGCTGTTCTCCAGCCTGATGTGGATCGACGGCAAGAGCCTGGAGCCCTACCTGTTGTTGTTCACGCTGTTCCTGGCGCCGGCCGAGCGATGGTTGGGCCAGCTGCGTTGGCTCACCGTGGGATTGAGCGCGCACATCATCGCCACGTACTTCAGTGAAGGGCTGCTGTTCCTGGCCATCGAATTGCGGGACGCCAACGAGCGGTATGTGCGTGCCCACGATATCGGAGTCAGCTACTTCCTGGTCGGCGTGATGGGGGTGCTCACCTATCGAATCGCGCGTCCGTGGCGCTGGGGCTACCTTGCCGTGCTCCTGCTTGTCTTCGGGTTCCCGGTGATCACCATGGACCGGATCGGCCTCAGCTTTACGGCCATCGGCCATTTCGCCGCGCTGCTGATCGGCTTGGCGTTCTACCCGATGGCCAGCGAACGCAAGAGCATCCCGTGGAACCCGGCGACTCTCCGAGAAGCGTTTCGGCGCCGCCGCAAGGAGCCCGAGGCATCCCCGACAAAGAAGACGTGAAGCTGCCGCGGGCAGCTGGCCTGTAGCCGAACACCCGAAGCCGCCTCCGGACGGTTGCCGGTAGCCGACGAAAACCTTTGCGCTGTAGGTGATACGGCGTCGGTCGGCCAGGTGTTGCTGTCGGTCCGTGCCCGGGCGCGCGCCATTGGTCTGTGCACGCCGATGTAGCGACGGCTCCTGAACATCAGTTGTGTGGAATGCTGGCGGTGATGCGGCATTACTACTCCGTAGACGCAATTCGCGACGCCGAAGCGCCGCTGTTGGCCAGCCTGCCCGAAGGGGTGTTGATGAGGCGGGCGGCCTACGGTCTGGGCGCCGCAATCCTGCGCGAACTCAGGGCACGCACCGGCGGGGTGGCCGGACGGCGGATCTGCGCGGTGGTCGGTTCCGGTGACAACGGCGGCGACGCGCTGTGGGCGGCCACCTTCGTGCGCCGGCGCGGCGCGGCTGCCGAGGCGATACTGCTCAACCCGGACCGCGTTCATCGAAAGGGTCTCGAGGCCTTCCGGAAGGCCGGCGGGCAGATCGTCGAAAGCATCTCGCCGGCAGCCGATCTCATCATCGACGGGGTGGTCGGCATTTCGGGATCGGGCCCACTGCGGCAGTCCGCCGCGAAAGTGTTCGACGGCGTCGGAGACACCCCGGTAGTCGCCGTCGACATTCCCAGCGGCATCGACGTGGCCACCGGGTCGATCAGCGGGCCAGCCGTGCGTGCCGCGCTCACGGTGACCTTCGGCGGCCTCAAACCCGTGCATGCGCTGGCCGACTGCGGCCGCGTTGAACTCGTCGACATCGGGCTCGACCTGCCCGACACCGACATCCTGGGTTTCGAGGCAGCCGATGTGCGCGCGCGCTGGCCGATACCCGGCACACACGACGACAAGTACACCCAGGGCGTCACCGGTGTGCTGGCCGGAAGTGCCACGTACCCGGGTGCCGCGGTGCTGTGCACCGGCGCTGCCGTCGCCGCCACGTCGGGCATGGTCCGCTACGCCGGCAGCGCCAATCACGAGGTGCTCGCGCACTGGCCGGAGGTCATCGCCTCACCCAGCCCGGCAACCGCCGGACGAGTGCAGGCGTGGGTCGTGGGGCCGGGCCTGGGCACCTCGGATCAGGAGGCGGCCGGGGCCTTGTGGTTCGCGTTGGACACCGACCTGCCAGTGTTGGTCGACGCCGACGGACTGACGATGCTGGCCGCCCACCCGGACCTGGCGGCCGGCCGGACCGCCCCCACGGTGCTTACGCCGCACGCCGGTGAGTTCGCCCGGCTGGCCGGGTCGCCACCCGGTGACGACCGGGTGGGTGCCTGCCGCAAGCTCGCCGACACCTTCGGGGCCACCGTGCTGCTGAAGGGCAATGTCACCGTTATCGCCGATCCCGGTGGCCCGGTGTACCTGAACCCGGCCGGGCAATCCTGGGCGGCGACCGCGGGATCCGGTGACGTGTTGTCCGGAATGATCGGCGCCCTGCTGGCCGCCGGGTTACCGGCCGGCGAAGCCGCCGCCGCGGCCGCGTTCGTGCACGCCCGTGCCGCGGCGCTGTCGGCCGCGGACCCCGGACCCGGCGACGCACCGACGTCGGCTTCGCGGATCCTGCACCACATTCGGGCCGCCTTGGCCTCGCTCTGACACCCACGAAAGGACCCGCCGTGCCCCAACATCCGTCGCTGCCAGCGCACTCGATCGCTCCCGCCTACACCGGCCGGCTGTTCACCGCGCCGGTGCCGGCGTTGCGGATGCCCGAAGAGGCGATGGATCCCGAGGCCGCCTACCGCTTCATCCACGACGAGCTGATGCTCGACGGGAGCTCGCGGCTCAACCTGGCCACATTCGTCACCACCTGGATGGACCCCCAGGCCGGGCGACTGATGGCCGAGACGTTCGACAAGAACATGATCGACAAGGACGAATACCCGGCCACCGCGGCCATCGAGCAGCGCTGCGTGTGCATGGTCGCCGACCTGTTCCACGCCGAAGGGCTGCGCGACGACGACCCGAGCAGTGCCGTCGGCGTATCCACCGTCGGCTCCAGCGAGGCGGTCATGCTGGGCGGCCTGGCGCTCAAGTGGCGGTGGCGCGAAAAGGTCGGATCCGGAAAGGACGGCTGGAAGACACGCACCCCCAACCTGGTGATGGGTTCCAACGTGCAGGTGGTGTGGGAAAAGTTTTGCCGCTACTTCGACGTCGAGCCGCGCTATTTGCCCATGGAAGAGGGGCGCTACGTCATCACCCCCGAACAGGTGGTGGAGGCCGTCGATGAGGACACCATCGGCGTGGTAGCCATCCTGGGCACCACCTACACCGGCGAGCTGGAACCGATCGCCGAGATCTGTGCCGCCCTGGACAAACTCGCCAGCAAACCGGCCTCAGACGGGGGCGTGGACGTCCCCGTGCATGTCGACGCCGCCAGCGGCGGATTCGTGGTGCCGTTCCTGCACCCCGAGCTGAAGTGGGATTTCCGGCTGCCGCGGGTGGTGTCGATCAACGTCAGCGGCCACAAATACGGGTTGACCTATCCCGGCGTCGGGTTCGTCGTGTGGCGCAGCAAAGAGCACCTGCCCGAGGACCTGGTGTTCCACGTGAACTATCTGGGCGGGGACATGCCGACCTTCACGCTGAACTTCTCCCGCCCGGGCAACCAGGTCGTCGGCCAGTACTACAACTTCCTGCGGCTGGGTCGCGAGGGCTACACCCAGGTCATGCAGACGTTGTCGTCGACGGCGCGCTGGCTGGGTGAGCAACTTCGCGTCGGGGAGCATTGCGGGTTGATCTCGGACGGCTCGGCTATCCCGGTGGTCGCTTTCCGGCTGGCGCCTGGTCTGGGCTATACCGAATTCGACGTCTCGCACGAGCTGCGTGGCTTCGGTTGGCAGGTGCCCGCCTACACCATGCCCGACAACGCCACCAACGTGTCTGTGCTGCGCATCGTGGTGCGCGAGGGGCTATCGGCTGACCTGGCCCGCGCGCTGCACGACGACGCCCGCACGGCGCTGGCTTCCCTGGACAAGCTCAAGCCGGGCGGGCACTACGAAGCCGAGCACTTCGCGCACTAGCGGGCGGCTCGCGTTCACTCTGCGCTGGTGCCGGAGGTATCTCGAAAAATGTCGCCACCAGCGCAGAATCAATCGGGCGAAGGGCCCGCGCCGAGCTCTGGGACAATGGTCGGCGTGTCCGCTACGCCGCTCGCCGAAGCAGTTGTCGACCTGGACGCTATCCAGCACAACGTGCGGGTACTGCGCGAGCACGCGGGGAACGCGCAGGTCATGGCCGTCGTCAAGGCCGACGGGTACGGGCACGGCGCTACCCGCGTCGCCTATGCGGCGCTGGCCGCGGGCGCGACCGAACTCGGCGTCGCCACCGTCGACGAGGCACTGGCGCTGCGCGCCGACGGCATTGCGGAGCCGGTGCTGGCCTGGCTGCACCCGCCTGGCTTCGACTTCGGACCCGCGTTGGCCGGTGACGTGCAGATCGCGGTTTCCTCGGCGCGCCAGCTGTCGGAACTGCTGGACGCGGTGCGCCGGACCGGAACGCAGGCCGTTGTCACGGTCAAGGTCGACACCGGACTGAACCGCAACGGTGTGGCACCAGGCGAGTACCCGGCCGTACTGGACGAGGTGCGCAAGGCCGCCGCGGCCGAGGAGTTAAGGCTGCGAGGACTGATGTCGCACCTGGTGTACGCCGACGCGCCGGAAGAAGCCATCAACGACGTACAGGCCCAGCGGTTCCGCGACATGCTGGACTACGCCCGCGACCAGAAGGCGGACTTCGAGGTGGCGCACCTGGCCAACTCCTCGGCCACCATGTCCCGTCCCGATCTGACGTTCGACCTGGTGCGTCCCGGTATCGCGGTGTACGGACTGAGCCCGGTGCCTAAGCTGGGTGACATGGGCCTGGTTCCGGCGATGACGGTCAAATGTCCTGTCGCACTGGTCAAATCGATCAAGGCCGGCGAGGGAGTGTCGTACGGGCACACCTGGATCGCGCCCCGCGACACCAATGTGGCGCTGATGCCGGTCGGGTACGCCGACGGTGTGTTCCGATCGTTGGGGGGTCGGCTGGAGGTGTTGATCAACGGCCGGCGTCGGCCCGGGGTAGGGCGGGTCTGCATGGACCAGTTCGTCGTCGATCTGGGACCGGGCCGACCGGACGTGAGCGAAGGCGACGAGGCGATCCTGTTCGGGCCGGGCACCAGCGGCGAAGCGACCGCGCAGGACTGGGCCGACCTGGTCGGCACCATCCATTACGAGGTCGTCACCGGCATTCGGGGGCGAATCGGCAGAACTTACCGCGAGGCGAAAACCGTTGAGTCCTGACGACAATCAGCACCTGCACCGAAACAGGGCGTGGCTTGCGGGGAGCACCGGCCTGACGGCGGTCGCCACCCTGGTGGGCGCGTCCGCTCGCAAGACGATCATCGAACGGACGAACGTCGGCGAAGACCCATGGGCCGACGAGGATTTCGAGCAATTCGAAAGCGATCGCGATCATGTCGTGACGACGTCTGATGGGGTGCGCCTGGCGGTGCGAGAGGCGGGTCCGCAGGATGCTCCGCTGACGGTCGTCTTCGCGCACGGATTCTGTCTGCGCATGGGGGCGTTTCACTTCCAGCGGATACGGCTCGGTGAGGTGTTCGGCACGCAACTGCGGATGGTGTTCTATGACCAGCGCGGGCACGGCCAGTCCGGGGAAGGCGGGCCCGAGACCTACACGCTGACCCAGCTAGGTCAGGACCTGGAGACCGTGCTGCAGGTGACGGCGCCGCGCGGGCCGATCGTATTGGTCGGCCACTCGATGGGCGGCATGACGGTGCTGTCGCATGCCCGGCAATTCCCCGAACAGTACGGTCGCCGGATCGTGGGCGCGGCGCTGATCTCCTCCGCCGCGGAAGGGGTCACCCGCTCACCGCTGGGGGAGTTCCTGAAAAACCCTGCGTTGGAGGCGGTTCGATTTGCCGCCAAGTCCGCACCCAATCTGGTGCACCGCGGCCGCAACGTGTCGCGCTCGCTGATCGGCCCGATCCTGCGTGCCGCGTCCTTCAGCGATCTGCAGGTCAGTCGCAGTCTGGATGCCTTCTCACAGCGGATGATGAACGGCACCCCGATCGCCACCCTGGTCGGCTTCCTGCGCGCTTTGGAGACGCACGACGAGACCGCCGGGCTGTGGACACTGCTCAAGATCCCGACCCTGATCGCCTGCGGTGACCACGACTTGTTGACGCCCGACGAGTACTCCCGCTTGATGGCGGCGTCCCTGCCGCAATCTGATTTGGTGATCGTGACCGGAGCCAGTCACCTCGCGCTGCTGGACAAGCCCGACGCCATCAACGACGGGTTGATCCGACTGATCGACCGGGCGCTGCCTGGCAAGAGGCGGCTGCGCTACCGGCAATTCGGCGCACGACTACGAAAGCGGTTGCGGCGCAATGCTTAACGGAACCGCCACCCTCGAGCACGTAGCGGACACCCTGGAACTGGGGGCCCGGTTGGGTGAGCAACTGCGGGCGGGCGACGTGGTGGTCCTCACCGGGCCGCTCGGAGCCGGAAAAACGGTGTTGGCCAAGGGAATCGCTCGCGCGATGGACGTCGACGGTCCGGTGACGTCGCCGACCTTCGTGCTGGCGCGGGTGCACCCGGCGCGGCGCGCGGGTGGGCCCGCACTGGTCCACGTGGACGTCTATCGCCTGCTCGATCAACACGACGCTGACCTGCTCGCCGAACTGGATTCGCTGGATCTGGACACTGAACTCGAGGACGCCGTCGTCGTGGTGGAGTGGGGTGAGGGACTGGTCGAACGGCTCGCCCAGCGGCACCTGGACATTCGGCTGGAACGCGTCACCCACTCCGACGTGCGCATCGCGACCTGGGAGTGGGTGCACGCGTGATAGTCCTGGCCCTGGACACCGCCACGCCGGCCGTCACCGCAGGCATCGTCCGCATCGACGACTTCGCGACGCTCGCCGAGCGGGTCACCGTGGACGCGCGGGCACACGCGGAGCGGTTGACCCCCAACGTGCTGGAGGCTCTCGCGGATGCCGGCCTGACGATGGCCGACCTCGACGCCGTGGTGGTGGGCTGTGGCCCCGGACCGTTCACCGGTCTGCGGGCCGGAATGGCCACCGCGGCCGCCTACGGGCACGCGCTGAACGTCCCGGTGCACGGTGTGTGCAGTCTGGACGCCATCGGCCGGCTGACCAGCGGGGAGGCCCTGGTGGTCACCGACGCGCGGCGACGTGAGATCTATTGGGCGCGTTACCGGGACGGGGTCCGCACCGAGGGCCCGGCGGTGAATGCCCCGGCCGATGTGCACCCCGGTCCGGCGCAAGCGGTTGCCGGCTCCCCGGAGCATGCGGCCCTTTTCGATCTGCCGCGCCGTGAACCGGTGTATCCGACACCGGCCGGTCTCGCCCGGGCGGTGTCGGACTGGTCGGCAGACCCGGAACCGTTGGTGGCGCTGTACTTGCGCCGTCCGGATGCCAAACCGTTGGCGGCCAAAGCATGACCGCCGGTGACGACGCAGAGCGGAAGCGAAGCGGAGGGGCGCCATTGAGTGCCGTCGAACCCGTGACCATCGGCGCGCTCACGTTCTCCGATGCCGGGCGCTGCGCCGAACTGGAGGCGCTGTTGTTCGACGGCGACGACCCGTGGCCGGCCGTCGCGTTCAAACGGGAGCTGACCAGCAAGACCAATCATTATGTGGGCGCACGCAGCGGCGGCGTTCTGGTTGGCTATGCCGGGATTTCGAGGCTGGGTCGGGTGGCTCCGTTCGAGTACGAGGTGCACACCATCGGGGTCGATCCGGCGTTTCAGGGGCGTGGGATTGGGCGGCGGCTACTGGACGATTTACTGGACTACGCCGACGGGGGAGTGGTCTTTCTCGAGGTGCGCACCGACAACGAGGCGGCGATCGCCTTGTACCGCGGCGTCGGATTCGAGCAGATCGGGCTGCGCAAACGCTATTACCACGTCAGTGGTGCCGACGCCTACACGATGCGACGGGAAGCGGAATGACGACTGTTCTGGCCATCGAAACCTCCTGTGACGAAACGGGTGTCGGCATCGCACGCCTGGACGCCGACGGGACCGTCAGGTTGCTGGCCGACGAGGTGGCTTCCAGTGTCGACGAGCATGTGCGATTCGGCGGCGTCGTGCCCGAGATTGCCTCCCGCGCACATCTGGAGGCGTTGGGCCCGGCGATGCGCCGCGCGCTGGCGGCGGCGGATCTGACCAAACCCGATATCGTCGCGGCCACCATCGGGCCTGGGCTGGCGGGCGCCCTGTTGGTGGGAGTGGCTGCGGCCAAAGCGTATTCGGCTGCCTGGTCGGTGCCGTTCTACGCCGTCAACCATCTGGGCGGACATCTGGCCGCCGACGTCTACGAACACGGCCCGCTGCCGGAGAGCGTGGCGTTGTTGGTGTCGGGCGGGCACACCCATTTGCTGCATGTGCGTTCGCTGGGTGAGCCGATCGTGGAGCTGGGCAGCACAGTCGACGACGCAGCGGGCGAGGCCTACGACAAGGTGGCGCGGTTGCTGGGGCTGGGCTACCCGGGCGGAAAGGTGCTCGACGACCTGGCCCGTTCGGGAGACCGGCAAGCCGTCGCTTTTCCGCGCGGGATGTCCGGCCCCCGAGACGATCCGTACGCCTTCAGCTTCTCCGGACTCAAGACCGCGGTGGCTCGCTATGTGGAAAGCCACCCGGACTTCCAGCCCGCCGAGGTAGCGGCTGGCTTCCAAGAGGCGGTCGCCGACGTGTTGACCAAGAAGGCGGTGCGGGCGGCAACCGACCTGGGTGTGTCCACGCTGCTGATCGCCGGGGGTGTGGCCGCCAATTCCCGACTGCGGGAGCTCGCCGCCCAGCGATGCGCCGACGCGGGGCTGACGTTACGGATCCCCAGACCGCGATTGTGTACGGATAACGGGGCCATGATCGCCGCTTTCGCCGCGCACCTGGTGGCCGCGGGCGCGCCGCCGTCACCGCTGGACGCGGCCAGCGACCCGGGCCTCCCGGTGGTAGAAGCGCAGGTCGGCTAGTGCGATCGGCGCCGACACGCGAGAAGCACCAGGCCGCCCTTGAGTGCTAGCACTCTCGTGTATAGAGTGCTAGGTGGCAGTCGGAGTACCCGCTGTGCCGGCACCCGCGACGACGGCGCTAGGGCTAGGACGAAGGCCGATTCATCTGGTAATTCGGACGGTTCGGGCAACCCCCGGACCGACCGCCAACTCCGGTCGGGGCGAACGTCCCGAACCCGAATCAACTAGTGGAGGGCTCCAATCGTGGCGAAGGTGAACATCAAGCCACTCGAGGACAAGATTCTCGTACAGGCCAACGAGGCCGAGACCACGACCGCATCCGGTCTGGTCATTCCTGACACCGCCAAGGAGAAGCCCCAGGAGGGAACCGTCGTCGCAGTCGGTCCCGGCCGCTGGGACGAGGACGGCGAGAAGCGAATCCCGCTCGACGTCGCAGAGGGTGACACCGTCATCTACAGCAAGTACGGCGGCACCGAAATCAAGTACGGCGGCGAGGAATACCTCATTCTGTCGGCGCGCGACGTGCTGGCTGTCGTTAACAAGTAAGACACTGTGTCCCGCCCCGGCGATCCCCGCGTGCAGCGTGGGTGATTTCCGGGGCGGCACACGTTACATAGTTTGATTTGCCCGGTTCCTCAGCAGCCCGTTGCAGGCTGCCACCTCGCCGGGCGGAAGGAGCCTGATGAGCAAACTCATTGAGTACGACGTAACCGCGCGTCGCGCGATGGAAGCGGGCGTCAACAAGCTTGCGGACGCGGTCAAGGTGACCCTCGGGCCCGGCGGCCGGCACGTGGTGCTGGCCAAAGCGTTCGGCGGCCCGCAGGTAACCAACGACGGTGTCACCGTGGCTCGCGAGATCGATCTCGAAGACCCGTTCGAAAACCTGGGCGCTCAGCTGGTGAAGTCGGTGGCAACCAAGACCAACGACGTGGCCGGTGACGGCACCACCACCGCAACCGTGCTGGCCCAGGCGCTGGTGAAGGGCGGGCTCCGCCTGGTCGCAGCCGGGGTGAATCCGATGGCGCTGGGCTCGGGAATCAGCAAGGCCGCCGACGCGGTATCCGAGGCGCTGCTGTCCGCGGCCACCCCGGTGTCCGGCAAGGAAGCCATCGCCCAGGTGGCCACCGTGTCCTCGCGCGACGAGCAGATCGGCGAGTTGGTGGGCGAGGCCATGAGCAAGGTCGGCCACGACGGTGTCGTCAGCGTGGAGGAGTCTTCGACGCTGAACACCGAGCTGGAGTTCACCGAGGGGGTCGGCTTCGACAAGGGCTTCCTGTCGGCGTACTTCGTGACAGATTTCGACTCCCAGGAGGCGGTGCTTGACGACCCGCTGATCCTGCTGCACCAGGACAAGGTCACCTCGCTGCCAGACCTGTTGCCGTTGCTGGAGAAGGTCGCCGAATCCGGCAAGCCGCTGCTGATCGTCGCCGAGGACGTCGAGGGTGAGGCGCTGGCCACGTTGGTGGTCAACTCGATCCGCAAGACGCTGAAGGCCGTCGCGGTGAAGTCGCCGTTCTTCGGCGACCGTCGTAAGGCTTTCATGCAGGACCTTGCCATCGTGACCGGCGGTGAGGTGGTCAACCCCGACACCGGCCTGGTGCTGCGCGAGGTGGGCCTCGAGGTATTGGGGTCGGCACGGCGCGTCGTGGTCAGCAAGGACGAGACGATCATCGTCGACGGCGGCGGGGCCGAAGACGCGGTCGCCAACCGGGTCAAGCAACTGCGCGCTGAGATCGAAGCCAGCGACTCCGACTGGGACCGCGAGAAGCTTCAGGAACGGGTCGCCAAGTTGGCCGGTGGGGTGGCTGTGATCAAAGTCGGCGCGGCCACTGAGACGGCACTGAAAGAGCGCAAGGAGAGCGTCGACGACGCGGTTGCGGCAGCCAAGGCGGCCGTCGAAGAGGGCATCGTTGCCGGCGGGGGCTCGGCGCTGATCCAGGCCCGGCACGTGCTCGCGTCGCTGCGCGAGGAACTCAGCGGTGACGAGAAGCTCGGTGTCGACGTGTTCTCCGAGGCGCTGGCGGCCCCGCTGTACTGGATCGCCTCCAATGCCGGACTCGACGGCGCGGTCGTGGTCAGCAAGGTCGCCCAGCTGCCCAGCGGGCAGGGGTTCAACGCCGCCACTCGTAATTACGGGGACCTGACGGCTGACGGCGTCGTCGACCCGGTCAAGGTGACCCGCTCCGCGGTGCTCAATGCGTCGTCGGTAGCCCGGATGGTGCTCACCACGGAGACCGCGGTTGTCGACAAGCCGGCCGAGGCGGCGGACGACGCCGGGCACCATCACGGCCACGCGCACTAGTCCCTTACGCAAAAGCCCTCGCGCGCCCGGCGTGCGAGGGCTTTTGCGTGGGATGGCGCATCAGGCACTATTGGGGCCGGACGTCTCAAGTGATCCAGTTCTGAGGTAACGGTCATGGGTTTACGCCGGCGGGTGTTGGCGATTGTCGCCGGGCAACTCGGCCGGCCGCATGGCCTGGTGGGCCGCGGCGTAGCGGTACTGCTCAACCGCGGCAATCGTCAGGCGGTGGCCGGTGCCGTCGATGCGACGGCAGCAACCGCCGGAAACACGGTGGCCGACATCGGTTTTGGTGGCGGACTAGGGCTCGATCTGTTTCTGGGGCGGGTTGGTTCGCAGGGCACGGTCTACGGTGTGGAAGTCGCTGAGGACATGCTCACGCGCGCCCGGGCGCGCTTGGCCACCCAGATCGCTGCCGGACAGGTAAGGCTCGTCAATGGGTCACTGACAGCGTTGCCGCTCGACGATAACTCGCTGGACGCGGCGATTTCGGTCAACACCCTGTACTTCGTTGCCGACCTTCAGGCAGCCTGCACCGAACTGGCGCGCGTCCTGCGCCCCGGGGGCCGGGCAGTATTGGGAATTGGTGATCCTGACGCGATGGCCCGCTTGCCTTTCACGGCGTATGGGTTCACGCTCCGCCCGGTCGCGGACGTTGTTGCCGCGTTGAAGAAAGCGGGCTTCGAGGATGTCGAGCAGCGCCGCCTTGCCGACGTGGCGATCCCACACCACTTGATCGTTGCCCGCATCGCAGGCTAGACCGCGGCGGCGCCGGCGTTACGACTCGGCAGCAGTGGTACATCGCGCACCGGCGGGACCGCAATTGTCGACAAGGCTTCCCCGACACCCCGGTCCCGGTGGCCGGGGTGTCGTGCTATAGCGAGTGACGAGCATCTAGTCTCGCGCAATGGACCGCTTGTTGCAGTGGGCATGGGACCGATACGGAGCGCGGTATTCGTGGATCGTCACCGCATCCTGTTTCGCGGTGGCCTTACCGGTCTACCTGTTCATGTCGTGTGCCATCGTTGCTTCCGAACACTCCGGTTGCTACCTCGCAGGCGTCGGCGCCACCGGAGTTGCGATGTTGTTGTTAGCCCTCGGGATTGTCCTGCCGGGTCTCGGCCCGCTGCGGCTGGTCGAGCGATGGGCCGCGGGTGACGAGGCGGATTCAGCGAGGGCGCTGGAAGCCACCTACACGTGGGCCCGCGCCGTTACCGCGCGAGGGTTACCGATCACTGCCGTGTGCTCCGTCGTCTTGTCGCTCGTTGTCGGCGTCCTAGTCGGTGCGACGGAACTGCGACTGGTCGAGTATGCCGTGATGGCTTGCATCTTTGGGACTGGATCGCACCTGATCGGGGTGCATGGTCTGCCGGAAACGCCGATGCGTCCGGTACGGATCGCCATTGTGGGCGATACCGGCATGGGTGACGAGCTGCCGCGCTCGCGACCCACGTTCGCGGCGTGGTCGAACATCTCAATGCTCGCGATGGCGTTCGCGTTCTCCATGTTCGGCGCAATCACGGCGGCGGTGTTCGATCGAAATCAGACACCGTCTTCTGGATAACCGTCGGCTCCCTGGCGACCCTCTTTCTAGCCCTGCCGATAACCGTCGGCAGCATCTTCGCGCCGTCCCTGCAGCCGATACGTCATCTCACCGAAGGCACCAAACGTGTTGCGGTCGGCGACTATTCGCGACGCCTGCCGGTGATTCAGGATGACGACCTTGGTGCGTTAGCCGCGTCGTTCAACCGCATGCAGGCGGGTTTGGCTGAGCGGCAACGACTTCAGGCCGCGTTCGGGACCTACGTCGACCCGGCTTTGGCGGCGCGGCTGCTCGAGCAAGGAGACGACGTCTTCGCCGGCGAATATCGCGAGGTGACCGTGATGTTCGTCGATGTTCGTGACTTCACGACGTTCGCCGAGGCCAACACCCCTGAGGACACAGTTGGCCGCCTGAACACACTCTTCGACATAGTCGTGCCCGCGGTCGTCGACGCAGGGGGGCATGTCAACAAGTTCCTCGGCGACGGCGCGCTGGCTGCTTTCAACGCCCCAAACGACCGTGCCGACCATGCCGACGCGGCGGTGAACGCGGCGTTGCGGATCCAACGCCTGGTCGGTGAACGGTTTGGCGGTGCCCTCCGGATCGGTATCGGGATCAACACCGGTGTGGTGATCGCCGGCACCATCGGTGGTGGAGGCAAGTTGGAGTTCACCCTGATCGGCGACGCCGTCAATGTTGCGGCCCGGGTCGAACAGCTCACGAAGACCACCGGTGATGCAATCCTTCTCACCTATCAGACCGTTGATGCGCTCATTGATCGACCGCCCGGGCTCGTCGAACGGGGATCGCATCCGGTGAAAGGTAAGTCAGTCGAGGTACGAATCTTCGCCTTGCATCCCGCGGCCTGACGCACTGCGTTGGTTTCTCTTCGAGACTGAAGCCACGCACACTCGTCGCGGCGTGTCGCGTGCGTGAGTGCAGTGTCGCGGCGACCCGGCCGGCGGACGCGCTGCGGCAGCGGACGCGCCGCGGCTGCGGCAGCGGACGCCGCGGCAGCCGACGCTGCGGCAGCGGACGCGCCGCGGCTGGCGCGTGCAGCACCCTGAGCGCCGGTGGGGCAGGAATAGGCTGCGGGGCATGCACACACTCGCGGAGGCGCGGTTACAAGCCGGCGCCGAGTCGGCGGCGTTATCGCAGGGCGTGACGGCGTACCACGTTGTGGGGGATCATGGCCCGTGGGTGGTGTTGGTGCACGGTCTTGTCACGCCCAGCTACGCCTGGGAGTCGCTCGCCGAAGTGCTTGCCGGCCATGGTTTCCGGGTGCTGCGCTACGACCACCTCGGCCGAGGATTGTCCGACCGGCCGCCCATTCGATACGACCTCGACCTGTACGTGGCGCAGCTTCGGGAACTTGTCGACCACCTTGGCATCGAGACCATGCATTTGATCGGTTGGTCGATGGGCGGGGTCATCGTCACCCGCTTTGCTGCCGAGGAACCCGAACGGGTCGCCAGTATCGCGCTGATCGCACCGGCACTGTACGTGGGCGGAGCGCTGACGCATCTTGGGAAACTGCTGTTGCGCCTGCCGGGTGCAGCCAAACTTCTGGCGGGACGTATCGGCTATGTGGTCGACCGCCTCGACAGAGAGCACTTGAGTCGGCCCGAGCAGTTCCCCGATTATAATCAGCGTGCCCGTGAACAGCTCCAATTCCCTGGAATAGCAGAATCATTCGCGTCGACGGTGATCAACTTCCCGGTCAACGCGGGGGACCGCTGGGCTGGCGTGGGACGGCATCTGCGTCCGGTGCTGGTGGTGTGGGGCACCCGTGACTCCGCCGCGCCGTATGCAAACAGCGGTCCCGTTTCCCGGTTATTTCCGCGTTCGGAGTTGCTCACGGTCGAAGGCGCAAAGCACGCCCCACACTTGGACCACCAGGACGTGGTGTTTCCGGCGATCTTGCGGCACTTAACCGCAGGCGGTCGACCAGACGCGAAATGACGCTGCGGTGGACCGCAGCGTCAGCCCCCGGCACCCGTGGTCGGGGTCTTCGGCGCCGTAGATGTGACGGTCGGGATGCTGGTGGTGGTACTCGTACCGGTGACCGTGCTGGTGCTGGTACTCGTGCTTGTCTCCGGGGGCGGCACAACGACGGTCGTGGTGACCGTACTGACACTGGGTGTCGTCGTCGTCGTGGTGGTCGTCGACGATGTCGTGGTCGAGGCAGCGGCGATCACGCCGCACGCCAGTCGCTTGCCTGATTCCCCGCTGGGACTGCCGGTCAGATTATCCGCGGTCTCATGGATGACCAGGGCGGTACCGGAACTGCTCCGAAGGTCTGCGGCTGTGAACAGATTGCTTGTGGTGACCAATTTCGCGGAGCCGTCCGAGCGGACTTGCAGTGCAGTCAGCTCACCGCTGGCAGGGTAGCCGGAGTGGTTCGCGGCTTGATAGACGTCACCGGCGGAGCTGAAAGGTCCGCTCGAATTGCCGTCCGCAGATGTCGAATTCGGCTCGCATCTGCCCACTGAGTGGATTTGGAGCCCGTGGAATCCGGGGCTGAGAACCTGGTTCGGTCCGGCCTCCACCGTGACCGTGGCATAGCCGTTCGTGAACTCGATCGTGGCGGTGGCAACCTGATTTCCGTCCACGCCCTTCAGCTGGGTGGTCATCCGTTCTGATCCGGACGAAGTCCCCGACGTGGACGTGTTGGACTGCCCACCCTGCTGGTTGCCGCAAGCTGCTAACGGTGCGATGGCTGCAGTGAGCACTGCGGCCGCAACGGATACGCCCTTATTCATGGCCCGGACCTACCCCGATTTGTCGTGATCGAAACCGGAATCGACCCACAGGACCGCACCGCATGTTCTCCAGAAGATCGCGGCGCTTGAAGTGGAATGAAACCCGCGACTGCCGCCTTGTACGAAGGCGTGACTATTCGCCTCGGATTACAGATTCCCAACTTCTCCTACGGCACGCCCGTCGCCGAGCTGTTCCCGGCCGTCAAGGCCCAGGCACAAGAGGCAGAGGCTGCCGGTTTCGACACGGTCCTGCTGATGGACCACTTCTATCAATTGCCGGGATTGGGTGACCCCGACGAGCCCATGCTGGAGGCTTACACGGCGCTGGGCGGCCTGGCCACGGCCGTTGAGCGGGTCCAATTGTCCACACTCGTCAGCGGGAATACCTACCGCAACCCGGCCTTGTTGGCCAAGGTGATCACCACGTTGGACGTCATCAGCGCCGGCCGGGCAATCCTGGGGATAGGAGCCGGCTGGTTCGAACTGGAGCACCAACAGCTGGGTTTCGAATTCGACAGCTTCACCGAGCGGTTCGAAAAGCTCGAAGAGGCATTGCAGATCATCGTCGGAATGCTGCACGGCGAGCGGCCAACCTTCTCCGGCAAGTGGTACCGCACGGAGAGCGCGATCAACGAGCCGCGCTTTCGCGACCACATCCCGATCATGCTCGGCGGCAGCGGTGAGAAGAAGACATTTCGCTTGGCCGCTCGCTACGCCGATCATCTCAACCTCATCGCCGACATCGACCAGCTGCCAGCCAAACTGGCGGTGCTGCGCCAACGCTGTGCCGAAATCGACCGCGATCCAGCTACTTTGGAGACCAGCGCATTGCTGACGTTGGTGGTGGACGGGTACGGTGCCAGCGTCGATATCGGTGAAGCGCGTGGTGGTCGAGCGGTCACCGGCACCATCGACCAGATTGCCGATGAGATCAAACGGCGAGTCCTCGATGTCGGCATCGACGGTGTCATCGTGAACCTTCCGACCCATCGTCACACCCCAGGCGTCATCACGAAGGTAGGTGAGGCACTGCGGCCTTTGGTCGACGCTTAGCTAGCGCTAGATTCGGGTGGCATGAAGCGTTCCCGGTCCAATGTGCCGGGAGCGCTTGCCTTCTCGAGCTCGGTGCTGGCCCCCGGTCAGGCGCGCAATCTTGGCGCGGTTGCCGGCACTGGGGCGCGCCGTGGTATCCGCGGTATCGGCGCTGCCGATCTCGGTGAGGTGGTCCGGTTGCCGAACGGGAAGCAAGTCGCGGTTTTCGGGGACGCGTTTCGGGGCGACCATGTGGGCGCGGACCCGCATTACCCGTCGGTCGCGGTGCCGGTGTCTGTGGACGCCGCGGGTCGGCTGCGTTTTGGCCGCCCGCTGACGGGGCCCAGTGGCAGTCGCACCGTACTCTTCCCGCCGCCGCCGCAGGCGCACGGACGAAACACATTGCCCGCGGGCAGCATTGAGCTGCGCGACGGGACGACCTACATGATGGTCACCGGCACCAGGGACCTTGTTCCCGACGGTGGTTCCTGGTTGGCGAAGGTGACGGACGACCCCGCCGCCGGTTGGCGACCCGTCGACCGGTCATGGCGGCCGTGGACGCCATTGCCTGATGCTGGCCATCCCACTCAGATCAGCGGGTACCAGAGCTCCGATGGCAACGTCTACATCGCTGCGGACTCGTTCGACCGGACTCGGCCAGTCACCATGTATTGCGTGGACCCCGCTCAGGTGAGCGACCGCAGCGCCTGGCGACCCTGGACTGGCGCCGGATGGGGCCGGGCAGGGGACGTAAACGGCGAAGCGATCAGCCCGGGCAACTACGGTGAACTCAGTTTCCGGGAAATCGACGGCAGACCGGTGCTCGTGGGCTTCGACGCCTCGATCGGATTCGGCGCAGTCCGGGTGCAGGTGGGCCGGGGCGCCCCCAACGAGATCTTCAGCAACGGCGCGGCGACGCTGGTAATGCAACAGCACGATCCGGACGCGGCCAATTTCGTCCCACAGAATTACGGCGGGTTCATCCTGCCCGGTTGCACCCTGGACAACCTGCACATCTTCGGCAGTCAGTGGCACACGCCGAAAGATGGGCCCCAGATCTACAACACCCAACACATTGTGGTGCACCCGCACCGTTAGGGGCCTGCGACCGCAGAGGGTTCAGCACCCCGGGCCGCGTCGCCTTTAGGATGATCAGGCCGAGCGACGTATACCGCGGCCGCGGCCGATCGAACCCTTCAGCAGGATGTCGCGCTCGGCTTCCGACAGGCCACCCCACACTCCGTAGGGCTCGCCGACTTCAAGCGCGTGCGTCCGGCACGCTTCGATCACCGGGCAGCGGCGGCACATCTCTTTGGCGCGCTGCTCACGTTGCATGCGTGCGCGGCCACGCTCCCCGTCGGGATGGAAGAACATCGACGAGTCGACACCGCGACACAGCCCCTGCAACTGCCAGTTCCAGATGTCCGCGTTGGGTCCAGGCAGCTGTTCCGGTTGTGGCATTGCTGATTCCCTTCTGCACGGCACACCTGGCGCGGACAGGCTCGCGACCCGGGTGAGTGCAACTGAATTGGCAGTGGCGTCACCGATGACTACACCGAACACTCCTAGACGCTAGGGGTGCTAACGAATTCGCGTCAATAGGGGCATGTTGTGGTGCAATAGACGGGCGTTGTAGGAGAATTAACGTCGCGTTCATCTGTGCTGCTTTAACTGACCGCTAGGTGTGCTAAAAGGATCGGCGGATGATCGGAAAACTCCTGCTCAGCGGGCTACTGTAGGTGGGTTGCAATTAGCACACGAAGGGTTGTGATTAATATTCCGGTAACGCAGAACCCACAAACTTTTTACCAATCCCGGAGCTGCTATCACGGTGATTGAAACCCGTTACAGTTCTGCGGCTTCAGGGTCGACGGAGGTGCTGGCCGAAGCCGCTTTCGGCCGCGAACCAGGCACCTGGCCGTTGCCGACGGCGACCACCCCGGAGCAGCTGTGGCTACGTGCGGTCGCCGCCGGCGGTCAGGGTCGGTACGGCAGCGGCTATGCCGACCTCGCGCTGTTGCGCGCACAGGCCAAGGCGGGACCGCTGGCCTCGCTGGCGCACAGCACGCAGGGGTCGTTCCTGCGTCAGCTCGGCTGGCACACCCTGGCGCGCCGCTGGGACGGCCGGGCGTTCGCCTTGGCGGGTGACGATCCCGAAGCGAGCGCCGACGCGCTAGTGGGGCTGGCCGCAGACGCGCTGGGCGTCGGGCGCTTCGCGGCTGCGGAGACGTTGTTGATCCGTTCCGACGAGTTGCTCGACGGCGCCCGGCTCCCAGCAGCCACCGCCGACCGGCTGGCGGTGCGTCGGTGTTGGGTGGGCGCGGAACTTGCGATGGCCTCCGGTGACGGTGAAACCGCCGTCATCCGGGCCGAGGAGGCCGTCAAGCTGGCGCAGGTCATGACCGGTGCCTCGGCGCGCCACCGGCTCAAGAGCGAGGTCGTCCTGGCGGCCGCTTTGTGCAGCGCCGGGGCGATCGAGCGAGCCCGCAGTGTGGCGCAGCGCGCGCTCCAAGACACCGCCCCCCTGGGATTGCGGCCTCTGCGGTGGGCCTTGGCTTGCTTGCTGATCGATACCGGAAGCGTCACGGTTGAAGCACAGGGGCTGCGCGAACTCCTTGAAATCCGGGATATTTGCGCAGGTGAGGTGCAACGCGCTGGCGGAACTTGGCGTACCGCCTGACACTCTGTCCGCCCGTTATTGTCGATCAGCGAGTTAGCCCGGGATGAGTCCCGTTTGTGACTTTGGAGAAACCAGCGTCGATGACAATGCAAGGGGAACGTCTCGACGCTGTGGTCGCGGAGGCCGCTGCAGGGGACCGGAATGCCCTTCGGGAGGTGCTGGAGACCATTCGTCCGATCGTCGTCCGATATTGCCGAGCGCGAGTCGGCACGGTCGAGCGGAGTGGCCTGTCAGCAGATGACGTGGCTCAGGAGGTCTGCTTGGCCACCATTACCGCGCTGCCGCGCTACCGGGACCGAGGACGCCCGTTCCTGGCTTTCCTCTACGGCATTGCGGCACACAAGGTTGCCGATGCCCACCGCGCCGCAGGCCGCAATCTGGCTTATCCCGCCGAAGAAGTGCCCGAGCGCCGTTCGGTGGACGCCGGACCCGAACAGCGGGCCATCGAAGCCGATTCGGTGACTCGAATGAATGAGCTGCTCGAGATCCTGCCCGCCAAACAACGCGAGATCCTGGTCCTGCGTGTGGTGGTGGGTCTGAGCGCCGAGGAGACCGCGGCCGCGGTCGGCAGCACTACGGGAGCGGTTCGGGTGGCCCAGCATCGCGCCCTTCAGCGGTTGAGAGACGAGATCGTCGCGGCAGGTGAATATGCGTAATTCAGATTTCGGCAAGTCCTGGGGCGAGCGCCCGGGGCTGGACAGCGTGGCTCACACCGATTTGCTGCTCGATGCGCTGGCAGCCCGTAGCGAAGTCGCCCTCGGCGATCCCGAGCGCGATGCCTTGACCGCGCTGCTGGGCGATTGGCGCGACGATCTCAGGTGGCCACCGGCCAGTGCGCTGGTGTCCCAAGACGAAGCCGAGGACGCGCTGCGGGCCGGAATGATGGACCGCGGGCGGGGCCGTCGCGGCTTGGCGGCGGTCGGGTCGGTGGCCGCGACCCTGCTCATGCTCAGCGGATTCGGCGCCGTGGTGGCTGATGCCCGTCCGGGCGACCTGTTGTACGGGCTGCACGCCATGATGTTCAACGAGCCGAGGGTCAGCGACGATCAGATCATGTTGTCCGCCAAGGCCGATCTGGCCAAGGTTCAGCAGATGATCGACCAGGGGCAGTGGGATCAGGCCCAAACGCAGCTGGCCGAAGTGAGCAGCACTCTGCAGGGAGTCAACGACGGCAGCCGACGGCAGGGACTGCTGGACGAGGTCACCCAACTGAACACCAAGGTGGAAAAGCGCGATCCCAACGCGACCGTGCGGCCCGCGTCCCCGCCCAGCACCCAGTCGGCTCCGGAGGGCCCGACAAATTCGTGGACGCCGCCCGGTGCGCCCGCCGAGGCGACCGATCCGACCACCACGGTCCCGTCGGAGTCGGCACCCGCGACCACCACGGTCCCGGCCGAGTCGACCCCCGCGACCACGCAACCGGCTCCCTCGCAGTCCGCGACGACGACGACTTCGACCACGACCACGACCACGACCACCACAACCCGGCAGGAATCGACGTCCGCGACTTCGACGCCCGCCCCGCCCGCGACGTCAGCGACCACCGCGCCCGCGACGTCGGCGCCCACCGCGCCGGCGACGTCGGCGCCCACCGCGCCGGCGACTTCGGCGCCCGCCGCGCCCACCACTTCGGCGCCCACCACTTCGGCGCCCACCACTTCGGCGCCGGCGTCGCAGGGAGCGCCCAAGCCGAGCACGTCGGCGACACCTGGAGCGACGGTCACCTCGCCCGCGGCGGGTGCAACTACCGTGCCGACACCGTCGGGCCAACTGTGGGACAGGGCATCGGGGCCGGCTACGCCGAGAACACCGTTCCCGGCCAGCCCTACGCCCTGAGCGAATTCAGCTCAAAGCAGGCTTACAGGTGGCGCCGGAAGCCGTCCGCGTCTGAGGTCGCTTCGTTGAGCGAGGCGTCGGCGTATCCGCGGCAGTAATCCCACGTGACGTACGCATCGGGTTCCGGGTCGTACGCCGGTTCGTGCGGGCGGACGGTGCCGTCGATGAGCAGCTGTAGCAGGTTCGCGCGCAGCATGTCCCAATCGTGGTAGTGGTCCTGCTGGCATTCGTCACAGCACACCACGAGCCCGCGAATTCCCCTGTGCGCCAACAGCGCTTCGTAAACCGCTAAGTCGGCGAGATCGGCTTCGACAGCTAACCGTTCTTGCTGATCGAGCGGCTGGCCCGGGTCGACGGCCTCCAATGCGGCCGACGGGTCACAGGGGTCGTCGGCGAAAGGGTCAGGCGGCAAACCCGGCGGGAGGTGGTCACGCACCCCCATAGCCTACGCAGCCGGGCCGCGATAACGCCAGAAATAGTCCGCGCGTGCCCTCCGCCGGGGGCACTTCGAGACAGTGACGCGCCACGCAGAGCTTGCGGGTAAGAGTGTCACCGGAAGCCGATAGGATGAACTCTCTCACCCAAACATGCATCTGGAGGGCCTCACCGATGTCCCGTGGCATGTCTCACCTCGAAGACAGCTCCGACCTGGTCGGCAGTCCGTACGTGCGCGACGCCCCGCTGGGCGACCTCGCGGGCGACCCCGTGCCCACCGGTGGTGACGACCCGCACAAGATCGCGATGTTGGGGCTGACCTTCGATGACGTGCTGCTGCTGCCGGCCGCCTCGGACGTGGTGCCGGCCACCGCGGACACGTCCAGTCAGCTCACCAAGCGGATCCGGTTGAAGGTGCCGCTGGTCAGCTCGGCGATGGACACAGTCACCGAGTCCCGCATGGCGATCGCGATGGCCCGTGCCGGCGGCATGGGCGTGCTGCACCGCAACCTGCCCGTTGCCGAACAGGCCGGACAGGTGGAGATGGTGAAGCGGTCCGAGGCCGGCATGGTCACCGATCCGGTCACCTGCCGTCCGGACAACACGCTGGCCCAGGTCGACGCGCTGTGCGCCCGGTTCCGTATCTCCGGCCTGCCGGTCGTCGATGACGACGGCGCGCTGGTCGGCATCATCACCAACCGCGATATGCGGTTCGAGGTGGACCAGTCCAGGCAGGTCGCCGAGGTGATGACGAAAGCGCCGCTAATCACCGCCCAGGAAGGGGTGAGCGCGTCGGCGGCGCTGGGCCTGCTGCGCCGCAACAAGATCGAGAAGTTGCCGATCGTGGATGGCCGCGGCCGGCTCACCGGGCTGATCACGGTCAAGGATTTCGTGAAGACCGAGCAACACCCGTTGGCCACCAAGGACAGCGACGGGCGCTTGCTGGTGGGCGCCGCGGTGGGCGTCGGCGGCGACGCCTGGGTGCGCGCCATGATGCTGGTGGATGCGGGAGTCGACGTGCTGGTGGTCGACACCGCGCACGCCCACAACCGGTTGGTGCTCGACATGGTGAGCAAGCTCAAGCTCGAGGTCGGAGACCGCGTCCAGGTGGTGGGCGGCAACGTGGCCACTCGGTCGGCGGCCGCGGCACTGGTCGACGCGGGCGCGGACGCGGTGAAGGTGGGTGTGGGTCCCGGTTCCATCTGCACCACCCGGGTGGTCGCCGGGGTCGGCGCGCCACAAATCACGGCGATCCTGGAAGCCGTCGCGGTGTGCCGGCCAGCGGGTGTGCCGGTGATCGCCGACGGGGGACTGCAGTACTCCGGCGACATCGCCAAGGCGCTGGCCGCCGGCGCGTCGACGGCGATGCTCGGTTCGCTGCTGGCCGGGACTGCCGAGGCGCCCGGCGAGCTGATCTTCGTCAACGGCAAGCAGTACAAGAGCTACCGCGGCATGGGGTCGCTGGGGGCGATGCAAGGCCGCAACGGCACGAAGTCCTTCTCCAAGGACCGCTACTTCGCCGACGACGCGCTCTCCGAGGACAAGCTGGTGCCCGAGGGCATCGAGGGCCGGGTGCCGTTCCGCGGCCCACTCGGATCGGTGATCCACCAGTTGACCGGCGGCTTGCGGGCTGCCATGGGGTACACCGGCGCGCCCACCATCGAAGTGTTGCAACAGGCGCAGTTCGTCCGGATCACGCCGGCGGGGCTGAAAGAGAGCCATCCACACGACGTCGCCATGACTGTCGAAGCGCCCAACTACTACTCACGGTAGAGCCCACGGACATCCACATGGTCGAGATCGGCATGGGCCGCAGCGCCCGTCGCACGTATGAACTCAGCGATATCAACATCGTGCCGTCACGGCGCACCCGTTCGTCGCAGGACGTGTCCACGGCCTGGCAGTTGGACGCCTACCGATTCGAAATCCCGGTTTTGGCGCACCCCACCGACGCCCTGGTCTCTCCGGAGTTCGCCATCGAACTCGGTCGGCTCGGGGGGCTGGCGGTGCTCAACGGGGAGGGGCTGATCGGCCGGCACTCCGACGTGGAGTCCAAGATCGCCCAGCTTGTCGAGGCCGCCACCAAGGAGCCCGAACCGTCGGCGGCGATCCGGCTACTGCAGGAACTGCACGCGGCTCCGCTGAACCCCGACCTGCTCGGCGCCGCGGTGGCGCGCATTCGCGAGGCCGGCGTCACCACCGCGGTGCGGCTCAGCCCGCAAACCGTTCAGACGCTGACGCCCATGTTGCTGCAAGCCGGGATCGACCTGCTGGTCATCCAGGGCACCATCGTCTCCGCCGAGCGGGTGGCCAGCAACGGCGAGCCGCTGAACTTGAAGACCTTCATCTCCGAACTCGACATCCCCGTCGTCGCCGGCGGCGTGCAGGACCATCGCACCGCCCTGCATCTGATGCGGACCGGCGCAGCCGGTGTCATCGTCGGCTACGGCTCCACGCGCGGCGTGACCACCACCGACGAGGTGCTGGGCATCAGCGTCCCGATGGCCACCGCCATCGCCGACGCCGCCGCCGCACGCCGCGAGTACCTCGACGAAACCGGCGGACGCTACGTCCATGTGCTGGCCGACGGGGACATCCACACCTCTGGTGAACTGGCCAAGGCGATCGCCTGCGGCGCTGACGCGGTGGTGCTGGGTACGCCGCTGGCCGAATCCGCCGAGGCGCTCGGCGACGGCTGGTTCTGGCCGGCTGCGGCCGCCCATCCCTCGCTGCCGCGGGGCGCGTTGCTCCAGATCGCCGTCGGTGAACGGCCGCCGTTGGAACGCGTCCTCAACGGGCCCTCCGACGACCCATTCGGTGCGCTGAATCTTGTTGGGGGCCTGCGGCGTTCGATGGCCAAGGCCGGGTACTGTGACCTCAAGGAATTCCAGAAGGTCGGCTTGACAGTGAGCACCTAGGGGTTGCTGTTCGACCCCGATGTAAAGCCGGTCATACTGCTGCAATGCAGCCTGATTATGACGTCCTGATTATCGGTTCGGGATTCGGTGGCAGCGTGAGTGCGCTGCGACTCACCGAGAAGGGTTACCGGGTCGGCGTGCTGGAGGCCGGCAAGCGCTACGCCGACGACGACTTCGCCAAAACCTCATGGGAGCTGCGCAAATTCCTGTGGGCGCCCAGGCTGGGTTGCTACGGAATCCAGCGGATCCATCCGCTGAAGAACGTGATGATCCTGGCCGGTGCGGGAGTCGGCGGCGGATCGCTGAATTACGCGAACACGCTGTACATCCCGAACGACCCCTTCTTCAACGACCCGCAGTGGCGCGACATCACCGACTGGCGCTCGGAATTGATGCCGCATTACGAGCAGGCGCAACGCATGCTGGGGGTGGTTTACAACCCGACGTTCACCGACGCCGACCGGATCGTCAAAGAAGTGGCCGACGAAATGGGTTGCGGCGATACCTTTGTGCCGACCCCGGTCGGGGTGTTTTTTGGTCCGAATGGCACCAAGACGCCGGGTGAGAAGGTGCCGGACCCCTACTTCGGCGGTGCCGGACCGGAGCGCACCGGCTGCCTGGAATGCGGTTGCTGCATGACGGGCTGCCGCTTCGGCGCCAAGAACACGTTGCTGAAGAACTACCTTTACCTCGCGGAAGCCGGTGGGGCAGAAGTTATCCCGATGACGACGGTGAAAAATTTCGAGCAGCGCTCCGACGGCGTGTGGGAGGTGCAGACCGTGCGCACCGGAAGCTGGCTGCGTCGCGACCGCCGCACCTTCACCGCCAACCACCTCATCCTCGCCGCGGGCACCTGGGGCACCCAGCACCTGCTGTTCAACATGCGCGACAAAGGCAAGCTGCCGCGGCTATCCAACCGACTCGGGGTGCTGACTCGCACCAACTCCGAGTCGATCGTCGGCGCCGCACGGCTGAAGGTATCGCCGGACCTGGACCTGACGCACGGCGTGGCCATCACGTCATCGATCCACCCGACCTCGGACACCCACGTCGAACCGGTCCGCTACGGCAAGGGTTCCAACGCCATGGGCCTGCTGCAGACGTTGATGACCGACGGCTCCGGACCCGAAGGCACCGACGAGCCGCGGTGGCGGCAGCTGATCCGGCTGGCCCGCGAGGATCCCAAGGCGATCATCCGGTTGCTCAACACCAAACAGTGGAGCGAGCGCACCATGATCGCGCTCGTCATGCAGAACCTGGACAACTCGATCACCACCTTCACCAAACGGGGCAAGCTCGGCGTCCGGTGGTACACCAGCAAACAAGGCCATGGGGAGCCCAACCCGTCCTGGATTCCGGTCGGCAACGAAGTCACCCGCCGCATCGCCAAGAAGATCGACGGTGTCGCCGGCGGCACCTGGGGTGAGCTGTTCAACATCCCGCTGACCGCGCACTTTCTCGGCGGCGCGGCCATTGGGGACAGTTCGGACAACGGTGTCATCGACCCGTATCACCGCGTCTACGGCTACCCGAACCTCTATGTGGTGGACGGTGCGGCGATCTCGGCGAACCTCGGCGTGAACCCGTCACTTTCGATCACCGCCCAGGCCGAACGGGCGGCCGCGCTGTGGCCCAACAAGGGGCAGGACGACCTGCGGCCCGCGCAGGGCGAGGCCTACCGGCGGCTGGACCCGATTGAGCCCGAGCATCCCGCGGTGCCCGCCGACGCGCCCGGCGCGTTGCGTCGGTTGTCGATGGAGGAAATCGCCCCGACGGCCGACGCGAGCTAACTGTTCTCAGCCCACCGGGTTGGCCCTCGGGCGGGCGCAGTTGCCGCAGCGGTGCGGTTCATCGGACCGCACCAACGTGTCGTAGGGTGCGCGGGACATGAGAACCCTGATCCTGACCGACAACATCCAGGCCCACGCCCTCGCGGTAGAGTTGCAGGCCACCTACGACGATGTCGACGTCTATCAAACTCCAATCGGCCAATTGCCGGACGTTGCGCGACTCGACGTCAAAGAACGCGTCGAGGACATCGTGGACACCTATGGTCTCGTCTTCTCGCTGCACTGCAAGCAGAAGTTCCCCGACGCGCTCCTCGACGGGGTGCGGTGCGTGAACGTCCATCCCGGACTGAATCCCTATAACCGCGGCTGGTTTCCGCAGGTCTTCTCGATCCTCGACGGGCAGAAGGTCGGGGTGACCATCCACGAGATGGACGAGCAACTCGACCACGGGCCGATCATTGCCCAGCGGGAGTGCGCGATTGAATCCTGGGATACGTCGGGGACTGTCTATGCCCGGCTGATGCAGGCCGAGCGTGAACTGGTGCTTGAACACTTCGCGGCTATCCGCGACGGCAACTACACCGCTACGCCGATGCCGGGCGAGGGAAACCTCAACCTGAAGAAGGACTTCGCCCGACTCCGGCAGCTGGATCTCGACGAACAAGGAACGTTCGGCCAGTTCCTCAACCGCCTGCGCGCGTTGACCCACGACGAATTCCGCAACGCGTGGTTCGTCGACGACTCAGGACGCAAGGTGTTCGTCCGCATCGTCCTTGAACCCGACGAGAGCTGAAGCCTGGGGTAGCAGCCCACCCCGTTAGGAGTTATGTTAGCCTGCCCTAAATCAGCAAGGTGATCGGAAGGTGGAGCGCGTGCTGTCGACGACCGCTCCATCGTCATTCGACCTCGTCTTCATCGGAAGCGGCATCGCCAGTTCGATGACGTTGCTGGAGTTGGCTTCGGGTCTGCTGAGCAACCCGCCGCGGGAGAAGTTGCGGATCGCCGTCGTCGAGCGTGATGCGCAATTCTGGTGCGGAATCGCCTACGGTCAACGGTCCAGCGTCCGTTCGCTGGCCATCCAGAAGTTCGATGACTTCGTCTACGGAGCCGAGAAGTCCGCGTACACCGCCTGGCTGCAGCACAACAAGCAGCGGTGGTTAGCCCGTTTCAGTGCCGAAGGCGGTGAGGCCGCAAAGCGCTGGATCAACGACAACCGCGAAGCGTTGGACGCCAATCGTTGGGGTGGACTTTACCTGCCTCGCAATGTTTTTGGCATGTTCATCACAGAAGAGGTGAGTGCCGCAATCGCCACTCTCAACGAGCTGAACCTGGCCGAGATAGTGCCCATCCGCGCCGAAGCCGTCAACGCCCGAAGCGCGGCCGGACGCTACATCATCGGTCTGCAGCCGCCTGGCGACGCCCCGACCCAGATCGACGCGCGCGGGGTGGTGCTGGCTATCGGCAGCCCGCCGCCCAAGACAATCCTGGCCGGCAATGTCGAACCCACCTTCACCTACATCAATGATCTGTATTTTCCCAACGGGGACAACAACATCGATCGGCTGCGCGAGTCTTTGGAGCGTGTCGAGCCGGGTGAAAAGTGCAACGTGTTGATTGTGGGTTCGAACGCCACATCGCTGGAAGCGCTCTACCTCCTGCGTCACGACACGCGCATCCGCGACCGCGTTGACTCCATCACCGTCATCTCTCGCTCCGGCATGCTTCCCTACGAAATCTGCGAGCAGCCGCCGGAGTTCGATTTCCCGCGACTGAATTCATTGCTGTCCTCGAAAACCATTGCGGCGGCGGATCTTATGGCGGCCGTTCGTGCTGACCTCGGAACCGCCGAACAACGTTGCCTCAACCTCGCTGACCTGTACGACGGCATCGGCGCCCTATTGGGACGGGCGCTGGGGCAGATGGATTCCGCGCAGCAGGAGGAGTTTTACTGCGTGCACGGGATGAACTTCACCAAACTGGTGCGGCGCGCGGGCCGGGATTGTCGTCAGGCAGCAGACGAGCTGGCCGCCGAAGGCAAGCTCAATATGCTGGCGGGTGAAGTGCTGAGCGTAGCTGCGTGCGCGTCCGGCCAGCCACTCGCCACGGTGCGTTACCGCACCCGGCAGGGCCCGCAGACCCACCCCGAATCGTTTGCAGCGGTGGTAAATTGCGGCGGATTCGAGGAAGTGGACGCATGTTCGTCGCCGCTGCTGACCAGCATGATGCAGAACGGCTTGTGCCGTCCGAATCGCACTAACCGCGGTCTGCTGGTGAACGCCGATTTCGAGGCAAGCCCGGGACTGTGGGTGATCGGACCGCTGATCGGTGGAAACTTCAATTCCACAATCCGCTTCTGGCACGCGGAGAACGCTCCTCGCATCCGTGCGCTGGCAAAATCCCTGGCCGTTCGCCTGGTTGCCTCGATTCGGGACGGTTCGGATTCGAGCAGCGGGGAGGCGGCGCGTCAACGACGGCCGCACCGGCCGCTGCAGCGAGGCCTGGGGCGAGCGGGCATCCGCTCGACCTCGATGGTTAGGGATTGACACCAATGCTGCCCGTAGACACCCGTAGCTTCCTGCGCAGCCTGTACTTCACCGGCCGAGGTCAGTGCAACATCTGCCGACACCGGGTTCGGTTCAGGAGCATTACTCGCATGCTCGGCCGCACCCTCGCCAGGTACGGGTTCCCCTATGGCTTAGATGATTTCGAGGCACTGAACCATCGCCGGTACCTTTGCCCGATGTGTGGTTCCACTGACCGGGACCGGCTCTACAAGCTCTACATCGACAGCTTCCTGCCGCCCGGTCCGAGACGGCGCGTGGTTGAGTTCGCGCCGTCGACGCCGCTCGCGGCTTTCCTGCAGAGCCGGGACGATCTTCATTACCGGACCGCGGATCTGATGATGGACGGCGTAGACGACATCGTCGACATCGTCGACATGCCAACTTATTCCGACGCCTCCGTCGACTTCTTCCTGTGCTCCCACGTTCTGGAGCACGTCTCTGACGATGCCCGCGCACTGGACGAGCTCTACCGAATACTCACACCTGGCGGACGCGGCATCATCATGACGCCGGTGACTCCGGAGGGCAGCTTCGACGAAGATCCCGCGGTGACCGACGAAGGTGAGCGGTGGCGGCGCTTCGCTCAGGGCGACCATCTACGTCTCTACGACCGCGCCACCCTCTGCTCACGGATCCGTCAGAGCGGGTTCGAACTTTCCGCCCTTGACAGCCACACCTTCGGCGAAGAGATGTTCGCCCGGCACGCTATCGCGCCCGGCTCCGTGCTGTATGTCGTGCAGAAGCCTGTGGCGGAGCGACGACCGGCCCCGGTTGCATCTGGCGTTTGACGCGGGCGGCACGCACAAGGCCCTTGACGCTGGACGTGTGGGCGAAGAACCGACGCTTAGCCAGCCGCAACGGCGTCTCGGTCCAGTGGTGCTGAAGCGCCAGCATCGCAACCCGCGGATAGTTCGTGATGGCCTCCAGCAGGACGGTTCGGGCCTCCGGCCCTGGCACCCTGGCGATCTCGCGCAAGGCCCATGCGCACACTTCGCCGACAATCTGCTCACGGACGTCGTCGCCGGGAAAAAGCCCGAGCATAGCGTCGAGCGTGCCAATCACACTTCGGCCTTGCACCGCCCAGAACTTTGAACGGTCGGTATCGGCCAAGTACCAAATGCCTTGCGGGTGACGACGATAAACCGCCATTGTCTCGGGCAGCATGGCGATCCCACCGCCGATCGCGTGCCGCACATGCAAGTACCAGTCCAAAGGCATGATGCCGGCCGGTATGTCGTCGTAGCGCGCCAGGCGCCGATAAACGACCGAGTTGGTCTGAATGAAATTCCGTGCGATTAAAGCATTTACACTGAAGTCGTGCCACCAGGCCTTCGGCGGGAACTCGACGTCGCCGACTCGGCCGTCCTCATGGGACACACGGACAGGGTGGAAGCAGACCGTCGTCTCGGGATGCTGGTCGAGATACGCCACCTGTTTGGCCAGTTTCAATGGGTCGGTCCAGTAATCATCTCCTTCACAGAGCGCGAGGTATTCGCCGCGCGCAGCTGACAAGGCGTCTGTGAAATTGGCTAGGACGCCGATGTTTTCGGACCGAAGGATCGGCCGAAACAGGTCCGGATGACGGTCGGCGTATTCCTGGATGATCTTGGGTGTGGAGTCCGTGGAGGCATCATCGGCGATGACGACCTCAACCGGAAAGTCGGTCTGCTGGGCTACGAAGCTGTCGAGAGCATCGCGAATGTAGGACTCGTGGTTGTAGGTGACCGAAACGATGCTGACCTTCGGGCGCGCTGGCGGCGATGTGGAACCAAGCGTCTTCGTCACCGGCCCTGTCCTTCCCGAACCGCGGCGACGACGCGCGCAACGTCGGCGTCGGCCATGTGATCGTGCACAGGCAACGACACTATCCGCGAGCAAATGTCTTCGGTGACAGGCATTTCGGTGGACTTGAGCAGCTCGCTATTGCTGCTGAAGTACGGATGCCGGTGTTGGGGCGGGTTGTAGTAATCACGAGCCCGGATCCTGTCGCCATGCAGGCTGGCCATGACCGCGGCCTTATGTTCGGGGGACGTGAAGCAGGCGCTGGCAAAGCAGAGCGACGACGTTTCGGCATTCTGCTGGAAGCGCACTCCCGCGTCGGCCAGACCGGCACGATAGCTCTCGAACACGTTGCGGCGACTGGCGAGACGGTTATTGAGGTTGCGGAGTTGGCGCAGCCCGATTGCGGCGTTGATCTCCTGTAGCTTCGCGTTCGTCCCGAAATGCGCGGATTCGCGGGAGTCCGCAAAGCCGAAGTTTTGAAACGTGTATGCCTGCTTGATGATTTGGGGATTGCGGGACGCCAAGGCGCCACCCTCGCCGACAGCGAACGGCTTGGTCGCATGCAGGGAGAAGATCTCACAGTCACCCCGTCCGCCGACGCGGGTGCCGTCCGCGTACTTCGAACCGAATGCGGCCGCGGAGTCTACGACCATCGGCAGATCCCACTCGGCGGAGAGTGCCTCCCAGGCGTCGATCTGCGGGTTCCCGACGCCGAAGATATTGGCCAGGACAATGCCGGCGATCTGGTCGCGGGAACGTTCCAGGACCGACCGGGCCGAGTGGACCGACGGTTGCCAGGCCTCCGCGTCGATATCGATGAACCACGGCCGGTACCCCGTCCACAGGGCCGCCTGCGCTACGCCGACAAAGGTGAATGATGGCATCAGGATGTAGCGGTCGCGATTGCCCGCCCCCAACGTGAGGTGCAGGGCGGCGATCAGTGCCATAGTGCCGTTCGCCGTCGTGGCAACGTGCAAATCCGGGCCCAGATAGTCACCCATGGCACGAGCGAACTGCCGCTCTTTGGGCCCGAAATTGGTGTACCAGTTGGCATCGGCGATCTGCCCGAAATCCTCGGCGAGTTCGGCCGGCCCGGGAAAGCTCGGACGGATGAACGGGATTTCAGCGACCGTCGAGGCGGGTGTGGACCGCGACCGGGGGGCGGTCCGAGATGCGTGCAGCCTGGCCACCCGCTCCAGCGACGAGCCGTGATGGGTCCCGATCTTGTTATATGAAGGAGTCAACTCGGTCTACTAGGTGAGCACGGATGATCGCGGACGATACCAACTCTGAAGCGAGGTTAGCCTAGCCTAGGTTTCCACACGCTGTCCAACGGTGAGTAAGCATATTCAGGGCTAACTCATACTTTTCGAATGAGCTCCGCGGGGTTCGCAGCGGTTGGGGTCGCCGGCGCTAGGGCTGTGCCATTTTCGTCAGGCTGCGGCGATGCAGCGGCTCGCGGTCAGGGGGCTGAGGTGGCGGGGGCAGTAGCGCCTCGCGCCGCTTCACCGGGATGGTCACCGGCTCTTCAGTGCTCAGGGTGACCTCTTCCCCGGCATGCAGGATGGTGAGCTCGCTATCGGAGCCGTCACGCAATGTGTAGGTGACGTTCTCATGATCGGTGTCCACCGTGACCCGACAATCACGCCAGCGCACCCGGAACCGGAGGCGTGAAATCCCATCGGGCAGTTGAGGATCCATCGACAAGATGCCCTGATCGTCGCGCAGGCCGCCGAAACCGGCGACAAACGCTATCCACGCCCCGGCCAGCGAAGCCATGTGCAGTCCGTCGCGGGTGTTGTGGTGCAGGTCGCGCAGGTCGATCAGACCGGCTTCGTAGGCGTAGTCGTGGGCGAGTTCGAGGTGACCGACTTCGGCACACATCACGGCTTGGCTGCACGCCGACAATGAGGAGTCGCGCACCGTCCGGCGTTCGTAGTAGTCGACGTTGCGGGCTTTCTGTTCGGGCGTGAACGCGTGGCTCTGCCACTGCATGGCCAACACCAGGTCCGCCTGCTTGATCACTTGGGAGGGGTACAGCTTCACGTAGGCCTCGTGCATCAACAGCGGGTAAGTGGTGTTCGTCTTGAAGTCCCACTCGGCGAAGGTGGTGAACCCTTCGCACTGCTGGTGTACGCCCAACTCCTCGTCGTAGGGAATGTTGACGGCATCGGCGGCATCTCGCCACACGGCCATCTCCTCGGTCGTGACACCCAGCGCGCCGGCCTTGTCGGGATGGCGCTTGGCGGCGTCGGCGGCGGTGCGCAAGTTGTGTGCCGCCATCAGATTGGTGAACACGTTGTCGCGGACGATGGCCGTGTACTCGTCGGGGCCGGTGACTCCGTCGAGATGCCACACCCCGTTGCGGTCGTGGTGTCCCAGCGAAGCCCACAACCGCGCCGTCTCGACCAATACCGGAAGCCCACACTCCTCTTCCAGGGAGTCGTCGCCGGTGACGATGCGGTAGCGCTCGAAGGCCATCGCGATGTCGGCATTGATGTGCCAAGCGGCCGTGCCGGCCGGCCAGTAAGCGGAGCATTCCTGACCCCGGATGGTGCGCCACGGAAAGGCCGCGCCGTCCAGGCCCAACTCCGCGGCACGCTCCTTCGCGAGGTCCAATGTCGAAGCGCGCCAACGCAATGCATCCGCAACCGCATGCGGCACCGTGTAAGTGAGTACCGGCAGTACGAAGCCCTCGGTGTCCCAGAAGGCGTGACCGTCGTAACCGGTCCCGGTGAGGCCTTTGCTGGGGATCGCCCGGCGTTCGGCCCGGGCGCTGGACTGCAGCAGATGGAACAAGCCGAACCGGACCGCTTGCTGGCTCTCCGGGTCTCCCTCGATCTCGACGTCAGCTGTATCCCAGAAGAGGTCGAGGTAAGCGCGCTGGCCGTCGAGCAAGCCTTGCCAACCGCTGTACCGCGCACTGGTCAGGGCGGCCGAAGCCTGGTCGCGCAACGCCGGGCGGGAGCGCAGGCTGGACCAGCCGTACGCCAGGTATTTGACGATGCGCAGCTTTTGGCCCGGGCGCAAGCCGCAGATCACCGTCGTTCGCGCCAAGTCGGCCCGGGCGTCGGTGTTGACCTCGACGCGTCCCTCGACCTCGACCTCGTGGTCCATGGCAGCAGCCATCATCAGGGCGCTGCTGCGCGTCCGGTGCATGAGAAGTGCTTTGCCCCCGTCGCTTTCGTGGTCGACGGCCTCCAGCGGATTCTCCAGGATGGCAGCCACCCGCGGGTCGTCGGAGGTCTCCGGCTGGTCCTCGTTGGTGACCAGTTCGGATTGCACTGTGACACGGGCGAAGTCGTCGATCGCCTCCACCACATACTCGATGGCGGCAACGCTGCGGTGGACCAGTGACACCAGCCTGGTCGAGGTCACTTTCACCTGCTTGCCGGTCGGCGAGCGCCAGTGCGCCCGGCGAATCATCGTCCCGGCGCGCAGGTCCAGAATCCGTTCGTGGTCCAGCAATTCGCCGTAGCGGACGTCGAACGGCTCGTCGTCGACCATCAATCGGATGATCTTGCCGTTGGTGACGTCGACCACGGTCTGGCCGGCCTCGGGATAGCTGTATCCCGCCTCGGCATAGGGCAGTGGCCGGATCTCGTAGAACGAGTTCAGATACGTGCCCGGCAGACCATAGGGTTCGCCCTCGTCGAGGTTGCCGCGCAATCCGATATGCCCGTTGGACAGCGCGAACACGGATTCCGATTGGGCCAGCAGATTCAGATTCAGTACCGTCTCGCGAACCTGCCACGGTTCCACCGGGAAGGCTTCTTCGGAAATCACGAGGTTTGCCCGCTCTCGTCACCGAGCAGATCGGCGAGATCGGTCACCACGACGTCGGCGCCGTTGTCTCGCAATTCGTCAGCCTGTCCCACCCTGTCGACACCCACCACGTAACCGAAATTACCGGCCCGGCCGGCCTGCACCCCGGATATCGCGTCCTCGAACACCGCTGCGGCGTCGGGTTCGACATCGAGCAACTCCGCACCGCGCAGATAGGAGTCCGGCGCGGGTTTGCCCTCGATGTTCTCCTCGCGCAGGGTGACGCCGTCGACGCGTTTCTGCACGAACCGGTCCAGGCCGGTGATCTCGAGTACATCGCGGGTGTTGGCGCTCGACGACACCACGGCTACGGCCAGACCGGCCTCGGCGACGGCCTCCAGGTAGCGTCGCGACCCGTCGAAGACCTTGACGCCGTCTTCGCGCAACACCTTCTGGAACATGTCGTTCTTCCGATTCCCCAAACCGTGAATGGTCTCCTCGTCGCTGGAATCGTCGGCATCGCCGTCGGGCAAGTCGATGTCGCGGCTCTCCAGGAAGGACCGAACGCCGTCTTCACGTTTCTTGCCGTCCACGTACTGGCGGTAATCGCTGTTGGGATCGAAAGGCACGAATTCTTCTCCCGTGCTTTCGGCCCGCTGGGACAGGAAGGAGTCGAACATGTCCTTCCAGGCTTTGGTGTGCACACTGGCGGTGTCGGTGAGCACACCGTCGAGGTCGAACAAACAGGCACGCACCTTTTCCGGCAGACCCAGCGCTGAAGCCACGGGTGGAACCTCGCTTTCCGTTGTCGGCTATCTCACTCCCATGCCCAATGCTGCGGCGGCGGAAACTATGAATCAATCAAGCCATGTTTACGAGCGACCTCTTCGAAGCTACTGCGCACGGCGAGTATCTGTTCGGCGTTCAAAGCCGGCGTTATGTGCAATAGCTTTTCGGTGATCATGTGGCGGAATTCGTCGGCGGAAAGGACGTCGAAATATTCGTCACCGGCCGATGATGCGTCATCGAACGCGGCACCGTTATCGTTCGCCGGGCGCACCCCACGGGCGAACTTTCCCCGATCTCCTTCATCGATTTCAAAGGAGACCTGCGCGCCCCGTACTGCCCGTTGTTTTTCCATTTCAAGGTCGTTGACGTGCAGGAAAACGTCCTCACCACCGATATCAGGTGTGATGAAGCCATAACCGCGCACGCCGTCGAAACGCACTATTCTTCCCGTGACTCGCACTTTTCGACCCTTCACCACTCGCCCGTCAGTGACGGCAAGTATACCGTCGCGCCCAAATCGTCAGGGCGGCCGATTCAATGCCGGGGCGCCAGCATTTGTTGAATAGCTTTGCGGCAGTGGCGGAATCGTAATTGCTGATGAAATGGATTGAGCGATGCGGGACCGCTTGGCCAGAGCCACTACACTGAGTGCCCGTGGAATCAGCCTCGCCGCGGCCCGTGTTGGTGGTCGACTTCGGTGCACAGTATGCCCAGTTGATCGCTCGCCGGATCCGCGAGGCCCGGGTGTTCTCCGAGGTCATTCCGCATACCGCCTCGGTCGAAGAAATCCAAGCCCGCGATCCGCTGGCGGTGGTGTTGTCCGGCGGGCCGGCGAGCGTCTACGCCGAGGGTGCCCCGCAACTGGACCCCGCCCTGTTCGACCTCGGCCTGCCCGTGTTCGGCATCTGCTACGGGTTCCAGGCCATGGCGCAGGCACTCGGGGGCACCGTCGCCCGCACGGGCACCAGCGAATACGGCCGTACCGAGCTGAAAGTGCTTGGCGGTGAACTGCATTCGGATCTTCCTGGAGTCCAGCCGGTGTGGATGAGCCACGGCGACGCGGTCACGGCGGCGCCGGACGGATTCCAGGTGGTCGCCAGCAGCGCAGGGTCGGCGGTGGCCGCGTTCGAGGCGCGCGAACGTGGTCTGGCCGGTGTGCAGTACCACCCGGAGGTGATGCACACACCGCACGGGCAACAGGTCCTCAGCCGGTTCCTGCATGAATTCGCCGGGATCGGTGCGGAGTGGACGCCCGCCAACATCGCCAATGCGCTGATCGATCAGGTACGCGAACAGATCGGGGACGGCCACGCCATCTGCGGACTGTCCGGTGGGGTGGATTCCGCGGTGGCCGCGGCGTTGGTGCAGCGTGCCATCGGTGACCGGTTGACCTGTGTTTTCGTTGATCACGGATTGTTGCGGGCCGGGGAGCGCGCCCAGGTGGAGCGGGATTTCGTCGCCGCCACCGGGGCGAATCTGGTTACCGTCGACGCCGCCCAGACCTTTCTGGATGCGCTGTCGTGTGTGACCAATCCCGAGGGCAAGCGCAAGATCATCGGCCGCCAGTTCATTCGGGCTTTCGAGGGTGCGGTCCGAGACATCGTGGGAGACAGTGGATCTGAGGTCGAGTTTTTGGTGCAGGGCACGCTGTATCCCGACGTGGTGGAGTCCGGTGGCGGCACCGGCACGGCGAACATCAAGAGCCACCACAACGTCGGCGGCCTGCCCGACGACTTGACTTTCGTCCTTGTCGAGCCGTTGCGCCTGTTGTTCAAGGATGAAGTGCGCGCGGTTGGACGGGAGTTGGGTCTGCCGGAAGAAATCGTTGCGCGCCAGCCGTTTCCAGGTCCTGGACTGGGTATCCGGATCGTCGGCGAGGTTACCGCGGCGCGGCTGGAGACACTGCGGCGCGCAGATTCGATCGCCCGGGAAGAGCTCACCGCGGCCGGGCTGGACAACCAGATCTGGCAGTGCCCGGTGGTGTTGCTGGCCGACGTCCGCTCGGTGGGTGTGCAGGGTGACGGGCGAACCTATGGGCACCCGATCGTGCTGCGACCGGTGTCCAGTGAAGACGCCATGACCGCTGACTGGACCCGAGTCCCCTACGAGGTGCTCGAGCGCATCTCGACCCGCATCACCAACGAGGTGCGCGAGGTCAATCGGGTGGTGCTGGACGTCACCAGCAAACCGCCCGGCACCATCGAGTGGGAGTAGCCCGCCCGGCTGATTGGCCTACGACGGCCTCCACGCTGGGATACGATGTCGCGGTGATTCCGGGCCTGTCGGCAGCTCAAGCGGAGCGTCGCGAATTTTGGGGTGAGCTGTGTCCGGGAATGTCGATCGAGTGCGGCCGCGTCGCGACGTCCGCGACAGTCGGGGACCTCGATGCGTTGTTCGCCAACCTGAAGCGTGAGGGTTACGTGCAGGTCCCGGGCGCCCTTGCCGAGTCGGCTATCGCGCCGATCCGCTACGCCGTATCGACGCTTTTCCAGCGCGGGATCCCGCTGGCGTTCGCTTTCGTCTATGACGAGTTATGGCTTGCGTTCCAAGGACTTTCGCAGTTCCTGACATCCGTGCTCGGGGAGGGGTACTTGGCGCTGCCCGACTTCTGGGTCTGGCATGTCAACCCCAACGAGAACGCTCTGGGCTGGGGCCCGCACCGCGACCGGTTGATACCGACGATCGACGCTGACAACTCACCGCAGACGCTTACCGTGTGGCTGCCTTTCACCGATGCCACCCCGCTCAACGGCTGCATGTACATGCTGCCCGCCCACCTCGACGACCGATTCCGGCAACGTCGGTGGGACGGGAAGGACAACACCGTCGTCCACAACCCCCAGGACATCAGAGCGCTGCCCGCGACGGCAGGCTCCATGCTCGCCTGGAATCAGGCGGTTCTGCATTGGGGTGGGCGTGGCAGCCGGCTGGGGACGGCGGCGCGGATCAGCGCTGCGTTCGAGTTCCAGCGGGCCGACCGGCTCCCGTTCAACAACCCGCTGCTGGATCCGGGTCGGATGCCGACGTTCACCGAGCGGCTGGGGCTCATCGGCAAACAGGTTCTGCAGTATCGCCACATGTATCCACTTACCGACGACGTCGCGGAAATCGCCACGTCGCTGTTCCAGCGGTTCATGCCCGGAACCGTGGCCCCGATGGGTGCCGCTGCGACCCGTTGATCTCGTCCCTGCCGTGTGCGGGGATATCGTCCCGGACATGTCCGGAGATCTCGTCCGTGCGGAGTACGGAGATTTCCGCCGTGCGGAGTGCGGAGATTTCAGCCGTGCGGAGATCTCGGCCGTGCCATGCCGGAGAAGGACATGGGTTCTTTGCCCGGCTTGCAGCGACACTTATGACAGCAGCCGGGTGCCGGCTTGCCCTGCGTGACAGGTGGGACTCCTGTGACAGCAAAGTAGACCCCACTACAACCAGCAGCCACACCAGCATCGAACGCCTAAACAGCCTCTCGCGTTGCTTGACGCTTGTCGGAGGGCAGGTGTTTACTTCGAATCAGATCGAACATACTTTCGAAAAAATCTGATCAGGAGGCTGGTGTGACCGCGGCTTTTGCCTCCGAAAATCGGGCTCACCAGCTCGAATCGCTGCGTCGAAGAATGGCGGCGATCTCCGGGAAGGATTTCGCTCAAACGGCGGGGTTGCTGCCGACAGGGCCAGCGCGGTTACCCCGGGGCACGGTGGCGGTGCTGTCGGGAGCGCGGTCCCTGTTGCTGCGCATGGTGGCTACGGTGACAGCGGACGGAGGCAACGCCGCGATCGTCGGCCAACCGGACATCGGGTTGCTGGCGGCCGTGGAAATGGGTGCGGACCTGAGTCGGCTCGCGGTGATACCGGATCCGGGAAACGACCCGGTGGAAGTGGCCGCGGTGCTCGTCGACGGCATGGATCTGGTGGTACTCGGTCTGGGCGGGCGCCGGGTCACGCGGACACGGGCGCGGGCAGTGGTGGCCAGGGCCTGGCATAAAGGATGCACGGTGCTGGTTACCGACGGTGACTGGGAAGGGGCTTCAACGCGACTGGAAGCCCGGGTCTGCGGCTATGAACTCAGTGCCGGCAGCCGTCCCGGGTTCGGGCGCATCAGTGCGGTGCGGCTGCAGATCAGTGGTTGCGGACGGGCAATCGGCCGGGGCCGTACCGGGTGACCCTGATGGTTTCTTCCTCTGGCCCCGCTGATTCCCGCACTTTGGCGATCTGGTGCATGGACTGGCCCGCGGTGGCGGCGGCCGCGGCCGCCGGCCAGTCCGCAACGGCCCCGGTAGCTGTCACCTTGGCAAACCGGGTGATTGCATGTTCGGCCACAGCGCGTGCGGCCGGGGTGCGACGCGGGTTGCGGCGCCGGGAAGCGGCCGCTCGGTGTCCGGAACTGCACATCGCGGCCGCCGACGCCGATCGCGACGCCCGCTTCTTCGAGGGAGTGGTCGCCGCCGTGGAAGATCTGGTGCCCCGCGCCGAGGTGCTGCGGCCCGGGCTCTTGGTGCTGCCGGTGCGGGGTGCCGCCCGGTTCTTCGGGTCCGAACAGCAGGTGGCCGAACGGCTGATCGACGCCGTCGCGGCGGCCGGCGCCGAGTGTCAGGTCGGCGTCGCCGACGGGTTGTCCACTGCGGTCTTCGCTGCGCGGGCAGGTCGTGTCGTGGAGCCGGGCGGCGACGCACGGTTCTTGTCACTCCTGTCGATCCGCCAGCTCGCCACCGAGCCGAGCCTGTCCGGTCCGGGACGCAATGAGCTGACGGACCTGTTGTGGCGGATGGGAATTCGCACCGTGGGGCAATTCGCCGCGTTGTCCCGCACCGACGTCGCTTCGCGGTTCGGGGCCGACGCGGTGACCGCTCACCGGTTCGCCCGCGGTGAACCGGAGCGAGGGCCATCCGGGCGGGAGCCACCGCCGGAGTGGGGGGCCGTGCTGGACTGCGATCCACCCATCGACCGGGTCGACGCCGCGGCGTTCGCCGGCCGTTCGCTGGCCGCCACGCTGCACCAAGCGCTGCTGGCCGCCGGGGTGGGATGCACGCGGCTGGCCATCCACGCCGTCACCGCAAACGGCGACGAGCTGAGCCGGATATGGCGATGTGCTGAGCCGTTGACCGAGGACGCCACCGCCGACCGGGTGCGCTGGCAACTGGACGGCTGGTTGAGCCATCGGCTGAGTCGAGGCCGGCCCCTGGACGCACCGCTGACACTGTTACGGCTGCAGGCAGTCGAGGTGGTCTCGGCCGAGGCGTTGCAGCTGCCGCTGTGGGGTGGACTGGGGGAGGAGGACAGGCTTCGAGCCCGACGGGCGTTGGTGCGGGTTCAGGGTCTGCTGGGGCCGGAGGCGGTGCAGGTGCCGGTGTTGTCCGGGGGTCGCGGGCCGACGGAGCGCATCACATTCACTCCGTTGGGTGACGAGGTGGTGCCACGGACCGATCCGGGGCAACCGTGGCCCGGCCAACTACCTGAGCCGTCACCGTCGGTACTGGTTGATGATCCAGTGGAATTGCTTGATGCACAAGGAAACCCGATACGAGTCACCAGTCGCGGGCTGTTCTCCGCCGATCCTGCCCGACTGACGGTCCGCGGGCAGAACGACCAGCTGCGCTGGTGGGGCGGGCCTTGGCCGGTCGACGAGCGGTGGTGGGACGACCGGCCCGAGGCCGGCCAAGGGGGCACCCGGGTCGCTCGTGCCCAGGTGTTGCTGGAAAGCGAGCGGGCTCTGCTGCTGTGCTATCGACAGAGGAGGTGGTATCTGGAGGGGATCTACGAATAACTCATTGAATCGATCTGCTTGTGGCAGAGCGAAATTCGGCCGAACGGCGTGATGCACCCGTAATCTGTAACATTTACGTAATGATGAAGCCGCGGTGGAGCGGTTACCCGGCGGAGCGCGCCTTGCGCTTGTTCAGGAAGTCTGACCAGGAAACGACCTCGGGGTGCTCCTTGAGCAGCGCCCGTCGCTGCCGCTCGGTCATGCCGCCCCACACGCCGAACTCGACCTTGTTGTCGAGCGCATCCGCGCCACATTCCTGCAGTACGGGGCAGTGGCGGCAGAGGGCCGCGGCTTGGCGCTGCGCGGCGCCGCGTACGAACAGCTGGTCCGGATCGGTGTTCCTGCACAAGGCTTTCGAGACCCACGCCCGTTCGCCGGAATCCTGTGCGTCGGGAGAGTTGTTTACCACGACGAGATTGGTCCGCCGCGCGATCGGCCTGGTTCCTGACACCTGCTGTTCCCTTTCTCCCGGCCGCGATTGCGACCGCTCCCCTGTGCCAGACCAGCTCCGGTGCGTGATCTGAATCTCACTGTGCTTCTAAAATAGGTACTGCGGTCCCATTTTGCAATACCTGGCGCAGAAATTTTTGGCACCAGCGTGCCATCCTGAGTTGTTTGACCTCGGATTCCGCCCTTGGTTCCTGCGGCGTGCCCGGCAGTCGGCTCGGTTAGCCCCTCCCGGGCGACTCAGCCGGCCGACTCTGCAAACGCGGCAATCCGAGTGATGAGTCGATCCATAAACGATGCAGTATCGACACGAATACCGATGTGTGCGTTAGGGCTTTTGCTTTCCCATGCGGCGGTCGTGATACCTCGGTCATCGGCCAGATCGACGGTCACGTTCGCTGCCCGGGTCACCACCAGCTGCGGGTCCAACGCGACCGCCGCGGCAAGGGGATCGTGCAGGTGAGCGAGATAGCCCAGGCCACGGTCGCGGTGCACCTCGAAATAGAAGCGCATGGCATCTTGAATGAACCGGCTCACCGGATTCGGCCCGGACAGCCGGGCGAGCAGGTCCGGGGTCATCGCCACGGTACGGGTCAGGTCCAGGCCGCACACCACCGGTTGGCGCCGCTGGCCTGCCCAGGCCGCAAGCACCTCAGCTGTCGCTTCCGGATCCACCTTCACGTTCCACTCGGCTTCCCGGTCAGTGTTTGTCCCGTCGCCGTACATCCCGCCCATGATCACCAACCGGTGCAGCAGTTGAGGGAGCGCGGGCTCGACTCGCAGCGCGAGTGCCAGATTGGTCAACGGCCCCGTCGCCACGCCGATCAGTTCGCCGGGATAGCGGTGCGCAGCGCGCACCCAGGCCGTCGCGGCGTCGTGAGCTGTGAGCGTCCGATCGCTGGCGGGCAGCTCGGCGTAGCCTAAACCGCTGCGCCCGTGGAAGTTTCCGCGCCGCGGGCCCGGCCCGGCCAGCGGCTGATCAGCGCCCCGTGACACCGGAACATGCGTCGCGCCGCACAACTGCAGCAGGTCGAGATTGTTCGCGCACACCTGATCCACTGCCAGGTTGCCACCGGTCGAGGCGACGCCGATCAGATCGGCGCCGCTGGCCAACAGATAGATCAGCGCGATCGCATCGTCAATCCCGGTGTCGACGTCCGCGAACACCGCACTCACGGCGCCACCCTACGCCGGGATTACGCTGGCGGGATGCCGGACGACCTGAAGCCGCATTTCGACGATGTGCAAGCGCATTACGACCTCTCCGACGAGTTCTTCCGTTTGTTCCTCGATCCCACCCAGACCTACAGTTGCGCCTACTTCGAGCGCGAGGACATGACGCTGGAAGAGGCGCAGATCGCCAAGATCGATCTCGCTCTGGGCAAGCTCGGGCTGCAGGCGGGTATGACATTGCTCGACGTCGGATGTGGTTGGGGCGCCACCATGCGCCGGGCGATCGAAACCTACGACGTCAACGTCGTGGGTTTGACGCTATCCAAGAACCAGGCCGCGCACGTCCAGCAGACATTCGACGAACTGGACACCACGCGCACTCGCCGGGTGCTGCTGCAGGGCTGGGAGCAGTTCGACGAACCGGTCGACCGAATCGTCAGTATCGGCGCGTTCGAGCATTTCGGACACGAGCGCTACGATGCGTTCTTCACGTTGGCCCATCGCCTGATGCCGGCCGACGGAATCATGCTGCTGCACACCATCACCGGACTGCATCCGCTGGAGATGAAGGAACGCGGCATGCCGTTGTCGTTCACGTTCGCTCGCTTCGTCAAATTCATTGTCACCGAGATCTTTCCGGGCGGACGTCTGCCGTCTATACCGATGGTGCAAGAGCGGGCCACCGCCAACGGCTTTCAGGTCGCCCGCGTGCAGTCGCTGCAGCCGCACTACGCCAGGACGCTCGACATCTGGTCAGCCGCGCTGGAGGCGCACAAAGACCAGGCCATCGCGCTGCAATCGGAGGAGGTGTACGAGCGGTACATGAAATACCTCACCGGATGCGCGGAGATGTTCCGCATCGGCTACATCGACGTCAACCAATTCACCTGCCAGAAGTGACTCTGAACAGGTCGCGCGGGTAGGCGCCGCTGTCTACCAGTGCACGCCGGGCACCCGACGCACTAGCCGCCGGACCGGTCGTGGCACTCCCACCACCCGGGCGGCGGCCCGGACCGGACGCGTGGGCCGCCGGCGAACTTGTGCCGGCGTAGGGGATTCGGTGATGCCGCGTGCGGCGGGGGAGTCCGGATAGCCGAGATAGATCTGGTGCAGAATTCGGCGGGAGAGCGCGGGCGCGAAATGGTTGCCGACTTCGGCCAGTGTCCCGAGCGGGGTATCGATGCGGGCCGGTTTGTCGATGAGGCCGCGCACCACCATCGCGGCTGCGTGTCCGGCGCTGATGGCCGGAACCGGGTTGAGCCGGTTGGACGGCGTGATCATCGGCGTAGCCACCAGGGGCATATGGATGTTGGTGAAAGTGATGTGGTCAGACAGCGTTTCGGACGCGACGACATCAGAGAAGGCGTCCAGCGCCGCCTTCGTGGGCAGATACGAGCTGTACTTGGGATTGCGGGCCAGCACGCCGGCGCTGGACACGTTGACGACATGACCGAGGCGGCGCTCGCGCCAGTGCGGCAGCAATGCCAACACCATCCGTACTGCGCCGAAGTAATTGACCGCCATCACCCGCTCGTAGTCGTGCAGGCGGTCGGTGGAATTGACCACCGAGCGGCGGATAGACCTGCCGGCGTTGTTGACCAGATAGTCGACGTGGTCGAAGCGGCCCAGAATGTCCTTCACCGTCGCGTCGACCGACGCGGAATCGGTGACGTCGCAGGTGAAAGCGTAAGCCTGCCCACCGTTGGCGCGGATGTCGGCAACCAGTTGGTCGAGAGCCTCCCCGTTGCGGGCCAGCGCGAAGACGGTCGCGCCGCGCTCGGCCACCGCCAGCGCCGAAGCCCGGCCGATTCCGCTGGACGCGCCGGTGATGATGACGTGCCGACCGACCAGTGGCCCCCTGGAATCGTCACGGCGGGCGCGGTCGGGATCGAGGTGCTCGGCCCAGTACCGCCACAGCTGCGGCGCGTACATGGCGAAATCGGGCACATCAATGCCCTTGTCGCGCAGTGCTTCCCGCGTCATGCCGGGTACGAAGGTCGGGGCCAGGTCGACGACGTCGAGCACCTCGGCGGGAATTCCCAGTTGGGTTGCCGCCATGTTGCGCACCACCTTGGCGCGTCCACTCACCTTCAACACTGAGGTGCCCACCGAGCGTGGCAGCGACCCGCGCAGGGCGGGTAATCCGGCAGCACGGGAGATCCCGCGGTAAATCCCGCGCAGGCCAACGGTTTTGTCGGCCGTCAGATGGAAGGTCTCGCCGTCCCTGCCTTCGCTGTGCATGAGTGCGACGAGCGCGTCGGCCACGAAGTCGACCGGGACAATGTTGGTTCGCCCGGTATCGGGCAGCAATACCGGGGTGAACGACGGCAGTAGGGCGAGCTTGGTCAGCACGCCGAAGAAGTAATAGGGGCCGTCGATCTTGTCCATTTCGCCGGTGCGCGAGTCGCCTACCACGACCCCCGGGCGGTAGATGCGGTACCGCAAGCCGGGAGCCTGCCGTACCAGTGCCTCGGCTTCGAATTTCGTGCGGTGATAGGCGGACGGCAGTTGTTGGCCGACGTCGAAATCGTCCTCGGTGTACTCGCCGCGGAAGTCACCGGCCACGGCGATTGACGAAACGTGGTGCAGCGTCGCCTCCAACCGCTGTGCGAGGGCGATAACGGCGCGGGTGCCTTCGACATTGGCTGCCCGTTGTTCGGTCTCGCCGACGGTGATGTCATATATCGCCGCGCAGTGCACCAGATGGTCGACCGCACCGAGTTCGTCGATCACGCCGTCGCTCAGATCCAACTCGGGCAGCTCGCCGACCAGCGGCTTCGCCCGCTCACCCCACTCCTGGGCGAGCCGCTCGAAGCGTCCCAGCGACTGGCGCCGAACCAGCACCCACACTTGAGCGTCCGCGTCGGAGTCCAGCAGACGGCGCACGACGCGTCGCCCAATAAACCCGGTACCGCCGGTAACGACATACCGCATGCAGCCCATCGTGACCGCGGACGAGCGCCGCGTCAACCAGGCGGCTGTAACTAACTGAAGCTACAGAAAACTAGCTGAAGCTACGGAAAACTAGCTGAAGCTACGGAAAACTAGCTGAAGCTACGGAAACTAGGTGAAGCTACGGACGCCGTCCCAGTCCGTTAGCTTCCAACCGGTAGTGGGGTTGCCCGTGATCACCACCCGGCCGAGGTTGGGCAGGGGATGGTTGTTCAGCAGGCTGAGTTTGGGGTTCTTGGCGTTCATCAAGGTCCACACCATGATTGCGGTGCCCTGCGAGAACACCACGGGTTTGTTGTGGCCGCTGTCGTAGATCTTGCGGATTGCGCCGGTGAACTGCGAATTGAAATCTGCGCCGCTCAGTGAACCGGGGATGCTTGTTCCCACGTCACCGCTCACCCAGAGGTTCGGCGCCAGCAGATAGGTCGAGCTGGCCATCGATTCGGGTTTGCCGTTGTACCAGCCGGCATTGATGGCTTGCAATCCCTCCAGGACCTGCACCTGCTTACCCAGTTGGCTGGCCAGCGGCGAGGCGGTCTGCTGGTCCGCGGCCATCGGCGAGGAGTAGATGGCGTCGAAGTCGTTGTGCTGGTGCGTCAGTTGCTGGGCTTGTCCTTTGCCGTCCTCGGTGAGGCTGGGGCCCGGTATTCCGGTCTCGATGATCCCGTCGGCGTTCGCCTGGGATTGGGCATTGCGGATGAAGGTCAGCGTGATGCTGCGTACCTGCGGGCCACCGCCGCCGCAGGCACCAACCAGCATTGCCGCGGCGAGCACGGCAACGACTTTGGAGGCAGTACAGATCAGTGTGCGCTTCACCATGGCGATAGCCTGCCCTGCCGACACCGTCGAAGGGAAGTGTTTGCGATGGTTAGTGCCGAAAAGGCGTGAATTTTCAATCGAGAGGAGACTCGCATGGCGATTGACCCGAGTGCCGTAGGTGCGGTAACCGAGCCTCAGTTGTTCGAGTGGACCGACCGGGACACACTGCTTTACGCGCTCGGTGTCGGCGCCGGACTTGACGATCTGGCATTCACCACCGAGAACAGTCACGACATCCCGCAACAGGTATTACCCACCTACGCGGTGATCTGTTGCCCGGCGTTCGGGGCGGCCGGCAAGGTCGGCACGTTCAACTGGGCCATGCTGCTGCACGGGTCTCAGACGGTTCGGTTGCATGCGCCGCTGCCGCCGGCCGGGAAGTTGTCCGTGGTCACCGAAGTGGCCGACATCCAGGACAAGGGCGAGGGCAAGAACGCCATTCTGATGTTGCGCGGCCAGGGCAAAGATCCGGACTCCGGCGATTTGATCGCCGAGACGCTGACCACTCTGGTAATCCGGGGCGAAGGCGGGTTCGGAGGAGAGAAGGGCGAACGGCCGGCGGCACCTGAGTTTCCGGACCGCGAGCCCGACGCCCGAATCGACCTGCCCACTCGCGAGGATCAAGCGCTGATCTACCGGCTCTCCGGTGACCGCAACCCGTTGCACAGCGACCCGTGGTTCGCCACCAACCTGGCCGGGTTCCCGCGGCCGATCCTGCACGGGCTGTGCACCTACGGGGTGTCGGGGCGCGCGCTGGTCGCCGAATTGGGTGGTGGCGTCGCCGCCAACATCACCTCGATCGCCGCCCGATTCACCAAGCCGGTTTTTCCGGGCGAGACACTGTCCACGTCGATTTGGAAGACCGAGCCGGGCAAGGCGTTGTTTCGCACCGAGGCCTCCGGGGCGGAGGGTCTGGGTCCTCGGGTGGTGCTCGACGATGGCGAGGTAGAGTACCTGGCCTAACGCGGCCTAGCGCGGACTTGCGTGGCCTAACGCGGCCGAACGCGGACTTGCGCGGCCGAACGCGGCCTAATGCTTGACGGTCCGGTAGTAGTGCACGTAGGCCGCGGCCGGCACCACCACGAACGTGGCAACGATCAGTGCGATCGAGAAGTAGTTGGCACCGCCGTCTGGCCTGAGCACGAGCGTCCGGTAATCGAATGACACCGCCAAAGCCACCGAGATCACCACCGCGGCTACCGGTAACACCTTGTCGGTGAACCGATTTCGCTTGATGTCCGCGTGTTGTTCGGAGCGGTCGCGCGCGAGCACGATCAGCGCGATCGGGACGATGATGAACTGGACGAACCGCGCGATGACGGCCAGACCGGTCAGGTTCTGCAGGTCGAAACGTAGGGCCAGCGGGAAGGCCAGCGCGAGGGCCGCTGTGATAGCGAACGCGAACATGGGCACGCCGAACCGGTTCTTGCGCGACAACCGGGCCGGCAGGGTTCTGGTGTCCGACAGAGCCGTCCAGAGCCGCGGGGCGCCGAACGAGGCGGCGACATTGATGCCGAACATCGATAGCAGCGCACCCAAGACCACGATCGTGCGAAACGCGTCGTTCTCGATGGCCGCCGCCAACTTCACCGTATCGCTGGAACGGACGACCTCGTTCGAACCGAGGAACATGGCCACGGTGACTGCGAGCACGTACACCGCACCGACCGACAGGATTGCCAGAGGTATGGCGCGGGGGAGATTGCGTTCCGGGTCCTGCATCTCCTCGGCGGCGTTGGCGATCGATTCGAAGCCGGTGAATGCGTACAACGCAGCCATGGTGGCAAGTAGCAGACCAGCCAGGACGCCGCGCTGCCCAAGCTCGACGAAACCGAACAGTGCGTAGCGTGCGGGCTGAAAGACCTCCGGCGAACTGGACACGGCGTAGTTGTTGATGCCCTTGATGACGATGAGCCCGAACCCGCCGACGATAAACACCGAGAGGGCGGATATCTTTCCCACGGTGGAGATTCCGTTGGCCCACTCGATCACCCGGTTGCCGAACATGTTGATAGCCAACAACACTGCTATGAAGACAAGGAATGTCAACGTCTTGGCGCTGAACAGCCCGCTATCATTGGCCCAATCACGCTGTGGAAAAGCAACTTTCAATAGAGTGGTGATAAACAGTGACGCCAGCACGCCCCACGCGATCGATGCCACGATGGCATGCGTGACGCCGACGTAGATGCCGATGCGCTGCCCGAACGCGGCCGTTGTGTAGGCGTACGAGGCGCCATTGGTCTTGACGTACCTCGCAGCGGTGGCGAAGACGACAGCCATGATCCCGGCGAACAGGCCGGCCATGATGTAGGCGACCGGTGCCAGGGGGCCGGCGAGCTTGATGACCGCCCCGGGGGTGAGAAAGATGCCCGCGCCGATGACGGCGTTGATCCCGAGCATGACAATGCTCCAGAAGCCGAGCTTGCTGATCGCACGCCCTCCTAGCCGCATCCGGCCCAGGATCAGGGCTGGTTAGTACAGTTCGTACCACGGGCGGGCAACCGCAAACCTTGATACCCCGCCCGCGGGGATCAGCGGCCAGGCGACCCGTGCGGCACCCTATTGCCGTCACCGATGCCGTGAACCCACGGATCTCCGCAGGTCAGGCGTGCTCCTCTGCCGGTACCGGTCGGTGAACCAGACCGTGTGTCACCGTGGCCACGCATTCGGATCCGCAGCCGACGTCAGCGGATTCGCTGCGCCAATTGCTCGGTGAACTCGGCGACGCGTGCGGGACTGTCCAAAGCGAACTGTGCAGCGGTGGCCCGATCGCCGTCATCGTTGTGCCGCACCACAATCGGAATACCGTCATTGCGCACTGCGTCGAAGGCATCCTCGTCGGTGATGTCGTCACCGAGATACATCGGGAGCAGCGGTCCGGATCCCGCGTCGTGCAAATGATCGATCACCCAGCGCAGGGTCTTGCCCTTGTCCCAGTCCAGATCGGGCCGCAGCTCGATGACTTCGCGTCCGGTGGTCACCCGCAACGCATCGCGTTGCCCTGCGGTGCGCACCGCCGCGGCCACCTCGCCGGCGCGGTCGCGGTCAGCATTGCGATAGTGCACCGCGACCCCAAAACGTTTGTGCTCCACCACAACTCCCGGAATGGCGGCCAGCTTTTCACGCAACTGAGCTGCGGCCCCCTCCAGTACCGGGATAGCCTGCGCCGCTTCTTCGTTCTGATGATGGGTGCCATCAGGCGCGGTCAGTTCAAACCCGTGACTGCCGGCGTACCAAATGCCGGACAAACCCACGCGTTCGGTCACGTCCGCCAGATCGCGACCGCTCAATATCGCAACCGGGCACTGGACCGCCAACGATGTGAGCGCCTCGGCCGCACCAGCGACGAGCCTGGCTTCGTCGGGATTGTTCACGATGTCGGACAGCGTGCCGTCGAAGTCGAAGAACACGGCCGGCTTCCGGATGGTGAGGTCCTGCCCGATGGCCTGCGTTGCGTCCGGAAGTTCAGACATCCGCCGGTCCCCGGTGCGTACGCCGACCTCCTCGACGGCACTGATCTCGACGTCACCCCCGGCCACAGTCACGCCGATCACCAGGGCGAACCCGGCTGCACGCGCAGCCGTGACGCCGGGTTCCTCGGCGGCGAGCACGGCGCATCTGCCCGCCCGGACGGCCAGCTTGTCGACGGCGGTATGCAGCGAAGCGCCGTCCGGCGAGAAGACACCAGTGCCGAGACCGACGCCGTGCAATTTGTCGATCAGCGGCTGCGTTTGAGATAGCGCTGCGTCGAAGAGGACCGCATCATGGCGGCGGGGGTCGATGATCACCGACATTGACTCACCATAGGTCAGTGGTGGGACTCGAACCGGAGGCGCCGCAGGGGATTCTCGTCGGTGCTGGCGACGGAATAGCAGATCGCGGTCGAGATAACCGTCGGCACCAGAAGCGAGAGCACGAACACGAGTAGCACCAATGCCCGGTTGGGTGTGGACAGCCAGGCAACCGGAAGGCGTGCCAGGCTGACGGCGAGCCACGAAGCGGCGACCGTGAGGAACAGGGTTCCCACCGTGGCGACTTTGATCGACCTCAACTCCAATTGTGTTGGCTCGGCGGTCTTCAGCGACCGATTCAAGGCCCTGGTGCGGATGTACACCAGCACGAAATCGAGCAGAATGGCCAGGGCGCAGAAGGTGACGATCGTTCCGGTGAGCCAGAGGGCGGGCCGGTGGCCGAGGACCAAATGCAGGTAATCGATACTCGTCTCGCTCATGATCAACGTTGTAGTCATGGCGGCGCCGAACGTCAGCCACCCGCCGAGTTCGGCCAGGAAGCTGTACGCGCGGATGTCTGAGGGATCTTCCGTCGGTGCCTTGTTCACCGCGTGACTGGCGAGCATCCAGCCCAGCCCGCCGAACAGTCCGGTGGTGCCGGCCGCGAGCATCCCGGTCGCCAGGTTTCCCTGCGTCCAGGCGATCGCACAGATACCTTGGCGGTCCCCGCTCTCGGACGGGTGAGTGCCCGAGAGGAGGCTGAACAGGTAGCTGTCCAGCATCAGAATCAGCACCGCCGAGGAGAACAGTGCCATGGTGTGCGCGCCTTCGCGACCGCTGCGGTCGAACAGCAGGGCGATCGCCGTAATCAGGAACCCGCCGAGCACACCGGCAAGTTGCGACGTCGACGATGCCGCTGCGATCCCGCTCCATTCATCGGACGTGCAGAAGGCGTCGGGATTCATCGAGACCGCGAAACCGAATCGGCCGTGATCCGCTCACTCATGGGCCAGAACATTAGCCAGCACCGTCCCGCCCAGCCACATCGGCTGCGGACCGACAGGAGTGCGTCGGTCAGTGGCGCACCCGGGCCCGCGACGTCGACGGGGCCCGACGGGTGGCGTTGATGGGCAGTCCCCGGGCCGGGCGCTTGCGACGCCGGTCGAACAGTACGACCGAGTCGTCGTTGAGCGCCGCCAATCGCGCCATGCCCAGTTCGATGCCGCCGGCCAGGTGCTGCATTTCCGCTGCGTCGTCGTAGCCGGCCGTGATGCCGAAAACCAGTTCGTCTCCGTAGCCGAAAACCGCAACCCCGGTGCTGAGGCCCGGCGCGGTCGGCGGGATGGGCAGAAGGCGCTCCACCCGTCGGCCCAGCAGATGCAACTGTCGTCGCGGCCCGGTGGCGGTGCCGGCCACCGTTACTCGGGTTTGTCCGAGGGGTCTGGTCACCGCCTGCATTGCTTTGGCACACAAAGCAAATGGCGAAATCGGGTTCGGCCCCTGGCCGGTGTGGTCCGACATGAGGTGCACGGCGCGGAGTTGCTGGACAGGGTCGTTGTGCTGGACGGGCAGGCCCGACAGCGCTGAGCCCACGGTGCGCAACATGTCCGCCCGCGGCTTTTCGCCGCGCCGCTTCAGGACCGTGCGGAAGCCCTCGGTGACTGCCGCCAGCGCGACGTCGTCGGGCTGCACGCCGAACTTGCGGGACACGCTTTCGACCGTGGCACGCGGTATCCACACCGTGCGGTAGTGCCGTCTGGTGGTGGCGGCATCCGTCGGCAACAGCCACGAGATGGGCAGCGTGGCGACGCGCGCCACGGCCTTCCCCAACGTCGCGGGTACCTGCAGGAGAGCATCGGTCCAGCCTTGCGAGACGGTTTGCGGGGGCGAAATGTGCTGCGGAGCAACATCTTCACGGAACGCATCGTTTGGCGCATCGGCGCAGAGCCGGATGAGAAGGTGGGCAGGCGATAACGCGGTGAGGCTGGTGAGGCTGTGGTGGACCCTGATCAAGATCGCCCACCGGTCGTGGCGGAGGCCTTCGATGATCCAGCATTCCCATCGCGGACCGTCGAATTCGAGGGGATGTTCCAGTGCGTGGGTGATGGCGTGGAACAGTTCGCGATCGTCGCCGGGCTGGGGGAGGGCCATTCGCTGCACGTGCCGGGAAAGGTCCGCGGCCACTCGGAGGCCCGGCGCGATTCGTTCTGCCAGCAAATCTTCGACCGACTCGCGGTCCGGAGCACGACCTTCGACGATGGCAACTGCGGCCACCGCCATGCTCGAGTGTTGACCTGGTGCCGAACAGCCGAAGAAACCCGTGTCCGCTGCCATCTGCTGTGTCATAACGCCCCCGACGCTGTTTCTTCAACTTGTACCAGTATCCGGATGAGGTGTGTACGGCGGTAGCGCCCCAGGTTAAGAACGTGTGTCCCCATGGAAGTTGCGTCTAACTGCGGTGATGCGCCGCCCGGAGGTGCACCTGGCAATTTGTTTCTCACCCGTTTGGAAGCCCTTTGGGTGTCGGCTTTGGTCTGTTCGGGAAGATTTCTCCCATCGAACAGGTGTTCGATAAGATGGCAGGATGGGTTGGCACAACGGACCACCTAGTTGGTCCGAAATGGAACGGGTTCTCGACGGCAAACCACGCCATGCCGGGGCGCCTGTTCCAGTGCGGCCGGCCGACGACGCTCCCTTGTCGACCAAGCGCGGGACTTACACGGCAAAGCCGGTCGGGCAACGGACCCGGTCGTCGGTCGCGTATGCCGAGTTGCATGCACATTCGGCGTACAGCTTTCTCGACGGGGCCAGCACACCCGAGGAGTTGGTCGAAGAGGCTGCCCGACTGGGTCTGCGCGCCCTCGCGCTGACCGACCACAACGGTCTGTATGGCGCGGTGCGGTTCGCCGAGGCCGCCGCCGAACTCGACGTGCGCACGGTTTTCGGCGCCGAGCTGTCATTGGGAGCATCGTCTGTATCGGAGGCCCGCACGGAACAACCGGATCCGCCCGGGCCCCATCTGCTGGTGCTGGCCCGTGGGCCGGAAGGATACCGGCGGTTGTCCCGGTCGTTAGCCGCCGCGCACCTGGCAGGGGGTGAGAAGGGCAAGCTGCGTTACGACATCGACTCGCTGACCGAGGTGGCTGGCGGACACTGGCACATCCTTACCGGATGCCGGAAAGGTGCTGTGCGTCAAGCCCTTTCCGAAGGCGGACCGGAAGCGGCGGAGCGTGCCCTGGCCGACCTGGTGGACCGGTTCACCGCCGAACGGGTCAGCGTCGAATTGACCCATCACGGCCAACCGCTCGACGACGAACGCAACGCGCTACTGGCCGGGCTGGCGTCCCGTTTCGGCGTCGGCGTCGTCGCCACCACAGGAGCACATTTCGCCCATCCGTCCCGTCGCCGACTGGCCATGGCGATGGGCGCGATCCGGGCCCGGCAGTCCCTGGATGCGGCTGCCGGGTGGCTGGCGCCGCTGGGTGGCTCACACCTGCGGTCCGGTGCTGAGATGGCCCGGTTGTTCGCGCAGTGTCCCGAGGCGGTGACGGCGGCCGCTGAACTCGGGGAGCAGTGCGCGTTCGGTCTGGCGCTGATCGCGCCGCAGCTACCGCCGTTCGACGTACCTGCCGGGCATACCGAGGACAGCTGGTTGCGCTCGTTGACCATGGTGGGTGCCGCCGATCGCTACGGGCCTCCCGACGCTGCACCACGTGCCTACGCTCAGATCGAGCATGAGCTGAAAATCATTGCCCAACTGCAATTTCCGGGTTACTTCCTGGTGGTGGACGACATCACCCGGTTCTGTCGAGACCACGACATCCTGTGCCAGGGGCGGGGGTCGGCGGCCAATTCCGCGGTCTGTTATGCCCTTGGTGTCACCGCCGTCGACCCGGTGGCCAACGATCTGCTGTTCGAACGATTCCTGTCACCCGCCCGGGACGGGCCGCCCGACATCGACATCGACATCGAGTCGGATCAGCGGGAAAAAGTCATCCAGTACGTCTACGACAAATACGGCCGTGACTATGCCGCCCAGGTAGCCAACGTCATCACCTACCGAGCGCGCAGCGCGGTGCGTGACATGGCCCGTGCGCTGGGTTTCTCACAGGGACAGCAGGACGCGTGGAGTAAGCAGATCAGCCACTGGTCGGGACAGCCGGCCGATATCGAAGGTATTCCCGAGCAGGTGGTCGATCTGGCCAACCAGATCCGCAACCTGCCCCGGCACATGGGCATCCATTCCGGCGGCATGGTGATCTGCGACCGGCCGATCGCCGACGTGTGCCCGGTGGAATGGGCGCGGATGGAGAACCGCAGTGTCCTGCAGTGGGACAAAGACGACTGTGCGGCAATCGGTCTGGTGAAGTTCGACCTGCTGGGGCTGGGCATGCTCTCGGCGCTGCATTACGCCAGGGACCTGGTGGCCGAGCACAAAGGCATCGAGGTGGACCTGGCCCGGCTAGACCTTTCCGAGCCTGCGGTGTACGAGATGTTGTCCCGGGCCGACTCGGTCGGCGTGTTCCAGGTGGAGTCGCGGGCGCAGATGGCCACGTTGCCGCGACTGCGGCCCCGGATCTTCTACGACCTGGTGGTGGAGGTGGCACTGATCCGTCCCGGACCTATCCAGGGTGGGTCGGTGCATCCCTACATCAAGCGGCGCAACGGCGTCGACCCAGTCGTCTACGACCACCCGTCCATGGCATCCGCGTTGCGAAAGACATTGGGCGTGCCGCTCTTTCAAGAACAACTGATGCAGCTTGCAGTCGATTGCGCCGGTTTCTCCGCCGCCGAGGCCGACCAACTGCGGCGCGCCATGGGTTCCAAACGCTCGACTGAGCGGATGCGTCGGCTGCGCAGCCGGTTCTACGACGGCATGCGCACACTGCACGGTGCCGATGACGAGGTGATCGACCGGATCTACGAGAAGCTGGAGGCGTTCGCCAACTTCGGTTTTCCGGAAAGTCACGCGCTGTCCTTCGCCTCGCTGGTGTTCTACTCCTCGTGGTTCAAGCTGCATCATCCGGCGGCGTTCTGTGCGGCGCTGTTGCGTGCCCAGCCGATGGGTTTCTACTCGCCGCAGTCGCTGGTGGCCGATGCGCGCCGGCACGGGGTGTTGGTGCACGGTCCATGTGTCAACGCCAGCTTGGCGCACGCGACGCTGGAGAACATCGGAACGGAGGTCCGGCTCGGGCTGGGGGCGGTCCGGCACATTGGTGCGGACCTCGCCGAAAAGCTGGCTGATGAGCGGAAAGCTAACGGGCCGTTCACTTCTCTGCTGGATCTGACGTCGCGGCTGCAACTCTCCGTACCGCAGACCGAAGCCCTGGCGACAGCCGGAGCGTTGAGTTGCTTCGGGATGTCCCGACGGGAGGGCCTGTGGGCGGCGGGGGCCGCGGCCACTCAGCGGCCGGACCGGTTGCCTGGAGTGGGCTCGTCGTCGCATATCCCGGCGCTGCCGGGAATGAGTGAATTGGAGCTGGCCGCCGCCGACGTGTGGGCCACCGGTGTCTCTCCGGACAGTTATCCGACGCAGTTCCTGCGGGCGGACTTGGACGCGATGGGGGTGGTGCCCGCTGACGCGCTGGCGTCGGTGCCCGACGGCGACCGAGTGCTGATCGCCGGTGCGGTGACCCATCGTCAGCGTCCGGGCACCGCGCAGGGGGTGACGTTCGTCAACCTCGAGGACGAAACCGGGATGATCAATGTGCTCTGCACGCCGGGAGTTTGGGAGCGGCATCGCAAGGTGGCGCACACGGCACCGGCCCTGCTGATCCGCGGCCAGGTTCAAAACGCCAGCGGGGCAATCACTGTCGTGGCCGAACGCATAGGCCGCATCAGTCTGGCCGTCGGATCGAAGTCGCGGGACTTCCGGTGACTGTGCCCCCCGAGTAGACGCGTCGCGCGAATGGTCGCAGAGTATTGGGAGCACTCATAGAAGGAGGCGCGATGTCAAAGGTCTGGTTTCTCACGGGAGCTTCTCGCGGCTTCGGTCTCGAGATCGCACGCAAGATCCTCAGCCAGGGGGATCGGGTGGTGGCCACCGCCCGACGCGCGGATCAGATCCCGGCACAGTTTCCCGATGCAGGCGACGCGTTGCTCGCCGTCGATCTGGACGTGACCGACGGGGATCAGGCTGCCGCGGCGGTTTCGGCCGCTGTCGAGAGATTCGGGCGGATCGACGCGCTGGTGAACAACGCCGGCCGCGGTCTGCTCGGAGCCGTCGAAGAAGCCTCCGACGCCTCTGCCCGCGCTGTCTATGAGGTCAACGTCTTCGGCACCCTGACCATGCAACGAGCGGTGCTACCGGTGATGCGCCGGCAGCGTTCGGGTCACATCATCAACATGAGCTCCGTCGGCGGGCTGATGGGCAGCCCCGGCTGGGGTGTGTACTGCTCGACCAAATTCGCGGTGGAGGGATTTAGCGAAGCGCTGGCCAAAGAGGTTGAACCGCTGGGCATTCGGGTCACAATCGTGGAGCCGGGCTACTTCCGCACCGACTTCCTGGACGCGTCCAGTCTCGGAACGGAGGAAACCGTCATCGAGGACTACGCACCTACCGCCGGGGCCGTGCGCGCGCATGCCGTGGACACCAACCACGCCCAGCCCGGCGACCCGGTCAAGGCCGCCGCGGCGATCGTGGACATCGCGGCAGTGGCCGAACCGCCGTTACATCTGCTGTTGGGTACCGACTGCGTTGCGGCCGTCGAGAACAAGATCAAAGACCTGCAGGCCGACATCGACAACTGGCGCGGCGTTTCGGTCTCAACCGATCTGGACCACTAGGCGGTGGGCGTCGTCCACACCTTGGCCGGGGTGATTCGCAGCCGGGTGCTGTAGGAGGCCATCGCATCGGTGAGGCCGAAACGTTCAGCGTCTTCCCGGTATTTGGCCCAGTAGGGTTCGTCGTCGCGGCAGTCAACGTCGATGGCGTCCACCACCGCCGTCCCGCCGACCACAATGATGCCGCCTCCATTGCCGTCGGAATCGAGATTCAGGCTCACCTGCGGATGCGCTTCGATGTGTCTGACCTTGGCGGCGCGGGGCTGGGTGTAGACCGTCAGATCGGTGCCGTCGAAGTAGAACCAGATCAACCGCGGGACCGGTTGTCCGGACTTCGCGACGGTGGTCAGCCAGCCGTAGTGGTCGGCGGTGAGCCGGCCGGAAACCTCTTGCGTCAGTTCGCTGCTCATGGTTTAACGGTAGCCTCCACACATGACACTCAACCTGACCGTCGACGAAGTCCTGACCACCACGCGGTCGGTCCGCAAACGTCTCGACTTCGACAAACCAGTGCCGCGGGAAGTGCTGATGGAATGCCTGGAATTGGCGCTGCAGGCGCCTACCGGTTCCAATGCGCAAGGCTGGCAATGGGTTTTCGTCGAAGACGCGGAGAAGAAGAAGGCGATCGGGGATATCTATCTGGCCAATGCCCGTGGCTACCTCAGCTCACCCACACCCGACTACCGCGAAGGCGACGCCCGCGGCGAGCGGATGGGCAAGGTCCGCGACTCGGCGACCTATCTTGCCGAACGCATGCACGAGGCGCCGGTGCTACTGATCCCGTGCCTCCTGGGCCGGGCGGAGAACTCGCCGATGGGCGGGGTGTCCTTCTGGGCGTCGTTGTTCCCGGCGGTGTGGAGCTTCTGTCTGGCGCTGCGTTCTCGCGGGCTGGGTTCCTGCTGGACCACGCTGCATCTGCTGGGCGACGGCGAACGCAAGGTGGCCGACGTGCTCGGCATCCCTTACGACGAGTACAGCCAGGGTGGTCTGTTTCCGATCGCCTACACCAAGGGCACCGACTTCCGGCCGGCCAAGCGGCTGCCTGCCGACAGGCTGACGCACTGGAACAGCTGGTAACTAGCCCGGGGCGCCGTCGTTACCGCGAGCGCCATTGAATGCATCGCCCCCTTGGCCGGGGTCGCCTTGGGTGCCGTTCACCGGCGTCGAGCCCACAGCTTTGCCGCCCGCGCCGCCGCTGCCGAAGACGCCATGGGTGCCGCCGTCGCCGCCACTGCCGCCTCCGCCACCGGCGCCAGAAGTCCCCTGCTGACCGCTCAGCAACCCACCGCGACCGCCGGCGCCCCCGCGACCACCGTCAGCAGCGTCCCCGCCAGTGCCGCCATAACCGGCGTCGCCGCCATCGCCGCCGTGACCAGCCTGGGCCCCGGGGCCCAGGGTCGCCTGGCTGGTTGCATTTCCGCCCGCGGCACCGTCGGCGCCAAGTCCGCCCGTACCGCCGATTCCGCCCGAGCCTCCGCTGCCGCCGTGGCCTCCGTTGCCGCCATTACCCATCAGCCACCCGCTAGCGCCCCCGTCACCACCGGCCCCGGCGGCGCCGCCGTGCCCACCTGTACCGCCGCGGCCTCCGTTGCCGCCGTCACCACCGGCTCCTGCTATGGCGCTGGAGGAGATGGAGGCGGCGCCGTAACCGTCGGTGCCACCGTTGAATCCACCGGCCCCGCCGCTGCCGCCGATGTCGCCATTGCCGCCGGAGCTCCCGTTGCCGCCTGCACCGCCGCTGCCGCCGTCTCCGATCAGCCAGCCGCCACGTCCCCCTGCGCCGCCGCTGCCACCGGCACCGCCGGCTTGGCCGCCGGTGCCCATCCCCCCCTCACCACCATTGCCGCCGTGGCCGCCACCGGCACCACCGTAATTAACCACGGCCTCGCCGCCCGACCCACCTGCGCCGCCATTCGCGCCACCGTAACCGCCAACACCGCCATCTCCGCCGCGGGCACCAATGCCGCCCGAGGTTTCATTTACGAAAGCATTGGCGTTCCCGCCTGCGCCGCCATTTCCGCCATTGACGCCGGGGGCTCCGGATAACCCGTTGTGACCGGGCTCGCCTATAACGGCGACGTGTGGGTTTTCAGGGAAAACCGGCACGTTGCTCGCGCCGGCAGCCCCGTCGAGGGCAGGGTCGGTGATCGGGGTGGGATTGACTCCGTGTGCCCCCGCCAGACCGTTGCCGCCGATCCCCCCGGCGCCTCCGGATCCCCAAAGCCCGGCGCCGCCACCAATGCCCCCGTTTCCACCGTTGCCACCGGCCACCACCGCATTGCCACCGGTGCCGCCGCCGCCACCGTTGCCGTAAAGCCACCCACCGCTACCGCCGGCTCCACCAGCCGCGCCTGCTCCGCCGCCGCCACCGATTCCACCGTTGCCGAACAAGCCTGCGTTTCCGCCGCGTCCGCCTGCGATGCCGGCTGTCGTGCTGGTGTAACCGGCACCGCCGTTGCCGTATAACAAGCCGCCGGCCTGCCCCTGCGGGTTGGCAGCGGTGCCGGCCGCCCCGTCGCCAATCAGCGGTCGCCCCAGCAATGCCCGGGTGGGCGCATTGATCGCGTCGAGCACAGCAGCATTGGCGGCCTCGGCGCTCGCATAGGCGCCAGCGCCGGCATTCAACGTCCGCTCGAACTGTTCATGGAACGTGGACATCTGCGCGGCGACCTGTTGATAGGCAAGAGCGTGACCAGAAAAGAGCGACGCGATGGCCGACGACACCTCGTCGGTGCCGGCAGCAAGCAATCCGGTTGTTTGTGCTGACGCGGCCGAAGTCGCTGCGTTCAGCGCCGAACCGATCCCGGCCATATCTGCCGCTGCCGCCGCCACGGTCCCCGGCACTGCCACCAAAAAAGACATCGTCGTCCTTCCCGCAACCATTGACATCGTCGTAAATATCGGAGCTTTAAATTTCGCAGTGTAATGAGAATCCGGTCCATAGAAATGGGAATAGGCCACGATCTTGATGCAAAGTTCTTAGCGCGCGGTCGCCGCGCGGATGTCCCCCGATCGGAGGACACAGAATTCATCCGAGGTATCCCCCGTGGGGGGACAGCGCTCGGGCGTGACGTCGGGCAGTCTAGAGACACAAGGTTGATCGAGAAGAAGTCACTACGAAGGAGACTCATTGACCCGCGCGTGACAACAGACTGCGGCATGTTTTTCCCCCTGCCCCCCGAACATGCCCCGTAGAAAGCAGGCTCGCGATTCTCGCGAGCCTGCTTCTGCATTTGCACCGCGATTTACCCGTGATTCACACCGAGCCCGAATAACCTTGCTGCCGCCAAGCTTCGTAAACCGCGACCGCCGCGGCGTTGGACAGATTCAACGAGCGCCGGCCCGCCAGCATCGGAATGCGCACCTGGCGGGTGATGTGCGGGTCGGCGAGGGTGACAGGGTCCAGTCCGGTGGGTTCCGGACCGAACATCAGCACGTCGCTGGGTCGGTATTCGACGTCGGCGAACTGTGCGGTGGCTTGGGCGGTGAACGCGAACACCCGCGCCGGCGCCAATGCCGCCCACGCGTCGTCGAGCGACGCATGCACGGTCACGGAGGCAAGGTCGTGATAGTCCAGACCGGCGCGCCGCAGCTTGGGCTCGGACAGGTCGAAGCCCAGCGGTTCGACCAGGTGCAACTCGCATCCGGTGGCCGCCGCCGTGCGAATGGCATTGCCCGTGTTGGGCGCGATGCGAGGTGAATGAAACAGCAGCCTGAACACAAGTGACATTCTCCCGGTGTCGCTGGGCCTTTCGCGCTTGCGACTGCGCTTGTGAGAATGTCCCTATGGTCGAACAGAGCCTCTGGATGCAAAAGGTCGCAGCCGATCCGGGACATTCGCACTGGTACATCGAACGCTTCCGTTCGATGGCCCGCGCCGGCGACGACCTGGCCGGTGAGGCTCGACTCGTCGACGCGCTGGCACGGCGCCACTCCCGGATCCTGGATGCCGGCTGCGGCCCCGGCCGGTTGGGCGGGCATCTGGTTGCGGCAGGGCATCACGTCGTGGGGGTGGACGTCGACCCGGCGCTGATCGAGGCGGCTGAACAGGACTATCCCGGTGCGCACTGGCTGGTCGGCGACCTCGCCGAACTCGACCTGCCTGCGCGGGGCGTCGCCGAACCATTCGACGTCATCGTCTCGGCCGGGAACGTGATGACGTTCCTCGCGCCCAGTACCCGGGTTCAGGTGTTGGGGCGGCTGCGTGCCCACCTGGCCGACGACGGCCGGGCGGTTATCGGGTTCGGCGCCAATCGGGGATACCGATTCGACGAGTTCCTCGACCACGCCGCCCAAGCTCGATTCGCGCCGGATCTGCTGCTGTCCACCTGGGACGTGCGGCCGTTCTCTGACGACTCCGACTTCCTCGTCGCAATTCTTCGACCGTCCTAGGCGCACCGCTGGAAAGTTTGCCGAAGGCCGTGCCGGTCGGCCCGCTCGCGAGAGCGGACCTTATCTACTCAGTAACAATTATGGAGACCTCGGCTACGTGGTGTCATACTCGTCGGATTGCCAGGCAGTTACGTTCGCGGCCATCTGCCGGGGCGGGCGAAATAAAGCAGCAGGAAGTTTGATGAGCCTCTCGTTTCACGCGGCCGGCGGTACGGCCGTGCATACGTGACCATGTTCGCCCGCCCGACCAATCCGGTCGCGGCGGTCCCGCCCGACGACCCCGGCGCCCCATCGGTGGCACCGCGTTCAACGCGTCCGCCCACCTGGTCGCTGCGTAATTGGCCGGTGCGCTGGAAGGTGTTCGCGATCGCTTTGGTGCCGCTGGTGCTGGCGACGGTATTCGGGGCCATGCGCGTCGAGCAGGAATTCTCCAATTCTGGCGGCCTGCGACTGGCCGCGTCCCGGGCCGACGTGATCCCAGCGATCACCAAATACATGTCCGCGCTGGACGTTGCGCTGCTGGCGAATTCGACGGGGCGCGACGTGGAAGGAGCGAAGAAGAATTTCGCGGCCCGCAAGGACGAGTTGCAGACGCGGCTTGCGGACACTGACGTCATCCCCGACGTCCGGTCGGGCGTCAACACCCTGCTCAATGGCGGCCAGGCACTCCTGGACAAGTCGGCAGACAACGGCCTGCCGTTGCGAGACCGGGCCACCACCTATGCCCCGCTGCTGCTGACCGCCGAGAACGCGATCAACGCCTCGGTGCACGTCGACAACGAGCAGGTCCGGTCGCAGGTAGCGGGTCTGAGCCGGGCCGTTGGTGCCCGTGGGCAAATGACGTTGCAAGAGATCCTGGTTACTCGCGGGGCCGAGCTTCCCGACCCGCAGTTGCGCACCGCGATGATCACGCTGGCCGGCACCGAACCGTCCACCCTCTTCGGCATGAGCGAGGTGCTCGGAGCCGGCTCGGCGGAGGCAAAGACGTTGCAACAAGAGCTGGTGACCCGGATGGCGATCATGTCGAACCCGGACAGCGTGCTCGTCGACAACCCCGACCTGTTGCGCTCGATACACACCACCCAGGGCATCGCCGACCGGATCGTCGACGACACCACCGCATCGGTGACCCAGGCGGTGCACGACCAGGCCGCTGCGCGGCGCGACGCGGCCATCCGCGACGCTGTTTTGACGCTGGCTGCCATCGCATTGGCGCTGCTGACCGTGCTGCTGGTAGCGCGTGCGCTGGTCAAGCCGCTGCGGGTGCTCCGCGACGGCGCGCTCAAGGTCGCCCACACCGATCTTGCGGATGAGATCGACCGAGTGCGGGCCGGCGCCGAGCCGATCCCCGAGCCGCTGCCGGTGTACACCACCGAGGAAATCGGTCAGGTGGCCCACGCCGTCGACGAACTGCACACCCAGGCGCTGCTACTGGCCGGTGACGAGGCGCGCCTGCGGCTGTTGGTCAACGACATGTTCGAAACCATGTCGCGGCGCAGCCGTTCCCTGGTGGACCAGCAGCTGTCGCTGATCGACCGGCTGGAGCGCAACGAGGAGGACCCCGAGCGGTTGGACAACTTGTTCCGCTTGGATCACTTGGCCGCGCGGTTGCGCCGCAACAGCGCCAACCTATTGGTGCTGGCCGGTGCCCAGATCTCGCGGGACCAGCGCGAGCCGGTCGCGCTGCCGACGGTGATCAACGCCGCGGTGTCCGAAGTCGAGGACTACCGGCGCGTTGAGATCGGGACCGTGGCCGATTGCACGGTGCTCGGCGGGGCTGCCGGCGGCGTCATCCACCTGCTCGCCGAGCTGATCGACAACGCCTTGCGGTACTCGCCGCCGACGACACCGGTAAAGGTTTCGGCTGTCCGCGGCAGTGAGGGAGGAGTGCTGCTGCGCATCACCGACGCCGGCCTCGGCATGACCGACTCCGACCGCCGCATGGCGAACATGCGGCTGCAGTCGGAACGGGACGGCACCCCCGACCCGACTCCCGAGAATGCCCGGCACATGGGGTTGTTCGTGGTCGGCCGGCTCGCCGCCCGGCACGGGATGCGGGTGGGGCTGCGGGGTCCGGCGGCCGGAGAAGCGGGCACCGGTACGACGGCAGAGGTCTACCTGCCGTTGAGCCTGCTCGTCGAGGGTCAGGAACAAGCGGCGGCCGCGCAAGCTGCGGCGTCGCAGCGCCAGTTCTTCGCCGTCCGGCCACCCGAACCCGACCCTGCCGTCGTGGGAGCGACCCTGCACGACGGTGGCCGGCAGGCCGGGACACCGGTGACGTCCTTGCCGCAACGCAGCCCCGGATCGAGCGGCATCACCGGCCTCCCCGGCCCGGCAGCGGAAGAGCCGCCCAAGCAGAAGCGCCCGCTGCCGACGCCGTGGTGGGAGAAGCGTTCACCGGACGAGGCCCCCGCCGCGCCGCAGCAACCCGCAGCGACCCCTACTGCCAGCCCTACTGCCAGCAAGGTCGCGTCGGACACCTCGGCGTTCTTCGCGCGGCGGCCGACCGGCGCCCAATCCGCCGCCCAACCCGCCGCGCAACCCGTCGTCAAGCCGCAGGCGCCGGATCTCACACCGTCCGGACCGGCCGACGACGACGTCATCTATCAGCGGATGCTGGCAGAGATGATGGGTGACCCGCGAGACCTCGCTCAAAGTCCGGACCTGGACTGGCAGACGGTGTGGGACCGCGGCTGGTCGGCGGCCGCCGAGGCCGCGGAGAAACCCGTCGAAGCACGCACCGAACACGGACTGCCGATGCGGACCCCCGGCGCGCGGCTGGTGCCGGGCGCGGCCGATCCTGCCGAGCACCATGAGCAGCGGCGCGACCCCGACGCCGTGCGCGCCTCGATCGGGAACCATTTGAACGGCGTGCGATCCGGGCGGTCCCACGCTCGGTCCAGTCAGGAAGCCGAGCAGCAATGACGGTCCAGTCGTCGTACAGCCCGCTGGACTGGCTGGTGTCGAAGTTTGTCCGCGAGGTCCCCGGCGTGGCCCATGCGTTGTTGGTGTCGGTCGACGGGCTGCCGGTCGCGGCCAGTGAGCACCTGCCGCGGGAACGGGCGGATCAGTTGGCCGCGGTGGCATCCGGGCTGGCCAGCCTCGCGACCGGCGCGGCCCAACTGTTCGAGGGCGGACAGGTGCTGCAGTCGGTCGTCGAGATGCAGAACGGCTTCCTGTTACTGATGCGGGTCGGTGACGGCTCGCATCTGGCCACCCTGGCCCAGCCGTCGTGCGACATCGGTCAAATCGGTTATGAGATGGCCATTCTTGTCGAACAGGTGGGCAATGTGGTGCAGTCCGCCCGCCGTGCCGAGTCCGAGCCGCGATGGACCAACGCGACCCAGCACTGACACCGGCCGAACGCGCGCCGAACCTGGTCCGCCCGTACACTTTGACGGCCGGGCGGACCGGCACCGACGTCGACCTTCCGTTGGAAACGCCGGTGCAAACGCTGCAGGCGGGGCTGGCTCACCAGTGGCCGGCCGACGACGCCCGGGGCCGGATCATCCGATTGTGCGTGAGCAGCCCGTCGGTCGCGGAAGTCTCGGCCCGGCTGGATTTGCCGGTGGGTGTTGCGCGCGTCTTGGTCGGTGATCTGGTCACCTCCGGTTACCTTCGGGTGCACAGGACCTTGACCGACCGTTCGACCCGCGATGAGCGGCAGGAGCTCATAGGAAGGACCCTGCGTGGCCTACGCGCCCTCTGAGCATGGCTCTGAAGCGCACGACACCGCCTCGACGAAGATCGTCATCGCAGGCGGCTTCGGCGCCGGCAAGACCACGTTCGTCGGCGCGGTCTCGGAGATCATGCCGCTGCGTACCGAGGCGATGGTCACCGACGCGTCGGCGGGCGTCGACATGCTTGAAGCCACCCCCGACAAGCGCACCACCACGGTCGCGATGGACTTCGGCCGGATCACCCTGGCGCAGGATCTGGTGCTCTACCTGTTCGGCACACCCGGGCAGCGCCGCTTCTGGTTCATGTGGGACGACTTGGTGCGCGGCGCGATCGGCGCGATCGTCCTGGTGGACCTGCGGCGACTGCAGGACAGCTTCGCCGCGGTCGACTTCTTCGAACACCGCCGATTGCCGTTCCTGGTCGCGGTGAACGAGTTCGACGGCGCCCCCCGGTACCCGGTGGGTGAGGTGCGCAAAGCTCTGACGCTGCCCGAGCACATCCCCGTCATCAGCGTCGACGCGCGCGACCGCCGCTCTGCCACCGATGCGCTGATTGCAGTGAGCGAGTACGCGCTGGCCGGCCTGGCGAGTACCTGATTCGTTGCAGGACTGGGCGGACCGCGAATTCACCGGTGAAGACTTTCGCGACGAGGACTTCAGCGGGCTGCGGACCGAGCGCGTCGTGTTCACCGAGTGCGACTTCAGCGGGGTCAATCTGGCCGAATCCCAGCACCGCGGATCGGCGTTCCGCAATTGCTCGTTCACCCGAACCACCTTGTGGCACAGCACTTTCGCGCAATGCAGCCTGCTCGGATCGGTGTTCGTGGACTGCCGGCTGCGGCCGGTGACGCTGGACGAGGTGGATTTCACGCTCGCGGTGCTCGGCGGAAACGACCTACGTTCAGTCGACCTGAGCGGGTGTCGGCTGCGCGAGACCAGCCTGGTGGGGGCGGACCTGCGCAAGAGCGTGCTGCGCAACGCCGACCTGCGCGGCGCACGGGCCACGGGTGCCCGTCTGGAGGGGGCCGACCTGCGCGGCGCCCTCGCCGACGCCACGCTGTGGACTAGCGCGTCGGTGACCGGTGCGCGCGTCGACGTGCCCCAAGCCATGGCCTTCGCGATGGCGCACGGGCTGCGGTTGGATGCCTAGCTTGGCCGCACGGCGGGATCGTTACTCAGGGCGCAGCCTGTCGCAGCTGAGGTGTCGTTCGATAGCGCCCCTGCGTCCTCGGCTTCCGAGGAGGCCCACGTCCTCCGTGCCCGCAGCGTATGCATTGTGCAACGTGCACGAAAGAATTTGAAAACGTTGGCGATAATGCCCTGCTCATTCCATATAGATGACACGCAGAATCGTCAGGGTCGCGGTTGACACCTATCGATCAGGGCGCCACCCACGGCCGCCGCAGCATCGACTGCGTGACAGCCCGTGATCGCGGGATCTGCTCAGGAAAAGGACGGGGCGAGAAAACGTCATGTCACTGATGGTGGCCCCGGAAATCATGGCTGCTGCGGCAACGGACCTAGCTGGCATCGGATCGGCGATCGGTGCCGCCAATGCGGCGGCGGCGGGCCCCACGACGCGGGTGTTGGCGGCTGCCAGTGACGAGGTGTCCGCCGCGATTGCGGCTTTGTTCGGTACGCACGCGCAGGAGTACCGGTCGTTGAGTGCGCAGGCATCGGTGTTTCATGAGCAGTTCGTGCGAGCTCTGACCGCTGGCGCGAGCACGTACGCGAGCGCAGAGGCGGTGAATGCATCGCCGTTCCAGACTTTCGAGCAAGCGGTGTTGGACGCGATCAATGCGCCGACCCAGTTGTTGTTGGGGCGTCCGCTGATCGGTGATGGTGTCAATGGCGCGGCGGGGCAGGCCGGTGGGGCCGGAGGGCTGCTGTGGGGTAATGGCGGCAACGGCGGTTCGGGGGCGCCCGGGCAAACCGGCGGGCCCGGCGGTGCGGCCGGGTTGTTCGGCAATGGCGGGATCGGTGGCGCCGGCGGCACCGGAGCTAACGGAGGTGCCGGTGGGTCCGGCGGGTGGTTGAACGGCAACGGCGGAGCGGGCGGCCCCGGCGGGGTCGGCGCTAACGGTGGTACCGGTGGGACCGGCGGGTGGCTCTTCGGGAACGGCGGCGCCGGCGGGGTCGGCGGCGCTGGGGGGACCGGCGGCAACGGCGGCAACGCCGGCACGCTGTTCGGCAACGGCGGTGTCGGTGGAGCTGGTGCGGCCGGTCTGCAGGGTGCGGCCGGCGTCAACGGTGGTGACGGGGGTGACGGCGGTGATGGCGGAACCGGCGGCAACGGCGGTCGCGGCGGGTTATTGGTAGGTCCGGGCGTGGATGGTGCGGCAGGGTCCGGTGCTGCCGGCGGAGCCGGTGGGTTGTTGATCGGTCGCGGG
>NZ_LZLQ01000009.1 GCF_001673315.1 Mycobacterium asiaticum | reverse complement strand
GCGTCCCCGCCGGCGCCCCCAGCACCGCCGCCGGCGGTGTGGGCGGTGTCGGTGGTGCTGGGGGTGCGACCTTCGATGGCGGCGCCGGCGGCGTCGGTGGCACCGGCGGCACCAACCGGGCGTTGCTGGGCTGGTCGGGCGGCCAGGGTGGGGCCGGCGGGACGGGTGGCGCCGGATTCACCGGCACTCCCGGGGCGCAGCCGGGGCTCACTGGTGGCGACGGCACAAACGGCGGTGTCGGCGGCGCCGGCGGCACCGGTGGCACCAGTTCAGGTCTGTGGAACTCCGCCGGTAATGGCGGTGTGGGAGGCACCGGCGGAGTGGGCGGTAACGGCGGCGTCGGCGGTATTGGTGCGGGGATGACCGGCGGGACCGGCGGAAACGCCGGCAACGGCGGCGACGCGGGTGTGGGCGGTGCCGGTGGGGCGGCGGGTTTCCTGGCGATCCCCGGTACGGCAGGTGCGTCAGGCGCGGGTGGTAGCGGCGGTATCGGCGGGGCCGGTGGTGCCGGCCAGACCCCGACCACGGCCGGTGCTGCGGGCACTGCTGGTGGTCTGGGCGGCAACGGTGGGACCGGGGGCAGCTCTTCTGGTAGCGGCACAAACGGTTTCGGTGGTGCTGGTGGCGCCGGAGGGATCGGCGGCACCGGTGCGGCCGGTGCCCCCGATACGGGCAGTGGTCCGGGTCAAGGCGGTGAGGGTGGCTTGGGCGGCAACGGTGGTGTCGGCGGTGTGCGAGGCTCCGGCGGCGCTGTCGGCAGCGGGGTCGACGGCGCCGGTGGGTCCGGTGGGACCGGTGGTGGCGGTGGCATCGGGGGCGCCGGTCTGGACGGCAGCGCGACCAATGCGCCGACTGCCGGTGGTTTAGGTGGCAACGCAGGCCAGGGCGGCTCCGGCGGTGACGCAGGCGGATCTGGTGCCGCCAAAGGCGCCGGTGGTGATGGCGGCCAGGGCGGCCAGGGCGGCCAAGGCGGTGCTGGCGATGCCACCTTCACGTTCGACGGCGGCGTCGGCGCCACCGGCGGCACGGGCGGTAACGGCGGGGCCGCAGGGTCGGCCGGCAGTGTCGGTTCCGTGGGCGCGGCCGGAACCGGCGGTGCTGGGGGGACCGGTGGCACCGGTGGCACCGGTGCCGACGGTGGTCCCGGCGTGCAGGCCGGCGGAGGCGGTAACGGTGGTGTCGGCGGTGGCGGTGGTGCCGGCATCGGCGGTGTCGGCGGTGGCGTCGGCGGTACGGGTGGTGTCGGCGGGCAGGGCGGCGCCGGTGACGGCGGATTCGGCGGGGCAGCGCAAGCCGGTGGCGCTGGTGGCACGGGTGGTGCTGGGGGGACCGGGACCGACGGTGGCCTGTTCGGTGGGGGTGGCGCCGGCGGCAAGGGAGGTACGGGCGCAGCCGTCGGCGTTGGTGCGGTCGGCGGCCTGGGTGGCAGCGGTGGTGGCGGCGGCGCAGCGACCGGCGCCGGTAGCGGCTTCGGCGGCGGTGGTGGCGGCGGTGGCGGCGCCGCCGTGGTCCAGGAGATCAGCGGCGGTACCGCCACCGGCACGGCCACCGGCGGCACGGGTGGCACCGGGGGTGCCGGCACAGTCACCGCGGCGGGCGGCGTCGGCGGAACCGGTGGTGCCGGCACCGTCTCGGCTGAGGGTGCAGGTAGCGCTGCGGGCGGAAGTGCGACCGGTGGAGCTGGCGGGTCGGGCGGCACCGATGGCGGTGCCGGCGGTGCGGGTGGAGTCGGCGCGGTCGTTGCGGTTGATGGTGGTACCAACCTCGCGGACGTGACCGGCGGAAATGGTGGTGCCGGCATCGACGGCGGCCACGGCGGTGACGGGGGTGAGGGCAGCATTCTTGTCAACGGTGCCAACAGTGTCGCGTCCGGACGGGCCAACGGTGGTATCGGCGGCGTCGGTACAGGTGTGGGGAGCATCGGTGGTCGCGGCGGTGCTGGCGCCCTTTCGGCGTTCGAAGGCGGCCAGATTCTCGACGCCGCTGCCGCCGGCGGTGCCGGTGGTGCAGGTGTCGACGGTGGCATCGGCGGTGAGGGCGGTCTTGCCGCCGCGGACAGCACGCATGCCGATAGCCAGGTGTTCGGTGATCTGATCGGTGGTGCTGGTGGAACGGGGACCGGTGTGGGTAGCGTCGGCGGCTCCGGTGGGTTGGCACGGTTGCTCGCCTTCCACGGGGGCACCGCGGAGGGAATTGCCACCGGCGGTGTGGGTGGCGCAGCCACTGGTGGCGGCGTTGGTGGCTCCGGTGGCGGGGGCGGTGTCGGTGCCGACATGGGCCACGCCGAGGGGGTGGCCACCGGTGGAGCGGGTGGTGTGGGCTTTGATGGCCGCTTCGGCGGCTTCGGCGGTGACGGAGCGGTAGTCGCCCAAGGTGTCGTCCCAGGTGACAACCCCACCGCGACCGGTACTGCCATCGGCGGCAATGGGGGTAACAGTGGTGACGGCGGTGCCGGTGGTGACGGCGGATACGGCGGTTACGCGCGTGTGGATGCCTCGGGGAGTAGCACCGCTTCTGGCGCAGCGCAGGGCGGTCATGGGGCGGCCGGCGGCAGCGATGGCTGGTCAGGCGGCGCCGGCGGCGATGCTGAGATCAAAGCTGCGAATGGGGGCAGCGCTACCGGGACGGGCACGGGCGCCACCGGTGGTTCTGGCGGAGTTGGCGAGGACGGTGGGACCGGCGGTAACGGTGGCGTGGGCAGCATTACTGCTGACGGAGCCAATAGTGTCGCGTCCGGAGGGGCTAACGGTGGTATCGGCGGCTCCGGTACCGGCGTGGGTAGCGTCGGCGGCTCCGGTGGTTGGGCCCGGTTGCTCGCCTTCAACGGGGGCACGGTGGAGGGAATCGCCACCGGCGGTGTGGGTGGCGCGGCCACTGGTGGTGGCACCGGTGGCTCCGGTGGGGCGGGTGGTATCGGTGCCGACATGGGCCACGCCGAGGGGGTCGGCACCGGCGGAGCGGGCGGTGCGGGCGCGGATGGTCGGGTCGGCGGCTTCGGCGGTGACGGAGTGGTAGTCGCCCAGGGTGCCGTCCCTGGTGACAACCCCATTGCCGCCGGCACCGCCACCGGCGGCAATGGCGGTAATAGTGGTGCCGGCGGTGACGGTGGTGACGGCGGCAACGGCGGCGCGGCGCGCGTGGATGCCATCGGGTCTGGCTCTGCCACGGGTACCGCTCGTGCGGGCAATGGTGGGCTGGGCGGCGGCAGCGGTATCAATGGCGGTGCTGGTGGCGCCGGCGGCCACGGTGGCGGCGCCCAAGTGATTTCGCAGGACACCGAGGTCGTTTTCGCGGACGCGGTCGGCGGCTTTGGCGGCGCGGGGGGCGCTGGTGGCGACGGTGCGATCGGCGGCGCTGGCGGCTCCGGTGGCGCCGGCATCGGCACGACCGCCGGCAGCGGCACCGGGGGCATCGGTGGGTCCGGGGGCGCAGCCACCGCGCCGGGCTCGGGCGGCGACGGCCACGGCGGTATCGGTGGAAATGGCGGCAACGGCACCGGCGCCACCGCAGGCAACGGCGGCGACGGTGGGGACGCCCAACTCGACGGGACGCCCGGGTTGGACGGCCTTGCCGGCGGAGATAATCCGTGAGGTCCTAAAGGATCTAACCCGTGAGATCCACGAACGTCGCTGCGGCTCCTCGCTGGACAATCGCGTTCGATCAGCGCCCAGGCGTATTACCGATCAGCTCCACGCCACTGCCGTTCCAGCGGAACCTGACCACCGTTCCCAAGCCGACGCCGTTGGCATAGGTCAATGCGACCGTGTCTCCGGTGGTCTGCGCGGGGTCGATACCGGTGAACCCGTAGGTGTCCGGCACGCCCTGCGGAATGAACTTGCCGAGGTGGAACATCACCGCCCTGGTGGTCGCGTTGCCGCCGTTGGTGTTGGCCTTGATGATCACGGCTGACAACTGAGCGCACTCGTTGTAGTTACCGGCCACCGGTTCGGGGTTCCACGGCTGCTGGCTGCGCGGATCGCGGGGCAACTCAGAGACCACCTTGGCGATGGTCGGCGAGGCCAGGTTGACTGCACACGGATCCGGCGGTGGGGCGCTGGTCGGGGGCGGGGCAGCCACCGATGAGGGCGCGTTGGAGGTGCCGGACGCGGTCGACGGCTTTGTGGCCTGCGGCGTCTTGGCGACAGTCGAGTCTCCGGAACCGCATCCGGCTAACGCCGTTGCCGATGCCAGAACAAACATGGCGATCAACGGGACGGCATGGCGAGAAGGCGACCACACACCGGGCACGGTACCCGGCGACCGGGCGCATACGCGCGGCAGGCATGGCCATGGCGACGGCACGCTCTAGACTTTGAAGTCCGATGGCTACCCCTGATGACGCGTCCGAGACGCCCCCCGCGACCTTCGCCGACCTGCACATTCACCCCGATGTGGTGCGGGCGCTCGCTGACGTCGGCTACGAATCGCCGACCGCGATTCAGGCCGCCACCATCCCGGCACTTTTAGCGGGATCTGACGTCGTCGGACTGGCGCAGACCGGCACCGGCAAAACGGCGGCGTTTGCCACGCCGATCCTGTCCAGAATCGACGTCAAGAGCAATGCCACCCAGGCTCTTGTCCTGGCACCCACCCGCGAGTTGGCACTGCAGGTCGCCGAGGCGTTCAGCCGCTACGGGGCGCACCTACGGCAGCTGAATGTGCTGCCGATCTACGGCGGCGCCTCCTACGGGGTGCAGTTGGCCGGCCTGCGCCGGGGTGCGCAAGTGGTGGTCGGAACCCCCGGCCGGGTGATCGATCACCTCGAACGGGGAACGCTGGACCTGTCCCGGGTGGACTACCTGGTGCTCGACGAGGCCGACGAGATGCTCACCATGGGCTTCGCCGAGGAAGTCGACCGCATCCTGTCCGAAACGCCGGAATACAAACAGGTGGCGCTGTTCTCGGCGACCATGCCGCCGGCCATCCGCAAAATCACCAGCAAGTACCTGCATGACCCGTTGGAAGTGACCTCGAAGGCGAAAACCGCCACCGCCGAGAACATTACGCAGCGCTACATCCAGGTCGCGGGCCCGCGCAAGATGGACGCCCTGACCCGGGTGCTCGAAGTGGAACCGTTCGAGGCGATGATCGTCTTCGTGCGCACCAAGCAGGCGACCGAAGAGGTCGCCGAACGACTGCGTGCCCGCGGCCTTTCCGCGGCGGCCATCAACGGCGATATCCCCCAGGGGCAGCGTGAGCGCACCATCGCCGCGCTGCGCGAGGGTCGATTGGACATTCTCGTCGCGACCGACGTCGCGGCCCGCGGCTTGGACGTGGAGCGGATCTCGCACGTGCTCAACTACGACATCCCGCACGACACCGAGTCCTACGTGCACCGGATCGGGCGCACCGGTCGGGCCGGCCGCTCGGGCAACGCGTTGCTGTTCGTCTCGCCGCGAGAACGCCACCTGCTCAAGGCCATTGAGAAAGCCACCCGCCAGGCACTCACCGAGACCACGTTGCCCACCGTCGAGGACGTCAACGCCCAACGGGTGGCAAAGTTCGCCGACTCCATCACCGAGGCGCTGGGCGGTCCGGGAATAGAGCTGTTCCGCCGGCTGGTCGAGGACTACGAACGCGAGCACGACGTGCCGATGGCCGACATTGCCGCGGCACTGGCGTTGCAGTCACGCGACGGCGAGGCGTTCCTGCTGGCTCCAGATCCGCCCCCGGACCGACGGGACAAGCGCGAGGAACGCCGGGACAGGGCCGAAAAGCCAAGACAGGCAAGGTCTTTTACGACTTATCGGGTAGACGTCGGCAAGCGGCACAAGATCGGCCCCGGGGCGATTGTTGGAGCGATTGCCAACGAGGGCGGTCTGCACCGCAGCGATTTCGGGCACATCGCCATCGGGCCCGACTTTTCCTTGGTCGAACTCCCGGTGAAGCTGCCCAGAGCAACTCTGAAAAAGCTTGAGCACACCCGCATCTCGGGTGTGCTGATCAATCTTCGACCTGAGCGGAGTTCCGAGAATCGCCGAGCGCCGCGAGACGGCGGCGGCAGACCACGCCGGAAACATACCTGATGACCCTTTCCGAAGAACGGGACGCGCAAGGCGGTCTCGAGCAGACCTCGCACGTCGACCGGGTTGCATCGCTGACCGGCGTCCGAGCCGTCGCGGCCCTGTTGGTCGTCGGGACCCATGCCGCCTACACCACCGGCAAATACACCCACGGCTACTGGGGTTTGGTCGGCGCCCGCATGGAGATCGGTGTGCCGATATTCTTCGTGCTGTCCGGCTTCCTGCTCTTCCGCCCCTGGGTGAAGGCGGCGGCCACCGGCGGCGCCGGGCCTTCACTGAAACGCTATGCCTGGCACCGGGTTCGCCGCATTATGCCCGCCTACGTCATCACCGTGTTGTTCGCCTACGTCCTGTATCACTACCGCGAGGCTGGGCCCAACCCGGGGCACAGCTGGCTGGGACTGGTCCGCAACCTCACGCTGACCCAGATCTACACCGACGGCTATCTGGGCAAGTACCTGCACCAGGGTCTGACCCAGATGTGGAGCCTGGCTGTGGAGGCGGCTTTCTACGTGGTGTTGCCGCTGCTGGCCTACCTGCTGCTGGTCGTGATCTGTCGACGCCGGTGGAAACCGAGGCTGCTGCTGGCCGCTATCGCGGCGTTGACATTGATCAGCCCGGGGTGGCTGATCCTGGTGCACGCCGACCTCTGGTTTCCCGACGGCGCACGGCTGTGGCTGCCGACCTATCTGGCCTGGTTTCTGGGCGGCATGTTGCTGGCCGTACTGCAGGCGATGGAGGTGCGTTGCTATGCGGCGGTGGCGATCCCGCTTGCCGTCATCTGTTACTTCATCGTCTCCACCCCAATTGGCGGAGCCCCGACCACCTCGCCGGCCTCGTTGCCCGAGGCGCTGTGGAAGACGGGTTTCTACGCGGTGATCGCGACGCTGGCGGTGGCGCCGTTGGGGCTGGGTGATCGCGGCTGGTATTCGCGGCTGCTGGCCAGCCGGCCGATGGTGTGGCTCGGCGAGATCTCCTATGAGATCTTCTTGATCCATCTGGTGACGATGGAGTTCGCGATGGTCTACATCGTGCGCGCGCACGTCTACACCGGTCCGATGCTGTACCTCTTCGTCGCGACGATGGTGCTGACCATCCCCTTGGCGTGGCTGTTGCACCGCTGCACCCGCGTGAAGGACCGCTAGGTGGTGTCCGCCGGGGAACCAGCCACCTCGGTTCATCCTCGGCTTACCCTGACCGCCGTCTGCCTGGCCGTGTTCATGCTGCTGCTCGACATGACCATCGTGTCGGCCGCTCTCGCCAACATTCAGGCGTCGCTGGACGCCGAACTCAGCGGTCTGCAGTGGGTGGTGGACGCGTACGCGCTGCCGATGGCGGGCCTGCTACTTACCGCCGCCACGCTGGGCGACCGGCTGGGACGTAGGCGGCTCTACCTGATCGGCATAACGGTGTTCACGCTCGCGTCGGCTGGCTGCGCGCTTTCCGGCAGCATTGGTTCGCTGAACCTGGCGCGGGCGTTGCAGGGTGCGGGTGGGGCGGTGCTGCTCGGGGTGTCGTTGCCGATGGTGGGTGCGGCCTTCCCCGAACAGCGGAGCAGGGGCATCGCGATCGCGATCTATGGTGGCGTGATGGGTGCCGCCGCGGCCGTGGGGCCGCTGCTGGGCGGCGCCCTGGTCGGAGCCTTCGGTTGGCAGTCGATCTTTCTGATAAACCTGCCGATCGGGTTCATCGCCCTGGCACTTGCCATTCGTTTTGTCCCGGAAAGCCATGCTGCAGAGAGTCGTTCACTTGACCCGGTGGGGACGACCGTTCTGTCGGCCGCACTGTTCGCCGGCGTGTATGTGTTGATCGAAGGCAATCGACGGGGCTGGACCGACACTCTGATTCTGGTGCTGGGCGCGGGTTGCATTCTCGCGGCACTGTTCTTCGTATGGTGGGAATCCCGGGTTCGCGCGCCGATGCTGGATCTGCGGGTGGTGCGCCGTCCTGGGTTCGCCGGGGTGTCCCTCGCCGCTTTCGCGGCGGCTGGGACGTTGATCGCCTCGACCAACTACTTGGCCCTGTATCTGATGAATACGTTGGGTTACAGCCCATTTCAGACCGGCCTACGAGCTCTTCCGTTGACCGTTGCCTGCGTGCTGGGCGCCCCGCTGGCCATGGCCGCAGCCCGCTACATCCCGGCCTGGATGTCGATTCCCGGCGGGGTGGTCCTGATTGCGGCGGGACTGTGGATGATGACCGGCGTTACCGCCAACACCGAGTGGACCCACTTCATCGCCGGTTCCCTGGTGGCTGGTCTCGGCCTGGGCGGGTTGTTCGCCTTGACATCAGACATCGCATTGCAATTCGTGCCGGTTTCCGATGCCGGGATGGCGACCGGCGCGGTGAGCACCGTCCGCCAGGTCGGCATCCTGGCTGGAGTCGCGGGTTTGGGCGCGTTGTTCAGCCGGCATGCGACGGACTCGGCGACCGACGGGCTGGCAAGTTTGCGGGGCGGCAGCCACGCCGGTATTCAACAACTCGTCGACCGGCTATCCGCCGGCGCGGGCCTGCGGGTGCTCGAATTTCTGCCGGAGAGTCTGCGGCCCGCGTTGCCGGCGATCGCTCGGGTCGCCCGCCAAGCCAGCGCGGATGGCATGCAGGCTGCCCTGGTGGCGGCGGCAACTGCGGCGTCCGTGGCCGCGGTTGCCTCGACGGTATTGGTCGCGGTGGGGGCGCACCAGGATTCGGAGTCCGGCCCCGGAGAAAATTCTTGATTTGCTGAGAGACGTTGCGGGGTAGTCTGCGCAATACCATGTTGGGTGACGCGATCCTGATTCCCGCGACCGATGCCGGCCGCTATGCCGTAATGATCTCGACGGACCCGGCAGACATCGAGGCCGCGCAGCGGTTGCGTTATCTGACGTTTGCCGAGGAGATGGGCGCGACTCTGCCGCAGGCCGTTCGCGGGCCCTTGACCGGACAGATGATCGACGTCGACCAGTTCGATCCCTACAGCGACCACCTGTTGTGCAAGGACGTTGGGACCGGACAGGTCGTCGGATGCTACCGGCTGTTACCCCCGGACGGCGCGAAGGCTGCCGGCGGCATATTCGCCGACACCATCTTCGACATCGGTGGTGTCAACGAATTACGTTCCAGTCTGGTCGAGCTCGGCAGGGCCAGCGTGCACGCCGAGCATCGCAACGGAGCGGTGATGGGTTTGCTGTGGGCGGGCATCCTGCGCTATCAGGAAATCACCGGACACGTGTGGGGAGTGGGATGCCTGTCGGTCCGGATGGAGGACGGTGGGCCGCGGGGGGCATTGGTGCGCGGGGTCCGGGATATAGCGTTCCGGGTACGTCCGGCCCCGCCGCAATACCGGGTGACTCCGCGAAATCCGGTGCGGGTCAACGGATTGAGTCTTGATGAGTTGCCCGCTCCGGGCCGGGTGCGGGTGCCGCCCATGGTGCAGGGATCGCTGCGGGTCGGCGGAATGATATGCGGTGAGCCGTCTTACGATCCGGATTTCGACATGGCCGACTTCGTGGTGCTGATCAATCGGTCGATGATGCAGGAACGGTACCTGGAACGGCTGACACGCTCGCATGCCCACACCTGAACGAACGGCTCTGCTCGGCATCGGTTTCGGACCGTCGAATCTTGCCCTGGCAATCGCGCTGGCGGAGCTGGGTGTGGACGCGGTATTCGCCGAAGCACAGCGGCGGTTTGGCTGGCACCGCGGGATGTTGTTGCCGGGGGCCCGGATGCAGGTGCCTTTTCTCAAAGACCTGGTGACTTTGCGAAATACGCAGAGCGACTTCTCCTTTGTCAATTATCTGAACGAGCGGGACCGGCTTGTCGAATTCATCGGTCGGCACACGATGTTCCCCAGCAGGCTGGAATTTCACGATTATTTAGAGTGGGCCGCGGCCCGGGTCGCGGCAGATGTGCGCTACGGGCAGCGCGTCGTCGAAGTGGGCTCCGACGCGTCGGGCTTCGTGGTGCGCACCGCCTCCGATTGGGTAATCCACGCGGGGGCATTGGTTTTCGGTACTGGCTTGCGGCCCGTGCTGCCAGACGGGGTTGAGAACACGGCCCGACAGTGGCACAGCCACACGCTTCTCGACGGACTGGCCGCGCTGCCCCCTGCGGTGTTCCAGCGCTTTGCCGTGATCGGTGCCGGCCAGAGTGCGGCGGAGGTGGTTGGCTTCCTGCATCAGCAGTATCCCAACGTCGAGGTTCATGCGGTGTTCGCCCGATATGGATACAGTCAGGCCGACGACAACCCTTATGCGAACCGCATTTTCGACCCCTCGGCCGTCGACGACTTCTATGCGGCCGACGAACCGTTGCGCCGGCGGTTCCTCGATTATCACCGCTCGACCAACTATTCGGCGGTCGATCTGGAACTCATCGAGGACCTGTATTCGCGCGGATATGCTGAGCGCGTGAGCGGCAACCAACGGTTGTTCGTGCACAACGCATCCGAAGTCGTTGCCGCGCAGGAGAATTCTGACAGCGTGTTGCTGACGGTCTCGCATCTGATCACTCATGAGCGGCAAACCCTGGACTGCGACGCGGTGATCTATGCGACGGGCTATGCCCCTTTGGATATCCAGAGTTTTCTGGGCAAGACGTCCAGCCTCTACGAATTCGACTCGACCGGGCGGCCCGTCGTCACCCGGGATTACCGTCTGGTCGCGAAGTCGGGTGCGCCGGGAGACATTTTCCTGAATGGTTCGGTCGAACACACCCACGGCTTGGCTTCGTCGCTACTTTCCAACGTTGCGGTGCGCGCCGGGGACATTATGACGGCCTTTGCCGCAGCGAACGACGTCACCCGAGGTCCGCGCGCCGCAAGTTGAGTGTGGCACTTCTGCCAAGCGGACACGGCCACTCGTTATTTCGGAACGAGCTTAGGGTTTTTGCGACTGCTCGGCGTCAGCACGGGCACCACGAATTCCTCGATCATCGACCGTTCCTGCGCTTCGTTCTGGCCGGGAAACATCAACAGCGAGACGATCACCCGCACCGCCCAGCGGGCCCGGCGCTCGACGATCGCGGGGTCGTCGGGACCCAGTGAGCTGAGGAATGCCGTCGCCAGCGCGGTGATGACGTCGGAGTGCCTGGCCAGCTCACCCCCGATCGGAAGACGGGTGGCGGCGAACCAGGCCGCCAGCGGGGGGCTCTCGCGGACCATGCGCAACGTGGCGGTGATGCTGGCGATCAACCGTTCGTGCGGGTCCCGCACCCCGTCGATCTGCTGGCGGATCTGGTGTCCGAGGCGGTGCGTCTCCCGGTGCACGTAGGCGATGCGCAGCGCCTCCCGGCTCTCGAAATACCGATACAACGTCGCGCGGGAACACCCGGCGGCGCGGGCGATTTCGTTCATGCCGATGGTTGCCGGATCGCGGTCGGTGAAGAGTTGTTCGGCGGCGTCGAGGATCCGGTCCGCCGCAACCTCGTTGCGGCGGTCGGAAAGCCAGTCACCTGGCATCAGGCCGGTATCCGGATCGGCACCGACAGCGGACGGCGGACGTACGGGCCGCCCGACCACACGATAGCGGCCGTGTCGACTTCGAAATGGGGGCAGCGGCTGAGTAATTCGCCGAGTGCGACGCGTGATTGCATCCGCGCCGCGGCCGCACCCAGGCAGTGGTGCGCACCGTGACTGAAGGTGAGGATGTTGCGCGGACGGCGGGTGAGGTCTAATTCGCCGGCGTTGTCGCCGTATTGGCGTTCATCGCGGTTTGCCGACCCATAGAGGAGCAGGACACGGCGGCCCGCCGGGATGGTGGTGCCTTCGATCGATACGTCACGGGTGGTGGTGCGGGCCAGATTCTGCACCGGCGAGGTGAGCCGCAGCAACTCGTCGACCGCGTCCGGGATCAAGTCAGGGTCGTCCAGCAGCAACTGCCGTTGGTCGGGCCGCTCGTGCAGCAACGGCATTGAGCCACCGAGCATTCCGGTGACGGTGTCGTTGCCGCCGGTAACCATGGTGAACGTGAAGCCCAGGATCGACAGGATGCCGGCGACATCGCCGTCCGCACCGACTCCGGCCGCAACGAGGTGCGAGATGGTGTCGTCCTGGGGGTCGGTTCGGCGTCGTTCGATCAGTGCGGTGAAGTACGCCATCATCGTGCCGACGGCATCTCCCACGGTTTCCAGGGCGTTGGCGATGCCGCCGTCGGCCGTGTTCGCTGCCACAATGGCCTGCGTCCACACATCGAATTGCGCCCAATCTTCCTCGGGCACACCTAGATAATGCGCTACCACCATCGACGGCAGTGGTTTGAACAACTCGGTGACGATATCGCCGGCACCGCGCGCACGGATCATTTCGATTCGTTCGACGACGAATTCGCGCACCTTGGGCTCGATGGCTTCCACCTGGCGTGGGGTGAAGCCCCGCGACACCAACTTCCGGAACTGGGTGTGCACCGGTGGGTCCTGCATGACCATCGGCGGATTATCCTGCAGCCCAATCATTTCCAGCTCGCGATAGTTGACCGTCAAGCCCTGTGCGGACGAGAACGTCTCGTGGTCGCGCGCCGCCGCCCAGACATCGGCGTGCCGCGAGAGCACGTAGTAGTCGTGTTCGGGGTGGTCGGCAGGCACGACATGATGCACCGGGTCGTGATCACGTAGGGCTCGGTACATCGGCCAGGGTTTCGGCCATGTCTCGGCAGTGGCGAGTTGAAACTTGACCGGCTGAGACACTACGGCTGTCATGTCTCATGCATACGACAGTCATAGGCCGCTGTCAACCCATGCCGCCCATGCCGACCGTGCCGCCCCTGCCGACCGTGCCGACCCTGCCGCCCCTGCCGACCGTGCCGAACGTGAAGATAGCTTCACGCTCGCCACGGAGCGTGAAGATAGCGTCACGGTCGGCGCCACCACGGTCGGCGCCGACGGTCGGCGCCGGCGCGCGACAAGCCGAAGGACTAGATGCCCGACCCGGGGTTCAAGATCCCGAGCGGATCGAGCGCATCCTTGATCCGCCGGTTCAGGTCCATCACCTCGGGCCCGAGATAATCCGCCAACCACGGCCGCTTCAACCGGCCGACGCCGTGTTCGCCGGTGATGGTGCCGCCCAATCCGACGGCCAGGTCCATGATTTCGCCGTAGGCCAGCTGAGCACGTTCGGCCATCGCGGCATCCGCGGGATCGAACACCAGCAGCGGGTGGGTGTTTCCGTCCCCGGCGTGCGCAATCACCGAAATCATCAGGTCTCGCTCGTCGGCGATGCGTGCGATGCCGGTGACCAGCTGGCCCAGGGCGGGCAACGGAACTCCGACATCTTCCAGCAGCAGCGATCCTTTGGCTTCGACGGCCGGAATGCAGAACCGGCGGGCCGCCACGAACGCCTCACCCTCATCCGGGTCGTCGGTCGAAAACACTTCTACAGCACCGTTTTCGGCGAACACCGCGGCCATCAGCTCGGCGTCTTCGGTGCCGCCGCGCCCGCGTTCATCGGATCCGGCCACCAGCATGGCCGCCGCGGTGCGGTCCAGGTCCATGCGTAGCGTGTCCTCGACGGCGTTGATCGCCACCTGATCCATGAACTCGAGCATCGAGGGCCGAAGTCGCGCGCTGACTCCCAGCACGGCATCGACCGCCGACTCCACGGAGGCAAAACTCGCCACCACGATGCTGGACGCATTCTGCGCCGGCAACAACCGCAGCGTCACCTCGGTGACGACGCCCAATGTTCCTTCGCTGCCGACGAATAGCTTGGTCAGCGAGAGCCCGGCCACATCCTTCAGTCGCGGCCCACCCAGGCGCACCGCGGTCCCGTCGGCCAACACCACCTGCATGCCCAGCACGTAATCAGTGGTCACGCCGTACTTCACACAGCACAACCCGCCGGCATTGGTGGCGATGTTGCCGCCGATGCTGCAGATCTCCCACGACGACGGGTCGGGCGGGTACCACAGGCCGTATTCGGCGACTGCCTTCTTCACCTCGGAATTGAACAATCCGGGCTGGCACACCGCGGTGCGGGTCACCGGGTCGACGGTGATGTCGCGCATCTTCTCCGTCGACAACACGATCCCGTTGTCCACCGCGGTCGCCCCGCCGGACAGTCCGCTGCCGGCACCCCGGGTCACCACCGGCACCCGATTTGCTGCTGCCCAGCGCAACACGGTCTGCACTTCCTCGGTGCGGTACGGCCGCACCACGGCCAGCGGTTTTCCGGCCGACGGGTCCAGAGCCCGGTCTTGGCGGTAGCCGTCGGTGATAGCGGGATCGGTGATGACCATTCCCTCGGGCAGATCGGCAATCAGGTTTGCCAGCACACCGCTTTCCACCCGGCCGATCCTACGTCGCGGGGTCGGTGACCAGTTCCGCCTTTCGGTCCAGTTCCCGCAACGACGGCACCCGGATACAGGTCAGGCCAACGACCACGATCGGCAGCGCCAGCGCGAAAAACGTCACCCGCAGCCCGGCTGCATCAGTCAGCGGACCCGCCAGGAGCAGCCCCGCCGGACCGGCGGCGTAGGCCATCGAAGTCATGACACCGACCACTCGTCCGCGTAGATGGAGCGGCGCCCGAGTCTGCATGACGTAGTTGTAGATCGGCTGAATTGGGCCGTAGACCAACCCGATCAACGCGCACAGCACCAAAATCACCGGCAACGGCGGCAGCAAGGCGATCACCAGCGTCGCGGTACCGAAGCTCAGCACCGCGGTCAGCATCATCCTCCGTCGCGAGACATACGGCGCGAGCAGCGCATAGCCGAGCGCGCCCAGCAGGCTGCCGATCGAGAGTGCCATCAAGACCGAGCCCAGTTGCGCGGGTTGCTGTCGGTCGCTGAAGTACTTGGGGAACAGCACCGTTTCCATCGGCAGATACAGCGCCGTCACCGTCAGGTCGATCAGTGCCAGCGTGCGCAGCACCCGCAGGTTCCAGACGAAACGCAACCCCTCGGCGACCCCGGACACCAGGCCGTCGGGCCGCGTTGCCTGGTCCGGCTTGCCCGCGCCCTCGAGCCGCAGGGCGGCAACCGCCAGGATGGACAACCCGAATGCGGCGGCGGTGACCCACATGGTGGCGATACCGCCCACTGTCGCGATCATCAGGCCGCCCACCCCGGGCCCGACGACGAAGGCCATGTTGAGGATCGCCTCGTAGATGCTGTTGGTGCGGTCCAGCGACCAGCCCGCCCGGGCCGCCGCCTCGGGCAGCATCGACTGGCGGGCGGTGATTCCGGCCGGGTCGAATGCGGCTCCGCAGGCAGCCAAGACCGCGAGCACGGCGACATTCATGCTCTGGGTGCCGAATGCCCACGCGATCACCGGGACGGCGGCAACCGACGCCGCGGAGAGCGCGTCGGAAACCATCGACACCCAGCGGCGCCCGAAGTAGTCCACCGCGGTCCCGGCGACCAGCGTCGAGAACAGCAGCGGCAGCATCGTCGCCCCCGCCACAATCGACGCCTGACCGGCGCTGCCCTGGCGTTGCAGCACCAGCCACGGGAACGCGACAAGCGAGATGCCGTTGCCCGCACACGACATCAGGGTGGCGAACAGGAGCAGATATGTCGGGACGCGACTGTTGTTTCTCATCGGATATCGCGGCTGAATGTAGCGCCAAACACCGAGCCCGAACCACCGATTTTTGCGCGGTCCGGTTTGGAATGCAGGATGTTCGTGTGCTCATGCATCCGAATACCGGTCAGGCATTCGGTTCGCCGGTTGCCCCGGGCAGTGGCTGGCCAGGTGATCCGGCCACCCCGCGCACCCCGGTGGCGGCCGACGCCGCCCGGGTCGCCGCGCTCGCAAAGACAGCACGTTCGATTCCCGCACTCGACGCCATGGTGAGCGTCTGCCGAGCATGTCCGCGGCTGGTCAGCTGGCGTGAAGAGGTTGCGGTTGTCAAACGCCGGGCCTTCGTCGACCAGCCTTATTGGGGCCGCCCGGTGCCGGGCTGGGGATCAGAGCGGCCCTGGTTATTCATCGTGGGGCTGGCGCCGGCCGCGCACGGCGCCAACCGGACCGGACGGATGTTCACCGGTGACCGGTCCGGCGATCAGTTGTATGCGGCGCTGTACCGTGCCGGGCTGGTGAATCAACCGACCAGCGTCGACGCGGCTGATGGGCTGGCGCCCAACGAGATTCGAATTTCGGCACCGGTCCGCTGCGCCCCGCCCGCGAACGCCCCGACCCCCGTCGAGCGGACGACGTGTTCGCCGTGGCTGGCCGCCGAATGGCACCTGGTGTCCGATCATGTCCGCGTTATCGTCGCGCTGGGCGGGTTCGGCTGGCAGGTTGCGCTGGGCTTGCCGGTGGCAGCCGGGATCCGCAAGCCGAAGTTCGGCCATGGTGTGGTGGCGCCCCTGCCGTCCGGCGTCCAATTGCTCGGCTGTTACCACCCGAGTCAGCAGAATATGTTCACCGGTAGGTTGACTCCGGCAATGCTCGACGACATCTTTCGTCAGGCGAAGCAGCTCGCGGGAATCGAGTAGGACAGGGTTCGCTCGTTGACAAGCATCTTGGTGTCCGGCGCCAGCGTCGCCGGTTTAGCGACTGCCTATTGGCTTGGCCGACACGGTTATTCAGTCACCGTAGTGGAACGCCACGCAGGGCTGCGACCGGGCGGTCAGGCCATCGACGTGCGGGGTCCGGCGCTGACTGTGCTGGACCGGATGGGGTTGCTGGCCGCGGCGGAAGAAAAGAAGACGCGCATCCGGGGCGCCTCGGTGGTCGATCGCGACGGCAATGAGCTTTCCCGCGACACGCAATCCACGCCGACGGGCGGTCTGATCGATAATCCCGACATCGAATTGCTGCGCGACGATCTCGTCGAACTGCTGTACGAGGCGAGTCGGTCGACCACCGAATTCATCTTCGATGACAGCATCGCGGCCATCGAGAATCTGGGACCGGCGGTGCAGGTCAGCTTTGAGCGCGCCCCGGCGGCCGGTTTCGATCTGGTCATCGGCGCCGACGGCTTGCATTCGAACGTGCGCCGACTGGTCTTCGGTCCGGAAGAAAGGTTCATCAAGCGGCTGGGGACACACGCGGCGATCTTCACCGTGCCCAACTTCCTGGACCTCGACCACTGGCAGATGTGGCATTACGGTGACGCCAGCATGGCCGGGGTTTACAGCGCGCGCAACAACACCGAGGCCCGCGCGATGCTGGGTTTCATGGACACCGAGCTGCGGGTCGACTACCGCGACACCGCGGCCCAGTTCGCCGAGGTGGAACGCCGTATCGCCGACGACGGATGGGTTCGCCCGCAACTGCTGGAGTACATGCGGTCCGCGCCGGATTTCTACTTCGACGAGATGTCCCAGATCATCATGGATCACTGGTCGATCGGGCGGGTGGCGCTGGTGGGCGACGCCGCATACTGCTGCTCGCCGTTGGCGGGCCAGGGGACCAGCGTGGCCCTCCTCGGCGGCTACATCCTGGCCGGCGAACTGAAGGTGGCGACCTACGACGGCGCGGTCGACCACGGGCTGGCCTTTACCAACTATTTCCGGCGATTCCACGGCTACACCGAGCGCACGCAGTTCTTGGCGACCGACAACATCCCTGGTGGTGCGCCGATCTCGCAGGAACAGTTCAAACTCATCGTCAACTCGATTACGCCGCTCAACTACTGATCCGCCGCTCAACTACTGATAAGCCGCTCAACTACTGAGGGAAGGTTCTCCCCGTCAGGTTTGTTGGTGACAACGTGCGTCTTTCAGTTCTTGATCTTGTTCCGGTGCGATCCGACCAGTCGACGGCGGACGCGTTGGCGGCCACGGTGTCGCTTGCGCAGACCGCAGACCGGCTGGGATACACGCGCTACTGGGTTGCAGAACACCACAACATGCCGTCGGTGGGCGCCACCAGCCCGCCGGTGCTGATCGCCTACCTGGCCGCGCAAACCGCTCAGTTGCGGCTCGGGTCCGGTGGGGTGATGTTGCCCAACCACGCTCCGCTCGCGGTGGCCGAGCAGTTCGCACTGCTGGAGGCCGCCGCGCCCGGTCGCATCGACCTGGGCATCGGCCGCGCTCCTGGATCCGACCCGGTCACGTCTTATGCGCTGCGCGGCGGGCGCGACGACCGCGACATCGAGAACTTCCCGGAATACCTCGACGATGTGGTTGCGCTGATGGGTACTCGCGGTGTCCGGGTGCCGTTGCGTTCGGGCGACTACACCTTGAAGGCGACCCCCGCGGCGGCCAGCGAACCACGGTTGTGGCTGCTGGGGTCCTCGATGTACTCCGCGCATCTGGCCGCCGCCAAGGGCTTGCCGTATGTGTTCGCCCACCACTTCTCCGGTCAGGGCACCGAGGAGGCGCTGGAGCATTATCGCACCAATTTCCGGCCCGGCGACCTGGCATCCGAGCCGGTGACATTCCTGACGGTGAACGCCGTTGTCGCCGAAACACACGATGAGGCAACGCATTTGATGCTGCCTAATCTGCAGATGATGGCGCGGTTGCGCACTGGGCAGCCGTTGGGACCGGTGCAGCTCGTCGAGGACGCCCAACTTGCCAGGCTGACCCCGCAACAGCAGCACATCGTGGACAGCGGGTTGGCCCGGGCCGTCGTCGGCTCACCCGCCGAGGCCGCCGACCAGGTGCGGGCACTGGCCGAGCGGTTCGACGTCGACGAGGTGATGGTTCATCCGGTCGCATCGGCCCGCCGCGGCACCGATCCCGCGACCGCACCGGCCCGGGTGACGACGCTGGAATTGCTGGCAAAAGAACTTTTCTGATCTATTCGTTCACGCTGCGGGCTGGTGGGCCAGCGAGCGCGCGGCCGCCGATCCAGCGCTGTAGGTCATCAGCCGGCAACGGCGGGCTGTGCACGTACCCCTGGGTGATCGTGCAGCCGTACTGTCGGAGCGCGCGCAGCGTCAGCTCGTCTTCCACACCCTCGGCCACCAGATCAGCACCGAGATTCGCGGCCAGCGCGACGGTGGACCGCACGATCGCCACCGAACGCGGATCCTGGGCAAGGCGGGCCACGAACACCCGGTCGAGTTTGAGTTCGTCGACCGAAACGTCTTGCAGCCGCGCCAATGACGACCAGCCAGTGCCGTAATCGTCCAACGAGATACGCACCCCGAGGCGCTGCAACGCGGCGACGGTGTTGCGGGAGCGCGCCGAGTCTACGAGCGTGCTCTCGGTGATCTCGATGATCAGTTCGCTGGCCGGCAGACCGTGGGTTTGCAGCAGCTGGTCGACCGTGCCGACCAAGTCGAGGTCGAGCAGATTGGTAGTCGAGAGGTTCACCGCGACGATCAGCGGCATGCCCTGATCGCGCCACGACCGGGCCTGCGCCAGAGCGAGATTGACGGTCCGGTTGGCCACTTTGCGCATCAGGCCCGCCCGTTCGGCCGCCGGCAGGAACTCTTCGGGTAGCAGTAGGCCGCGGTTGGGATGGTGCCAGCGCAACAACGCCTCAACGCTGTGCACGCTGCCGTCGGCGGCGTTGATCTTGGGCTGGTAGTGACACGTCAGCTCGGAACCCTCGACGAGCGCAGCGCGCAGTTCCTCGATGAGATTAGGATCATTGTCTCGATACAACTCGAAATCTGAGTCGTACACGGCGATCTTGCCTTTCGCGGACCGGGCGTGGGGGAGGGCCATCTCGGCGCGGGTCAGCAGTTCCTGGGGGTGGTCACAGTGGTCCGGGTAGAGCGCGATGGCGATCCGCGCGTCAACCTCAACGGTCATCGGGTCCAGCGCAAAAGGTTCGCCCAGCGCCTCCAGCAACCGACCCGCTTGCGCGCGCGCCGCGATCAGGTCCGCACCCTCGGCTAGCAGCACGGCGAACTCGTCGTCACCGGCCCGGGCCAGCAGGTCATCGCGACGCACGTTCTGGGACAGGCGATTGGCGATCTGGCACAACAACTCGTCACGGAAGTGATAACCCAGCGAATCGGTGATCTCGCGGAACTCGTGCAGCTGCAGCAGCAGCAACGCTCGGCGGGCCGGCCCCCTGGGGGTCAGGGATGGTCCGACGACCGGACCCGAGGGGGCAGCTACGGGCACCTCTGTGAGTGCGGTGGCCAACGAGCGGCGGTTGGGCAGCGTGGTCAACTCGTCGGTCATGGCGTGCCGGTGGGTTTCGGCCAGGATGCTCACTTCGCGGAACGTCACCGAGAACCGAGCCGCCACCGCGATCAGGCTCAGCGCTGCCAGCGTCGGCGCGACTGAGGAGTTGCGGCCCAATGCGGTGACGGCCAGTGCCACGATGGTGCACGCGACCGGTGCCACGTACGAACCCAGGCCGCGCCTCGGCAGCGGCGGCACCGATGACCAAGGCGCCCAACTGGCTATCGCCAATAGCAAGGACGAGGCGGGCCAGAACGCATCGAGCATGGTGCCGACCCGGTATTCGCTGGCTGAGGTCTCGAACAGGTACGCGGTGTCCGCGGCGGCGATCAACAAAAAGGCGGCCACCAGCAGACCCCAGCGAAACTCTTTGCGCCAGCCGAGGATTGGCAGCATTCCTGCGGCCAGGGCGGTGAGGACCAGATCGCCCCATGGATAGATCAGCCCTACCAGCACGGTGGCGGGCGTTCGGACCGTGGCCGCGTGGATGGGCCCGGCCGTCAGTGCCGCGGCCACAGCGGCCATCGCCAACGCGCAAATCAAGGAGTCCAGCCGAACCGGCACCGGCACCCGCTTGAGCCGGGTCCGCATCAGCAGCAGCAGGCCGACGTAGGCGAGCGGATAGAACGCCAGGTATGCCGGATCCGCAATGGACGGGGATTGGCCGTCCGGCACGTACTGCGCATAGAGGACGTCGCCGAGCGCCGAGGACACCATGGCGACCGCGATGACCGTCCACGCCGCGCGGTCGGCCTTGACGCGGTACGCGCGGATCGCAATCAGGGCCGCGGCGAACAGATTCAGCCCCGGGTACAGGATATCGGCGAAGAACTGGCTGTGATCGGCGCGCGGATTGAGCAGGCAGGACGAAACGAAGACGAGCACCCCAATTCCCAACACAGCCAAGGAGATCCAGATCCCGAGCGGCGGCCATCGAACATCGGGTGGCGCGTCGGATGCGTCCTCGATGCGCGGTTTGGGCGTGGCTGCCAGCGGCTTGATGGTGCGTGCCAATGCAGTCGCGTTGGCCGAGTCGGTCACCGAACCGAAGGCGCCCCGGTGAATTCGTCCGCTGTCGAATTCGTTCTCCAGTTTGGTCTTGAAGTCCAGTCTCGTTTCGAAGTCCGATTCCGTCTTGAAGCCCGATCCCCTCTCGAGGTCCGATTTGGCGTCCAAGTCCGGTCCGGCCGTAAATTCGGCAATCGCGGATTCGGTGAGTTCCGGCAGCGCATAGGGCAACGGCAGATCCGGCACGAAGCTGCGAATACATTGGCCGCCTTCACGTTTCGCGGCGTACATGGCCAGGTCTGCGTGCCGGAGCAGCTCGTCGACGGTGCAATTGGAGTCGGACGCGGTCACGGTGAACCCGATGCTGGGCCGGACCGCCAACGGCACGCCGTCGATCACTATCGGGACATCGAAGGATTCGAGGGCCCGCTGGGCCGCCGCCTGTGACGCTTCCACCGGACCTTCGATCAGAACGGCGAACTCGTCACCCCCCAGCCGCGCGACGGTCCCCGCCTCACCCAAGACCGTGGTCAACCGTCCCGCCACGCGCACCAACAGCTCGTCGCCGGCCGGATGCCCCAGGGCGTCGTTCACCGACTTGAAGTTGTCCAGGTCCAGGCACATCACCGCGATCGCGGCGGCGTCCGCGCCGCGACGGGCGACGGCCTGCTCCAGGTCGTGCAGGAAGTGGGCGCGGTTGGCCAGGCCGGTCAGACTGTCCCGAAAGGCTTCTTGTGCTACTTCGGTCAGTAGTCCCTGGTTTTCGACGAGTACCACGAACTGCCGGGCGAGTACCGCCACCACCAGGATTCCCGCCCCGAGCAGCAACGGTCCGTGCCGCATCAGACGCAGCGCGTGGCCCAGCCCGACCGCTGCCGCCAGCAGCAGCGGTATATAGGGCAACCACAGGCGCAGCCGGGAACTGATCTGTCGCGTGGGTGCTGTCGCAGTTTCGTTGACGCTGATCAGGCCGGCCATCGCCAGCATGCCCAACCCGGCCAATCGGCTCACGTCGACAAGCTCGCCGGTGTGGTAGCTCCCGACTCCGGTCCGGAACACCACCAAGGTGTCGGCGACAGCGATGGTCACGACTGCGGCGGCCACCAGGTTCACACTGCGCCGCCCACCGGGCCGTCCGCGCGACAACGCCAGGATCGCAGTGGTCATCAGCGACACATCGGCGAAGATGTGCACGACCGTGGTGAGTCCCGAAGTACTGGCTTCGCGAAGCAGCCGGTCGAGGACGAATACCCAGGACGCGACAAAGAGCGAAGTAGCGACGATGACGCCGTCGAGGAACAGCCGCCGCATGTTGTGACCAACAGGATCCGACAGCAAGAGCAACGATGTGAACGCGCCGAGCGGGTAGAGCAGCAGCACGATCTCGCCTGCCGCCGGATGGCTAGCGTGGTCGAGCTCCGGGCGTACGTCATAAACCGCCCAGATGACCTCTCCCACAACCCATCCCGCCAGGGCCACAGACAGGGCCAGCCATCCGGCGCTGCGCCGGCCACGCGCGTGACAGGCCGCTCGTCCGGTGCAGCCGACGGCGAACGCGAGGCCGACCAACGTCACCACCTGGATGACCGGCCGGGTCGCATACGGCCCCTGCCAGCCGAACGACGACGAGGCAGCCACCAGCGCGGCCGCCACACCGTATCCGCCGATCACGGCCAGGCTGATCCCCTTCGTCAGCCCGGGCAGCGGGTACGGCCGTACCATCCAGCGCTTCATGTCCCCGCTCCAGCTCGCACGCACACACCTCGGCGAAGTAGAAGGGTGCTCCACCGCGCGCCCAACTCAGGATAAACCGCTGTTCGCCGCTCCCGCGGCACTACTGGCGGGGATCCAACTCAGGTAATCCGGCTATTGACCCGCATCAATGCCGGCGAGCGCGTCCCGCAGGATCCGCCCGGTCTCTTCCCGGTCCGGGTCGCGGCGCAGCAACAAACCCTTGGCGACGGACAGCTTGTCGCCTTCGCGCCGGGGCAGCACGTGCAGGTGAATGTGAGACACCGTCTGGAAGGCCGCGCGGCCGTCGTTGATCCCGATGTTCGTCGCGTCGGCCAGTTCGGTCGCACGGGCCGCCCGCGCGATGCGTTGGCCGATGGTGATCATCCCTGCCAGCGTCTCCGCGGGAGTGTCGGTCAGGTCGACACTGTGTTTCTTGGGGACCACCAAGGTGTGGCCGCGGGTGAACGGGCGGATGTCGAGGATCGCCAGATAGCCGTCGTCTTCGAAAATCCGGATAGCCGGGGCCTCGCCGGTCGCGATCGCACAGAACACGCAGGACATACGGCCACCGTACTGGGCGGCGCGGGCGTTTCGGCGCAGCGGGATACGCTGCGGCAGTGGACCCTAGGGATCTCGCGTTCGCCGGCGCGGCCGAACAGGCGCGAATGCTGGCCGACGGTGAAGTCACCGCTCCGGTGCTGCTCGAGGTCTATCTGGAGCGGATCGAGCGGTTGGACAGCGAACTGCGCTCGTACCGCGTAGTGCGCTACGACGGTGCTCGCCGGGAGGCCGAGATCGCCCAGCGGCGTCTCGACGCCGGCGAGCGACGCCCGCTGCTGGGGGTGCCGATCGCCATCAAGGACGACGTCGATGTGGCCGGCGAGGCGACCACGTACGGCAGCGCGGCGCATGGTCCGGCGGTGACCGACGACGCCGAGGTGGTCCGACGGCTCCGTGCGGCGGGCGCTGTGATTATCGGCAAGACCAGCGTGCCGGAGTTGATGATCATGCCTTTCACCGAGTCGTTGACATTCGGCGCCACCCGCAATCCCTGGAATCCTCGTCGCACGCCGGGCGGTAGTAGCGGGGGCAGCGCGGCTGCGGTCGCGGCGGGTCTGGCCTCGGCGGCGCTGGGATCCGATGGCGGCGGATCGATCCGCATCCCGGCTACGTGGTGCGGGTTGTTCGGGTTGAAGCCGCAGCGCGACCGGATCTCGTTGGAGCCGCACGACGGCGCCTGGCAGGGACTGAGCGTCAATGGCCCGATCGCGCGGTCGGTTTTGGACGCGGCGCTGATGCTCGACGCGACAACGACGGTGCCAGGCCCGGAAAGGGAGTTCGCCGACGCAGCCACACGCGACCCTGGCCCGCTGCGAATTGCCTTGAGCACCAAGGTGCCGACGCCGATGCCGGTGCGCGTCGGCAAGGCGCAGACGATAGCCGTCGAACAAGCGGGCGCATTGCTGCGCGATCTCGGCCACGATGTGGTCGTCCGGGATCCGCACTATCCGCCTTCGCTGTATGCAAACTATCTGCCCCGTTTTCTGCGCGGGATTTGTGACGATGCGGACGCGCAGGCGCATCCGGAACTGCTCGAAGCGCGCACCCGCTCCATTGCCCGTCTGGGTTCGTACTTCTCCGACCGGCGGATGGCGGGGCTGCGCGAGGCAGAGGTGGGGCTGAACGCCCGGATCCAGTCGATTTTCGACGATGTCGACGTGGTGGTCACCCCTGGCACCGCCGCCGGGCCGTCGCGGATCGGGGCCTATCAGCGCCGCGGCGGGGTGTCGACGCTGTTGTTGGTCGCCCAACGGGTCCCGTACCAGCAGATCTGGAATCTCACCGGTCAACCAGCCGCCGTGGTGCCATGGGACTTCGACGACGACGGACTACCCATGTCGGTCCAACTCGTCGGCCGCCCCTTCGACGAGGCCACCCTGCTGTCGCTGTCTGCACAGATCGAAGCGGCCAGACCGTGGGCGCACCGGCGACCACCGGTGTCCTGACTTCGCCGATCGGCCAATCACCGTTCTAACGTTGGACGCGTGGCAGATCACCTGGACAGCGCTGCAGACCCGAGTATCGAGCACCTCTTGGAAGGCCTGGAGGGTTCGGCGCGCGCCGAGCGCGCGGAGTTGGTGGAGTGGCTGCTTCAGCAGGGTGTCACCGCCCAGGAGATCCAGGCGAGTAACCCGCCCTTGCTGCTGGCTTCTCGACGCCTGATCGGCGATGACGGCAGCTACGTGTCCTCCCGCGAGATCAGCGAAAGCCACGGCATCGATTTGGAGCTGCTGCAGCGCGTCCAGCGTGCCGTCGGGCTGGCCGCGGTGGACGATCCCGACGCCGCCATCCATATGCGCGCCGACGGCGAGGCGGCCGCCTACGCGCAGCGGTTCGTCGAGTTGGGAGTCCATCCAGATCAGGTGGTGGCCGTGGTTCGGGTGCTCTCCGACGGGCTGTCCCACGCTGCCGAAGTCATGCGGTATGCCGCGCTGGCGACCATCCTGCAACCCGGTGCCACCGAACTGCAGATCGCGCAGGGATCAAAGGCGCTGGTCAGCGAGCTGGAACCGCTGCTGGGGCCGATGATTCGGGACATGTTGCTGCTGCATCTGCGACACATGATGGAGACCGAAGCGGTCAACGCCGGCGAGCGGGCCGCTGGCAAGCCGTTGCCGGGCGCCCGACCGGTCACCGTCGCCTTCGCCGACCTGGTCGGGTTCACCAAACTGGGCGAGGTGGTCTCGCCTGAGGAGTTGGGGCATCTCGCCGGCCGACTGGCAGACATGGCCCGAGACCTGACCGCGCCGCCGGTCCGGTTCATCAAAACGATCGGCGACGCGGTGATGCTTATCTGCCCGGAACCGGCGCCGTTGCTGGACACCGTCCTGAAGTTGGTCGAGGTGGTGGACACCGACGACGCATTCCCGCGGCTTCGAGCCGGGGTCGCGTCCGGTATGGCGGTCAGCCGCGCCGGTGACTGGTTCGGTAGTCCGGTCAATGCGGCTAGCCGGGTCACCGGCGCGGCCCGGCCGGGGACGGTGCTTGTCGCCGAGTCAGTGAAGGAGACCCTGGAGGACGGGGCGGATGACGGCAGCCACTTCGACTGGTCGTTCGTCGGCGGTCGACGCCTCAAAGGCATCAAGGGCGAATCGAAGCTGTTCCGCGTGCGGCGCGGTAGCTCGGGCTAACCGCGGGCCACACACGCATAGGCAGGCCCGGCGCGACTCTGCGGGGGCGTTGCTGACTCCGTCTTGCGCGGGTCTGACGCGGCCGGTTTTTACCCCGTCTTCCGGCTCTTGAGATGCGGTCGCTTCCGGGCCTGCTTCGCTACCAAAAATACAACTGCGCTGGCCCGATGGCAACGGTTCTTGGCTTCGGCGGACCCCGCGTATTCGCCGACGGCGAAAAAGACTTTTGATCACACTGTAACGATGTAATCATGTAATCATGAAGATACATCACCATGGTCGCCGCGGCGCACGACCCGGCGGTTGGCAACAGTCAGAACAACCCGACGCGAGCGGGGCCGCGGAGTGGTTCGCGGGACGGTTACCCGAGAACTGGTTCGACGGCGACCCGACGGTCATCGTCGACCGGGAAGAAATCACGGTGGTCGGCAGATTGGCGGCGGTGGCGGCCGGTGAGGGCGAGGAGAAGGAAGAGAGCCCTGCTCGCGCGGAAGGTCGAGTGTCGCGATTCCGTGAGGAAAGCCGCGCGGAGCGGATGGCCATTGCCGAGGAAGCCCAGCACCGATACGGGCGCAAGGTTTCCTGGGGCGTGGAGCTAGGCGGTAAGCGGATCCTCTTCACCCACGTCGCAGCGCCGGTCATGACGCGCCTCAAACAACCGGAACGTCAGGTGCTTGACACATTGGTCGACGCCGGCGTCGCGCGGTCTCGTGCCGACGCCCTCGCCTGGTCGGTCAAGCTGGTCGGCGAGCACACCGAAGAGTGGCTGGCCAAGTTGCGCACCGCGATGTCGGCGGTCGACGATCTGCGGGCGCAGGGCCCCGATCTGTCCGATTAGCCGTGGGTTATTTCTCGTTGTCGACTTTGGTGACGATCTTGTCGGCGATCCGGCGGCCCTGGTCGGTGATCTGATAACCGCAGGCGTTGACGTCGACGATGATGTTGTTAGCCACCGCCATTGCCCGCTGGCATTCCCATCCGTTGGCGCCCTCTTGCACATCCAGCACGCTGATTTCTGGGGGAGCCCCTTCGACCTCGTGGAACGTCCAGCGGTAGGTCTTGCCCTTGTTGGTGACCGTGACCGTCTTGCCCGCGCAGCCCTTCCACTTGCGCAGCGAGGTGTCCAGGAACGCGTCGGCCTTGGCGGCGGTGGGGAAGCTGATCGCGGCCTGGTTCACCCAGTGGTCGTAGTCGTCGCCAGGTTCGGACGACACCAGCCCGCTGATCCCGGTGTAGCCACTTCCGGCGTAGACCGCACCCTGACTGGTGTACATCGCACCTTGGCAGTCTGGAACCGACAGGGACATCGCGGTGGAATCCACCGTGGTGATGGCTTTGCCAGGAGTCATCGTCGCTGACCCCATCACCGTGTTGATCTCCGACGCGCTCAGTAGCAGCGAGTTCAACCGCTCCACGGAAATGGGCTTCTTCTTGGGCTTGTGGTCCGGAGAAGTCGCCATCCAGATACCCAAGCCGCCCACGACAAGGACCAGCACGACGGCCACCGCGGCGACGATGGGCCACGGGTTGCGCTTTTTCTGGGGCTGACCCGGGTGCCACGGCCCGCCGGATTGCGGCGGCAACGGCGCACCGGGCGGACCACCACCCCAGCCGCCACTCCCATACTGGGGCGGCGGCGGACTCTGACTGGGAATCGGGCCGCTCGCCGGCCCCCAACCGGGCGGCCCGCTTTGTGCTGCCGGGCGTTGCTGCGGCAACGGCCCCGACTGGCCCGGGCCGTACTGCGGTACCGGGGGGCGCGGGGACGGCGGCGGCGTAATCGGCGGTGCGGGCGGCGAAGCCGCGACCGTTGCCGGCATCGTGAGTGGCGAGCCCGGCGTGGGAGGGCCGGGCAGAGTAGCTTCCTGACTGCGGCGAACGATGTTGCTGGCGTGGTCCTGGTCGGGATCGCTGAGCGCGTCGTGCGCGGCCAGGGCCAGGTCGCCGGCGCTGGCGTAGCGGTCTTCGGGCTTTTTGGCCATGCCGCGCGCGATCACCGCATCGAACGCCTTGGGGA
>NZ_LZLQ01000008.1 GCF_001673315.1 Mycobacterium asiaticum | reverse complement strand
AATTCGGCGGTCATCACTTTGACGGCGACGGTCCACTCCTTGACGGTGTGCTCGGCCTCGTAGACCTCGCCCATCCCACCGCGGCCCAGCAACCGTTTGAGTTCATAGGGCCCAAACATCGACCCCACCCGCGAGCCCTGCGTGTCGCTCATTGCTGATCCTCCCAGTTAACTCGCAATGTGGCAGACATTATCAATTGCTACCGTCGGACGCGCCTATCGCAAAGGTCGAGGTCATCATTTCTTGGCTCGCCGTCTCCAACCCAGTCGCGCCGCTCGGAACACGATCATGCCCACTAGCACGATCGCGAGATCCCGGGGGTCGCGGATGCTGAGACTCACGCGAGACTCACGAGTGCGATGCCCACCAGTCGTACAGCTGATCGAGAGTGGGTCCCTGCGGGTTGCCGGCGACAAGTGCGAAGACCAGGGTGTTTTCATTGCTCCACATCACCTGCGGATCGGTCCCTTGATAAACGCCGCAGGCGACCTGGCCGAGGATGGCTTGGGGGTCCTGCGTGTGCCACCACGTGCCCGGTGAGGCCCTTCCGCCCGGGCAGGTCTGGATGGTGAAGGTTCCGATGAAGCCCTTGAAGGCATCCTTGAGTGCTGCGACATCCGCGTAGAGCCCGTAGGTCGACAGCCGCGGGCCGTTGGCATCGGTGTTCTGCCCGCAGGTCACCGATACCAATGCGCCCGGCATCGGCTTATTTGCCGTCTTGCAGGTTCCGGGTGGGTAACCGGCCGGCAACAGGCGCATCAGCTGAGTCTCGGCACCCGACGCAGCGGTAGTTGTCGTCGTGGTCGACGTGGTCCACGTGGTCCACGTGGTCGTCGGCGGAGTGGTCACGGTGGTGGTGCGGCCGGACTGCGCGGCGTCGTCGTCCTTGGTGGCCGCATGCACGCCGATAGCCGCCAGTATGAGGACCAGGAACACGGCGGCAACACCGGCGACGATCGCCCACGGGTTGCGGCGACGCGGCGGGGCGGGGTGCCAGGGCATGGGGCCGGCAAACGGTTGCGGTGGTGGCCCGGGCGGGAAAACCGGGCCGCCCGGGTAACCGGGAGGACCGGCCGGTGCCGCCGTTCGGCGCGGAAGCGGACCGGATGGCGGCGCGGGATGGCCTACCGGTCGGGGCGCCGGCGCAGGCCCATACCGGATCGTCTGCGGAACGACGGGAGGGGCAGGCAGGACCGCCTCCTGGCTGCGGCGCACGATGTCGGCGACCTGGTCGCGGTCGGGTTCGCTGAGCGCTTGCTGCGCGGCGCGGGCCAGTTCGCCGGCGCTGGCGTAGCGATCGGCCGGATTCTTGGCCATGCCCCGGGCGATCACTGTGTCCAGGGCGCGCGGAACTCCCGGCACGGCGGCACTGGGCCGCGGGATGGGATTGTTCATGTGGGCGCTGATCAGTACGCCGGCGCTGTCCGACTGGTACGGCGCGCCACCGGTGAGGCACTCATACAGCACGCAGGCCAGGGCGTAGATGTCGGCGCGGTAGGTGACTTCGTCGTTGGAAAAGCGTTCGGGCGCCATGTATTTCCAGGTTCCGACGGCGGTGCCCAACTGGGTGAGCTTTTCGTCGGTGGTGGCGCTGGCGATTCCGAAGTCCACCAGGTAGGCGAAGTCGTCGCGGGTGACCAGGATGTTGGGTGGTTTGACGTCGCGGTGCATCACCCCGGCGGCGTGGGCGGCATCCAGTGCCGAGGCGATCTGGGTGATGATCGCGACCGCCCGGGAAGGCGGCAGCCTGCCGTGCTGGGCGATCAGCTTGTCGAGGTCGGTGCCCTCGATAAGACGCATCTCGAGGTACATCAGTCCATCGATCTCGCCGTAGTCGTGAATCGGCACCACATGGGGTTCCTGCAACCGGCCGGCAATGCGGGCTTCGCGCTTCATCCGCTCGCGGAACACCGGATCCTTGCTGACGTTTTCCGACATCAACTTGACCGCGACGGTCCAGCCCTTGACGGTGTGCTCGGCCTCGTAGACCTCGCCCATGCCACCTCGGCCGAGCGGTCGTTTCAAGCGGTAGGGCCCGAACATGCGCCCCTCGTGCGAATCCGGCGCCTCACCCATCGCTGACCCCCCAAACAAATCGGCAACGCCGACGCCGCGCGACACGCCACCGCTCAAAGCAGCTGACGCACTTACATTTTGGCGGGGTTAGCACCAAACCCACAGTCGGCCAATCGGTTTCGATCAGCCGTATTTGGCCCACCAATTGTGCAGGTCTTCGATGGTCGCGGGATCCCCGAACACGTCACTGAGCATCAACTTGGCCTCGTTGCTCCAGATCACGTTCGGGTGGTTCTTGTATGTGCCGCAGGCGATCATGCCCGCCGTCACCGTCGGGTCCCGGTCGTAATGCCAACCGTCGGGGGACGGGCCCTCGCCGGGGCAGTTCATCAACTGCACGGCCGCGATGTCGTCGTTGAAGGCTGACTTCAGGGTGGCCACGCTCGAAAACAGTCCGTAGATCGCTCGACTCGGACCGCCTTGGTTGGTGTTCTGACCGCAGTCGAGCATGGCGATCGTGTTGGTCCAGACGCTGTTCGGCTTGGGCGTGGTCGGTGTGCACGTGCCGGACGGATAGCCCGAAGGCAGCATTGCCAGCAGCTTGCTCTGCGGGCTGCCGCCGGGGGTCGTGGTCGCCGGCGAGCTCTTGGTGGTCGTAGGCGGCCGAGAGGTGGTCGAGGAGGCCGCTGTAAGGGTGTCGTCCAGCGGGCGGGGGTCATCCGGCCGGGTTGCGTACCAGATACCGATCCCGGCGACGACGAGGACCACCACGACCGCGGCGGCGGCGGCCACGATCGGCCACGGGTTGCGCTTGCCGGTGGGTTGGTTGCCGGGGTTCCAGACTGGCGGACCGCCCGGGGGCGTCCCGCCGGGTGGCGTTCCGCCCCAGTTGCCGCTTTGGAAGTACTGCGGCGCCTGGGGAGGCGGGTTCTGGCTCGGAATCGGGCCACTGGCCGGCCCCCAGCCGGGCTGGGGGGGCGGCGCCTGGCGCTGCAACGGCCCCGAGCTGATCGGGTCGCCGTAACCCGGCGGCGGCGAATACTGGGGTGCGCCCGATTGCGGGGGGCCGCTGGGCCCTGACGGCGGGGGCGCCGCCACGGTGCCGGGCAGCGCCGATTCGCGGCTGCGACGCAGGATGTTCTCGGCGTGGTCCTGGTCGGGATCGCTGAGTGCGTCGTGGGCGGCGCGGGCGAAGTCGCCGGCGCTGGCGTAGCGGTCTTCGGGCTTTTTGGCCATGCCGCGCGCGATCACCGCATCGAACGCCTTGGGGA
>NZ_LZLQ01000007.1 GCF_001673315.1 Mycobacterium asiaticum | reverse complement strand
GGGGTCAGGGGTTGGCCGTCGTCGTCGGTGACTAGGAGTTGGTGGGCGGGTCCGGTGATGGTGATCAGGCCGCGGTGATGGGCGCGGTGGTGGTAGGGGCAGAGCAGGACGAGGTTGTCCAGGTCGGTGGGGCCGCCGTTTTCCCAATGGGTGATGTGGTGGGCGTGCAGACCGCGGGTGGCCCCACAGCCGGGGACCGCGCAGCGGCCGTGTTGGCGGTGTTCGAGGGCGCGGCGGAGCCGGCGGCTGATCTCGCGGGTGCTGCGCCCGGAGCCGAGGGGTTGGCCGTCGCGGTGAAACCACACCTCAAAGGTGGCATCACAGGTCAAGTATTGGCGTTCGGCTTCGGTGAGCAGCGGACCCAGGTGCACGGCGGCGGCGCGCTGGTCCACATCGAGGTGGACCAGGACGGTGGTGTGCTGGCCGTGCGGGCGGCGGGCCACCTCGGTGTCCCAGCCGGCCTCGACAAGGGCCAGGAACGCGTCGGCGGTGCCCGGCAGCGGCGG
>NZ_LZLQ01000006.1 GCF_001673315.1 Mycobacterium asiaticum | reverse complement strand
GGGGCCAGGGGTTGGCCGTCGTCGTCGGTGACCAGGAGTTGGTGGGCGGGTCCGGTGATGGTGATCAGGCCGCGGTGATGGGCGCGGTGGTGGTAGGGGCAGAGCAGGACGAGGTTGTCCAGGTCGGTGGGGCCGCCGTTTTCCCAGTGGTCGATGTGGTGGGCGTGTAGGCCGCGGGTGGCCCCGCAGCCGGGGACTGCGCAGCGGCCGTGTTGGCGGTGTTCGAGGGCGCGGCGGAGCCGGCGGCTGATCTCGCGGGTGCTGCGTCCGGAGCCGAGGGGTTGGCCGTCGCGGTGAAACCACACCTCGAAGGTGGCATCGCAGCTCAGGTATTGGCGTTCGGCTTCGGTGAGCAGCGGACCCAGGTGCAGGGCGGCTGCGCGCTGGGCCACGTCGAGGTGGACCAGGACGGTGGTGTGCTGGCCGTGGGGGCGGCGGGCCACCTCGGTGTCCCAGCCGGCCTCGATCAGGGCCAGGAACGCGTCGGCGGTGCCCGGCAGCGGCGG
>NZ_LZLQ01000005.1 GCF_001673315.1 Mycobacterium asiaticum | reverse complement strand
TGCGCTCGGTGGGCAACATCAGGACGCGATTGTTGCCGCCGTCGGACACGTACACCGTTCCGGTGCTCTTGACCACCAGACCGGTCGGTGCGCTCACGCCGGTGGTGGGGCCGCAAAGCTGTCGCCATCTCGGCGGCCGCACTGCTCGCTGTGGTGGTCACTGTGGTCGCTCTGGTCGTCGTCAACGAGCCCGGTCCGAAGGGCGGGGAAACCGAGCAGGTGACGCTGCCCTTCACCGGTCTGCATGATCCGCAGGGTCTGTCAGTGGACAGTGGCGGCACGGTGTACGTCGCTGACACTCCGAAGAACCGGATTCTGGCCTTGTTCGCAGGCGCGAATGAGCCGGTTGTGCTGCCCTTCGAGGGACTCAACTATCCGACCGGCGTGACGGCCGACAACACCGGCACCGTCTACGTCAACGACGCCGGCAACAAGCGGGTGCTGGTACTGCGCTCTGGCAAGCAGAAACAAGAAGTACTCGCGTTCTCCGGCCTGAGCAATCCGACCGGTCTGTCGGTGGACGGCAGTCGCACCGTCTACGTCACCGACACCGCGAACAATCGCGTAGTAGCGCTGGCCGCAGGTTCGAATGCACAAACCGAGGTGCCGTTCACCGGCCTGAGCGCACCGACCGGTCTGGTGGTCAATAGCACCGGAACGGTGTACGTGTCCGACGGCGGCAACAATCGCGTCCTGATGTTGCCCACCGACATAGACCGTCCCCACGTTGTCCACCGCCAACCCCCACGGGTTGTCCAGACCGGTGAAGTGCAGCTCCTCTTGGGTCGAGGAGCCGGACGGGAGTTTCAGCGTTCGGCTGTTACCGGTGTCGGTGACATACACGGCGCCCTCGCTGTCCAGGGTGACGCCACCGGGCTGCTTCAAACCGGTAAAGGGCAACACCACCTGTTTCTTGGTGTCGGTGGGCAACATCAGGACGCGATTGTTGCCGCCGTCGGACACGTACACCGTTCCGGTGCTATTGACCACCAGA
>NZ_LZLQ01000004.1 GCF_001673315.1 Mycobacterium asiaticum | reverse complement strand
CCTCTGCCCCTTACCGCGCTCCGGAAGCATGTTCCTCTTTGCCCGGCTTGTAGCGACAACCTTCAATCGAGCGACAATGCTGGATGCGGGACAACCCCTATGTCCGGACATCTCACTTTGCCCGACCGTAGCGACAATCAGCCAAACCACTCACCGCGATCCTCAGACCTCCGCAGACGCCTTGCTTCGGCCCGCAAAGTCAGCACACGCTGATGGATTCGGTGTTCGGTGCCGCGTGGAAATTCCAGCGGTCCGTATCGACCCCGCCGGAGCCGGCGCACCCGGCCCCGTCCGATCTCCCAACGCAACGCGTCCGAGATCGCCTTTGACGCTCGGCCGTTGACGCAAAACCCGTGGTACTCAAGGGCATCGATCAACTCACGGATAGTCGCGGGCCCATGCAGCGCCAGCTGCCAGGTGAGCACGTAGCGCAGCTCCGTTCCTCGTAGGCAAAGTTTCATCGTTGAACCGTGCCATGGGCATCGATCCGTCGCCAGTCAGCGCGCATTCATGCTGTTTGTCGCTCGATTGAAGGTTGTCGCTACAAGCCGGGC
>NZ_LZLQ01000003.1 GCF_001673315.1 Mycobacterium asiaticum | reverse complement strand
CGGTCCGACGGCGGCCGGGTCGGATACCAGCGGGCCCTTGGCCTGCTGGGCGCCACCGACGTCGCACTGATCGACGAAGCCGCTGCCTCCGGCTTTGGGGAAGGGGGCGTCCGCCGGGGTGCGGGTCGTGTGACGGGCGGGTGAACGGGCGCGCTCGGAGCGGCGTCGGCGGCGGGTATCGAGATGGCGAGCCGGGTTTCGATGCGTTCGACGCGCTGCAGCAGAGCCGATTCGGCATCGGTAGCCGAGGGCAGCAACAGCCGCGCGCAGATCACTTCCAGCAGCAACCGTGGTGCCGTCGCGCCGCGCATCTCCCCCAAGCCCGCTTGGACTACCTCGGCATACCGGGTCAGGGTCGCCGGACCGATTCGGGCCGCTTGGTCGCGCATGCGGTCCAGGACGTCCTCCGGCGCGTCCACTACGCCGCGGGATACGGCGTCGGGGACCGCTTGCATGAGGATGAGATCGCGAAATCGCTCCAACAGGTCAGTGGCGAAGCGGCGCGGGTCGTGGCCGGCGTCGATCACCGATTCGACGGCACCGAACAATGCGGCCGCGTCCCCGGCGGCGAGTGCGTCTACGGCGTCGTCGATCAGTGCGACGTCGGTGGCGCCCAGCAGGCCAAGGCCCCGCTGGCCAAGCGGTTGTCCGAACAGCGCAACGCCGATGTGATCGTCGAGGCGCTCAAGGACGCCCTAGGAGTGAACTGGCGCGTTCGTTGTGAGACGGGTCCACCGGCCGCCGCCGATCGCACCGCGGCTACACCGCAAGTGGAATCGTCGGTCCCGCAATCGAATCCGGTGCAGCACGAGGAAGAGGAAAGCATGCTCGCCGAAGCTGGGCGCAGCGATCCGTTGGAACCCCGCCGGGATCCGGAAGAGGTTGCTCTCGAGTTGCTGCAGAACGAACTGGGCGCCCGCCGCATCGAAGGGTAGCCGCATCCAGCACCTATATCGTGGTCCGCGACAGCGGACCCTAGACAGAGGAGTTGCACCTGATGGGACAGGTGAAAGCAGCCAGCACGGTCTTGATCGACGCTGAGCCGTCGGCCGCGTTCGACGCAGTGGCCGATTACCGGAATGTCCGCCCGAAGATCCTTTCCCCGCAATACAGCGAGTACGAAGTACTCGAGGGCGGCCAGGGGCAGGGCACGGTAGCCAAGTGGCGGCTCCAGGCAACCGAGTCTCGGGTGCGCGACGTCAAGGTCAATGTCGATGTCGCCGGGCACACGGTCATCGAGAAGGACGCCAACTCGTCGATGGTCATCAACTGGACGGTGGCGCCGGCGGGTCCCGGATCCAGCGTCACCGTGACGACCACCTGGACCGGCGCCGGCGGGGTCAAAGGCTTTTTCGAGAAGACGTTCGCACCGCTCGGGCTGAAAAAGATTCAGAACGAGGTGTTGACCAACCTGAAGAACGAGTTGGAGAGCCGGGTCGGCTAACGCGCCTGCCCTTGCGTGGCAAGGAACCCGGCGACGCCGCGAACCAGCGCGTCGGCGTACTTCTGCCGACCCTCCGCGGACTCCATCAGCGCCGAATCCGCGGGATTCTTCATGTTGCCCAGCTCGACCAGGACCGACGGATACTGAGCGAGATTCAGGCCGGCCAGGTCAGAGCGCCCATAGAGCCCGCCCTGGCCGATGTAGTTCGCCGGGGGGATGCCGGACGCCTGCAACTGGTCGCGCATCACGCGCGCGAACTGCACCGACGGTCCGGATTGGGCCGCGTTCAGCGGTGGGGAGGAGTAGTTGACGTGGAACCCGCGGCCGGAGGCGGGGCCGCCGTCGCCGTGCAGGCTGACGATGGCATTGGGGCGCAGCGAGTTGGCCATGTTCGCACGTTCGTCGACGCAAGGACCCAGCGCGTTGTCGTTGCCGCGCGACATCGCCGTCCGGACGCCCAGCGCGTTGAGGGCGGCACGCAGCCGCAGCGCGGTGTCCCAGGTGAAGGTGTGCTCGGCAAATCCACTGTTGGTCGACGTACCGCTGGCCTGACAGTCTTTGGTGCCGCCTCGACCGGTGGGCACCTGGCGTCCGATTGAAGCGTCATTGGAACCGTTGTGGCCGGGATCGATGAAAACGACCATCCCGGCAAGGGAGCCGGGAGCTGCTGCCGCGGTTGGCATGAGCGGCATCACCGCGGCCGCCAGTACTCCGATGAGGGTGGTGATCCCGACACGCAGGCTGACTCGTACGTCCACTGCGCCAAGGTAACGCGCTGCGGACTACGCTGAATGTTTCAAATCGCCCGACACCCGCAGGCGAAACCAACTCGAGACCAAGATGCGAGGGGACTGTCATGCAACCCGGAGGCGATATGTCGCAACTGCTGGCCCAGGCGCAGCAGATGCAGCAGAAACTACTTGAGGCGCAACAACAGCTGGCCAACTCCGAGGTGCATGGTCAAGCCGGCGGCGGACTGGTCGAGGTGGTCGTCAAGGGCAGCGGCGAGGTCGTCGGGGTGAAGATCGATCCGAAAGTCGTCGACCCCGAGGACATCGAGACCCTGCAGGACCTGATTGTCGGCGCTATGCGCGACGCCTCCCAGCAAGTCACCAAGATGGCCCAGGAGCGGTTGGGTGCGCTGGCAGGCGGCCTGCGTCCGCCGGCGGCACCTGCTCCGCCGGCGCCCGGCGTGCCGGGGGTCTGACCGCACCCACATGTTCGAAGGACCGGTTCAGGATCTGATCGACGAGCTCGGCAAGTTGCCGGGCATCGGACCCAAGAGCGCGCAGCGCATCGCCTTTCACTTGCTGTCGGTTGAGCCGCCGGACATCGACCGATTGACGGCAGTGCTGGGCAAGGTCCGCGACGGCGTGCGGTTCTGTGCGGTCTGCGGCAACGTCTCCGACGACGAACGCTGCCGGATCTGTGCGGATCCGCGCCGGGACGGCTCGCAGGTGTGTGTCGTCGAGGAGCCGAAGGACATCCAGGCGGTCGAACGCACCCGTGAATTCCGCGGCCGGTATCACGTGCTCGGCGGGGCCCTGGACCCGCTGTCCGGTATCGGTCCCGAACAGCTACGGATCCGTGAGTTGCTGACCCGGATCGGTCAGCGGGTCGACGATGTCGACATCACCGAGGTGATCATCGCCACCGACCCCAACACCGAGGGCGAGGCGACCGCAACCTATCTGGTCCGGATGCTGCGCGACATCCCCGGCCTGACCGTGACGCGGATCGCGTCCGGGCTGCCGATGGGGGGCGACTTGGAGTTCGCCGACGAGCTGACCCTGGGGCGTGCGCTGACCGGCCGCCGCGCCATGGTCTGACGAGCCTCAGGCTCTGCTCAACCTCAGGCCTTGCTCAATTGGAAAGGCCTCGTAAAGGTCTTGCCAGGTTCCTCACCGCACGCGTCCGACGTCGTCGTCTGGCCTTCGCCGGCAAGCGACATCGCATCGAAGCTGTAATTAACGGTGACCGGGGCGGGTGCGCCGTTCGGGCACGCCGTCTGGGCCGTACCGATGTGGGTCCATCGCCCGTTGGCGAGGTGGAACTCCCAGCTGATGACGAATGTCCCGCCATCTTGTGAGGTGGCCCGGGTGCAGTCCGAACCACACGGGACGAAAAGCCAGGCGGTCGCTTTGTCGTTGTCTCGGTAGACCACGTGGTACCGGCCGTTCGGGACTTCGTAATCGGCGTGCGCCGCGGTCGGCGACGTGCTGAACGCGGCCGCGCCGAGCAGTGCAGCACCAACAGCCAGCCGCAGGCGGGGCTTCGCCATCTCAACCTGCATGGCTAGCGCACCGCCAGTCGTTCGCGGCGAAGCAGATCCACTTCGGGCAGCTCCAGCGGCGCCAGCTCACCCACCACTTTGCTCAGCAACAGGTCGGCCAGCTCCGGGTTGCGGGCCAGGCACGGTCCGTGCATGTAGGTGGCGACCACACTGCCCTGCACCGCGCCGTCGATGCCATCGCCTGCACGATTACCAGCACCCTTGACAACCGCGCCCAGCGGCGCTGCTGCGGGCCCCAAAACCGTTCCGCCGCGGTGATTTTCGAAACCGGTGAGGCGTTCGGTCAGTCCGGGCAGCGACGGTTTGGCAACCAGCTCGCCGATGGTGCGTTTATCCTGCGGCGTGGTGGTCAGATCCAGCATGCCCACGCCATCGACCCGTTCCCCGGCCGATGTCTCATACCAGTGCCCGAGCACCTGGATGGCCGCGCAGATGGCCAGCACCGGCGCACCGCGGTCTGCCGCGCGCTGCAACCCCGGATACCGGATCAGGTGCCTGGTGGCCAACCGCTGTGCGTAGTCCTCTGCCCCGCCGAGTGTGTACAGGTCCAGCGACTCCGGTACCGGGTCTGCCAGCGTGATCTCGATGATCTCGGCGGGGATGTCGCGCAACAGCAGCCGTTGCCGCAACACCACGGCGTTGCCGCCGTCGCCGTAGGTGCCCATCACATCGGGCAGCACCAGCCCGATGCGCACCTTCGATTCAGCCATGGCGCGCCAGCCTTCGGTTCAGCTGCAGGAACGCGGTGTAGTTGGCGACCACCTCGACCCGTCCGGGCGGGCACGACGCGATGGCCGCCACCGTGTCGTGGACCAAGGTGTGTTCGACGCCCGCGTAGCCCAATCGCACCGCCAGGTCGGTCCCGCGCTCCCCGGCGGCAACCACGGCCGTCTCCTCGAAATGCTCGAAGCGCACATCCCACAACCAGGACAGATCCTCCCCGTCCGGGACCTGCCCGTTGACCGCGATCACCACTCCTTCGGCATGCTTGTCCACCATTGACAGCGCTTCCTGCCAGCCGGCCGGATTCTTGGCCAGCAGGAGCCGCGCCACATGGTCACCGATTCGGACGGTCCGGTACCGGCCCGCGACCTCGTTGACGGCGGATACCGCCGCGACAGCTTTGGCCGGGTCGGCGCCGAGTGCGACGGCGGCAGCGATCGCTTGGGCGGCATTGCCGCGATTCACCGCGCCCGGCAGGGCCAGTCGCATCGGCAATGTCAGACCGTCGGGGCCGTAGAGGTTGCCCCCGTCCTCCGGGTCGAACCACCAGTGCGGGGTGGGACGTTTGAACTCGGCGCCGGTGGAATACCAGTGCTGCTGGTCACGGACGATCACCTCGCCGCTGCGCGGGCAGCTGACCGAGTCGTTCGCCCAGGACCCGCCAGCGGCCACCCACACCACGTCCGGACAGTCATAGGCGGCCGAGGTCATCAGCACGTCGTCACAATTGGCAACCACCACAGCGCCGGGGTGGCGGGCCAGACCGCCCCGCAAGGCGCGTTCGATGACGTTGATCTCACCGACCCGGTCCAGTTGGTCACGCGAGAGGTTGAGTAGTACGACCGCGGCCGGTCGGACCGCATCCGAGACATGTGGCACGTGCATCTCGTCGACCTCGAGGGCCGCCAGTCCAGCCCGCCGGTCAGCAGCCAGTGCGGCCACCAGCCCCGCGTCCATGTTGGCCCCTTCGGCGTTGGTGGCGACCGGGCCGATCGTCCCCAGCGCGGCCGCCGTCATCCGTGTCGTCGTGGACTTGCCGTTGGTCCCGGTGACGACGACGGTGCGACGGCCCTCCCCGAGTTGGCGCAGCACCGAGCGGTCCAGCGTCATCGCGACCAGGCCGCCGATCATGGCTCCGGCGCCGCGGCCGGTGACCCGCGACGCCCATCGCGCGCTCGCCCCGGCGGCGAGAGCTAGACGTGCGCGAGCGGTGACCACCCGCGCAGTTTAAGGGTGATCGCAATCGCGGCGCTCTGCGCTGGGTGCAGCGGGTCGCCCCATCGGGTGGATCGCAAGCACTTTCCTGGCGCTGCGGATCTCGAGGCAGTTTCAGCGCCGACACGACGCGTCAGCGAACCGGGGATGTCGGTTCGCCGTGCCATCCTCAAGCCATGAACCGGATGTCCTGGGGCCGGCCCGCACGGGAGCCGCACGGGGGATGGGCTGTTATCGACGTCGAGACCTCGGGTTTCCGCCCGGGTCAGGCCCGGATCATCAGCATCGCCGCGCTGGGCCTCGACAGCGACGGTCGGGTCGAACAGTCGGTGGTGAGCCTGCTCAACCCCGGGGTCGACCCGGGACCCACGCACGTGCACGGCCTGACGACCGCGATGCTGGAGGACCAGCCGCAGTTCGCCGATATCGTCGGCGACGTAATCGAAGTGCTGCGCGGTCGCACGCTGGTAGCGCACAACGTGGCGTTTGACTACTCGTTCCTGGCAGCCGAAGCCGAAATGGCGGAAACCGAGCTGCCCGTGGACACCGTCATGTGCACCGTCGAGTTGGCCCGCCGGCTGGAGCTCGGCCTCGACAATCTACGGCTGGAGACGCTTGCCGCGCACTGGGATGTCACCCAGGAACGGCCGCACGACGCGTTCGACGACGCGATGGTGCTGACCGGGATCCTTGCCGCTGCCCTGCGGCGGGCACGCGATCGCGACATCTGGTTGCCGGTGCATCCGGTGACCCGTAGCCGCTGGCCCAACGGCCGGGTTACCCATGACGAGCTGCGGCCGCTGAAGGCGTTGGCCGCCCGTATGCCCTGTCCTTATATGAACCCGGGCCGCTACGTCCGGGGCAGACCACTCGTCCAGGGCATGCGGGTCGCGCTGGCCGCGGAGGTAGGGCGCACCCACGAAGAACTCGTCGAACGAATCCTGCACGCCGGGCTTGCCTACAGCGACGACGTCGACCGGGAAACTTCGCTGGTGGTGTGTAACGACCACGCCCCCGGACAGGGCAAGGGCTATCACGCCCGGCAACTGGGTGTCCCGATGGTGTCCGACGCGCAGTTCATGGACAACGTGGTTTCCGTGGTGGGCGGCACCAACATGGAGGAATTCGCCGGCGCCACGATGGCCGACGAACAATTCGTCCTGTTCTGACGACCTAGCGGGACGCCCGATTGACCGCCGACACCACGGCTCGCAGTGAGGCAGTCGTGATCGAGGGCGCGATGCCCACGCCCCAGACGGTCTTTCCCGAGACGGAAGCCTCCACATAAGCCGCGGCCTGCGCATCGTCGCCCGCACTCATGGCGTGCTCGGAGTAGTCCAGCACCGCCACGTCGAACCCGACCGTGCTCAATGCGTCGACGAACGCGGCGAGCGGGCCATTGCCGGCGCCGTTGATCTCGGTCTCGACTCCGTCGATTTTGACCGTGGCGGTGATGCTGGTGGTCCCGGTGTCCTCTTCGGGTGCGTCGACTCGCTGCTTGACCCGTTCCAGCGGCAGGACCGGCGCCAGGTACTCCTCGGAGAACGCCTCCCACATCTCTTTCGGGGAGACCTCACCGCCTTCGCCGTCCGCCATCTTCTGGATCACCTGCGAGAACTCGATCTGCAGCCGGCGTGGCAGGGCCAGGCCATGGTCTGCCTTCATGATGTAGGCCACCCCGCCCTTGCCGGACTGAGAGTTGACCCGGATCACCGCTTCGTAGGTGCGCCCGACGTCTTTGGGGTCGATCGGCAGGTACGGCACTTGCCACAGCAGGTCGTCCATGTCGACATCTGCGGCATCTGCATCCACCTTCATCGCGTCCAGACCCTTGTTGATCGCGTCTTGGTGGCTGCCGGAGAACGCGGTGTAAACCAGATCGCCGCCGTAGGGGTGGCGCTCGTGGACGGGCAGTTGGTTGCAGTACTCCACCGTCCGGCGGATCTCGTCGATGTTGGAGAAGTCGATCTGCGGGTCGACACCGCGGGAGAACAGGTTCAGCCCCAGCGTCACGAGGCAGACATTGCCGGTGCGCTCGCCGTTTCCGAACAGGCACCCCTCGATACGGTCGGCGCCGGCCTGGTATCCCAGTTCGGCGGCGGCGACGGCAGTGCCGCGGTCGTTGTGCGGGTGCAGGCTCAGGATGACCGACTCCCGGTTGGCCAGGTTGCGGCTCATCCACTCGATCGAGTCGGCGTAGACGTTGGGTGTGGCCATCTCCACGGTGGCCGGCAGGTTGAAGATGATCGGGTTCTGCGGCGTCGGCTGAATGATTTCCGCCACTGCGTCGCAAACCTGTTTGGCGTATTCCAGCTCGGTCCCGGTGTAGGACTCGGGGGAGTACTCGAATCGCCACCGAGTGTCCGGATACTTCGCGGCCTCCTCGACACACTTGCGCGCGCCGTCCGCGGCGATGGACTGCACGGCGTCCCGGTCGGCGCGAAACACCACGCGGCGCTGCAGGATTGAGGTCGAGTTGTAGAAGTGCACGATGACGTTGGCGGCGCCTTCGCACGCCTGGAAGCTGCGCTCGATCAGCTCGGGCCGGCACTGGGTGAGCACTTGGATGGTGACGTCGTCGGGGATGGCGCCGTCGGTGATGATGTCGCGCACGAAGTCGAAGTCGGTCTGACTGGCCGACGGGAATCCGACCTCGATCTCCTTGTAGCCCATCCGGACCAGCAGATCGAACATGCGGCGCTTGCGCGCGGGACTCATCGGGTCGATCAGCGCCTGGTTGCCGTCGCGCAGATCAACCGCGCACCACAGGGGCGCGTCGGTGATCACCCGGTCGGGCCAGGTGCGGTCGGCTACCCGGATGGGCTCGACCTCTTCGGCGAACGGACGATACCGGTTGACCGGCATAGACGAACCACGTTGGGGGTTCCATACGGGCTGGCCGGGCCTTGGGGCGCCGGCTGGTGTAGTGATGGTGCGCGTTGAGACGAAGACGTCGGGTGAATCGGGATTAGTCACGGTTGGTGCTCCAGGGTTATCAGTGAGGAACCTCAGACCGGCGCATTGCGAACTCCCGCGACGGGAGGCCGGTCTGGATCAGACCCCGTCGCGGCGTCCGAGGAGGAGCACCCGCTGCACGTTGTGCACTCTACCGCGATCGGGTGCCTAGACAAAAAGGCATTGTGTGTGCAGTGACGGCTTCGACAGTGCATCCCGGGCGTGGAAAACGCGGAATCACCGCCATGACGGCACTTCGGAAGCCCTGAACGCACACTCGGGTGCCTGGGCGCACACGCGAGTGCTTGAGCGCACACTCGGGTGCTTGAACGCACACGCGAATCCCTGAGCGCACACGCGAATCCCTGAACGCACACGCGATTCCCTGAGCGCACACGCGAATCCCTGAACGCACACGCGAATCCCTGAACGCACACGCGATTCCCTGAGCGCACACGCGAATCCCCGAACGCACACCCGATCCGTAACAACACACGCGAATCCCTGGGGTCGCACTCACTGCCTGGTTGCCGTCGGATTAATCGAGCTGCGCTGGCACGTATTCTGTTGTGGACTCAAATCCAGGACATTCCCCAGACAGGAACAGATCATTGGCGCTCGTCGTGCAGAAATACGGCGGATCCTCGGTGTCCGACGCCGATCGGATTCGCCGTGTCGCCGAGCGGATCGTCGAGACCAAGAAGCAGGGCAATGACGTGGTGGTCGTGGTCTCGGCAATGGGAGACACCACCGATGACCTGCTCGATCTGGCTCAACAGGTCTGCCCCGTCCCGCCGCCGCGGGAACTCGACATGCTGCTCACGGCTGGTGAGCGGATCTCCAACGCGTTAGTAGCCATGGCGATCGAGTCGCTGGGCGCGCACGCCCGATCTTTCACCGGTTCGCAAGCGGGCGTGATCACCACCGGCACCCATGGCAACGCCAAGATCATCGACGTCACGCCCGGCCGGGTGCAGGCGGCGCTGGACGAGGGCCGGGTCGTGCTGGTCGCCGGCTTCCAGGGCGTCAGCCAGGACACCCGCGACGTCACCACGCTGGGCCGCGGCGGGTCGGACACGACGGCGGTCGCGCTGGCCGCGGCGCTGGGCGCCGATGTGTGTGAGATCTACACCGACGTGGACGGCATCTTCAGCGCCGACCCGCGGATCATGCCCAAGGCCCGCAAGCTGGACACCGTCACTTTCGAAGAGATGCTCGAGTTGGCTGCCTGCGGCGCCAAAGTGCTGATGCTGCGCTGCGTGGAATATGCCCGGCGCTACAACCTCCCGGTGCACGTCCGGTCGTCGTACTCGGACCGGCCGGGCACCGTCGTTGTCGGATCGATCAAGGACAAACCCATGGAAAGCCCCCTTCTGACCGGCGTCGCACACGACCGCAGCGAGGCCAAGGTGACCATCGTCGGGATCCCCGACATCCCGGGTTACGCGGCAAGGGTGTTCCGCGCGGTCGCGGATGCGGACGTGAACATCGACATGGTGCTGCAGAACGTCTCCAAGATCGAGGACGGCAAGACCGACATCACGTTCACCTGCTCGCGCGACAGTGGACCGACCGCGGTGGCGAAGCTGGATTCGCTCAAGAGCGAGATCGGGTTCGCCCAGCTGCTCTACGACGACCACATCGGCAAGGTGTCGCTGATCGGTGCCGGCATGCGCAGCCACCCTGGCGTCACGGCGACATTCTGCGAGGCGCTGGCGGCGGTCGGCGTCAATATCGAGCTGATTTCCACCTCCGAAATCCGCATTTCCGTGTTGTGTCGCGATACCGAACTAGACAAGGCCGTTGTGGCGTTGCATGAGGCGTTCGGGCTCGGCGGGGACGAGGAGGCGACGGTGTACGCGGGAACGGGCAGGTAATGGTTGCGACCGGATTGTCAATAGGGATAGTCGGGGCCACCGGACAGGTCGGCCAGGTGATGCGCACGCTGCTCGAAGAGCGTGATTTCCCCGCGACGGCGGTGCGGTTCTTTGCCTCGGCCCGGTCGCAGGGCCGCAAACTCCCATTCCGTGGCCAGGAGATCGAGGTAGAAGACGCCGAGACCGCCGACCCGAGCGGGCTGGACATTGCGTTGTTCTCCGCCGGGGCGACCATGTCCCGGGTCCAGGCGCCCCGGTTCGCTGCGGCCGGCGCCACGGTCATCGACAACTCGTCGGCGTGGCGTAAGGATCCCGACGTGCCGTTGGTGGTGTCTGAAGTCAACTTCGAGAGAGATGTCCGCCGGGCCGGGCCTCTCAAGAAAGGCATCATCGCCAACCCGAACTGCACCACGATGGCCGCCATGCCGGTTCTCAAGGTGCTGCATGACGAAGCTCAGTTGGTGCGGCTGATCGCCTCGACCTATCAGGCGGTGTCCGGAAGTGGCCTGGCCGGGGTCGAGGAATTGGCGACGCAGGCACGCGCGGTCCTGGACGACGCCGAAGAGTTGGTACACGACGGTGGCGCGGTCGAGTTCCCGCCGCCGCGCAAGTACGTCGCACCGATCGCGTTCAACGTGGTGGCGCTGGCCGGCTCATTGGTGGACGACGGCTCGGGTGAGACCGACGAGGACCAGAAGCTGCGTTCGGAGAGCCGCAAAATCCTGGGCATCCCCGACCTGATGGTCAGTGGCACCTGTGTGCGAGTTCCGGTGTTCACCGGCCACTCCCTGTCGATCAACGCCGAATTCGCCCGGCCGATCTCACCCGAGCGGGCTCGTGAACTGCTCGAGCTGGCGCCGGGCGTGAAGCTGGTCGACGTGCCGACGCCGCTGGCCGCTGCCGGGGTCGACGAATCGCTGGTCGGACGCATCCGGCAGGACCCGGGTGTACCGGAAGGCCGGGGCCTGGCGTTGTTCGTATCGGGGGACAACCTGCGCAAGGGTGCGGCGCTCAACACCATCCAGATCGCCGAGCGGCTGGCAGTACAGGGTTAGTTCGCGGGCTCGCTGCGCGGTTTCGCCAGTTCTCCCAGTGTGACGACGCCTTGAGTCATCTTTGCGGCGAGCTCGCCGGGGTTTGCCTCGAATACTTCCGGAATGTTTGCCGTCAAAGCGAGGGTGGCGAATCCGTGCGACAACGACCAGCCCGCCATGGCCAGCGCTTGAACTTCATCGTCGGTCACAGGTCCCGCGCGGTGTGAAGCGAGACTGGTTCGGGCGGTGCCGTACAGGATTTCGAACGCCGCGGTCTTCGCTTGCACCAGCTCCGGATCCTCGCTCCGGTACAGATAAGGGCGGAACATCACCTCGAAGTGGCCGCGGTGCGTGAGGGCAAAGGCGATGTAGGCCTGACCGCCCTGAATGAAGCCGTCGGGACCGGTCGCAGCCGCGCCGATCATCTCGGCCTGGAGACGAAACCCTTCGGTCGCGACTGCAGTGAAAATGCCTGCCTTGTCACCGAATTGGTAAGAAAGCGCGGCATGTGAGACGCCTGCCCGGCGGGCTATACGACGCATGCTCACACCGACGACCCCAACGGTTTCGACTTCCTCGATGGCGCCGTCAATTGCGGCTCGCTCCAAGTGCCCGTGGTGATAGGGGCGCGGGGAACCAGTTGCCATAGCGGGCACTCTACCGACGCATCTGACCATTGATAAGTTCCGCCAGAACCGGCAGACTGGCCGATACGGAGAAAACTATCCATTGGTAAGACTGGGGTATTGGAGTGAACGTGAGCGAGGGCGCGTCGGTGCAACATGGCAGACCGCCTGGCACGGCGCGTGTGGCGCGGTGGGCCGGGACGGTCGGCTTCATCCTTCCCGCGGCAACGCTGGTGGTCTACCCGATCTGGTCCTTCCCGGGAACAGAGAGGTCCGGCGCCGAAGTGGCATTGTGGGCTACGACTCACCACGATCGACTGGTCGTGACAATGCTGCTCAATACTGCGGGCGTCACGCTCTGGCTCATTTTCGGCGCGGCGGTATGGGCCTACCTGTGCGATCGACTCCCCTCGAGATCGCCGCTTCCAAAGTGTTTCGGGGCGGGATTCGCGGGATGCGTGATCCTATTGCTCAACGGGTTCACTGCCTTCGACCTGCTGCTTTATCGAAACCGCAACGCCGATACCTCAGCGCTGCTCTACGACCTCACTTTCGGCTTGCTGGCGATGTCGGGGATGCCGACGGTCGTGGCGCTCGGGTCGTTTGCTGTCGCGGTCTACCGCTACCGGGTACTACCTCGGTATTCAGCTCATCTGGCTTTCGTTGCCGCTGCGGTGCATCCCCTGCTGCTCGCAGCGTTCATCGTTCACGCTGGGCCGCTGTCGCTCGAGGGCTTCTCCATTACGGGAATGCCTGCGCTGCTATTTGCCTGGATCCTTGGAACTGCACTTGCTATGCCACGGCGGCCCGATGGGAGCCGGCGGCTCACAGCTGCTACATAGGGTGCGCATAGCGCCCACTACTGGTTGCGCAGGCATCATGCGTTTCATGAGCGAAATTTCTGAAACTCCGACCACGCGGACTTCCACTGCAGTAGCCCCGGCGCAAACCGTGCACACCACCCCCAAGGTCTTCAGCGCGGCGGCATGGGTCGCAATCGTCGCCGGGATCGTCTTCATCGTCTCGGTCATCTTCTTCACCGGCTTCCGACTGGGGCTGGCCAGCGGCCATGGCGGCCACCACGGCCATCACCACAAGCACCACCCGGCCATGTTCCACCGGTCGGGATCCCCCAACGGCGGTGGCTCGCAGATGGGCCCCGGCACCGCGCCGGGTGGGCCCAGCCAGGTGCCCACGTCGGTGGCGCCTTCGACAGCCCCAGCCCCGGCCCCCGGCCGCTGACACCCTTCACCAGTAGCCCGGTGCTCATTCGAGCACCGGGCTACATCAATTCACGGCATCTTTGTCGACTCAGGCCTTTACGGTGTCGCGTACCTGAGCAATATTCGAAGGCATGAGTGATACTCCCGAACCATCCGTCCCCCCGGCTTCGGTCGCCACGACCCCGCCCGCGCCCGCATATGTGGAGAAACCGCCGCGGCTGTATCGGGTCGCAGCCTGGGTGGTAATTGTCGCGGGCATTATCTTCATCGCTTCGACCCTGTTCTTCGCCGCCGCCATGGCCTTCGGCGGCGGCAAATGCCATCACCACCACCACCGCCACCACCACGGTCAATTCCAGGGGGGCCCTGGTGGCCCCGGCGGTCCGGGCGCGGGATGGCAGTTCTGGTACCCCGGTGGGCCGCCCCCGCCCGGAATGGGACCCGGCTCCCCGCCCGGCTCCCAGGGGCCTGCTCAATCGCCGACCAGTCCCGCTCCCAGCACGCCCGCCAGCCCCCCGGGTCGCTAACCGCGAGCCCAGCCCCGCACCAGCCCAACAACGAGGAGATTCTCAATGACTGAGCGCTTCACCACCACTGACGCCGGCAACCCAGCGCCGAGCGACACGGATTCGTTGACCATCGGTCCCGACGGTCCGATCCTGCTGCAGGATCACTACCTGATCGAGCAGATGGCCCAGTTCAACCGCGAACGCATTCCAGAGCGGCAGCCACATGCCAAGGGCGGTGGTGCTTTTGGCACCTTCGAGGTCACCAACGATGTCAGCAAATTCACCCGGGCCGCGGTCTTCCAGCCGGGCACCAAGACCGACATGCTGGCCAGATTCTCCACGGTCGCCGGCGAGCGCGGCAGCCCAGACACCTGGCGGGACCCGCGGGGTTTCGCGCTGAAGTTCTACACGTCGGAGGGCAACTTCGACATGGTCGGCAACAACACGCCGGTCTTCTTCATGCGTGATCCGATGAAGTTCCAGCACTTCATTCGTTCGCAGAAGCGGTTGCAGGCCAGCAATGTTCGCGACCACAACATGCAGTGGGACTTCTGGACCCTGGTGCCCGAATCGGCGCATCAAGTCACTTGGCTGATGGGTGACCGTGGCATCCCGAAGTCCTGGCGGCACATGAACGGCTACAGCAGCCACACCTACAGCTGGATCAACGCCGCCGACGAGATCTTCTGGGTCAAGTACCACTTCATCACCGACCAGGGCGTCGATTTCCTCACCCAGGAGGACGCCGATCGGCTGGCCGGTGAGGACGGCGACTATCACCAGCGCGATCTCTACGACACGATCGAACGCGGCGAGTATCCGAGTTGGACGCTGAAGATGCAGATCATGCCGTTCGAGGAGGCCAAGACCTACCGGTACAACCCGTTCGACCTCACCAAGGTGTGGCCGCACGGCGACTATCCGCTGATCGACGTCGGCAGGATGACGCTGAATCGCAACGTCACCGACTACCACACCGAGATCGAGCAGGCCGCCTTCGAGCCCAACAACATCGTGCCCGGGACCGGTCTGAGTCCGGACAAGATGCTGCTCGCCCGCGGCTTCTCCTACTCCGACGCACACCGGGCCCGCCTGGGCACGAACTATCGGCAGATCCCGGTCAATACGCCGAAGGTGGAGGTCAACAGCTACTCCAAGGACGGGGCGATGCGGATCAAGAATGCGTCGGATCCGGTGTATGCGCCCAACTCCTATGGCGGTCCACAAGCCGACCCGCGCCGCGCTGCCGAGGTGCGTTGGTTCGCCGACGGCGAAATGGTGCGCTCTGCGTACACGTTGCGTGCCGAGGATGACGACTGGGGGCAGGCCGGCACCCTGGTACGCGAGGTTCTCGACGACGCGGCACGAGACCGGCTGGCCAACAACATAATTGGGCATGTCTCCGAAGGCGTGAAGGAGCCGGTGCTGTCCCGGGTGTTCGAGTACTGGCGCAACGTGGACGCCGACCTGGGAAAGAAGGTGGAGGAAGGAGTCCGGGCGAACCTTGGCTGATCAGCCTCGGCTGGCATGATCGAGGCCATGAGCATTGATGTCGTTTACACCACCAAGTCAACGGCGACGGGCGGCGGGCGTGACGGGCACGTAAAGTCCGACGACGGCCGCATCGACCTGGACACCCGTCCGCCGACGGCAATGGGCGGCAACGGCGAGGGCACCAACCCCGAGCAGTTGTTCTCGGCGGGTTATGCGGCGTGCTTCCTGGGGGCGCTGCGACTGGTCGCGGGCAAAGCGAAGGTCAAGCTCGATGACGCCACCGATGTCACCGTCGAGATCGGGTTCGGCAAGGACGCCGAAGGTGGGTTCGGGCTCACCGGCAAGATCGTCGGGTACCTGCCTGGCCTGGAGCAGAGCGCGGCCGACGATCTGGTCGAGCAAGCCCACCAGGTGTGCCCGTACTCCAAGGCCACCCGGGGCAACGTCGACGTCGACGTCTCGGCGAGGGTCTAGCCGCCCGGGTCCGGGAATATGTCGGACCCATCTGGAAGATGAAGTGATGGTGACACGCATCGCCACGACCGCTGCGCACGCACCACTGGACCATGTCCAGCCGGCTGACACCGCAATAACCGGTTCCGCGGCTGCCGTGCAGTACATCGCCGAGGGCTGCCTCGTCGACGGCCCGCTGGGGCGCATCGGCCTGGAACTCGAGGCGCACTGCTTCGACCCTGCCGATCCATTTCGTCGCCCTGGCTGGGACGAACTCAACGATGTTCTGAAATGGATCGGTCCTCTCCCTGGTGGGAGCGTCATCACCATGGAACCTGGTGGTGCCGTTGAACTTTCGGGCCCACCAGCCGTCGGTGTGCCGTCGGCGATCGATGGCATGAGGCGTGATCAGGCGGTGCTCCGGTCCACGTTGGCCGAGGCCGGGCTTGGTTTGGTGTTCCTGGGTGCGGACCCGCTGCGGCCGCCTGAGCGGGTCAATCCTGGGGCGCGTTACCGCGCGATGGAAGAATTCTTCGCTGCCAGCGACAGCGGAGCAGCGGGTGCGGCCATGATGACCTCGACGGCTTCGATTCAGATCAATCTCGACGCCGGCCCCCGTGCGGGCTGGGCAACCCGAGTATGGCTGGCGCACGCATTAGGTCCCACGATGATTGCAATTGCCGGCAACTCCCCGATGCTTGCCGGCGAGTTCACCGGCTGGCAGTCCACCCGTCAGTGGGTCTGGGGCCAGATGGATTCGGCCAGGTGCGGACCGATTCTGGGGGCCAGCGGCGTCGATCCCGGCACCGATTGGGCGCGGTACGCGCTGAAGGCGCCGGTGATGATGGTTCGAAGCGCGGACGCGGGAGACAACGTCGCAGTCACGCACTACGTGCCGTTCGCCGATTGGGCGGACGGCCGGGTGCTGCTCGGTAACAGGCGCCCCACGATCGCCGACCTGGAATACCACCTGACCACGCTGTTTCCCCCGGTACGCCCGCGCCGGTGGTTAGAGATCCGCTACCTCGACACTGTCCCGGAGACGGTTTGGCCGGCCCTGGCCTTCACTCTGACCACACTGCTGGACCACCCCATCGCTGCCGACCTCGCCGCCGAAGCCGTCGAACCGGTGGCCACCGCATGGGACGTCGCGGCCCGGGTCGGACTCTCTGATAGGCGGCTGCACGTCGCCGCCAACCGGTGTCTGGCCCTCGCGACGGAGCGGGCGCCGGCCGAGCTCATGCCCGCGATGGAAGAACTGATGCTCAACGTAGAGACCGGGCGATGTCCTGCTGACGATTTCTCCGACCGGGTGATCGACAACGGCATCGCGGCAACCGTTGCGCGGATGGCGCAGGGAGAGATGTGACGGTACGAGAACGGCTTGCCGGTGAGTTGGAGCGTGCCCGCACGCGCACGTTGCGACTCGTCGACTTCGAGGACGCCGAGCTACACCGGCAGTACGACCCACTGATGAGTCCGTTGGTTTGGGACCTGGCGCACATCGGTCAGCAGGAAGAGCTGTGGCTGCTGCGCGACGGTAACCCGGACCGGCCGGGGTTGCTGACCCCTGATGTCGAACGGCTTTACGACGCGTTCGTGCACTCCCGGGCCAGCCGGGTGAATTTGCCACTGCTTTCGCCTGCCCAAGCGCGGTCGTTTTGCCGCACGATCCGCGCTGCTGCGCTGGACGAGCTGGATGCTCTGCCGGACGAAGGACCCCAGGACCCGGGGCTGTTCAAGTTCGGCTTGGTCATCAGTCACGAGAATCAGCACGGCGAAACCATGCTGCAGGCGTTGAACATGCGCACCGGAGCGCCCCTGTTACAGGCCGCCGATCGGGTTCCGCCGGGTCGGCCGGGCTTGACTGGGACATCGGTGTTGGTGCCCGGCGGGCCCTTCGTGCTGGGCGTGGACGCTGCGACCGAGCCTTACTCACTGGATAACGAACGCCCCGCGCATGTGGTCGACGTGCCGAGCTTCCGCATCGGCCGTGTTCCCGTCACCAACGGCGAGTGGCGGCACTTCATCTCTGATGGTGGTTACACGAATCCGAGATGGTGGTCCGAACGTGGTTGGCAGCACCGCCAGCAGGCGAGCCTTACCGCGCCGCACTTCTGGGCCGCTGATGGGAGCACCCGCACCCGGTTCGGGTACACCGAGGACATTCCGGACGACGAACCAGTGCAACACGTCTCGTACTTCGAGGCCGAGGCCTATGCGGCTTGGGCCGGAGCCCGTCTGCCCACCGAAATCGAATGGGAGAAGGCCTGTGCCTGGGATCCGGCCGGCAACGCCCGGCGGCGCTACCCATGGGGCGCACAGGAGCCGTCCGCCGAGCGCGCCAATCTGGGCGGCGCGACGCTGCGGCCCGCGCCCGTGGGGGCCTACCCGGCCGGCGCGTCCGCCTATGGGGCCGAGCAGATGCTGGGTGATGTTTGGGAATGGACCAGTTCAGCACTGCGTCCATGGCCCGGGTTTGTGCCGATGATCTACGAACGTTATTCGCAGCCCTTCTTCGACGGTGATTATCGGGTGCTGCGCGGGGGTTCGTGGGCCGTGGAGCCCACGATCCTGCGTCCGAGCTTCCGCAATTGGGATCACCCGTACCGTCGGCAGATCTTCTCCGGTGTCCGATTGGCTTGGGATATCTGATGTGTCGCCATCTGGGCTGGCTCGGATCGGTGGTCAGCGTTTCTTCGCTGGTGCTCGATCCGCCACAAAGTCTGCGGGTGCAGTCCTATGCCCCGCGCCGGCAGAAGCATGGTCTGATGAACGCAGACGGTTGGGGCGTGGGCTTTTTCGATGACCGGTCCGGCGGCGCCGTTCCGCGGCGCTGGCGCAGTGCGGCGCCTCTGTGGGGGGACACATCATTCGAGTCGGTTGCGCCGGCACTGCGCAGTCACTGCATCGTGGCTGCGGTGCGATCTGCGACCGTCGGCATGCCGATCGAAATCAGCTCCACCGCACCATTTACCGACGGAGAATGGTTGTTGTCGCACAATGGTGTGGTGGACCGTTCGGTGCTACCACAGCACCCCATGGCCGAATCCATCTGCGACAGCGCACAACTCGCTGCAGCGATATTCGCGCGCGGTATGGATGCGCTGGGTGAGAGCATCGCCCAGATAGGCGATGCCGATCCGCTGGCGAGGCTGAACATAATGGCCGCCAACGGCTCGCGGCTTGTCGCAACCGCATGGGGCGACACGCTTTTTCTGCTGCGTCGCAACGACGGCGTTGTGCTCGCCAGTGAACCGTACGACGACGACCCGGGCTGGGAAGAAGTGCCTGACCGGCACTTGGTGGAAGTGGACGCCGAAGGTGTCTCCCTGACCGCGTTGAACCATGCGAAAGGGGTTCGATGACGCTCTCGCTGTCCAATCACCTGGCCGAAGACGCCGCCCTGCGGGCATTGCGTCGTGATGTGTACACCGGCCTGCAGGAGACGCCGAAGTCCCTGCCGCCCAAATGGTTCTACGATGCGGCCGGTAGCGACCTGTTCGACCAGATCACCCGGTTGCCGGAGTACTACCCGACCCGCGCCGAAGCCGCCATCCTGCGCGCCCGATCTGCGGAGATTGCTGCCGCCAGTCAGTCCGACACTTTGGTCGAACTGGGCAGCGGGACGTCGGAAAAAACCCGCTTGTTGCTGAACGCGTTGCGGGACCGCGGCGCGTTGCGCCGCTTCGTGCCGTTCGACGTCGATGCCAATGTGCTTTCGGCTGCAGCAAGCGCGATTCAGCGCGAGTACCCAGGGATCGAAATCAACGCTGTCTGTGGTGATTTCGAGCAGCATCTGGCCGAGATCCCCGGTGGCGGGCGTCGGCTGTTCGTCTTTTTGGGCTCGACCATCGGCAATCTCACGCCCGGGCCCCGCGCCGAGTTTCTGACGGCGTTGTCCAATGTGATGCGACCGGGGGACAGCCTGCTGTTGGGCACGGACCTGGTCAAGGACACCGACAGATTGGTGCGCGCCTACGACGACGCGGCCGGGGTGACGGCCCGGTTCAATCTCAACGTGCTGTCGGTGATCAATCGCCAACTTGACGCTGATTTCGTCGTTGACGCCTTTGAGCACATCGCGCGCTGGAACGCCGAAGAGGAACGGATCGAAATGTGGCTGCGCTCCGGCCGTTCACAGCGGGTCCGGGTTGGTGCGCTGGACCTGGCCGTTGATTTCGAAGCTGGCGAGGAGATGCTGACGGAAGTGTCCTGCAAGTTTCGTCCGGATGCGGTGAGGGCCGAACTGGCTGAAGTGGGGCTGGATCGGGTCCGGTGGTGGACGGACGACGCGGGCGACTTCGGTCTGTCGTTGGCTGTTAAGTGACTAGCGCGCTGGCCGAACAATGGCGCGCGGCCAGGCCGGCCATGGCGGGCCTGCACCTGGACAACGCGGCCTGTTCGCGGCAGAGCTTCGCTGCCCTGGACGCCGCTGCGCGGCACGGGCTGCACGAGGCCGAGGTCGGTGGATACGTTGCGGCCGACGCCGCAACGCCGGTGCTGGACGCCGGGCGCGCCGCGGTGGCTGCGCTGTGCGGCTTATCCGAGGCCGAGGTGGTGTTCACCACCGGTTCGCTGAACGCGCTTGACCTGCTGCTGGGCAGTTGGTTGCGTGACGCCCGAACCCTGGCCTGTCTACCGGGTGAGTACGGCCCGAACCTGGCGGTCATGGCCGCGCACGGATTCGAGGTGCGTCGGCTACCGACTCTCGAGGACGGTCGGCTGGCCATCGACGACGCCGCCCTGGCGCTCCAAGAGCATCCGCCGCACCTGGTGCACCTGACGCCAGTGGCCAGCCACCGCGGCATCGTGCAGCCGTTGGCGATGGTGGCAAAGCTGTGCCGTGAACTCGGTATCCCGCTAGTTGTGGACGCCGCCCAGGCCCTGGGCCAGATCGACTGTGCAGTGGGTGCCGACGTCACGTACTCGTCGTCGCGCAAGTGGATCGCTGGGCCGCGTGGGGTGGGAGTCCTGGCGATGCGCCCCGAACTGACCGAGCGATTGACGCGAGGTGTTGACCAGCTTGGCTTCGGTGAGGCCAATGTGGCTGCCCGGGTCGGCTTCTCGGTGGCCGTCGGTGAACACCTGGCTTACGGGCCCGAGAACGTGCGCGCACGGTTGGCCGAGTTGGGTGGCATCACCCGTTCGTTGTTGGCCGACGTCGACGGGTGGGTGGTGGTCGAAGAGCGCGAGGAACCGTCCGCGATCACAACTTTGGCGCCGGTCGGCGGTGCCGACCCGGAAGCCGTGCGCGAATGGTTGCTCGCCGAGCGTCGGATCTTGACCACCTTTGCTGGAATCCCACGGGCGCCAATGGAACTCGCGGAGCCTGTGCTCCGGATTTCACCACATGTCGACACGACGGCCGAGGAGTTGGAAGCCTTCGCCGAAGCGCTGATTTCGGCCACTGCAGCCACTTTCGCGGGGTGAAACCCGTCGCACGTGCCGGAGCGCGCACTCCATGCCAAAAGTCTCCAAACTCGCCCTTCAAGCAGTAGTGCATATTGCGCGCGTGTGGAGTAACTTCGCTCGGTACGCGTATGAAGGGGCGGGCACGCATCTAGGTACTCCCGCTGCGAACCGCGCAAAGATGAGCTTTTGGAAGGGTCGCAAGAATGAATTTCTCAGTGTTGCCGCCGGAGATCAACTCCCTTCGGATCTTCGCTGGGGCGGGGGCACAGCCGTTGCTTGCCGCGGCCGCGGCCTGGGAGGGGCTGGCCAGCGAGTTGTCCGTCGCGGCAGACTCATTCGGGTCGGTGACCTCGGGTCTCGCGAACGCATCATGGCAAGGCGCGGCATCGCAGGCGATGGCGGCCGCGGCCGCTCCGTACGCCGGATGGTTGAGCGCGGTGACCAGCCAGGCTGAGCAGGCCGCAACGCAGGCGCGGAATATGGTGAGCGCGTTCGATTCGGTCCGGGCGGCCGTCGTTCATCCTGGGGAGGTGGCGGCCAACCGCTCCGCGCTGATCACGCTGGCGCGGAACAACTTATTTGGACTCAACACCCCGGCGATCTTCGCCGCTGAAGCCGACTATGAGCTGATGTGGGCCCGAGACGTGGCCGCGATGTTCGACTACTACGCGGGCGCGTCGGCAGTCGCATCGGCGTTGACGCCGTTTACTCAACCGTTGAAGGCATTGGCTGGGTTGCCCGCTCAATTGGCCGCCGGTTCGGCTGCGGTGGCCGCCGCGGCGCCGGCCGCCGCTGAATCTCTGCAGACTTCGCTGGGTTTCGCGAACTTCGGTGCAGGCAATTTCGGCTTTGGAAATCTCGGGTCCGGCAACATCGGCGACGGGAACCTCGGCAACTCCAACCTGGGGTCCGCTAACCGGGGCAGTTGGAATATCGGTTTCGGCAACTTGGGCGGTTCCAACATAGGGCTGGGGAACTTCGGTTTCGGCAACCAGGGGTTCGCCAACAGCGGCAACTTCAACATTGGTCTGGGCAACACCGGCAACAACAACATCGGCATTGGCCTCACCGGGGACAATCAATTCGGTATCGCCTTCAATTCCGGTGGCGCCAACTTGGGTTTGTTCAACTCCGGCACCGGGAACGTCGGGTTCTTCAATTCGGGCAACGGGAACTTCGGTCTCTTCAACTCGGGATCCTTCAACACCGGTATCGGAAACTCGGGCATAGCCAACACCGGCTTCATCAACCCCGGTTCCATCAATACGGGGTCTTTCAACGCGGGCATCGGCAACACGGGCGCGCTCAACACCGGTAGCTACAACACGGGCGACATCAACCCCGGTTCGTACAACACAGGCAGCTTCAACATCGGTAACACCAACACCGGTTTCGCCAACTGGGGTGACTACAACACCGGATCCTTCAATGCCGGCAATATGAACAACGGCATTGGCTGGACCGGGAACCAGCAGGGCGGGATCCATGTCGCGGTCACCACGCCTGAAATCACCCTGCCCGCAGTCGATATACCGCCGATCGAGCTCAGCCCGTTCGATCTCCCGCAGATCTTTGTTCCGCCGATCGACATCGGACCGTTCGTTTCGCCGATTGCCCGGTTGACCGACTTCTTACTGCCGCAGATCACCATTCCGCCGATCAGCATCGGACCGTTCACGTCACCCGAAGAAGTGTTGATCTCTGCCTTCAGCCTGCCGACAATCGGCATCCCGCCGATCTCGATCGGAGCCTTCGCGTCGCCACTCGAGGCGGTACTCGGTGCGTTCCAGACACCAGAGATCCTATTGCCGTCGCTCACCATTCCCTCTGGTGCGACGCTGGCCAATCTCGTGGTAGGGGCCTTCGAGACACCGGCGATTACGCTGCCCTCGGTCAACATTCCGGCCGGGGCGACGCTGGCGAATCTGTTGGTCGGTTCCTTCGAGACGCCTGCGATCACGTTGCCGTCGGTCAGCATCCCGGCCGGCGCGACCCTGGCGAATCTCATGGTGGGTTCGTTCAACCTGCCCGAGATCACTATTCCGGCCATAACGATTCCGGCATACACCACGCCGGCATTGAACGTCGGGGGGTTCAGCACTCCCCAGCTGAGCACCCAGCCGATCGCGGTCCCGCCGATAACTACGCCAAGCATTACTATTCCCAAGTTCCAGACACCCCTGATCGAGGTAACTCCATGGAGTCTGCCTTCGGTTACCATTCCGCAGATTAATTTCCCAGGCATTCAATTCCCGAACATCTATATCCCTGGTGGTAACCAAACGGTAGTTCAACTTATAACCGGCAACTTGGTGGCGCCAAATTATGACATCAGACTCGGTACCTTCAACCTCAACGCAATATCGCTAGGTATTCCGGGCGTATCTGGTGGCTCCACGCAGGGCTATATTCAGCAATTCAACTTCCCAAGTATTCAAATTGGGGCAATGACGCTCCCGACGCTCACGATAAGCAATAACGGCGGACCCTACGTATTCCCGTCGCTGCAGCTGTCGGGTTTCGATATCCCGGCAGTGACGGTTCCGCCGATCGGCATCAACCCGTTCACGCTGCCGTCGGTCGGGTGGCAACAGTTCTCGACGCCGCAGGTGACTATTCCGTCGATCGGCCTCGGCGACTTCCTGTTGCCGCAGCTCAGTTGGCCGGCGTTTTCGACGCAGGAGTTCACGATTCCGCCGATCGGCCTCGGCGACTTTCTGCTTCCGCAGCTCAGTTGGCCGGCGTTTTCGACGCAGGAGTTCACGATTCCGCCGATCGGGCTCAGCGACTTCCTGTTGCCCCAGCTCAGTTGGCCCGAATTCTCGACTGCGGAGTTGCGGATTCCCCCGATCGGCATTGGCGAGTTCCTGCTACCGCAGCTCACGTCGTCGCCGTTCTTCCTGCCAGAGCTGGGGATTCCGAACATCGCAGTGGGTCCGTTCAACCTGCCGCAGATCATCTCGTCCGCTTTCGATCTGCCGGAAATCGGAATCCCGCCCATCTCGGTCGGCGAGTTCAACCTTCCGCAGCTCTTCTCCGAAGCGTTCCAACTGCCGACGTTCGGGATTCCGCCGATCGAGGTCGGTGCATTCGACCTGCCCGGAATTCACATCCCGTCCATCTTCGTGGCCAGCCAGAAGCTGTTCGAGTTCCAGATTCCGCCGGCGCCCGGCTTCGGCAACACCACCGACGACATCTTCACCTCGTCGGGGTTCTTCAACACCGGTGGCTCCAACGCCTCGGGCTTCTTCAACAACGGGTCTAATACCTCGGGCTTCTTCACCGGTAACCCGCTGGGACTCACGGGAGTTTCGGGCTACAACGTCTTCGGCGAAGGATCCTCCGGGCTCTCCGTTCTGGGCGGCGCGGTGTCCGGTCTATTCAACATCGGGGCACTGCCGCCGAGCGTGAGCAGCCTCCTCTCAGGTCTACAGAACATCGGTTCGAATCTCGCCGGAATTTTCGTGCAGAACTACTGATCGGCTTTGTGCGCCGTCAGCAGATAAGCGGGCATCTTCACGCGGCCCTTCTCGTCGAGGTCGTGTTGCGGAAACTCGATCGCTGGACCGGGCATCGGCGGCGGATCCGCGGGCGCGTTGGCGTGGATGTAAGCGGGCCGGATCTCGTCGACCTCCCAGTATTCGCTGACCGCCGCCCGCAACTCGTCCTCGTCGACTTCGTTGGGCTTGGGTTCCAACTCGGCAGGGAAAGCGCCCTTGGCGAACACCAGCACATAAAAACTGGCGCCCGGCGCGGCAGCCCGGTGCACCGAGCGCAGATAGCCATCGCGGCCTTCGACCGGCAGCGAGTGAAACAGGGTGCTGTCGATGACTGTGGAAAAGCGTCCATCGTGGCCACTGAACGTGGTGATGTCGGCCTGCTCGAAGCTGGCGGTGGCCAAGCCGCGTTCCTGGGCCGCCTTGCTGGCCGCCGCAACGGCGGTCGGCGTGAGGTCGACGCCCACCACTGTGTAACCCTGAGCGGCCAACGCCAGCGACAACTCCGCGTAGCCACACCCGGCGTCCAACACGTCGCTGCGGATCTTGCCGTCCGCGATCAACGCGGCCAGTTCGGGTTGCGGTTCGCCGATGTTCCACGGCGGCGGTCCCTGAAAAACACCCTCCCGATAGGCGTCGTCCCAATCCATCACCTCAGATGCCATGCGACCCAACGTACGCTCGCCGCATACTGAGACTCATGCCGCAGGTTCCGCCGGCCCGGTATCTGCTACGCGCCAAGGACTTTGTCGACGCCCACTATGCCGAGCCGATCACAGTCGATGACCTGGCCGCTGCCGCGCGACTGTCGCGCGCGCACTTCAGCCGGATGTTCACCCGCACCTTCGGTGAGTCGCCGCGCTCCTACTTGCAGACCCGCCGCCTGGAGCGTGCTGCCGCACTGCTGCGGTACACCGACCGGTCCGTCGCCGATATCGCGGTGCTGGTCGGTCTGCGCAGCGTCGGTTCTTTCACCACCAGCTTTGCGCGGGTTTACGGGTTGCCGCCCGCTGCCTATCGAGCCAGCATCCCGCCGGCATCGGTGCATGCACGGGTGCCGAGCTGCATTCTGGCCCGGGACACCCGCCCGTGCGCCGACAGTCGGGTCAAGACAGCACACGGGGAGAAGACGGACGGGTCCGCCGCTCCGTAGCGTGGTGCCCATGATGAAGATCGCCAGTGCACATCTGTGGGTGCACGATCAGGGAGTCGCACTAAAATTCTGGACCGAGCAGGTGGGTATGGAAGTGCGGCAGGATGTTTCGCTGCCGGAAGCGGACTTCAGGTGGCTGACGGTCGGGCCACCGGGGCAAGATGACGTGTCCCTCGTGCTGATGGCAATTCCAGGTCCGCCGGTGATGGACGAGGTGACCCATAACCAGGTCGCCGAACTAATGGCCAAGGGCTTCGCCGGCACCGTGTTCCTGACCACCGAGGACTGCCACGCCACCTTTGCGGAGATGAAGTCCCGCGGTGTGGAGTTCACCGAAGAACCGCACGAAATGCCTTATGGCATCGACTGCGGATTCCGGGACCCTTCCGGCAACAGTGTCCGGTTGACTCAATTGAGGGACGATTTCTAGACATCCCAGGTGTGCACCGGTTCGTTGGCGTGCATGTGCCCGCAGTACCTTCGCAGCATCTCGGCCAGGGCGCGCGGCCGGGTCATGCCGCTTTCTTCCAGCGCGGTGACGGCGGCCACCTGCCACGTCGCGCCGTTGCGACCGGCCTTGGCGCGACCCTCGATGACACCGAGAAATCGTTCGCGCACGGCACCGTCGACACCCCAGCGCTGCAGACCCTCGTGAGCCATCGGTAACAACGTGTCCAATACCAGCCGTTGCGTACTGACGTCGCCGCGACCCGGCCAGTGCAGGTGAGCCTCCATGCCCTGCTGGGCCGCCTCCAGGAAATTCCGGTGTGCCAGCGCGAAATCCATCTCGGACCAAACGGGGTGCTCGGCTTCGGAGAGAGTGCGCAACATGCCGTAGTAAAAGGCCGAATTGGCAAGCATGTCAACAACACTCGGTCCGGCCGGTAAGACGCGGTTCTCCAGGCGCAGGTGTGGGCGTCCATCGGTGACGTCGTACACGGGTCGATTCCATCGGTACACCGTGCCGTTGTGCAGGCGTAGCTCTGATAACACCGGCGCTCGACCGGCGGCCAGTTCGGCAACCGGATCCTCGTCGGAGAGCTCCGGCAGCAGGGAAGGGAAATAGCGAACATTTTCCCCGAACAGATCCACCACCGAGGTGATCCAGCGCTCACCGAACCACACGCGCGGTCGCACGCCCTGGCGTTTCAGCTCTTCGGAACGGGTATCGGTGGACTGAGCGAACAATTCGATGCGCGTCTCCGACCAGAGTCGATGACCGAAGAAATAGGGCGAATTCGCCGCTAGTGCCAGTTGCGGGCCGGCCAGGGCTTGGGCGGCGTTCCAGTTCGCAGCGAAGTCGTCCGGGTCCAGTTGCAAATGCAATTGCATACTGGTGCAAGCGGATTCGGGAGCAATCGACGGAGCCTGCCAGCTCAGCGGTTCCGGGCCGGCGATGTCGATCGATATGTCCTCGCCGCGGGCGTTGGAGATCGAGTTGTTAAGAGCCCGGTACCGGGTGGACTCGCTCATCCAGCCCTCGATCAGGTGCTTGGGCATCAAGGTGGGCAGGATGCCGATCATTACGATGTGGGAGCCGCTGGAATTGGCTTTGAGTTCCGCGTCGTTGAGGCTGGCCCGCACCTCTTTCTCCAGATCCAACCCGGTGTGGCCCGGCAGCGGGCGCGGCGGGACGTTGAATTCGATGTTGTACGCGCCCAATTCGGTCTGATAGGCCGGGTCGGCGATGGCCTCCAGCACGAACCGATTGGACATGGCGGGCTGGTAGTCGGCGTCGACGAGGTTGCACTCGATTTCCATGCCGGTGAGCGGGCGTTCGGAGTCGAAGCGGGTCTGGGTCAGCATCGACTCGAAAACGTCCAGGCACACCTGCACTTTGCGCCGGTATTCCCGCTGTTGTGTGCGGTTATACGTGGTGCGCTTTACTTCTTCGCCCACAGCACCGATGCAACAGGTTTACCGAGCGACGCGCAACCTGCCAGATGGTGGCGGCCCGCTTCACCCGGCTGCGTCGCGCTCGCGATCACTACGGGCTGCCACCGCGATCTGTGGCAACGGGCGTAGCGACCTGTTGAAACCCGTGCCGCCGCGCAGATCCACGTTGATCGCCGGGTCGGCGTGTTCAGCCAACGCCAACAACGCCGAGCGGCTGTAGGACCGCAGCGAACTGATGATCCCGTCGTGGGGCATGGGGAACATCGCCAGCGGCAGCATCTGAGCTAATCGGGCCAGATGCAACACGGACGGTGGCCGGGGCAGATCGACGATCACCAGCTTGTTCGCGACACGGGTGCCTTCGCCGAACACCCTGGACGCCTGCGCCGGCGGTAGGTGATGGAATGACAGCGCGAAAACCGCGAGGTCGTAACTGCCGTCGGGGGCGTCGATGGCTGTTGCGTCCATTTGGCGGACGACGGCGCGGGGATGAGAGCCGAGGGCGCCGGCGCCGATCGCCGCGACCAGCGAGGCGTCTACGTCCGAGACCGTGACCTGTGCGCTGTGATGCATATCGAGCAATGTCCGTGCGAGCCCGCCGTGTCCTGATCCCAGCTCCAGGATCCTGGGATCGGGCACATCGGCTACTTCGTCGAGCACGATCCGGGCGATGGTCTTGTGCAGCCCGAACAGTCGGCCGACCCGGTCCAGGGATCGGATCGCCGCGCGCTTCTTGGCGTCCACGTCGTCGCGGTCGATGTATTCCGGTCGCTTGGTCTCCAGCCGACGGTCCAGCCACGACGCATCGGGACCGCCGCGCGGCATGCTGTCGATGTCAACGGCCACGTAGGGAATCATGGACGATTACACGAGAGTGTCCGTCGTCACCCCTAGGAGACCAGTTGGCCGAATTCGTTGCCGCCATCGATCAGGGCACTACCAGTACCCGCGCCATGATCTTCAACCACGATGGCGCCGAGGTGGCTCGACACCAACTCGAGCATGACCAGATCCTGCCCCGCGCCGGCTGGGTCGAGCACAACCCGGTGGAAATCTGGGAGCGCACGGTTTCGGTGCTGATGTCGGTGTTGAACGCCAGCAACATCTCGGCGAAAGACATTGCGGCATTGGGAATTACGAACCAGCGCGAGACGACATTGGTGTGGAACAAGAACACCGGGCGGCCGTATTACAACGCGATCGTCTGGCAGGACACCCGGACTGACCGCATCGCCTCAGCGCTGGATCGGGACGGACGCGGCGACGTCATCCGGCGCAAGGCGGGTTTACCCCCGGCCACTTATTTCTCCGCCGGCAAGCTGCAGTGGATTCTGGAAAACGTCGACGGGTTGCGTGCGGATGCCGAACGGGGCGACGCACTGTTCGGCACCGCCGACAGCTGGGTGTTGTGGAATCTCACCGGCGGTGCGCGCGGCGGCGAGCACGTCACCGATGTGACCAATGCCAGCCGGACCATGCTGATGAACCTGGAGACGTTGGACTGGGACGATGAACTGCTCTCGTTCTTTTCCATTCCGCGAGCGATGCTGCCGACGATCAAACCCTCCGCTCCGGTCGAGCCGTACGGCGTCACCTCCGACGCCGGTCCTGTTGGCATCGAGGTGCCGATCACCGGTGTCCTCGGTGATCAGCACGCGGCGATGGTCGGCCAGGTGTGCTTGGACGCGGGGGAAGCGAAGAACACCTACGGCACCGGCAACTTCCTGCTGCTGAATACCGGCGAGACGATCGTGCGATCCGACAATGGCCTGCTGACCACGGTCTGCTACCAGTTCGGCGACGCCAAACCGGTCTACGCGCTGGAAGGTTCGATCGCGGTGACCGGTTCTGCGGTGCAGTGGCTGCGCGACCAGCTGGGCATCATCAGCGGTGCCGCGCAGAGCGAGTCGCTGGCTCGCCAGGTTGCCGACAACGGTGGGGTGTATTTCGTGCCGGCGTTCTCGGGACTCTTCGCGCCGTACTGGCGGTCCGATGCCCGCGGGGCGATCGTCGGACTGTCGCGGTTCAACACCAACGCTCACCTGGCCCGCGCCACGCTCGAAGCGATCTGCTATCAGAGCCGCGACGTGGTCGATGCCATGAAAGCGGACTCCGGTGTGCGCCTCGAGGTGTTGAAGGTCGACGGGGGCATCACCGGCAACGATCTGTGCATGCAGATCCAGGCCGATGTGCTGGGTGTGGACGTGGTGCGGCCGGTGGTCGCCGAGACGACCGCGTTGGGTGCTGCCTACGCGGCGGGTCTGGCGGTCGGCTTCTGGGACGGCCCCGATGACCTGCGCGCCAATTGGCACGAGGACAAGCGTTGGACGCCGAACTGGGACGACGATCAGCGCGCCGAAGGTTATGCCGGTTGGCGTAAGGCCGTAGAGCGGACCCTGGATTGGGTGGACGTGTCGTAGGCCTTTCTGGATCGTTCGGCGCCCGATCGTTCGGCGCCCGATCGTGCGGCGCGCCATAGTGCGGCGCTCATCGTTGCGGCGCCCGTCGTTTCGGCGAGCGTGCACAGATTGCCGAGCGCGGCGCCGTTCATCTGTGCACGTTCACGGCTGCGTGGGCGGGGAGCCTGGGCCGGCGGGCGCTCAGTCCTCGCCGAGGATCCCATAAATCTCCCGACGCGCTTTGTTGAGCACATCGGTGATGCGTTGTTGCTGCTCAGGGCTGGCCGCGTGGGCTGACTGGGCAACCGCGCCGAACAATTGGCGCGCGGCGGTCCGGAGAGTGATGTGACCCGGATCCACGCCATCGGCAATCTCCTGCCAAGGCGGGGTGGACACCTGTTCGGCGGCGGCACGTCCGTCGTCGGTCAGCTCGAACAATTTCTTGCTGCCGTCGGTGTCGTTGGCGGCGATCAGGCCTTCGTCGGCGAGTAGCTGCAATGTCGGGTACACCGACCCGGGGCTGGGCTTCCAGATGCCGTCGCTGCGTTCGGCGATTTCCTGGATCATCTCGTACCCGTGCATCGGACGTTCACGCAGCAAGGTCAGAATCGCCGCCCGCACGTCGCCGCGCCTACCGCGCCCGCCCCGGCGTCCGCCGCCGCGCCGGCCGCCCGCACCGAAGCCGAAGCCCGGTCCGAACCCGGGCCCGAAACCAGGCCCGAAACCGGGGCCGCCGGGACCGAAACCCAGCGGTCCTTCGTGGTCAGCGGCGTGGCCGCGCATTTGGTCGAAGAATTCTCGCCGTGCCTGTCGCCGAGCGCCGTGCAGCGCACGCCGCTGAACGGGGCCTGGTCCGGCAGCGAAGCCGAATCCCGGCCGTGGTCCAAAGGGACCGTCTGGGGGAGTGAAAGGGAGGTTCATGTCTGTCTTTCGTCTGAAGGAGTAGGTATATCGCTACGCATCACGATATATCGTCGAGCGTACGTATCGCAATGTTTCGCTGCCTCCCGACCCGTTTGCAACCGCCCGACGCTGGGTAGCACCTGACGCATGAACGGCGACAACCGTGACCTGACCATGGCTTCCGGTCCTGGTAGCGGCGCCGGGTCGGTCGGAGGCGACGGCGCGGCGCGTGCCCGGGTCAACTGGGTGCTGGCGCTGCTGACCGTGCCGGGAGCGGCGATAGTGATGCTGTTTGCGCTCGGGGCAGTGATGAGCACCGACTCCTGTACGCAGAGCCAATGCCCCAACCTCGGGCTTGGCATCAATTTCGACGTCTTGTTCTACGGCCCGCCGGTGGTGGCGCTGCTCGTCATCGTCGCGTCGGTCTTCACCGCCAAGCGGCGGGTCGGTTTCCTGGTGCCAGTCGTTGGACTAGTCCTACTGGTGGCCGATGTCGCCATCCTGGCGGCCAGCGTCCCCCGGTGATCAACTCGGCGGTGCGAATCCCCCGTGATCGGCCGACTGCGTCGGCTCCGGCTCCGGTGCCGGTGCTCGTGGCGTCCAGGCGACTGGCGGAACTGCGGAGGGCGCCGGCGGCCAGCCGGGGGGCGGCGGACCCGGATGGGCAGGAGCGCTCGAATGCAGCCTGGCCAGCTCGCGGCGGTGCCGTTCGGCAAGCACCGCGGCCAGAATGAGTTGCGGGGGTACGCCCGGTGGCGGGGGAGGGGCGATGCGCGAGACCACATCGCTGGCGATCCGGTAAGCCATCTGATCTCGCAGGGTCGGATCGAGTTGCATTGCCCGAGAAAGGAACTGGCGGGCCACTTCGGCCTGGCCCGCGGTAAGCCCGGACAGCTGCAGGGACGCTGCCCACCCTGCCAGCGGCGGCGGCATCATCGGCGGCGGCCCCAACCGGGGACCGCGCTCGCTGACCACGACGGTGCCGGCGAAAATATCGCCCACCCGTTTGGCCTTCGGCGACAACACACTGCAGATCACCGCCGGGCTGCCGACCAGCATCCAAATCTCCACGACCGACGCCAGAGCGCGAAATACGGCCTGGCGGAAGCGTTCTGGCCCTCCGTCATCCGACACCACACGTAGCCCCATCACCATCTTGCCCACCGAGCGTCCCCGGGTCGCGGTCTCGATGACGATTGGATAGCCGACCATCGCCAGCACGGTGAAGATGATCAAGAACGCGACCGTCAGAGCCTCGTCGAACTGGGACAGGGACGCCGCCCACAACATCAGGCCAACGATGTAGACGACGAAGATCAAAGTGATGTCGATGATCGCGCTCAGCGCACGAACCGGTAACTGGGCGATCTGAACATCGAGCACCACGGCGTCCCCGGTTACCACCTCAGACATACGGGGAACGGTACAGCCACTGGGCCCCGGTTGCCGCTGGGTAGGCTGCGGTCGTGGACGTCGACGCGTTCCTGCTCACCCACCGCAGCACGTGGGACCGGCTCGACCAGTTGATCAAGAAGCGCCGTTCACTGACGGGTGCTGAGATCGACGAACTCGTCGAGCTTTATCAACGGGTGTCCACGCACCTGTCGATGCTGCGGTCGGTGTCGAACGACTCGCAGGTAACCGGCCGGCTCTCGAGTCTCGTTGCACGCGCACGGTCCGCTGTCACCGGCGCGCACGCCCCGCTGACCAGTACCTTCATCCGGTTCTGGACGGTGTCGTTTCCGGTGGTCGCCTACCGTGCCTGGCGCTGGTGGCTGGCCACGGCCGTAGCGTTCTTCGTCGTCGTGGTGGTCATGGCGTTCTGGGTGGCCGGCAGTCCGGAGGTGCAGTCGGTAATCGGAACCCCGGCGGACATCGACGAGCTGGTCAACCACGACGTCGAGTCCTATTACAGCGAGCACCCGGCGGCAGCGTTCGCGCTGCAAGTGTGGGTGAACAACTCGTGGGTGGCCGCGAAGTGCATTGCCATGTCGGTCGTATTGGGCCTACCGATACCGTTCGTGCTCTTCCAGAACGCCGCCAATGTGGGAGTGATCGCCGGCCTGATGTTCCAGGCGGGCAAGGGTGGTCTGCTGCTGGGTCTGCTGCTGCCGCACGGGTTGCTGGAACTGACAGCGGTGTTCCTTGCCGCCGCGATCGGGATGCGGCTGGGCTGGTCGGTGATTTCCCCGGGGGAGCGGCCGCGGGGCCAGGTGCTGGCCGAAGAGGGGCGCGGCGTCGTTTCGGTCGCCATCGGACTGGTCGGTGTGTTGCTGGTATCCGGCCTGATCGAAGCCATGGTGACACCGTCGCCGCTACCGACCTTCGCCCGCATCGCTATTGGCGTCCTCGCCGAAGTGGCGTTCCTCTCCTACATTGGCTACTTCGGGCGGCGAGCGCTTGCCGCTGGCGAGACCGGTGACATCGAGGATGCGCCCGACGTCGTGCCCACCGGCTAGCTGTCGGGCGAGTGTGCAATTTACGACGCGACACGCCGGCGAAGCGTCGTGAGATGCACACTCGCGCGCCCTGGAGCGGGCGTCCTAGACGTCCCACCGGCTAGCTGTCGGGCGAGTGTGCAATTTACGACGCGACACGCCGGCGAAGCGTCGTGAGATGCACACTCGCGCGCCCTGGAGCGGGCGTCCTAGACGTCCCACCGGCTAGCTGTCGGGCGAGTGTGCAATTTACGACGCGACACGCCGGCGAAGCGTCGTGAGATGCACACTCGCCCGCCCTGGAGCGGGCGTCCTAGACGTCCCACCGGCTAGCTGTCG
>NZ_LZLQ01000002.1 GCF_001673315.1 Mycobacterium asiaticum | reverse complement strand
CACGGGTCGCACCGGACCCACCGGCGCCGTCGACCCCGCTGCCGACAGGGCCGCCGGAGCCTCGCCCACCCCCGCCACCACCCGGATACCAGTCGGGCTACGGCGGCGCGCCGGCCGGCTCGGACTTCAGCGTCGGCAACGCGTTCAGCTGGGCTTGGGGCAAGTTCACCCAGAACGCCGCTGCGCTGGCCGTGCCCACGCTGCTGTACTTCCTGGCGCTCGCTGCCGTCATCGGGATCCCGTTCGGTATCGCGATGGCGACCTCGGACACCACGACGACCAGCTACGACTACGGCAGTGGCTACGCCTACGAAGCGTCCAGCTCGAGCTTCTCGACGGTCGGCTACATCGTCCTGACCCTCGGCTACATCGCTGCGTTCTTCGTGGCGATGTACATGCAGGCCGCACTGGTCAGCGGTGCCCTCGACATTGCCGACGGCAAGCCGGTGAGCATCGGAACGTTCTTCAAGCCGCGCAACGTGGGTGGGGTGCTGCTCACCACGCTGCTGCTGGGTCTGGCCGCCGTGTTGACCTCTTGCACCTTCGTCGGACCCCTCATCATCACCTTTTTCGGCCAGTTCGCCATCGCGTTCGCCGTCGACAAGGGGCTGTCGCCGGTCGATGCGATCAAGGCCAGCATCGCAACGGTTCGGGCCAACCTCGGCCCCAGCGCGTTGTCCTGGTTGGTGCAGTACGCGGTGGTGCTGGTCGGCGAGATCGCCTGCTTCATCGGCCTCGTCGCCGCCCTGCCGGTCGCCTCGCTGATCCAGGTGTACACCTACCGCAAGCTCACCGGCGGCCAGGTGGTCGAGGACCAGCAGCAGCAACAGCCTGGGTACCAGGCCGGCCCGCCGCCCGGACAGTACCCGGGGCAGCAGTACGCATAGGAGCACCACGCGGCTGACCAACGAATGACTGCCGCCCGCAACGCAAGCCGGTATAGGCGCGCGCTGCGGGCGGCTGTCTGTTGTGATGGGATCAGCGGCTACGAACTTTAAGGTGGCGCAGCACCACACCGGTTACACGTTTTCGGGCACGGCACGGGATTGGCACCACGATGGCACTGAGGCCGAACGGATCGTCGGCGATAGCCGGGGATCGGTACGACGTCGACCGCCTGCTGGCGGGCTACCGCACCGCACGCGCCCAGGAAGCCCTTTTCGATCTGCGTGGTGGACCTCGCCGCGGCTACGACGAGTTCGTGGACTCCGACGGCAACGTGCGTCCGGACTGGGACGAAGTCGCCGATGCCATCGCCGAACGCGGGCGAGCCGGGCTGGACGGGCTGCGCTCGGTGGTGCACAGCCTGATCGATCACGACGGCATCACCTACACCGGACTTGCGGACGCCCCCGCCACGCGCGGCGTGCCGGACGGTCACATCCTGCCGGCCGAGCCCGGACTATGGACACTGGACGCCCTGCCGCTGGTGGTGTCCGCCGCCGAATGGCAAGCGCTGGAAGCCGGTCTGGTGCAGCGGTCACGGCTGCTGGACGCGGTGCTTACCGACCTTTACGGGCCTCGTGATCTGCTCACCGAGGGCCTGCTGCCGGCACAGCTGGTGTTCGCCCATCCCGGCTATGTGCGTTCGGCCACCGGAATCAAAGTGCCCGGCAACCATCAGCTGTTCATGCATGGTTGCGACCTGAGCCGCCGTTCCGACGGCACCTTTCAGGTCAATGCCGACTGGACCCAGGCCCCCTCGGGCGCCGGTTATGCGCTGGCGGACCGCCGGGTGTTGGCCCACGCGCTCCCCGACCTCTACGAGCACATCGCCCCGCGTCCGACCACCCCGTTCGCGCAAACGCTGCGGCTGAGCCTGATCGACGCCGCGCCCGACGTGGCGCAGGACCCCATGGTGGTGGTGCTGAGTCCGGGCATCTACTCCGAAACCGCTTTCGACCAGGCGTATTTGGCGACGCTGCTGGGTTTTCCCCTGGTCGAAAGCGCGGATCTGGTGGTCCGCGACGGCAAGCTGTGGATGCGGTCACTGGGCACCCTCAAACGCGTCGACGTGGTGTTGCGCCGGCTGGACGCGCTCTACGCCGACCCGTTGGACCTGCGCGCCGATTCGCGACTGGGGGTGGTCGGTTTGGTGGAGGCGTTGCACCGCGGAACGGTGACGGTGGTCAACACGCTGGGCAGCGGCATCCTGGAAAGCCCTGGGCTGCTTCGGTTTCTGCCCGAATTGGCCGAACGCCTGCTGGGCGAGGAGCCCCTGCTGCAGACTGCGCCGGTGTACTGGGGTGGCATCGCCACTGAACTGTCGCACCTGCTGGCCAACGTGTCGTCGTTATTGATCAAGCCGGTGGACGGCGGGGAAACTATTGTCGGACCGGCTCTTTCATTCGCCCAGCTGACCGAGCTGGCGGGGCGTATCGAGGCCATGCCGTGGCGTTGGGTCGGCCAGGAACTACCGACGTTCTCCTCGGCACCCACCAACCACGCCGGCGTGTTCTCGTCCGCCAGCGTCGGTATGCGGTTGTTCACCGTCGCGCAACGCAGCGGCTATGCCCCGATGATCGGCGGGCTCGGTTACGTGCTGGCACCCGAGCCATCCGCCTATACGCTGACAACCGTTGCGGCAAAAGATGTCTGGGTACGACCAACAGAGCGGTCCATTACCGAGACGGTTACGCTGCCGTCGGCGCCGCAGCCGGTCAAGACGGGTGCGGGGACCTGGGGGGTCAGTTCGCCGCGCGTGTTGTCGGACCTGTTCTGGATGGGCCGTTACGGCGAGCGCGCCGAGAACATGGCTCGCCTGCTGATGGTCGCGCGCGATCGTTACCACGTCTACCGGCACCATCAGGCCAGCGAGGAAAGCGAGTGCGTGCCGGCGTTGATGGCAGCCTTGGGCAAGGTCACCGGGACTGATACGGGGGCGACGAGCGCCGGCGGATACGACCACGCGGAGATGATCGCGGTGGCGCCCTCGATGCTGTGGTCGATGACCGTGGATCCCGACCGGCCGGGTTCGCTCATCCAGTCGGTGGAAGGGCTGGCACTTTCGGCCCGGGCGGTGCGCGACCAGTTGTCCAATGACACCTGGATGGTGCTGGCCAATGTCGAACGGGCAGTGGCACTTCGGGCCGACCCGCCGCAGTCTTTGGCCGAAGCAGACGCCCTGATCGCCAACGCCCACTCGCAGGCACTGGCCGGGATGCTGACGCTGTCCGGGGTGGCGGGCGAGTCGATGGTGCACGACGTGGGCTGGACCATGATGGACATCGGCAAACGCATCGAACGCGGGCTGTGGTTGACAGCGCTGCTGGGCGACACCCTGACCGTCGTGCGCGGCACGGTGGCCGAACAATCCATTGTCGAGGCGACACTGGTGGCCTGCGAGTCCTCGGTCATCTATCGGCGCCGCACGCTGGGTCAGGTCAGCGTGGTCGCGGTGACCGAGTTGATGCTGTTCGACCCGCAGAACCCGCGGTCACTGCTGTTCCAGCTGGAAAGGTTGCGGGCCAACCTGAAGGACCTGCCCGGATCGTCCGGGTCGTCGCGTCCGGAGCGGTTGGTGGACGAGATGAGCACGCGGCTGCGCCGCTCGGATCCCGCTGAGCTGGAACAGATTACCAACGGGCGCCGGGAGGAACTGGCCGAGTTGCTCAGCGCGATTCACGCCGCGCTACGCGACTTGACCGACGCCATCACCGCAACCCATTTGGCGCTGCCCGGCGATATGCAGCCGCTGTGGGGTCCGGACCAGCGCCGCACGATGCCGGCCTAGCCCTACGACGATGCAGCCCGCGACCGCGGGCTGAGAGGAGTAGGGCAATCCGGCCTGAGCCCTACGACGATGCAG
>NZ_LZLQ01000001.1 GCF_001673315.1 Mycobacterium asiaticum | reverse complement strand
GCCTCCCCCACCGGAGCCACTACCACCACCCCCGGTTGCGGCCGCCGCATTGGCGGTCTCCGTGGTTGCCTGATACGTGCTCATGGTGGTGGCGGCCTGTACCCACATCCGCGCGTAGTCAGCTTCGTTGACAGCGATCGGAATGGTGTTGATGCCAAAGAAATTCGTTGCCACCAATGCCGCGTGGACGGCATGATTGGCCGCCAACTCCGCCAGGGTCGGCATAGCTGCCAGCGCGGCGGTGTATGCCACCGCCACCGTCTCCTGCCGAGCTGCTCGCTTGGCACTGACCGCACTGGCCAGTGTCAGCCACTCCAGGTAAGGCCCATAGGCGGCGGTGTGAGTCGCGGCCGTCGGACCCTCCCAAACCTGTTGACTATTGGCCAGGACAGTTGTCAGTTCCGTTGCCGCCGCATCGTATTCGATACTCAAACCGGTCCACGTCTGCGCTGCTGCCAACAGCGGGCCCGGCCCCGGGCCCGTGCTGAGCATTGCCGAGTGCACTTCAGGTGGAGAAGCCATCCATACCGGCAGCAACATCATCAGACGCCCGTGCCCAGGTAGGTCGATGCCGCCGCCGCGTCACCGACGGCATAACTGGTGCCCGCTGCAGCGACCCCCACACCCGCTCGGCCCAGGACCTCGACCCCGGCGGCGACCGCCGTCTCGTGTTGCGTGCCCTCTTCGCTGAACTGCAGCGCCGCCTGTACCGAGACCGGATCGGCACCCGGAGGCGACACCACCGAGACCACTGGGGCCGCCGCAGCGTGCACGGCCGCCAATCGAGCGGCAATCGCTTCCACCGCCGCGCTAGTTCCCGCCAGGCCTTCAGGAACGACTCGCAAAGTCATGACTGCCCCTTTCCGCTCACGACCAACGCGGTCACCCAGCCCATTGCGCCCGCGGCCAGGCCGAAGCCGAGATGACACAACGCCTTATCGGCCAGGCCTGCCAATACCAGCCCCGAATCCGCCAGCGCTACCAAGTGAATCGGCGCGGCGGCGAGCACCACCAACCATCGTCGGCGCCGCACCACCACCGACGCAGTGACCGCGTAGAGCAATACCGCTGCGGCCAGGTAACGGGCACTGCCAGCGCCGCCCACCGGCGCCTGCACTGCGAACGTCGCGACCGTGGCGGCGGCGCCGACAATCAGCACAGTCGACCGCCGATGAGTCGTGAGGACGGTCGCCACCAGCAGCGTGAGCCAAATCAGCCCGCGGTGCCCGGGCAGTCCCATCGGGATGCGGACATCCGCGTAACCCACCGTCAGGACCACGGCCAGAACGGGGAACAAAAGTTCACGGGCGAAGCTCGACGACACGCCTGAAACTGTCCGGGTAGTCATCACGTACGGAACTTTACCGCGATCCCAGCCGCATATACGGAATTTTCAGGAGATATTCTCTGCATGTGCGTCTCAAGCGGCGGTTGGTGGTGGCTTCGGTCTTGTCCCTCGTCGGCGCCGGCATCCAGGCATGCGCAACCGCGACCGACAGCGCCGGTGAGCTCGTTGTTCAACAGCACGACCGGGTGCTGCGGCGATTCACGCTGCAACAACTGCGGGACCTTCCCCAGATCGAAATCGCCACGCCCCAATCGAGGGGAGCGCAAGTCCAGAAAGGACCCACCGTGCGGTCGATCCTTAACGCCGCGAGTACCGCGAATCCGGAATGGGTACGGGTGGAAGGCCGCGACCCCGCCCAGACTCTTTCCGCCTCAGAAATAACCGACCTGGTGATTCTGGCTGTCACCAAACGAAACACAGTCAAACTCACCGGGACTCAACTGCCCCGCGATCGATGGGTTCGCGACGTCGACCGGATTGCCGTGAACCCATGAGCCCCGCCTTAGCCGGCGTGGACCTCCTCGTCGGCATCGACGACACCGACAATCTGTCCAGCCCCGGCACCGGTCGCCGTGCCCGAGCGCTGTTACGGGAGCTTGCCGACGCGGGGCTAGGGACGGCCGCGGGCGCAACCCGGCACCAGTTGCTGGTCGACGACCGTATTCCCTACACCTCACACAATTCGAGCGCGTGCCTGGCCTGGCGCAGCGTCGACCAGGACCCGCAGGCCGTGGCGGACAAAGTGATCGACGTGGCCGGCCGGTTCCTGGAACGGGTATGCCCGCCCGATGCCGACCCGGGGCTGGTGGTAGCCATCCCGAGTCAACTCGGCGACGTTGCCAAACTGGTCGAGTTCGGGACTCGAGCCAAGCGAGAAGTGTTGCGCACCAAGGATGCTCGCGAACTCGCCAGCACCCTCGGTGTGCATCTCTCCGGACACGGCGGCACACAGGACGGGGTGCTGGGCGCATTGGCCGCGGTGGGCCTGTACCTGTCCGGCAATGACGGATTGTTCATCACCGTGCCGGGCCTCTACCAGCTGCCGAGCGAAACCACTATCGACGAGTTACCGACGCTGATACCGCTCGACGACGTCCGCGACCAACACCATCGCCGGCCGGCACGGGGCGAACCTATCTCGCTGGGCGACTGGGTGCATCCAGTGCTGCTGGACAACCGAATCGTCCTGTTGCTCGATCCACCGCGGCAGCTGCCGGACGGCAGCCGCGAGTGGCGAACCGCACCGCGATCGGTCGTGAAACAACACTGAGCGACGGTAGGATCCGTCCGTGTCGCAGCTACGCATCCGGGAAGCCGCCGAATTGCTCGGCGTCAGCGACGACACCGTGCGGCGGTGGATACAGCAGGGGATGCTGGCCGCCGGTCAGGATGAATCCGGCCGCAAGGTCATCGCCGGCGAAGTGCTGGCCGAATTCTGGCGCACCAACGCCCCGGCTGTGCCGACGAATCCGCTTGGCACCAACAGCTCCGCACGCAACCGCTTCGTCGGCCTGGTCACCAAGGTGATCGCGGACAAGGTCATGACCCACGTCGAAATGCAGTGCGGACCGCACACCGTGGTGTCGTTGATGAGTACACAGGCCGCACGGGAACTGAAACTCGAACCCGGCAGCGTCGCCGTAGCCGTCGTCAAAGCCACCACGGTGATCGTGGATGTCCCCGAAAACGCCTCGTAGTCACAGCGTTTCGTCCAGCTCCCCCAGCCGGTCGGTCAGTCGCAGATTCTCGGAGTAGTCGACCGGACAGGAAATCAGCGACACCCCGTCGTCGTCCAGCGCCTTCCGCAGCGTCGGCAGCAGATCCTCTGCCTTCTCGATCCGATAGCCCTTTGCACCGAAGGCCTTCGCGTAACTCACCACATCGGGGTTGTTGAACGAGATGTAGTGGTGCTCACCGAGTTCGAGGTCCATTTTCCACTCGATCAGCCCGTAGCCGCCGTCCTCCCAGATCAGCACCACCAGCGGAATCTTCTCCCGCACCGCGGTCTCGATCTCTTGAGAGTTCATCAGGAACGCGCCGTCACCGACCACGGCCAGCACCTTGGCGTCCGGGCGGGCCACCTTCACCCCGATCGCACCCGGCAGAGCAAATCCCATGGTGGACAATCCGTTTGAGATCAGGCAGGTGTTGCGCTCGTAGGTCGGGTACAGCCGGGCCATCCACATCTTGGTGGCACCGGTGTCGACGAGCACGACGTCGTCGCGGCCCAGGGCGGCTCGAGTGTCGGCGACCACCCGCTGGGGCGACAGCGGATAACGCGAATCCTCTTGGCCGCGCGCGAATTCCTCCTCCAACAGACCAGACCCGGGCACGTCAGCGTCGTCGAAGCGTTTACCATCCAACGCGTCGGCCAGTTCGTTCAGCGAGTCGTTGATGTCGCCGATGATCCCGACCTCGACCGTGTAGTGCGCGTCAACCTCGGCGGGGAAACGGTGGATGTGGATGATCTTCTTGTCACCCTTGGGGTTGATCCGGACGGGGTCGAACTCCTGCAATTCGTAACCGACCGCGATGACGACGTCGGCGTTGTCGAACCCGAAGTTGACGTAGTCGTGGCGCATGAACCCCAGTGTCCCGATGCTGTTGGGGTCGTCGTCGGGCATGACGCCCTTGCCGTGGAAGGTGTTGGCCACCCGGATACCGGTCTCTTTGGCGAACCGGACCAACGCCTCGGTCGCGTCGCTGCGCGCGGCGCCGTGCCCGGCCAGCGCCACCGGTCGTTTCGCGTTGCGCAGGACGTCCACGGCCCGCGCCACCTGCCTGGGTGCGGGCGCCTCTGCGCGAACGACTCGGCGCGGCAACGGCTCGAACTCGTAGTCCGCGTCGTCCTGGTCGAGGTGTTCGGGGATCGCCAGGTAGACCGCCGCCGGGCGTTCGGTCTCGGCGAGTTTGAAGGCTTTGCGAACCATCTCCGGGATGGCGTTGGCCGTCGGCACGTCGGCGGCCCACCGGGTGATCGGGGCGTACATCGACACCAGGTCGACGTACTGGTGGGACTCCTTGTACTCGCGGTCCTGACCCACCTGCGCCGAGATCGCGACCATGGGCGTGCTGTTGGTGGTGGCGTCGGCGACGCCGAGTTGCATGTTGATCGCGCCCGGCCCCAGGGTGGCCGACACCACCGCCGCGCGCCCGGTGACCCGGCCGTACATCTCCGCCATGAACGCCGCGGCCTGCTCGTGCCGCGTCAGCACGTAGCGAATATCAGACGCCGCCAATGCCTTGATGAGGCGAATGTTCTCCTCACCGGGGATTCCGAAGACGACAGCAACTCCCTCGTTCTCCAGGCACTTGACTATCAGCTCGGCCGCTGTGCTCATCCGCGCCACCTCCCTTTCGCCACGCCCGTCGGAGACGATGCGGTTCGTGAATCGAACCACTGAGGAACCGACAACTCGACAGTAGTGGCAGGCTAGATATACCGACCTTTCTCAAGTACCCCAAGACGAAGGATGTCAGCGTGCCAATCGCCACCATCAACCCGGTCACCGGCGAGACAGTCAAGACCTTCACCCCCGCCACCGACGAGGAAGTCGACGCCGCGATTGCGCGCGCCCACGAACGCTTCCTCGACTACCGGCACAACACCACCTTCGCCCAGCGCGCCGAATGGGCCAACGCCACGGCCGACCTGCTGGAAAAAGAAGCCGACGACGTCGCGGCGATGATGACCCTGGAAATGGGCAAGACGCTGGCCTCGGCCAAGGCCGAAACGCTGAAATGCGCGAAGGGTTTTCGCTACTACGCGGAGAACGCCGAGAAGTTGCTCGCCGACGAACCGGCGGAAGCCTCGAAGGTCGGGGCCAAGCAGGCCTACGTCCGCTACCAACCGCTCGGCGTGGTGCTGGCCATCATGCCGTGGAACTTCCCGCTCTGGCAGGCCGTCCGGTTCGCCGCTCCGGCCCTGATGGCGGGCAACGTCGGCATCCTCAAGCACGCCTCGAACGTGCCGCAGTCCGCGCTGTATCTTGCCGACGTCATCGCTCGCGGCGGCTTCCCGGAGGGTTGCTTCCAGACGCTGCTCATCTCGTCGGGCGCCATCGAGCGCATCCTGCGTGACCCCCGGGTCGCGGCAGCCACCCTCACCGGCAGCGAACCGGCCGGACAATCCGTGGCCGCCATTTGTGGTGACGAGATCAAACCCACCGTGCTGGAGCTCGGCGGCAGCGACCCGTTCATCGTGATGCCGTCGGCAGACCTCGACGAGGCGGTCAAGACCGCGGTGAAGGCCCGCGTGCAGAACAACGGCCAGTCCTGCATCGCGGCCAAACGATTCATCATCCACACCGACATCTACGACACCTTTGTCGACAAGTTCGCCGAGCAGATGCAGGCGCTGAAAGTGGGCGACCCGACGGACCCGGATACCGACGTGGGCCCGCTGGCCACCGAATCGGGCCGCGACGAGATCGCCGAGCAGGTCGAGGCTGCCGTAAAGGCGGGCGCGAAAGTCCGTGTCGGCGGGCAGAAGCCGGACCGGCCGGGGTGGTTCTACCCGCCGACGGTGGTCACCGACATCACCAAGGACATGGCGCTGTACAAAGAGGAGGTCTTCGGTCCGGTTGCGTCGATGTACCGCGCCAAGGACATCGACGAGGCCATCGAGATCGCGAACGCCACCAGCTTCGGACTCGGGTCCAACGCGTGGACCAACGACGAAGCCGAGCAGCGCCGGTTCATCGACGACATCGAGGCCGGGCAGGTCTTCATCAACGGCATGACCGTGTCCTACCCCGAACTCGGGTTCGGCGGCATCAAGCGGTCGGGCTACGGTCGCGAGCTGGCCGGCCTTGGCATCCGGGAGTTTGTCAACGCCAAGACGGTCTGGGTGGGCTAGCCACTCGACCGCGAGCAGAGAACTAGACCGCGGCCAGGGCCCGCTGATCCTCGTCGGCGAAGTCGTCCTCCAGCTGAACCGGCGAATAGTCGAGGTCGATTTCGCCCACCGGGCGGCCGCGGGCACTGCTGATGGTGCCGAACCGGCGCAACCCCTTGTCTGAGGCGTACTGCAGCATGTCGTCGGACGACAGGTCGAATGGCGGCTTCTCGCCGTACAGCGCGACACCTTCTTCGGTGAGGCGCAGCGCCAGCGGGATCAGTTCGTTCATCCGGTCCTCGAAGACGGTCCAGTTGGCATCGTCGGCGGCGACGTGGCGCCGACAGGTGAAGGTGCCCCAGGCCATGTGGCGTCGTTCGTCGTCGCCGATGCGGCGGATCAGTTCCTGCATGCCGGGCAGGATGTCGCGCTCCACGCAGATCTTGTTCCAGGCGTAATAGCCCGTCAGCGCCAACATGCCTTCCACGATGTGGTTGTAAGTCACCGAGGCGCGCACCTGGGCTGCCGGCGACGGATCGTCGGTCAGCGCGTTGAGGCACTGCGGCAGCACGTCGTAGAAAATCTGACGGTAGGTCGGCAGGTCGTCGAGGTAGCTGTGCAGGTCTGCGGCCATGCCGACCGCGTCCAGCCACATCCGGAACACCTGGACGTGCTTGGCCTCCTCGAACGCGAACTGAGTCAGGTACATCTCGTCGCCGAGTCGGCCTTCGGCCCGCATCGCGGCCATGAACGGCTGGATGTCCTCGGTGACCGCCTCCTCGCCGGCGATGAACTGCGCGCACAGCCGAGTGGCGTAATGACGCTCGCGATCCGACAGCTTCTCCCAGTCCTCCAGGTCGCGGGAGAAGTCGATATCGGCCGGGTTCCAGAACTTGGCGTTGCCACCGGCGAACAGCTTGAGCGGCAAGCTATCCCAGTTGAGACCGCCGGCGACCATGGAGCCGGAACCCGTGCGCGTCATGTGATCCCTGCCTTTCGTGGGCGATCGTGGTCGGCGGACTCAACCCTGACGGCCGAAGGGCGGGGCGCGAAGGCATCGGAAAGGACCGCGACCAGCCTGCGCACCGCCAGCGCCGGTTGCTCCGGCGTGGGCTCGTCCAGACCCAGGATCGGGTCCAGGCCGCGCATGTAGGGCGCCAGCGCCAGGTGCGGGAAAATCATCAGCAGCAGCGACAGCAACGCGTCCGTGTCAGAGTCCGCCCGCACGTCACCACGGCGCTGTGCCTCGGTCACCAGCGGACGCAACACCTCCAGGTAGTGCCGGTGGATGACGTTTCGCACGCTGATCCGGGCGTCGGTGTCCACCTCCAGGGTCGCCGCGGCATGCAGCGCGCGCTCCCGGGGATGCTCGGCGTAGTAGGCCACCCAGGCGTCCAGCAGGTCGGTGAGGAAAGCGAAGAACGGCCGGGTCGGATCCAGCTCGCAGATGATGTCCTCGACGTAAGCCCGCACCCGTTGGCTGGCCACGTCGGCGATGAAGGCGTACAGGTCACGCTTATCGGCGAAGTACTGGAACAAACTGCCTTTGGCCACTCCGGCGCGCCGGGCGATGACGTTCAGGCTGCCGTTGGAGAACCCATGGGCACCGAATTCCTCCTCCGCCGCTTCGATGACAGCGGTTCGACGAGCCGGATCGACTCGAGCCCAGGTAACCGTCGGCATAACAACCCTTTCCAACTGGTATGACCACTGGTCATACTACTGTGAGTTAGTTCACAGTCAAGCGACTATGGACGCATCTCATACGCGCCGTTGAGCGGCAGCACGTATTCCTTCCACACCTTGTCGTAGGTCGCAGAATCGTGCACCGGACGGCGGATCATCCGCAGCGCGAAGCGGCCCTGCTCGGCGGTGGTAGCGGCCTTGTCGTGGAGTTCGACTGCATAACTGTTGAAGTCGCGGACCAGCAGACTGAAGATTTCGTCGATCAGCGCCTCGTCCACACCCGTCAGCGGCGCTTCCTCCAAGATCAGCTGGGCATAGGGCACCAGGGCGAACAGCTGCCCCACGCCGAAGGCGAAGTCGATGTCCTTCTGCTGAGCGGCATCCGGTGTGGCCCCGGCCAGCATCTCGGCCAGCACGTCGATCTGCTCGCGCAACAGCGCGACGTTGGGTAGATGCCCATAGCTGTCGAACGGCGCCCGCCAGTCGTGGAAGCGCACCTTGCCCAGTCCGCCGGTGGGCCCCTGGTTGAACAGGAAGGTGTCGTCGGCCGCGTCGTCGCGCCGACCGATGAGCGGCAGCGCGCCGTCCGGTGCGAACAGGAAGTTGGGCATGAACTTGGCCAACAGCCCGATGTTGATGTGAACTGTGCCCTCCAACCGTGGCAACAGCCCTATCTCGCGGGCCACAGTCTCGAAGAAGGTGTCCTTCTCCACGCCCTTGGCCGCGATGACATCCCACAACGCGGTGATGACGCGCTCGCCTTCGCTGGTCACCTTGGCCTTGGTGAGCGGGCTGTACAGCAGGTAGCGGCGGTCATCGGCGGACGCGCTGCGCATGTAGTCGCTGGCACGGCTCGCGACCAACCGCATCGCGACGAGGCGGGCGTAGGCATCGGTGAGCAGCCGTCGCACATGGCTGAACTCGGTGACGACGGTGCCGTACAGGTGCCGGTTGGCGGCATGCGTGATCGATTCGTAGAACGCGTGGGTGCACATGCCGATTGCGCCCCAGCCCAGGTTGTACTTGCACACGTTGACCGTGTTCAGCGCGGCGTGGAACGCGCCCATGCCGCGGTGCAACAGGTCCGCTTCGGTCACCGGGTATTCCCGGAGCGCGTAATTCGCCACGTAGTTCTGCGAATTGACGACGTTCTTCTTCAGGTCGTACCGGTCGTGCTGGGAGTCGGCGACGAAGAAGACGTATTCGTCGGGATTCCCCGACGAGCCCTCGATCTTGCCGAAGGTCGAGACCATGCGGGCGACGTTGGCGTTGCCGATGTAGTACTTCTCGCCGGTGGCGGTCCAGCCGTGCTCGGACGGAGTGAGGATCATGTCGGTCTGGTAGACGTCGGCGCCGTGCGTCTGCTCCGAAAGTCCGAACGCGAACACCTCACCCTGTTCGAGTTGCGCGGCCGCTTTGCGTTTGGCGTCCTCGTTGTCGCTCATCCAGATCGGGCCCAGACCCAGTGCTGTCACCTGGAACGGGTACCAGTAGCTCAGGCCGTAAAAGCCGATGATTTCGGCGAATTCGCTGATCCGGTAGGTGTCCCAACGACAGGCCAAAGCCGGATCCGAGGCACCGTATTCGGCCGGCGTCAGCAGGGAGGCGAAGATGCGGTGCTGCCCGATGTGGTTCAGAAAGTCCGAATACCAGCGGCGCTCGTGATCGTCGTGCTTGAGTTTGGCCTTGCCGCGGTTCTCGAAGAAGTCCACCGTCGCCTGCATGATCTCGCCCGAACGGCTGTCCGGATACTTGCGTTGCAGGTCATTGGGGTTGAGCAGCATGTGGTTGGCTCCCGAGAGGTGCTGGCAGGACGGGTAGACGGTACTGCAATACCGCACGAGCCGGAACAAAACGACCCTGTTGGTAAGGCGCCGCAGCGACCTAGCATCAAAGGCGTGTCAGGACTCAATACCGCTCGCGGAACAATCGATACCGCGGATCTCGGCGTCACGCTCATGCACGAGCACGTGTTCATCATGACCACCGAAATCGCACTCAACTATCCGGACGCCTGGGGGGATGAGGAGAAGCGGGTAGCCGACGCGGTCGCCCGCCTCAACGAGTTGAAATCCCGCGGCGTGGACACCATCGTCGACCTCACCGTCATCGGGCTGGGCCGCTACATCCCGCGCATCGCCCGGGTGGCAGCCGAAACCGAGCTGAATATCGTTGTGGCGACCGGGCTTTACACCTACAACGACATCCCGTTCCGGTTCCACTACGAAGGCCCCGGCGGCTTGCTGGGCGGCCCAGAGATCATGACCGACATGTTCGTCCGGGATATCGAACAGGGCATCGCCGACACCGGCATCAAGGCCGGGATCCTCAAATGCGCCACCGACGAACCCGGCATCACGCCCGGAGTCGAACGCGTGCTGCGGGCCGTCGCCCAGGCGCACAAACGCACCGGGGTGCCGATCTCCACCCACACCCACGCCGGCTTGCGACGCGGCCTCGAACAGCAGCGCATCTTCGAAGAGGAAGGCGTGGATTTGAGCCGGGTGATCATCGGGCACTCCGGCGACAGCACCGACGTCGGCTACCTCGAGGAACTCATCGCCGCCGGGTCTTACCTCGGCATGGACCGGTTCGGGCTCGACGTGATCTCGCCGTTCGAGGAACGGGTCCAGATCGTGGCGACGATGTGCGAGCGCGGGCACGCCGACAAGATGGTGCTCTCCCACGACGCCAACTGCTACTTCGACGCGCTGCCTGAAGATCTGGTGCCGCAGATGGCGCCGAACTGGCATTACCTGCACATCCACAACGACGTGATCCCGGCCCTCAAGGAACGCGGTGTCACCGACGAGCAGATCCACACCATGCTCGTCGAGAACCCGCGCAAAATCTTCGATCGGCAGGGCGCCTATCAGTGACGGTCGCGCCGATCGGAACTCAGATCTCGGCACTGGCCGAGATCGCGCCGGACGAGCCGGCGGTCACCTGCGGTGCAGACACGCTCACCCGCGCCGAACTCGACAGCTCGACCAACCGGCTGGCCCGCGCGTATGCCGAGCGTGGTGTGACCCTGGGCAGCTACGTCAGCATCCTGTTGCCGAACTCCGTGGAGTGGGTGCAGGCGACGGTGGCGTGCTGGAAGCTGGGCGCGATACCTCAGCCGCTGTCGCCGCGGCTCCCCGAGGCGGAGCTGTCCGCGTTACTGGAGTTGAAGCCCCGGTCACTGCTCGTCGGGCGAGCCGACCCCGCTGGTGAGATCCCCAGCGTGCCAATGGGTTTCGTCGCCGACCCGTACTCGGACGCAGCACTGCCGGAGGCGGTGTCGCCGGTTTGGAAGTCGTTGGCCTCCGGCGGCAGCACCGGACGCCCCAAACTGATCGAAGCCGGTGGCGACAGCCGGGTACCGGCGGCCATCGGCGCCCCGCTGGGCGCCCAGGAAGGTGACACCAGCCTGGTGCCGGTGCCGCTGAGCCACAACACCGGTTTCACCACCGCCACCATCGCGCTGCTGATGCGTCACCACCTGGTGTTGCTGCCCCGATTTGATCCGCATGAGTTCCTCCGGGTGATCGCCGACCACCGGGTCACCTTTCTCACCACAGTGCCGACGATCATGCAGCGGGTCCTACCCGTCTACAACGCGGACCCGGATTCCTATGACCTGTCCTCGATCCGGCGCTTCTGGCACGTCGGCGCGCCCTGCCCGCCGGCCGTCAAGCAGGCATGGATCGAGTTGCTGGGACCCGAAGCGCTGTGGGAGCTCTACGGCGGCACCGAATTGCAGGCGCTGACCTTCATCAACGGTGAGCAGTGGCTGGCCCACCCGGGCTCGGTCGGTCAGGTGGTCTCCGGTCAGATGAAGGTGCTCGACGATGACGGCAATCCGTGCCCGCCGGGCGTCGTGGGCGAGATCTACATGCGTCCCAACCCTGGCAGCGCGGCGACCTACCGGTACGTGGGCGTCAAAGCCAAGAGCCGGGACGGTTGGGATTCCCTGGGCGATCTCGGCTATTTCGACGCCGACGGCTTCCTCTGCCTGTCGGATCGGCGGGTCGACATGTTCACCGTCGGCGGGCGCAACGTCTACCCGGCCGAAATCGAGAACGCCCTTTCTGCGCACCCAGACGTGTTGTCCTGCTTGGTGGTTGGTGTGCCGCACGAGGATCTGGGACAGGTGCCGCACGTGTTGGTACACACGGTGACCGGATCCGAACTGGATGCCCCGACAGTCCAGCGGTTCGTCGGCGACCAACTGGCCGCCTACAAAGTGCCTCGCACCGTGGAATTCGTCGACACGCCGTTGCGCGACGACGCCGGAAAGGCGCGCCGATCGGCCGTTCGTGATGAGGTGGTAGCGCGACTATCCAATGCCAGCACTGCCAAGACCCGGGAGGATCGGCCGTGAACCAGCCCACGTTGGACGTGCAGTATTCGGCTCTCAGCGATGTGGGATGTCAGCGATCCGACAACCAGGACCGCTGGGGGGTGGATGGCGACCAGTGGCTGTTCATGGTGGCCGACGGCGTCGGAGGCAGTCGCGACGGTGCGTTGGCCGCCCAGACCATGGTCGACATACTGCCCCGCTACGTGGCTCACCACCTGCCACTCGACCAGCGCGACCACCAGGATTCGCCCGAGCGACTGGGTCGCGCCGTCTCCGAACTCTCCGACGACCTGCACGCCAAGTCGCAGGACGACGCCCGTTACCAAGGCGCCAACAGCACCCTGGTGACGGCGGTGATCGCGGGCACGCGGGTGCTGGTCGCGCACTTGGGTGACAGCCGCGCCTATCTGCGTCGCGGCCAGCAGCTGCAGCGGCTCACCCGCGACCACACCCTGGTGCAGGCGTTGGTTGACGCGCACCAGGTCGACCCCGAGGACACCGGCCAGCACCGCGCCCGCAACGTGGTGACGAAGTACATGGGGATGAAGCCGCCCGCGCGGGCCGACGCCAGTGCGGTGGAGTTACATCCCGGCGACCGCATCCTGCTGTGCAGCGACGGTTTGCACGGCGTCGTCAAAGAACCGTCGCTGGCGCAGATCCTCGATGCCAATCCGGACCCGGGCTATGCGTGCGCGGCGTTGATCACGGCGGCCAGGGATGGGGGCGGACCCGACAACATCACCGCACTGGTGATCAACATTTCCTGAGCTGCTCAGGGTGCGATGGCATCCGCTTCCCGGTCCTGCGGGCCGGCCTTCTTCTCGCGTTTTTCCCAGCGGCGCAACGCTTCCCGGCACGGTGACTCAACCAGGGCGTAGCTCACCGCGGCGATCGCGAAGCCGAAGATCAACGTCAGCGCCAGCACCGTCGGCATGTGACCGTTGAAGGCGAACGCGCCGATCACGGGAAACACCATGTCCAACGCGGCCAGGTGCCAGATGAACAGGCCGTAGGACCAACGGCCCAGGGTGACCATCAGCGGGCTGCCCAGCAGCCGGTGGCGGGTGTCCGGCCGGTCCAGCACCAAGGGCGCAACCAACGCGAACGCCACCACCGAACCCATCGCCGTCTTCACCGAGAATTCCGCGGCCGTGCTGGGGACCAGACCGGCCGGACCCGCCAGCGGCGATGCCGCCACCAGGTAGGCCGCCACCGCGACAAGCGCCATCAGGAGCCGGCGACGCGCCAGCCGATGCGCCCAGCCGACCGGGCTGTGCACCAGCTCGGCGAGCACCATGCCCGCCGCGAACCAGGAGAAGAACGCCGGCGGCCAGTTCACCGGGTTCGCCCCGGGCCCGCCGCCCAGCACCGCCAACGGCAACCATCCCCACGCCCAGCTGAGCGCGCCCAGGGCGCCGATGACACCGATGCGAGCACCGACCGGAAGCCGCCGCCACAGGAACGCCAGAAGCGGCAGCGCCAGGTAGAAGCTGACCTCCACGGACAAGCTCCACATCTGGGTCAGTCCGCCCGTCAGGGTCAGCGGCACGTAGATCTGGGTGAGGGTCAAATTGGCCAGCCACACGGTCAGGTTGGCGTGGTTGGAGTCGGGTAGCAGGGTCAGGATCACCACCACCGCAACCAGGTAGGCCGGCATGATGCGCACCACCCGCGACCGCAGATAGTGACCGGTTCGCGGACGCGGCGCAAGGTCCCGTGCCGCCGCAGCGTGCCCGCGCCACAGCAGGAACCCCGACAGTGCGAAGAACACCGCGACCGCCAGGTCGAAACGGCCGAACAGGCGGCCGTCGACACCGCTCGAGTGCCCGGTCTGGAAGGCGACGTGGGTGACAACTACGCCCATGGCCGCGCAGGCGCGCATGCCCTCGACCGCGGGCAGGAAGCTTCGGGTGCCACCCACCTGCTGGTCGTCAGTCATGTCCACAGTTTGCCCGGGCGTGCATCGGGTTAGGCCGGGAGCACCACTACCCGGCGCGCACGGGCGGCTCCTTACATTCTGCTGTTAGGGTCAAACGGGTTTGCCTCGCTGCCTGGCCAGGTCAAAGCGGGTCATCCGGTTTTGGAGACCAGAAGGAGGTCACAGCAACGTGAACCGAGCAGTCATGTTGCGCATCGCCGCGTGCGGGACAATCGGACTCGGCGCCGCGCTGCTGATCGCCGCACTGCTGTTATCGACCTATACCAGCGGCAAGATCACCAAAATTCCGCTCAACATCGATGCGACGCTGATCAGCGAAGGCACCGGGACCGCGCTCGACGCGGCGTCGCTGTCCAGTGACCGCGTGGTGGTCAACCAGAACGTGCCACTGGTGTCGCAGCAGCAGATCAGCGTCGAGACGCCGGCCAACGCCGAAGTGGTGACGCTGCAAGTAGGAAGTTCGGTCCGGCGCAGCGACAAGCAGAAGGACAGCGGGTTGCTGCTGGCCATCGTCGACAACGTGACCCTCAATCGCAAGACGGCGCTGGCGGTCTCGGACGAGTCGCACCCGGGTGGCTCGGTGCAGAAGCCGCGCGGGATCGGCGATGAGAACCCGCCGACCGCAATACCGCTGCGGCACGAGGGACTGGCCTACCGCTTCCCGTTCAACACCGAACGCAAGACGTACTCCTATTTCGATCCGATCGCCCAGAAGCCGTTCGATGCGAACTTCGAAGGCGAAGACGACGTCAACGGGCTCAACACCTACCGCTTCACCCAGACCGTGGGCGTCAACAGCGAAGGCAAGCTGGTCGCCCCCATCCCCTACCCGTCGCTGTATGCCGGCGAAGAGGACCGCAAGATCACCACCAGCGCGGGAATGTGGGGAGTGCCCGGCGACCCGGCCGAGCAGATCACCATGACCCGCTACTACACCGCGAAGCGCACCTTCTGGGTGGATCCGGTGTCCGGCACCATCGTCAAGCAAACCGATCAGGCCCACCACTACTACGCCCGCGACGCCCTCAAGCCCGAGGTGACGCTGGCCGACTACAAGCTCACGTCCACCCAGGAGACGGTGGAGTCGCAGGTCAATTCCGCGCGAGACGAGCGTGACCGTTTGGCCTTATGGTCGCGGGTGCTGCCGATCACGTTCACCGTGACCGGTCTGATCGCGCTGATCGGCGGTGCCGTGCTGGCGTCGTTCAGTTTGCGGACCGAGAGCGCGCTCACCGATCCCAGCCTGGACCGTGACGACACCGACTTCCTCCGGCGCAGCGGGCTGGAACCACCGGTGCCGGGCGCGGAAGCCGAGACCGAGAAGCTGCCCACGCAGCGACCGGAGCTGGCGGAGGAATCGTCGCCGCCGCACGTGGACGCGGGGCCGCCCGTGGACGCGGGGCCGCACGCGGACGCGGGGCCGCACGTGGACCCGCCACCGCAGGATCCGCCACCGACTACGGCGGGGCTGGACGGACCCGGCCCGACCCCATCCGGTCCGCCGGGTCCGTCCAGCCCTGGCCCGACCGAACGGACCTAACTGGGTGTGGGCCAAATCGGCCCGGCCGGGGTATGCCTTGGCGCTGGCGCTGCTGGTACTCGCGCCGCTGCTGCAGCCTGGGTATCTGCTGCTGCGCGACGCTGTATCCACGCCGCGTTCGTACCTGACCGATACCGCGCTGGGTTTGACGGCGGCGCCGCGCGCGACCCCGCAGGATTTCGCGGTGGCGCTGATATCGCGGGTCGTGGACGGCGGAGTCGTGGTCAAGACGCTGCTGGTGCTGGGGTTGTGGTTGGCCGGCTGGGGAGCGGGACGACTGGTGGCCGCGGTGCTGCCCGAGGCCGGCGTCGGCGGCGAGCTGGTCGCGATGACGCTGGCGATCTGGAACCCCTATGTCGCTGAGCGGCTGCTGCAGGGCCATTGGAGCTTGCTCGTCGGTTACGGCTGCCTGCCTTGGGTGGCGACGACGATGCTGCGCCTGCGATCAGCCGGCGTGGGCGTCTTTGCGCTGGCGTTCTGGATCGCGGCGGCCGGGCTGACGCCAACGGGTTTGCTGCTCGCCGCGATGATGGCCCTGGTGTGCGTGGCCGGGCCGGGCGGCGGCTGGCCGCGTTGGCTGTGTGCGGTTGCGGCTTCGGGTTTCGCGCTGGTGGGGGCGCTGCCCTGGTTGACGGCGTCCGCGCTGGGTGCGTCGTTGACGACGGGTTCGCCCGCCAACGCCGTCGGGGTCGACGCGTTCGCGCCGCGCGCCGAGCCCGGCCTGGGCACGCTCGGCAGCCTGGCCAGCCTCGGCGGGATATGGAACGCCCAGGCCGTACCGGAAACGCGGACAACGCTTTTCGCTGTCGTCGCGGCAGCGGTGCTGCTGGGTGTGGTGGCGATCGGAGTGCCGGTGGCGGTGCATCGCCCGGCCGCGCGGCCGCTGCTGGTGCTGGCCGCGGTGGCGGTGCTGGGTCCGGCGTTGCTGGCCACCGACCCGGGCCGGCAGGTGTTGCGGTCGGTGGTCGACGCGGTGCCAGGGGTCGGGGTGTTGCGCGACGGGCAGAAGTGGGTCGCGCTGGCCGTGCCGGGATACGCGGCGGCCGGCGCGGGCGCGGCGGTGGTGCTGCAGCGGCGGCTGCGGCCGGCGGCGGCGGTCTGCTGCGCGGCGCTGATTCTGGTGTTGCCCGACCTGGCCTGGGGCGTCTGGGGGAAGGTGGCGCCGGTGCGCTATCCGCCGGCCTGGGCAGCGGTGGCGGCCGCAATCAACCGCGAGCCCGGCACGGTGGCGGTACTGCCGGCCGGAACCATGCGGCGCTTCTCCTGGTCTGGCGCGGCGCCGGTGCTCGACCCGCTGCCCCGCTGGGTGGGTTCGGAGGTGCTGACCTCCGGTGACCTGGTGATATCCGGCGTGACCGTGCCCGGGGAGGGTGCGCGTGCCCGCGCCGTCCAGCAGTTACTGCTGTCCGGGCCGGAACCGTCGGCGCTGGCCGCCGCCGGGGTGATGTGGCTGGTCGTCGAATCCGACAGTGCCGGGGAGACGGGCGCCGCCGCGCGGACCGTCCACGCGCTGCCGCCGGTCTACCGCGATCGCGAAATGGCTTTGTATCGCATCGGCGGGGATACCGCGCGCGCCGACTCGACAGACGTGACGCTGACCATGCTCGCGCACCTGGCCTGGCTGGGGTTGCTGCTGGTCGGCGCCGCCGGCGCTCTAGTGCGCTCGGTGCGCTCGGTGCGCACCTGAAGCGGTAGCGACTACGACAACGCTTCGATGAGCTCGCCCACCGTGTGGCCGGCCTCCAACGGGTGGCGTAGCCGGCCGTCGGGATTCAGCGTGTACACATTGCGACGGCCGGATTTGGACTTGAGCAGGTACCCCTCGCCGGTGAGGTCCGCCAGGATGGCTTGCACCGACCGCTCGGTGATGCCGACCCGTAGCGACAGTTCGCGCGCGGTCATCGGCTCGCTGAGGGATACGCACAGCAGCACATGCCCGTGATTCGTCAGGAACGTCCACCCGCGTTCGGACTCGCCAGCGGTGCGGGCGTCCCCCTTCGGCGCTTCGGCAGCGTTCACAACTGTGATCTTACTACCACTTCTTTCGCGTAAAGCGTTTCGTTAATTCGCCTGCGCGTTGCGCTCGCCGGGACTCTGGGCAAATTCATACGAAGAATGATTGATGAAGATTTTTTCGTTATATAAGCTTCGTGGCAGCTTGGTCCACCACCGAAAGGGATTGTCCTGATGAGTCTTGCGAACGACTCGACTCGCCGCGACGACCTTTCCTCGCGGCGAGCTGTGCTCCTCTACAGCGCGTCGCTGGCGTTCGTCGCAGGCTTCGTCAATGCCGTCGCATTGCTGATCCTGGCTGTTCCGGTCGCCAATCTCACCGGAATCACCACCCAGCTGGGCATGAACACCGCCAACCCCTGGCTGTACGAGGGTCACGTTCTCGCGGCCATCCTGGCGGGTTTCGGTGGCGGCGCCGCCGCGGCCGGAGCGATCCTGGGCGGTAACAAACACCCCGCACGTTCGCACCACGCCACGGTGCTCACCCTCGAAGCGACGCTGCTGCTGGCCGCGGTATTGGTGGCGGAAACACCGCTGCGCGGGCTGATCGGTGTCGAGCAATCCGTCGCCCACGCGCTGCTGGCCGCTGCGGCGCTCGGCCTGCAGAACGGACTCACGTCGAGTTTCCACGGGATGCCCATCCGCACCACCCACATCACCGGCACGGTCACAGATCTGGGGCTGATGCTGGGACGCAGCCACCAGCACGGTATCGACAAGTGGAAGGCCGCCATCCTCGCGACGACGCTGCTGCTCTTCTTGAGCGGCGGCACCGTAGGCCTGCTGTTCGGCTCGGGACTCGACGGGTACGCGCTGCTGGTACCGGCGGCTATCTGCTTGAGCATCGCGACCGCACTCGTTGTGCGCAGTCAAAGCCTGCGCCGTCGGGAAGCGGCGCTGGCAGCGAACATCGCGCCGGAACTGGCCCCGGCTACGGCTTAGACCGTCGCGACGAGGCCGCTCACGCGCCGGCCGGCCCGCACGGCCTGCAGTACGGTGAGCAACGCCTCTGCGCTCTGCCGCCAGGAGAACTCCACGCTGCGTGCCTGAGCCTTGGCGCCGAGCTGATCACGCAGCACCGGATCGGACAACAACTGGTCCAGCCGGTCCACCAACTCGGCCTGGTTGTCGACCAACACGCCGGTGACCCCGTCGATGATCGAATCGGACAGGCCGCCGGAGGATCGGTAGCCGATCGTCGGCACGCTGTGCTGGCCCGCCTCCACAACAGCCAGCCCCCAACCTTCCTTGCGCGACGGCAGCAAGTGCACCCAGGAGCGTTGCAGCAGTTGGTGTTTGGTGGTGTCATCGACATGTCCGTGGAAGGTGACGGCATCGGAGATGCCGAGCCGTTGCACGTGTTCGACCAGTCGCTGGCGCCACCACCCGCCACCCACCACGTCGAGGTGCAGATCCGGGTAGGCGGGTCGCAACTGGGCGACCGCGTCCAGCGCGTCCTCGATCTGTTTGTGGGGCACCAGCCGGGACAGCACCACCAGACGCGGCGCGGCGGCCCGCGAGCCGGACAACGTCCGGGGCGGTGCCTCGTCCAGGCCGTTGCGGACCACCGCGATGCGTTCGGCGTCGACGCCCAATGTCGTCAGATCCCGCGCCGACGGCAGGGATACCGTGACGTACTGGTTGCGGCGGTGCAGTCGCGGCGACAGCGTGGACTCGACGAACCAGCCCACCCGGGACAGCACCGGACCGGCCACCGGCCACTGTTCGCGGTGGCAGTGGTGCACCAACACCACCGAGCGTCGGCCGTAGATCAGCCGGGCCAGAAACGGCAACCCGTTCTGGGTGTCGACGACGACGTCGGGCCGCACGTGGCGCAACGGGCCGAACCCCCGTGGGCCCAGCCGTGCCAGGGCCATGGCCAGCATTGCCCAGATGTAGACCGTGTACGGGCCACCGGCGCGGCTGATGCGCACACCGTCGACGACCTCGGTTTTGGCCGCGCCCGGGTAGCGGGCGGTGCGCAGGGTGACGTGGACGCCGTCGGCGGCCAGTTGCGCGCCGATGCGTTGCAGATACGTTTCGCTGCCACCGCCCTGCGGGTGCCTGGTATCGCGCCAGCACAGCAACAGCACGGAGCGCAGGTCAGACATTGTTCGCTAGCCTAGCGGGCCGCGAGCGTGCGGCCAGCTTCACGTTCGGCGACGAGCGTGCGGCCAGCTTCACGTTCGGTGGGCGACGAGCGTGCGGCCAGCTTCACGTTCGACGACGAGCGTGCGGCCAGCTTCACGTTCGACGACGAGCGTGCGGCCGGTAGGTGGAATGCGGGGGCCGTAGGGTGGCCGCGTGGGCGTGACCGGCATCTTCGCGCAGCGCGCGACGCTGCGCCGCTCGCTCCGGCTGCTGGCGGAGTTCCGATTCGAGCAGTCGGAGCCGGCCCGGTTCTACGGCGCGTTGGCCGCCGATACCGCAGGCATGGTCGAGGACCTCTGGCGGGCCATGACCGGCCGCTCTCTGGGTGGGCGGACGGTGCTGGACGTCGGCGGCGGGCCGGGTTACTTCGCGGCGGCGTTTCACCGGGCCGGCGCGGGTTACATCGGCGTCGAACCAGACCAGTCCGAGATCCACGCGGCTCAACCGGTGGTGGCACGGCAGGCCGGCACGTTCGTCCGTGCCTCTGGCATGGCGCTGCCCTTCGCCGATGACTCGGTGGACATCTGCCTGTCGTCCAACGTCGCCGAACATGTGCCGCGACCGTGGCAACTGGGCAACGAGATGCTGCGGGTGACCAGGCCGGGCGGGTTGGTCGTGCTGTCCTACACCGTCTGGCTGGGACCGTTCGGAGGGCACGAGATGGGCCTGACGCATTACCTCGGCGGTGCTCGAGCGGCAGCGCGGTACGCCCGCAAACACGGCCATCCGGCCAAGAACAACTACGGGTCGTCGTTGTTCGACGTGTCGGCCGCGGATGGGTTGGACTGGGCGGCGAGCACCGGTGCCGCGATGGCGAGTTTTCCTCGCTACCACCCTCGATGGGCCTGGTGGATGACGTCCGTACCGGGGCTGCGCGAGTTCGCCGTGAGCAATCTGGTGCTGGTCCTGTCGCCGCGATAATGGAACAGGTTCTCGTTTTGCCCTGGCTTGGGTAGGGTGGCGCGTATCACTGCCGACCGCGACCGGTGAGGACGCGGCGTGATGCGACGAGGAGGAACGGCGGACATGACTCAGACCGTGAGCCAGGCGACCGAATACGACAAGCTTTTCATCGGCGGCAAGTGGACCCAGCCGTCCACCGACGAGGTCATTGAGGTGCACTGCCCGGCGACCGGTGAGTACGTCGGCAAGGTGCCGCTGGCGGCGGCCGCCGACGTCGACGCCGCCGTTGCCGCGGCCCGCGCCGCATTCGACAGCGGCCCGTGGCCCACCACGCCGCCCAAGGACCGCGCCGCCGTCATCGCCAAGGCGCTGCAACTGCTCGAGGAGCGCAAGGAGCGGTTCGCCAAGCTGCTCGCCGACGAGACCGGTCAGCCGGCCATGACCATCGAGACCATGCACTGGATGGGGTCCATGGGGGCGATGAACTTCTTCGCCGGACCGGCAGTCGACCAGGTCAAATGGCGCGAGGTCCGCAACGGTTCCTACGGCCAGACCATCGTCCACCGGGAGCCGGTCGGCGTGGTGGCGGCCATCGTGGCGTGGAACGTGCCGTTGTTCCTGGCGGTGAACAAGCTGGGCCCGGCACTGCTGGCGGGATGCACGGTGGTGCTCAAGCCTGCGGCCGAAACACCTTTGACCGCAAACGCTTTGGCGGAGGTCTTCGCCGATGCCGGCCTGCCCGAAGGGGTTTTGTCGGTGGTCCCCGGCGGCATTGAGACCGGCCAGGCGCTGACGTCCAACCCGGATGTCGACCTGTTCACCTTCACCGGTAGCTCGGCCGTCGGCAAGGAGATCGGTAAGCGCGCCGCGGATCTACTCAAGCCGTGCACCCTGGAACTGGGCGGAAAGTCGGCGGCCATCGTGCTGGACGACGTTGACCTGACCTCCGCGGTCCCGATGATGGTGTTCTCCGGAATCATGAACACCGGGCAGGCCTGTGTGGGCCAGACCCGCATCCTGGCGCCACGCTCGCGGTACGACGAAATCGTCGATGCGGTAAGCACTTTCGTGCAGGCGCTACCGGTCGGGCCGCCGTCGGACCCGGCCGCCCAGATCGGCTCGCTGATCTCGGAGAAGCAGCGTGACCGGGTGGAGGGCTACATCGCCAAGGGCAAGGAAGAAGGCGCGCGGCTGGTGTGCGGCGGCGGCCGCCCCGAGGGGCTGGACAATGGGTTCTTCGTGCAGCCAACGGTGTTCGCCGACGTCGACAACAAGATGACGATCGCCCAGGAAGAGATCTTCGGGCCGGTGCTGGCCATCATTCCCTATGACACCGAGGAAGACGCGATCAAGATCGCCAACGACTCGGTGTACGGGCTGGCCGGCAGCGTGTGGACCTCGGATGTGCCGAAGGGCATCGAGATCTCGGAGAAGATCCGCACCGGGACCTACGCCATCAACTGGTATGCGTTCGACCCCTGCTGTCCGTTCGGCGGCTACAAGAACTCCGGTATCGGGCGGGAGAACGGGCCCGAGGGTGTGGAGCATTTCACCCAGCAGAAGAGCGTGCTGATGCCGATGGGTTACACGGTCGAATAGCCCGGTTCTTGCCGCGCTCCAGCGTGAAGCTCGCTTCACGTTCGAACGCTAGCGTGAAGCTGGCTTCACGCTCGGCGCTGCCACGCTGCTGGTGCAACCTCGCGCCGGGCTAGCGGCCCTCGAACCGGGCCGGTCGGCGCTCGATGAACGACTGCACGCCCTCGGCGGCGTCCGCGCTGGCGAACAGCTCCCGGACCACGGGGGCCAGCCGCTCTGCCGCGGCGGCCTCACCCTGGTCGCGAGCCAGATGCGCTGAGGCGAGCGTCGCGCGCACGCCCAGCGGCGCGGCGCGCTCGGCGATTCGCTGCGCGATCTCCCGCGCCCGGGCCAGCGCAGCCGTAGCGTCGTCGGCAATCTCCTGGACCAATCCGATCCGGTGCGCCTCGACAGCGTCGAACTCGTCGCCGGTGAGCAGCCAGCGCATCGCATTGCCCCAGCCGGCTTCCCGGGGTAGCCGGATCGTCGCGCCGCCGAACGGGTAGATGCCGCGCAGCACCTCCATCTGCGTGAACCGGGTACCCGCCGCGGCGATGCGGATATCGGCGGCCAGCAGCAACTCGATACCCAGGGTCATGCACCAGCCGTGTGCGACCGCGACCAAGGGAGTGGTCCAGGTGCCGTCGAAACGAAATGGGTCGCGGCCGTCCTCGGGGAAGGCGAGTTCGCCGCTGGCGACGCCCGGCCCGACGTCGACCAGGTCCAGCCCCGCGGTGAAGTGGTCGCCGTGGGCGAACAGGACGCCGGCGCGCAACTCCGGGTCGGATTCCAGCAGCGCGTAAGCCCGGGACAGGTCGGTGAGCATCGCCCGATCGAAGGAGTTGCGCTTGTGCGGACGGTTGAGCCCGATGAGCAGGACGTGCCCGTCCCGTTCCACCGACACGGTGCCACTAGTCATTCGCATAGTGAACCGCAGGCAGTCAGATTATGCAAGAGACCATAATCAGACGGTTGGCTTCCCAAACCCACTGGGCGCGGATGTGACATATTCCACGGTTTCGCACAGCTCAAGCTAAGGGCTTGCTTACTTAAACTAATGTTTAATATGCTAAGCGGCATAGTCACGGGCTGGAGGCCACCGGCCACGTGAGAGCAAAACCCCCTGCGGGAGAAAAAATGTGGATCATCGAGATCAACGTCGCCGGCTATCGATTTACCCGTGAAATTCCGGCCTACCGCCGTCGACTTCGGTTCCAGCGACGCCAGATGGCCTGCCCAGCCCCGCAGCCCGGTCACCTGCCCGCCGCCTGACCAGTTCACGAGAGGGACGACCATGCCAACGTCCGCGGATCTCGCGCGGGACCCGTTCATCCCGACCGGGCGCGGTGGTACCCGAACCAAGATGGTCCTCAGCGCCGCGCAGGTCATGCGCGAATGCGGCGCGGCCGGCGTCACCATCGACGCGGTGCTGGCCCGCAGTGGCGCCCCGCGCGGCTCGGTGTATTACCACTTCCCCGAGGGACGTAATCAGCTTCTGACCGAGGCGTTGCGGTACGCCGGTGACTCCATCACCGCCCAGATCGATGATGCCGCGGGCCGGGGCGCCAAGGCATTGCTCCGCGAGTTCGTCCAATTCTGGGAACGCCTGCTGACCGATGGCGGATTCAACGCCGGATGTCCCGTGGTGGCAGCCGCGATCGGCTCCGCCGACGACGAACTCGGATTGGCGAGCGAGGCCGGCCTCATTCTGGGCCGCTGGTGTACCGCGCTGGGCCGTGCCTTCGTCACCGAGGGCTTTGACGAGGAAACCGCCTCTTCGCTGGCGGTCACCTCGATCGCGGCCCTGGAAGGCGCGATCGTGCTCTGCCGGTCCACGCACAGCACCCGACCATTGCGCGAGATCGGCGACCAACTCCAATTCCTGATCAAGGCAAGGGAATTCGTCGCCCGCAATAAGGCCGGGACGACCTAGCGGATTCAGTCGCTGGCCGGCAGCGGCTTGACTTCCTTGAGCGTCAGCTTGGTCTCGCCGACGCTGAGGCTGCCCGCGCCGGGCTTGGTGACCAGCAACTCGGCGCCGGCCTCATCCACATAGCGCTTGCCCATCACGCTGCCGTCGGCGAAGGCCGGGTTGAGTTCACCCGATCGCGGTGCGCCCATCTCCGCCATTGGTACACCGCCACAACGCAAGTCGTCGAGGCTGTCGGCGCTTCTGACGACGATGACCTGGGTGTCACAGACCTGGCTGGCCAGGCGGGTTCCGTTCTTGATCATGATTGTGCCCCTGCTAGGTTTTCGATGATCTCCCGGCGAAGTACCTTGCCGGTGGCGGTGGTTGGCAATTCGTCGCGAAACACTACTCGGTCCGGCGTGCGCGACCCCCGCAAACTCTGTCGGACATACTCCCGCAGCTCTTCGGGGTCGGGATCCACGCCGCTGCACGGGACCACGACCGCGACGATCGCCTGGCCCCACTGCGGATCCTCGACACCGACCACCGCGACATCATGAACGTGCGGATGCTCGATAAGCACCTCCTCCAACTCGGCGGGCGCGATGTTCTCCCCGCCGCGGATGATCGTGTCGTCGCTTCGACCGCCGATGAACAGGTAACCGTCCTCATCCAGCATGGCGATGTCTTTGGTTGGGAACCAACCGTTTTCGTCCAGCACCGAGCCGATTCCGGTGTAGCGGCCCGATACCTGCTCGCCGCGCACGAACAGCTCGCCGGTCTCTCCCGGCCCCAGCGCAACGCCGTCCTCACCACGAACCTCGAGCTCGATGCCGGGCACCGGCCGTCCCACCGAAGCCAGCCGCCGGGCGACGGCGACGTCGGACTTGGACAGCGCCGCCTGCGCGTCACGGTGGTCGTCGGGCGTCAGCACGGCGATCGTCGAGCTGGTCTCGGTGAGGCCGTAGGCGTTGACGAAACCGACGTCCGGCAACAATTCGAGCGCCCGCCGCACCAGTGGCAAACCCACCTTCGAGCCGCCGTACGCGAGGTTGCGCAGCGCGGCGGGGCGCTGCCCGCCCGACTCCAGCACCGAAACGATGCGATCCAGCATCGTCGGCACCACCGTCGCCGTGGTCACCCGCTCTTCGTTGGCCAGCCGGACCCACTCCTGGGCGTCGAAGTTGGTCAGGTACACCATCTTTCGGCCCGCGTACAGGTTGGACAGCGCCGCCCCTACCCCGGCGATGTGATAGGGCGGCACGCAGATCAGCGCGGCGTCGTCTGGCGCCGCGGAGTCGAACTCGACGGTTCCGGTGACATAGCTGGTGAGGTTGTTGTGGGTGAGTTCGACGGCCTTGGGTTGCGCCGTGGTGCCCGAGGTGAACAGCACGATCGCGACGGAGTCCGGATCGGCGAACTCCGCGGCGGGGGCAGCGGCACGGGCGGCTGCGACGAAGTCGTCGGCGGTGGTGAGCCGCTTGGATGCGTTGCCCAGCGGCTCCCGGTAGCGCTCGTCGACGACCACCAATGGGTCGGGCAGCCGGTCGATCAGGGCCTGGATGGCATCGGGTGCCAACCGGTAGTTGATCGGGGTGAAAGCGAGTCCGGCACGTGCGCTGGCGAAAATCAGCAGCGGCAGCATCGCGCCGCCGACCCCGACGTATACGACATGCCCGGCACCGGATCCGGCGATGACGCCGGCACCGCCGTCGGCCAGGTCGCTGAGCTGCTGGGTGGTGAGCCGCAGATCTCCGGAAACGACAGCGGTGCGGTCAGGGTTGCCCGACACAGCCATCTCGAGCAACAGCGAAATGCTCATCCTTGATCCTTCTCGGAACCCCGCCCGTTACAAATCTCGCCGATAGTGTAACTCATGGGCGGCGGCCGGCGTATCCGAGCAGACCCGCGTCAGCTGCCCGTCCAGCGCGGAGGGCGCTTCTCGGCGAAGGCGATCGCGCCTTCTTTGGCGTCGTTGGACATGAAGATCGGCGCCAGGATCTCTATCTGCTTGGCGAACCGGTTTTCCAGTGTCCAGCCGCGTGACTCGGTGATGATCCGCTTCGTGGCGGCCACCGCGAGCGGCCCGTTAGCAGTGATTTTCTCGGCCAGGCCGACCGCGGCGTCCAGCGCCCCGCCCGGCTCGGCCAGGATGTTGACCAGGCCCAACTCGTGCGCGCGTTCGGCGGACACCTGGTCGCCAGTCAGTGCCAGTTCCATGGCGATCGCGTACGGGATGCGCTCGGGCAGCCGCAGCAGTCCCCCGCCTCCGGCCACCAGCCCGCGCTTGACCTCCGGTATCCCGAACGCCGAATCACGCGCCGCCACAATCAAATCCGTGGCCAATGCCAGCTCGCAGCCGCCGGCCAGGCAGAATCCCTCCACGGCCGCGATCAACGGTTTGGCCGGCGGGCGCTCGGTGAAGCCCATGCCGCGGCCCTCGACCACGACGTTCTCGCCGCGCGCGAACGCCTTGAGGTCCATGCCCGCGCAGAACGAACCGCCGGCCCCGGTAAGGACGGCCACCGACAGGCCGGCGTCGCCGTCGAGCCGATCCATGGCATCGGCCAGGCCGCGGCTCACCGCGGCGTTCACCGCATTCTTTGCCTTCGGGCGGTTGATGGTGATGATCAGGATCCGGTCGCGCTGCTCGACCAAGACCTCGGATTCGGAGTTCGCCTCGTCGCTCACAGTGCCGATGGTAGCCGTCGACATCCGTGACGAATCGGCCGGTCAGTGTAACGCGGGTTCAGGCCGGACCCATCGCATCCGCGACGACCGTCAAGTCTTCGGAAATGCCTGCGGCCCTTCGTATCTGGCAGAAATCAGCAACCATCGCCTCGGTCACCTCGTGCGGGTCTTTGACAGTGGCGCCGTCGCTGAGTACCGAGATGTTGAGCTGGTCGACATAACTCCACACGGTGATGTTCAAGCCACTGCCCGCGGTCAGCGGACCCACCGAATAAATCTCGGTGACCAGGGCGCCGCCCACCCGGCCGCGTTCCCGCGGCCCCGGAACGTTCGAGATGTTCAGGTTGAGCACCTTGTTCTGCCCGTCCCGACTGGCCAGGTAACGGAACAGCGCCTCGGTGCCGGACCGCGGCCAGTACGCCGCCCACCGGCTGATCAGCTCCGGCCCCAGCAACTGGTGGCTTTCCTTGGCCCAGACGGCGTTGTCGTGCGCGGCCTGTACCCGCTCCAACGGATCCTCGAGATCGGCCGGAATGGCCACCATCATGCCGCTGAAGTAATTGCCGGATATCCGTTCCGGATCGAAGTTGAAGCTCACCGGAACCGACGCCAGCAGCGGCACCGCCTTGCCGTCGTACCGCAGCAACAAGGTGCGCAACGCACCGGAGGACATGGCCAGCACCATGTCGTTGATGGTCGCGCCCAGTTTCTTTCCCGTGGCCTTCACATCCGCGAGCGCCAGGGTGGCGGTGGCGAACCGGCGCTCCGGGGTGAGCATGTGGTTCATGAAGGTGGGCGGGGGCGTGAACGGCATGGTCAACTCCGGGGAGAGCTTGCGCGAACTGCGTCGCACCCGCCGCACCCCTTGCGCCGTGTAGCGGACCGTCGCCGGAATCCGCCCGATGTGCCGCATGTGGTCGACGAACGCCGCACTGACCAGCTCGCGTCTGGTAGGCGCCGGGTCGCTGGCATAGGAACTGCTCGCCGGCGTCGGCATCAGGTCCATGCCGTGGGCCATCAGGTTCGCCGACGCGACACCGTCGGCCAGCGCGTGGTGAATTTTCAACACCACAGCGATCCGGTCGTTGGCCAGCCCCTCGACGAAGTACATCTCCCACAACGGATGCGCACGGTCCAGAGGCGTACTGGCGATCTGCCCGATCGCCTCGTCGAGTTCGCGGCGACCACCCGGCGCGGCCAATTGCCATGGCCGGATGTGGTAATCGAAGTCGACCTCACAGTTCTCCCGCCACATCGGGTGGTGGAACTTGAACGGGACGTCGATCAACTGGTAGCCGAGCGGCACGAGCTTGTCCATCCGGCCGGCAATGACCTGGCGGAACGCGTCAATGGTGAAACCGCGGCTCGCCGCGTCCAATTCGATGACCGCCACCTTGATGGTGTGCATGTGCACGTTCGGTGTCTCGCTGTACAGCAGCACCGCGTCCCAGCCGCTGAGCCGCTTCACGGCAGTCCCCTACCCATACGCGCGACCATACAATCGGGCGGCCGTCAGATGACCTCTTTGGCGAACTGGGTTCGGGTGCGGTGCACCTGGTTGAGGAACAGCGCCGTGGCGTGCGCCATCGACCCCGCCCGGGGGCCGTCAAGCATGTCGAAGCCGTGGCCCGCACCCGGCAGCTCCAGGTAGTTGACCGCCGAGGTCGACACCGCGCGTAACCGCTCGACGAAGCTACGCGCCTGGGCCACCGGGATCACACCGTCTCGACTGCCGTGAATCACCAGGAAGGGTGGCGCATTCCGATGCACCCGCGCGATCGGCGACGCGTCCCGGAACACCTCGGGGTGGCGGGCGATCGACCGCTGGATCACCACCTTCTCCAGGAACTGGACGAAACGCACCCGTTCGGGCGTCGAGCGGTCCTCGAAGTCGTAGCGTCCATAGATTCCGACTACCGCGTCGACCGAACTGTCGGCGCCATCGGGCAGCTTCGCCTGGAACTGCGCGTCGTTGGCGGTGAGACCGGCCAGCGCGGCCAAGTGCCCACCAGCCGAGCAACCCGCCACCGTGACGAATTCGCGGTCGCCCCCGTATTTGTCTACGTTGGCCCGCGCCCACGCAATGGCGGTCTTGACGTCGGTGATGTGCCGTGGCCAGCGGTTGTGCGGCGAAACCCGGTAGTCGATCGCCAGGCACACCCAACCCTGCTCGGCCAGCCGTGACATCAGCGCCGAGCCCTGCATCTTGCGGCTGCCGTGCACCCAGGCACCGCCCGGCACGAAGATCATCACCGGCGCGGGCTCGGCAGGAAGATCTTTGCGGCGCCACACGTCCAGCGTTTGGGCCGGATGGTCGCCGTAGTGAACGTTGCGGCGGTACAGGTACTTCTGTTGGCGCAGGGCTTCCCAGAACGGCGGGGTGCGTTCCGTCGCAGGCCACGCCACGTCGAGTTCCGCGGCCGAGACCATGCCCCGCAATGCCGCGATGGACACGTCATTGGTGCTCTCCCGGTCCCGCCGGCGCATTTCACCGTTGCCGGGGGCGAACCAGTTCTTGGCGGATGCAGACATCAGTTCCGGCGCGAACCGCAAGCCCCAGACGCTCATCGCGGCGACGGTTCCCAGCGGTTCGAGGCTCTTGCCTACCAGCGGAAGCGAAGCACCTGCCTTGCTCATCGCCAGTAGATAATCAGAGGGACCGGCGCGCAGCAGCCGCTTGACGCAGGAATTGGACTGTCCAGTCGCCGACATGGAGGGGAGCGTACCCCCGCCGGCCGGTAATAACACCCACAATCTGGCGGTTCTTAGCCGGTGTCGGAAAAGGCAATAGCCGATTGTTTGCTATTAACGTTATCGGCCCGCGCTCAAGCCCCTGAGACAGTTTGCTGCCCGTGCCGACGCCGCGCCAGGAAAATGCGCGCGACATACAGGATTGCGCTCCCGGTGCACATGGCGGCGACCAACAACAGCCATCGGCCCAGGAAAGGCTGCTGGGATTGACCGGTTGCGTCCCGGTACGTTTGAGCACCCTGTTCGATGACGCCGGGCAGAAAGACCAGCAGCGTCAACCCAGCCCCCAGGGCCGGGAATCGAATGTAATTGTGCGCCGGTATTTCTGGGCGTCGCCGAATCGTACGACGCCCAATCACCAAGTCCGTCAGCGCATACAAAGGATAGAGAAGTAGGTCGTGGGCGATCACCGCGGCGGCGAACCAGACGATGACGGACTGCCACCAGGTGTGCGGATTCCACAGCGCCGCAGGCGTGATGGTGACCAGGGCATAACCGGATAGCGCGAAACCTGCCACCATCACCAGCAGATGCACCGGGTGGGCGCCATAATATTTGTTGAAAAACGTTGATAAAACGCTCATTTCAGGCCACCCGGAAGTCGATGGATTCGACCCATTTGGTGTTGTGCACACCGGGCAGCGCTGGGACGACGATCCGGGCCGGGTAGCCATGATCCAGCGACAGGTCGGCACCGTTGACCCGCAGCGCCAACACAGCGTCCGGATCAGCAATCTGGTTGGCCTGCAAGCTGGCTTCGGCGAAGGCGCCGCGCCGTTCCAGCGACCGCACCCGCGCACCCGCGGGCGACGGCATCCCGGCCAGCCGGGCCAGGTCGGCCAGGCGCACCCCGCGCCAGGTCTGGACCGTCGACCAGCCTTCGACGCAGGCAATCGGCAGCCGCACGGTATGTTGGGCCAACTGCAAAAGCGCGGCCCGGTCCAGGACCAACGGGGAGGCGCCGCCATGCAACGTCAATCGCCAAGCTGCACCCACCTTTTCAGTCGTGATGCCGGCGACGAGGGCTGTCCGGTTGACCGGGAAGTCGGGACTGTCGTCGGTCGGCCGACCTCTGGGCAGTAGCAGCGCGAGGCTGCGCGCCGGCCCTCCCAGGGTCTGGCCGGCCGTCAGCACCGCAAGCAGCAGCACGCCCGAACCCACCAGGCCCAGCGCCCCGCGTCGGCTCACGGTCGGTGCGGCCGGATCGACGGCCACCAGTCCACTGTCGTCGACTTGTTCGGGTTTGGTGTCGGAGACGTTGGTGCGCAGGACTTCTCGCAGCGACCTCGAGCGCAATCCGGCGATCATGCGCGGCAACTTCAGTGCGATATGGGTCAGGAAGCCCGCGATGAAGACCCAGGCACCGAAATAGTGCGCGTCATAGAAGCTGAACCCGAAGATGTAGTCGTACTGGATGTTGAGCACTCCGGTGACGATCTCGAAGAGCACCCCACCGACCAGCATCAGCAGCGAGATTCGTTCCAGCAGTTGGGCGATCGAACGTGCCGGCGGCCAGACGAACAGCCTCGGTATCACCGACCACAGCTTGGCCAGCACCACCGGGATGATCACCAGCCCCAACCCCACATGCAATCCCTGCGTCAAGCGGTACAGCCAGGACGGCCGGGTAGGCCAGGTGAACAGGGGCAGCCGCAGCCACCCGACGTCGGCCGGAATCGCTTGACCGAGTTGCGGCGCATAGGCGATATAGGAGAGCAGGCCGGTGAGGATGACGACGGGCAGGCTGACCAGCAACACCGCGCCGAACACCGACGTCAGCCAGGGACCGCGCAGTGGGCTGGTGAACCGCGCGACCGCAGACGGGCGGCTCATCTGGCCTCCTTCAGCGGGCAACCAGCACCGCGACCACCCGGCCGCCGATCATCCGGACCCCGGTGAGGGTCAGACCGACCTGAGCTGCCAGCGCAGCCGCACTGTCCAGACCCACCGATGCCCAGCGAAACCACGGCCCTACCTCACTTCCGGACTCGAGCCGAACCCAACGGTCCTCGACGCCGATGGCCCGGGCGTCGAACTCCGCGACGCACCGCCCGTCGCGGCCCAGCAGTTCGGCGGCCCTGCGCAGAATGCGGACGGGATCGCCGCCGAGGCCGACATTGCCGTCGACCAGCAGTACCGTCTGCCACTGACCCGTGCCGGGCAGCGGTTCGAACACATCGCCCAGCAGGGCCGGGGCACCGCCGCGGCCGGCGATCCGAATCGCCGTCGCCGACCGGTCGACGCCCAGAGCGGGTATCCCCCGCCGCACCAGCCGCGACACCAAACGCGCGGGACCGCATCCGAGTTCGATGGTGGGGCCGGTACACAACTGCGCGACGGCCTCGTCGAATTCCTCTTCACCGCCGCGCGCCGTGCGACCGACGATGCGTCCCAGCCACCGCTCGGTCGGCAGTGGCTGTACCTCGCCGTCGTCATGCCTGATCCAACATCGTTCGCCGCCAAGTGCGCGATCGTACAGATGTCCAAGCATTCCACGCCCCTAGTGTTTGAGCACGCTGCGACCAATCATCGTGCAGTCGTCATGCCCGGCCATCCGAACAGCTCGCGCCAGAGATTCGGAGCCGAAGCAATTGCGGATGGGCCGCGTTGGATACTGGATCCGTGCCGGCCCCCTCGAACGACGAAGTTCACCCTGACCTGCGCCGACTCGCGCGCATTGCGCCGCGGCGACTGGTCGGTCCCCGGACCCTGCCGCTGATGCGGACGTTGATGCCGTTGAACAACAGGCGCACGCCGCGCGGGGTCGAGGTGCTGACCCTCGGATCCGGAGTGGGCGTCCGTGTCTACCGGCCTACCGGTGTCACCGAGCCGGGCCCGGCCTTGCTGTGGATTCACGGCGGCGGCTACGTGATCGGCAACGCGAAGCAGGACGACCGGCTGTGCATGCGTTTCTGCCGCGCGCTGGGCATCACCGTCGCGTCGGTGGATTACCGGTTGGCCCCCGAGCACCCCTACCCCGCACCGCTGGATGACTGCTATGCGGCGTTGCTCTGGCTGGCCGGGCTGCCGGCGGTGGACCCCGCGCGGGTCGCCATCGGCGGGGCCAGCGCCGGCGGCGGTCTTGCCGCGGCACTGGCGTTGCTGGCCCGCGATCGCGGCGAAGTTGCACCAGCCTTCCAGCTGTTGGTGTACCCGATGCTGGATGACCGGAGTGCGTCGGTTGCCGCCGATGCCCGCCACCGGTTGTGGGATCCGCGGGCCAATCAGTTCGGCTGGACGGCATATCTGGGTGACGCGGACCCGCGGACAGCGGTGCCGGGACGCCGCGACGATCTAAGCGGACTGCCGCCCGCCTGGATCGGAGTGGGCACCCACGATCTGTTCCACGACGAGGACCTCGCCTACGCCCAACGGCTGCGGGACGCCGGGGTGCCATGCCGAGTCGAGACGGTGCCGGGCGCGTTCCACGGCTTCGACCTGGTGTTGCCGAAAGCAGCTGTGTCAGAACAGTTCTTCAACCAACAGTGCGACGCCGTGCGGGATGCGCTGGCCCCGACGGGCTGACGATCACATGGCGAAGTAGACGAGTTCACCTCGGATCAGGGTGGCGGCCACCAGTTCCGCATCCAGTTCGGCCAACGCCATGGCGGGCGGCTCGGACAACACGCACAGATCCCCCGGCTCACCGATCTCTACGGTCCGCGGCCGGTCCGGACGGTCCGACCAGCCCAGGAACATCGTCAAAGCCGCTCTCGGGGTGACACATTCGTCGCCGTTGAGCACAATCCCGCTGGGTGTGGTCCGTGACACCGCCGCACGCATCGCGGCCCACGGGTCGCCGTCGCCGAACGGCATGTCGGTGGAGAGCGCGACCGGGATCTTGGCACTGCGCAGCGAAGCGACCCGCCAAAGCTGATCGACCTCCTCGGCCGGAACATCGGTGAGGTACTGATCTCCGCGCTCGGAAACGAAATTGGGCTGGGTGACAATCGTGACGCCCAGCTCGGCCAGATCGGCCAGATTGTCTTCGGGTACCACGGCCGCGTGCTCGATGCGGTCCAGCGGGTGACTGCCGGCGTCGCGGAGGGCGGCAATCGTGACCACCAGTTGGGCCGCCGTCACACAGTGCACCGCGACGGGTTGGCCGAGGCGGTGACGATCGCGGATCCACTCGGTCAGTGCGGTCAGATCCAGCCGGTCGTCGTGCAGGATCTTCTTACCCGGCGCGAGTAGCCTTACGCCAGGCCGGAATTCACCGCTGCGGTGTGCCATCATCAGCGAGACGAGGTCGTTGACGTCCAGGTCAGGGGTGGCGTCGGTGACGCCGGTGACGCCCTTCGCCGTGATCCGCCGGCTGAGTTCGGCCAGGTCGCTCTCTCTGCGTTGCAACGCATCCGCCCACGGGTCGGCGCTGCGTAGCCGGCCGTCGGGATGGCCGGCCAGCCCGACCCGTCCCAACGCCACGGAGTTGAGCACCCACAACGCGCCGCTGCGGTGCTGAACTCGCACCGGGACATGCGCCAACACCGCGTCCAAAGTGGCCCGGTTCAGCTCTCCGGCAACCGATTCGTGGTAGTCGACTGCGCGGATCCATCCGTCGGGACCGGGCACCGCTTGTGTAAGCGCCTGTGTGAGTTGATCTTTGGTGCGGACCGACGGCGGTCCGACCGAAAGTGAATTCAGCGCCGAGGCAGCCGAACGCAGATGCACATGGTGATCGTGCAACCCCGGCAACACCGCTGCGCCGCCCGCATCCAGTACCGCCTCGCCCCGCTGCGCGGTCAGCCGTTGGCCGACTTCCTCTATCCGAGCTCCGACGCGAATGTCGACAGTCGCCCCGTCTAACAACGTGGCTCGCTGAATCAGCATGATAGGCAGCGTCTTTCGTCCACCAGGTGGCGTACGCGGGCGTTGTCGGCGCCCAGGGCCGGCGCGGTGGCGGTCAACGTGGGTGCGCGCGGTGGCGGCGCGGGCAGCGCGGCTTGCGAGGGCTCTGGCGGCAGGGCCGCATAGGTCGCGGCGACCGCCGCCATGGAGATCTCGATGAGCTCGCCCCCGCCACGGTGCAGGGATGCGAGCACCGCGCCGAAGGCCTCCAGACCGGCCAGCGGGTCAGCGATGGCATCAGCGCAGAACACCGGACCAGCAGCAGCGGATCCGACCAGGCCGCCGGCCACCGCGGCGTCGTCGCCGAAAGCGGGCCGCCGGGAATCTCCACCATGCCCGGTGATGCGCACCCAGATGCGCCCGTCTCGGTGCCCGGTGTCCCCCACACCGAGCGCCCGTCGGGCCAACGCCTCCGGCCGCGACCCTTCAACCACCACGTCGGCGACTGCCAGCAGCGCGCGCAGCTCGTCGGATCCTCGTGCGAAATCCACGCAGTAGGACAGCTTGCGGCCGTTGATCCAGTCGAAGAAGGCGCGGTGACCGGCGCGGGTGCCATCGGGGCGGGTGGGACTCTCGACCTTGACTACGGTGGCGCCGGCGCGGGCCAGCAGGTGCGCACACAGCGGGCCCGCCCACATCGAGGACAGGTCGGCCACCAACAGACCGCCCACGTCGCGCGGCGGCACGCTGTGGGCGATCTGCCGGATTCGGGGCGGTCCGGCGGGCGCCTCGCCGAGGACGGCCGCGGGGATATCGAGTAATTCGGCGCGGCCGACGATGTGCGCCACTGGACATGTCGCCACCCAGCGCTGCACCGCCGGCCAGGGATCCTGGCCCGCGTCGTCGACGCCTAACAGCGCGGGGACCGCGGCGATGTCGTCGGGGCGCGACAGCGTCATCGCGCACCAGCCGTCACGAGCTGCCATCAACCGGGTTGCGCCACCGGCCGATACCCGGCCGCCGCGCGTGAGACCCAGCAAACCCGCCCGCCCGGTCAGCAATGTCGCCGCATCCGCGACCACCCGCTGTGCACGTCGTAGAACGTTGGCGCGGGAAAAGTCGGGCGGCCCGTCAGGCAGACCGGTCAGGTGGGCCAGCCCGCTGCTCCCCCATTCCGCAGCCCACCGAGCGTTCACCTCACCCATGGTGCGCGCTGCACGCGAACGCACGTGCCGCGGGCCAGCGGACCATGAGCCGCCCTGACCAGGCTAAAGAAAACTAACTGGATGAATTGGTTATGTATATGTGGAATGCGGTATGCGATCGGCGGCTTTGGGTTATCGTTCGTATCGGCTTCGCCAATCCACATGACCGGGGGACAACTACACACGGCCCTGGGGTCGTGTCCGAGTTAGTAGACGGGTTCCCCGATGTCGTACCTCATCGCAGCACCTGAC